>CAMCPM010000015.1 GCA_945876755.1 uncultured Clostridia bacterium
TCCTCTTTTGAAGCTACCGCTTCAAAATTCACCTTTGCGGAGCGCTTTTAAGGCGCGCCCACGGGGCGCAAGAAGAGATTTCGCCGCGTGCGCGCGGCGACCAAAGGCTCTGCCTTTGGAAACCGCAGCCTTGAAAGGCTGGCGAACTTTTTTGAGTCGCTTCGCTGTGAAACACAAAAAATAGTCCGCTAAACTATAATTTATCTCTAAAATCAAAAATAACCTGAGAAGAAATCAAAACTTCTCAGGTTGTTTTTATTAAAGAATCTCAATGTAGGTTTTTATAATTTCCACGCATTTTTCAAAGCTTAAACGGCTTGTGTCAAGGCACAAGTCATAATTGCGTACATTATCCCAGTTGCTTCCAGTATGCGCCTTGTAGTATGCCGAACGCTCCTTGTCAATGCGCTCGATCTGCTTTTCAGCTTCCTTTTCGTCAAGTCCGCAGACGGTTTTTGCGTTCTTAATGCAAGTCTCCTTGTCAGCCCAGATAAATGTTTTAATAACATTTTCCCTGTCTTTTAGGATAAAATCCGCGCACCGTCCGACGATAATGCAGCTGCCCTTGTCGGCAAGACCCTTTATAATTTTCGCCTGATAGCTGAAAAGATTTTCCTCCGAAACAAAATCAGCACTGTCGGGAGCAGCGATCTCTCCGCTGTAAATTTTGGTCTTGCTGAAAAGTCCACCCTTGACCTTTTCGTCCGATTTCCCGAAAAGAGCCTCGTTTATGCCGCTTTCCTCGGAGGCAAGCTTTATCAGATCCTTGTCGTAGTAAGGAACTCCAAGGCTTTCACTGAGCATTTTTCCGATGGTTTTACCGCCGCTGCCGAAGCCTCTTGCTATGGTTATTACATAATTATCCATAATATTCCTCCCTATTTGTAATAATATTATTCTCCCAGATAAGCCTTCTTGACCGAGTCATTGTTCATAAGCTCCTTAGCGTCGCCGGAAAGAGCTATGTTTCCGGTTTCGAGAACGTAAGCGCGATTTGCAATAGACAGCGCCTTTTTTGCGTTTTGCTCAACCAGCAGGACAGTAGTTCCGCCCTTGTTTACCTCTTTGATAATGTCAAAAATTTCGCTTACATAAAGGGGAGAAAGACCCATCGACGGCTCATCCATAAGGATGATCTTCGGGTGGGACATCAGCGCTCTGCCCATTGCAAGCATCTGCTGCTCGCCGCCCGAAAGAGTACCTGCGATCTGACTTTTGCGTTCTTCAAGTCTCGGAAAGCGCTTATATACCATTTCAAGGGTATCGGCGATCTCCTTCTTGTCCTTTCTCGTGTATGCGCCCAGCTTCAGATTTTCAAGAACGGTAAGCTCCTGAAAAATGCGCCGTCCTTCGGGAACGTGAGCCATTCCCATAGACACGATTTTATGTGCAGGAGTTTTCAGAAGGTCTGTTCCCTCAAACATAATAGAACCGCTTTTTGCGGGAACAAGACCCGTGATAGTATGCAGAATAGTGGTTTTTCCTGCGCCGTTAGCGCCGATAAGAGCGATTATCTCGCCCTCGTTTACTTCAAAGGACACGCCTTTGATAGCGTTTATCACGCCGTAGTAAACCTGTAAATTTTCTATACTGAGCATTGCCATAAGGCCAAATCATTCCTTTCACAAAGCAGAGACCTGCCGTTATTCTCCCAGATATGCGGTAATGACCTTCGGGTCGTTGAGGACCTCAGCTGTTACGCCGTGAGCAAGCTCCTGACCGAAATTAAGCACGGAAACCTCCTCGCAGATACCCGAAACCAGCTTCATATCATGCTCGATAAGAAGTATTGTCATATCGAATTTATCCCGAACAAAGCGAATTGTATCCATAAGTTCTGCGGTTTCATTGGGGTTCATGCCTGCGGCAGGCTCGTCAAGAAGCAGAAGCTTGGGATTTGTTGCAAGCGCACGGGCGATCTCAAGCTTTCTCTGCTTGCCGTATGGCAGGTTTGAAGCGAGAGTGTCTCTTTCAGCGCCAAGGTCAAAAACCTCAAGAAGCTCCATTGCCTTTTCGTCAAGCTCACGTTCCTCTTTAAAGAAGCGTGGCAGACGGAGGATACCCTCTGCAATGGTGTATTTTTTCTGATTATGCAGACCTACCTTAACATTGTCGATTACCGACAGTTCCTTGAACAGACGGATATTCTGGAAAGTACGGGCAATTCCCTTTCGGTTGATTTCAATGGGAGCCCTTCCCGTAAGATTTTCGCCGTCAAGGGTGAAGCTGCCGGAGGTAGGCTTGTAAACTCCCGTAAGCATATTGAAAACCGTAGTTTTGCCTGCGCCGTTAGGTCCGATAAGACCGTAAAGCTGACCCTTTTCAATGCTGAACGAAAAATCGTCAACAGCACGGAGTCCGCCGAAGGTTATGCCGAGATTTTGTACTTCAAGAAGTGCCATATTATTCAACCTCCCCATCAGCAGACTGTGCGGCATCGTCTTTCACTGTTTTGCCGCCTTTTTTCTTAGGTTTGATCTTTTCCTTGAACTCGTTAAATTTCGGGTTGTTGTTAAGAAGCATCATAGCGATAAGCACTACCGAGTAGATAAGCAGTCTGTAATCGTCCAGACCGCGGAGGACCTCGGGAAGAAGAGTAATTACGATTGCGGAGATTATCGAGCCTGTAATGCTGCCCATGCCGCCGAGTACAACTATAACAAGTATCTCAATGGACTTGTTGAAATCGAATGTGCCGGGCTTGAGAATACCCAAATTGTGACCGTAGAGAACGCCTGCCGCACCTGCGAAGAACGCAGCGGTAACAAATGCAAGAAGCTTGTAGAACACTACGTTTATGCCTACGGATTCAGCAGCAATAACGTTATCGCGTATTGAGCATATAGCCCTGCCGTGACGGGAATTAACGAGGTTTTTGATAACAAGAACAGTTATTACAAGTACGATGAAAACCGTTGTGAAAGCGCTGGTGGTACTGCTGTATTTATCAATACCTTTAAGACCGCCTGCACCGCCGAGAAAATCAAGGTTTGTGATTACCGCACGGATTATCTCACCGAATGCAAGAGTTACGATAGCAAGGTAGTCGCCCTTTAAACGGAGCGCAGGAATACCGATTATGATGCCGAAAATCGCAGCGGTAAGTCCGCCGATGATAAGCGACAGAGGAAATTCTATCGCAACAGGCAGGTCACAGTAGATGGAAAACAGGCAGCCTGCATATGCGCCCACAGACATGAAGCCTGCGTGTCCGAGAGTAAGCTCACCGAGAAAGCCTACCGTAAGGTTAAGTGATACAGCGAGAATTATGTTGATACCGATAGGGACCAGCAGCGATTGATAGTGACGTGAAAGGACGCCTAACTGTACCAGTGCAAAAATTACCAGATAAACCGCAAGAACGATACAAGCGGAAAGTATATTCTTTGTGACCTTTTTCTTCATACAAACCGCCTCCTTATACCTTTTCCATGCGTTTCTTTCCGAGAAGTCCCGTAGGCTTTACAAGCAGAACCACGATAAGTACGCCAAATACGATAGCGTCGGAAAGCTGTGTTGATATGTACGCTTTGGAAAGGCTCTCGATAATTCCCAGAAGAATACCTCCCAGCATAGCGCCGGGGATAGAACCGATGCCGCCGAGAACCGCAGCAACGAACGCCTTGATGCCCGGAAGCGAGCCTGTGTAAGGCCCTACAAAGCCGTATGACGATGTGAACAGAACTCCCGCAACAGCAGCCAGCGCAGAGCCGATAGCAAAGGTAATTGATATGGTTTTGTTAACATTTACGCCCATAAGCTGCGCAGCGCCCTTGTCCTCAGAAACCGCAAGCATAGCCTTGCCGGTTTTGGTTTTCTTGATAAAAAGGGTCATAAGTATCATAATAACTACCGTTACGCCGATAGTAACGATCGATTCGCCTGTAAGCTCGATACCGCCAAGCTTGACGGGAGCAATATTAATGACCGATTCGACTTTTCTCTGATTTGAACCAAAGATAAGCAGCGCAAGGCTCTGGAGAAAATAGCTTACGCCGATAGCAGTGATGAGAACAGTCAGCGGAGAAGCCTTACGAAGCGGCTTGTAGGCGATTTTTTCGATAGTGATACCCAGCACCGAGCAGACGATCATGCTTGTGATTATTGCAAGGGCAGGGGGGAATTTCAGTGTTGAGACCGCCACAGAAAGCGTGTATGCACCGACCATGATTACGTCACCGTGTGCAAAGTTGAGCATTTTGGCGATACCGTAAACCATTGTATAGCCAAGCGCCATCAAGGCGTAAATACTGCCCAGATTAAGACCGTTTATCAGCTGTTCGATAAACTCCATTTTGCGACCATTCCTTCCTTTTGCCGTAAAGGCATATATATTTTATCTGAAACGATGAATAATGCGAAAAACTTTTTCCGATAATTCAATACAAATTACATTATAACACTTCTTCGGCATTTTTTCAAGAGAATATGCATTATTGCGGCAAAAAATTGCATTTTCTTAATATTTTGCTTCAAAATACAAAAAGAGCGCAGAACATGACGTGCTGCGCTCTTTATAAAATAAAACAACCGTTATCTGTTTTCCTCAGCGAATCCACTCTCAACAAGATCGATAAGACCTGTTACAGCAGCTTCCTCGTCAGCGCCGTCAGCGATAATTCTGATCTGTGTGCCGCCGACAATACCGAGTGAAAGGATGCCGAGAAGGGACTTAGCATTTACACGGCGCTCTTCCTTTTCGATCCAGATGGAAGACTTGAACTCATTTGCCTTCTGAATGAAAAAAGTAGCAGGACGTGCGTGAAGACCAACCTGATTCTGAACCATTACATCTTTAACGAACATAATACTCTCTCCTAACTCATTTCTTTGCATCTTGAAAAGTCTGTGTAATCTCTTTATGCTACTATTATACCCTGCAAAATTCAGTTAGTCAATTCAATTTTGTTACGAAAATGCCTGCAAGGCAAAAATTCTGCTTTTTGAATTAATTGAGGTGTAAAGACCTACATCGAATTTGGTAATAATAACGAAATTTATCACCTATGAACAATTTTCAACATAAATTTATAGTAAAGTTACCCTAAATTTTTTAACATTTTAGGGGGTTAAAGTTCATTTTGAGTTCATATTGTTATTTTCTGTAAATTTGGTGTACAAATCCGGACGTCTTTCACGGGTGATTTTAAGAGCCTCGTTATGACGAAATTCTGCAATATTTTTGTGATGTCCCGTCAGAAGCACTTCCGGAACGCTTTCGCCCTCCCACACTTCGGGACGGGTATAATGTGGATATTCCAGCAGTCCCGAAAAGTGGCTTTCCTCTTCAAAGCATTCGGCAGAGGACAGCACACCGTCGCACATTCTTGCGATAGCGTCGCTGATAACCAGCGCAGGAAGCTCGCCGCCTGTGAGAACGTAGTCACCGATAGAGATCTCCTCGTCCACTATCTTGTCGATAACACGCTGGTCAACGCCTTCGTAATGACCGCAGATAATGAAAATATTCTCCATTTTGGAAAGCTCCACCGCACGCTGCTGGGTAAAAGTCTTTCCCTTTGGGGACATATAAATAACGTGAGGCTTCTGAGTAAAATTTTCTGTGACCGCAAGAAAGCAGCGGTAAATAGGCTCCGCCTGCATAACCATGCCCATTCCGCCGCCGTAAGGTGTATCGTCCACCCGACGGTGCTTGTCTGTGGAATAATCTCTTATCTGATGGCAGTGCAGCTCGATTTTTCCTGCTTTGCGGGCTCTGCCCACGATACTTTCGCTCAGGACGGTCTCGCACATATCGGGGAAGAGGGTAGCAATGTCAATCCTCATCGAAAAGCCCCTCCAGAACGTGAATTTTCATAATACCATTAGTAATATCTGTATCAATAACAACATCGGGTATAGCAGGGATAAGGCGAATCTTGCCGTCAGAGCCTTTTATGTGGTACACATCATTTGCACCTGTAAAGCTTACCTCGCAGAGCTTGCCGTAGCTTTCGCCGCTGTCGTTGTCGATGACCTCCAGACCGATAAGGTCCTGAACAAAGTAGTTGCCGTCCTCAAGCTCCACGTCCTCACGGTCCATATATAATATTTTATTTCTGAGATTTTGTGCCTGTTCGACGGTATCAACGCCCTCAATTTTCATCAGAACGATATTTTTGTGAGGACGTGAACGGGTTATCTCAACGGGAGTTTCGCCCTTGTCGAAATAGAGGGTGTCAAACTCGCAGAGGAACTCCTGTGAATCGCACCACGGCTCGACTCTTACTTCGCCCTTTAGTCCCTGAACGGCAACGATTTTTCCTATTTCAAGAAACTTTTTCACATTATTACTCCTTTATAAATTATAGTTTAGCGGCGAGCCGCCGCAGGCATTCCGTAATTAACTTTGCGTAAATATTTACTTTTGCTGCTCGGTAACGTTAGCATAAGATAAACGAGAATTTGCAGGCTGAGCCTGCACTCTTTCCGTAATTTAGTTTTGTGTATTTTTTTCATTTGTAGCTCGGTAACGTTAGCATAGGATAAACGAGAATTTGTATTACTCTACCACAAATTCAGTCCACTCAGTATGATTATACTGCATTACATCTTCTGCTTTTTCCATTCCTATTTTTTCATAGAACGGAATTGCATTTTCGTTTGCTATCAAATACACCGCAATATCTTTTTCACCGCCGGCTTTCTCGTGTGCAGTTTTCACTAAACTTCTTCCAATGCCTTGCCCCTCATACAGCCTGTCAACTCCTAAATCTGTGACATAGAGCCAATAGGCATAATCGGTTAATCCGAACAAAGCACCGACAATTATGCCGTTTTCATTTCGTGCAGCAAGACTTATAGAAACATTTTTGACAAGTTTTTCTATTCTTTCCTCAAAACGTTCTTTGGGATACTGCGAACCTAAATCTGTTCTTTTCAGAAACTCTATATATTCCTTTGCCGAAAGCCGTTCTTCGTTAATTTCTATTTTCTCGTTCATATAGTACCTCGTCAAATTTCGGTTTATCGAATATTCTGTACATAAAAGCCAGGCCGAAAAATGCGTTCAGAATATTCACTAAAAAAATACTGTGCCGTTCCGAAAGGAGCCGCACAGTACGATGTATTATCCTGTGATCAGTCAATTTCTACCATTATCTTCTGATTTGCCCTGCCTGCACCTGCGCGCATAACAGTACGGATAGCCTTGGCAATTCTGCCCTGCTTGCCGATAACTCTGCCCATATCGTCGGGAGCAACGTGCAGATGATACACGATAACGCCCTCAGCATCAGGCTCGTCTATATCAATTTTTACCGCGTCCTTGTCCTCAACAAGACCGTTCACGATACTTAAAAGTAAATCCTTCATAAAAATAACTCCTTTTGTTTTCGTCATACAAAAAAGCAAAGCCTTGCGAAGTAACGAAACAAGCGGCTTTGCCCCGGATCTGATATATGGCTTTAAGCAAGCCGTTTTGAACGGGAACGAACGCATGACCGTCCGCCCCGCCGGCTCAATATCGGATATGCCGATACCTTACTTAATGCCGTTCTGGTCAAACAGCTTCTTAACTGTTTCTGTGGGCTGAGCGCCGTTAGCCATCCACTTCTTAGCCTTTTCAGCGTCGATCTTTACAGTGGAAGGTTCAGTTGTGGAATCATAGTAGCCGATCTCCTCGATAAATCTGCCATCTCTGGGGTATCTGGAATCAGCAACGACGATTCTGTAGAAAGGAGCCTTCTTAGCACCCATTCTTCTCAGTCTGATTTTTACTGCCATTTATATTCACCTCCGAATTAAAATTTCATTGACTTTATATCAAAACGTTTTTCAACGTAATGAATCAAATTAAATCTGTCAGCACCGCAGTACCGAAAGCAAACAGCAGCACTCCTGCCGCACCTATAAGAAATCTTAAAACATTTCTGTTTTTCAGCCTTGGTCTCGGCATACCGTTGCGGTACGACCAATAATCAATATACCATTTGAAATCAAGCGCCGCCGCAAGGACGTTGAATAATCCGACTGCTGCAAAAAGTATAAAATAGAAAATATCCATTTTAAATTTTTACATCATGGGAGGCATTCCGCCGCCCATCATTCCGGGAGGAAGTCTCAGCTTGTTTTTTTTGCCCTTGCCGTTCTTGCCCATAACTCCCAGCTGTTTCATCATCTTCTGCATTTCCTCAAACTGTCTAAGCAGACGGTTAACATCGGCAACGGTATTTCCGCTTCCTGCGGCAATTCTGCGCTTTCTCTTGGGGTCGATAATGGACGGCTTTGCTCTTTCCGCAGGAGTCATTGAAAGTATCATTGCCTCAATGCGTTTGAGCTGGCTGTCGTCAATATCAACATTGTCAAGCTTGTTTCCAACGCCGGGAAGCATACCGATTATCTGCTTCAGCGGCCCCATTTTCTGTATCTGCTTCATCTGCTCCATAAGGTCGGTAAGGTCGAAGCTGTTTTCCTTTAGCCTGCCTGCAAGCTTCTTTGAGTTTTCCTCGTCGAACGTAGACTGTGCCCTCTCGATAAGAGTGAGCATATCGCCCATGCCGAGGATACGGGAAGCCATTCTTTCAGGGTGGAACTGCTCAAAATCGCCAAGCTTTTCGCCTGTACCCACAAACTTGATAGGTTTACCGGTTACGGCAAGTACGGACAGCGCCGCACCGCCTCTTGTATCTGAATCGAGCTTTGACATAAGCACGCTGTCGATGCCGAGAGCGTCGTCAAACGCCTTTGCAACGTTAACTGCGTCCTGACCTGTCATTGCGTCGACTACAAGCATAATTTCGTTTGGAGAGGTTTCTTCCTTAATGGTTTTCAGTTCGTCCATGAGCTGCTCGTCAATGTGAAGACGACCTGCGGTATCGAGGATAACCACATCATTGCCGTAATCCTTTGCGTGCTTGACCGCTTCCTTGGCAATGGTAACAGGATTTATCTGACCCATTTCAAAAACCTTGACTCCTGCCTTTTCGCCAACTACCTGAAGCTGATTTATAGCCGCAGGACGGTAAACGTCGCAGGCAACCAGCAGAGGTCGCTTGCCCTGTTCCTTAAAGAACTTTGCAAGCTTTGCCGCATGAGTGGTCTTACCGGAACCCTGCAAACCGCACATCATGATAACACACGGCGGCTTTGACGGGAAATTTATTCTTGCGTTGCTGTCGCCCATAAGAGCGATAAGCTCTTCGTTAACTATCTTGATGACCTGCTGACCGGGAGTAAGGCTTGTAAGAACCTCTTCACCCACAGCGCGCTCGGAAACCTTTGCAACGAAGTCCTTAACGACCTTGTAGCTTACGTCCGCCTCAAGCAGAGCCATACGCACCTCGCGCATAGCCTCCTTGACGTCTGCTTCGGTGAGCTTTCCTCTGCTTTTAAGACGCTTGAACACGCCGTTCAGTTTTTCGGAAAGACCTTCAAACGCCATAAAAACCATCCTTTCTCAACAGAAAAATATATTTTAAAACAGTTCTTTGTTTTCCTCTGCAAGCTTTGAAATATATTCTGCACGTTTAGCAACAGCACCGGGATTTCCGCATTCGCCTTTTATCTCGACCGCAAGCCGTGAGATTTCCTCCATCAATGCGTAAAACTTTTCGGAACGCTCTGCAAGTGCGAATTTGTCCTCCATTTCAAAGAGGGTCTGTTCACCGCGTTTGATGCTGTCTCTCACGCCCTGACGGGTAATATTCTCATGCTCTGCGATCTCGGAAAGCGACAAATCCTCGTTATAGTATAAATCAATAACGTCTCTCTGCTTATCGGTCAGCATAGGAGAGTAGTAGTCCAGCAGGACAGATACGCGCAGATTTTTTTCGGTATTCATCACGTTCACCTCGCAGTCTGTTGTAAAGCAGAATCACTTTACATATTATACTACATATTTTTCTGTTTGTCAAGGGGTATTTTTATTTTTTAGATAAATCGGGTAAACAAGAATTTGCAGGCTGAGCAAAACGAACGCAAAGCGTTCGTTTTGCGCTGGACCAGCTTTAGTCGCTTCGCTGTTCACTAATTAAAATAGTCCGCTAAACTATAATTTACACATTATCTCTATATTTCCCGTGTATATTTTTTCAGAAATTCCAGTTCGTCTCCATCAAAATGCGGAGAAAGCTTTTCGTAAACCATTTTGTGATAAGCGTTCAGCCTGTCTTTGTCAATCTGTTCCATCTGTGAAACATCAATACAGTCCAGATCTATTGGCGCATAGGTTATAGTCTCAAATTCCATTACCTGACCGTACTCGCCGCAGCCGGCTTTTTTGCACAGAAGCTCATTTTCAATGCGTATCCCGTGACTGCCCTCAACGTAAACTCCCGGCTCATCGGTAGTTATCATGCCTTCTTCAAGTACAGCGCTTTGCTCACGGTCTGGGGAAAGCCTCCAGCGGAAGCTGTTTGGCGACTCGTGTACGCTTAAAAGATAGCCTACCCCGTGACCCGTTCCGCAGCGGTAGTCAAGCCCTTTTTCCCACATTACGCCCCGTGCAAGAATATCAAGGTTTTCCCCCTTGCAGCCGTGCATAAACTTTGCCGCCGCAAGATTGAGCATCGCACGGAGAGTAAGGGTAAAATGGGTGCGCATTTCGTCGGTTAGCTCGCCCAGCGCAAAGGTACGGGTTATGTCGGTGGTGCCCTCAAAGTAGTGTCCGCCGCTGTCCACAAGGAGCATACCATACGGCTTTAGAGCGGCATTGTTCCCCGTTTCGGCGGAATAGTGCATCATCGCGGCGTTTGCCCCGTATGCGCTGATGGTATCAAAGCTTACTCCTATAAAATGGTTTCCGCCGACTTCTGCTCGCAGACCGTCAATGTATGCGGCAGCTTCGCTTTCGGTAATACTCTTTTTGCCGACTGTATTTTTCAGCCAATACATAAATTTTGTAACGGCAATACCGTCCAGCAGGTGAGCATAACGGATATTCTCGATTTCAACGGGATTTTTCACAGCTTTGAGCAGGGAACAGGGATTCGGCTTTGAGATTATCTCACAGCCGTCAAGAAGCTTTACAAGGCGGTAATTTACCCGTTTTTCGTTAAGCAGAATACGTTTGCCGCTGAGGTTTCCTGCATATTCGTAAATGCCGTCATAAGGGCGTATCTCGGCGCCGCTGTTTTCGATATAGCTGCGTACGGTTTCTCCGCAGGCGTTTTCGTCAAGGAAAAGGTAGGCTTTATCCTCGGTAATTGCCGCATAGGAAAGTACCATAGGACAGCACTCAATATCGTCTGCACGAATGTTGAACAGCCAGGAAATATCGTCAAGAGCTGTAATAATATGCACATCAGCGTTTTCTTTCGCAAGCTTTTTTCTGACTTCGGCAAGCTTGTCGGCGGCGCTTTTTCCGCTGTATTTTTCTTCAAGCAGATAAATTTCCGTATGGACAAGCTTGGGTCGGTTTTCCCATATCTTGTCTGCAAGGTCTGTATCACAGATAACTTTTCCGTCCTTTTTTTTAGCAAGCTCTTCGTACAGCTTTCCCGAAGCAGCAGTTATGACCCGTCCGTCAAAGCCGATATTCCCTCCGTCGGGAAGGATTTGTTCCGCATACTCCCGAACCGTCGGCACGTTCGGTTCTCCCGATTTCATAAGGGTTATGCCGCTGCCTTTAAGTTGGTTTTCCGCTTGGATAAAGTAACGTCCGTCGGTAAAAAGCGCAGCGGCATTTTCGGACACAACAAGAGTCCCGGCAGAGCCTGTAAAGCCGCTGAGATACTTTCTTGCCATAAAATACGGACTGACATATTCGCTGTCGTGAAAGTCCGAGGTAGGGACGATATAGACGCTTATGCCGGCTTTTTTCATTTCATTTCTGAGTAATTGGATATTCTTCTGTGGATCGTTCATTGTGGTTCTCCTTTACATTTTTTCTGTATCTGAATGCAGTAACTGCACTTGCTGCGTACAGTGTGAAATAAATTGCCGGAATAAGCTCAAACGGGGAGAAATCTCCGCCTGCAATTGCAGCAATAATTAAAATTATGCACAGCAGCGTTCCTGCTGAGCCGAATACTATGCAGGGCAGGGCAAACCGACCTTTGTTAATTGCGCAGGCAAGACCGAATGCGCCCATCACGGCGGCTATGACGAATGCAAATGCAAGCATTACAATAATAATGTATATGAAAATACTGCCAAAAAGAGCTATAAAATCGTCAAAGGAGTTTTCTGTTTCCGAGGACATTGAATCAAGTTCCGTGCTGAATTCATACATCCCGAGGCCGGCAAATACAGCGCCGAGCGAAAGCAAAAGCGAAATAATGCTCATTATAAGCATGGGTATTAAATTCTTTTTCATATTGCCGCCCCCTTTGCAATAATAATTATATAGTAATCATAAATGTTTGTAAATATTTTTGCAGTAAAAATTGACTTTTAAGGCAAAAAATAGTACAATTATTATATATAGTTTCCATTGAAAGGACTTTTAAAATGTATATTGATTTTCACACCCACGCCTTTGCAGACGCCATTGCAGAACGTGCCATCTCAAAGCTGGAAAACACGCTTATCGAATCGGGACTTGATTCTCCTCCTCCGGCTACAAGGGGTACGGTGAGAGAACTTGCCGAAAAGCTGGACGAGTGGGGAATAGACAAAGCGGTGATCTTGCCTATCGCTACCAAACCTTCCCAGCAGACTGTTATCAACAACTGGGCAAAGGAGATACAATCGGACAGGCTTTGCTGCTTCGGTTCGGTGCATCCCGAGGCAGAGGACGCTCTTGAGGAGCTTGAACGGATAAAATCTCTCGGACTTAAAGGCGTAAAGCTTCATCCGGATTATCAGGGCTTTTATGCCGACGAGGAAAGACTTTTCCCGATTTACCGCAAATGCGCCGAGCTTGGACTTCCCGTTATTTTACACGCCGGACTTGACGCTATGTCAATGGACTGTATTCACTGCACTCCCCAAATGAGTGCAAGGGTGCTTGAAGCAGTTCCCGAAATGACGCTTATTCTTGCGCATCTGGGAGGAAATTTCTGCTGGAACGATGTGGAAAAATATCTTGTGGGGAAAAATGTTTATTTGGACACAGCTTATATAGAGGGCAATATTTCCGATGAACAAGCACTGAGGATATTCAGAAATCACGGTACGGATAAGATATTGTTTGCTTCGGACTGCCCTTGGCATCCTTCCTGCCGTGAACGGTCACTTATAGAAAGGCTTCCGCTTACCGAGACAGAGCGTGAAAATATTTCACACAAAAATGCAGAAAGGCTTCTCGGGCTTTAATTAAAATTTTGTTAATTGATTTGCTTTATAATCAATAGTTGATTTGGGTATTTTTATCAATTAGGAAATGAATTTCAGAAATATTTTGTTATAATGTGCGAATATTCATTGCGGATTTGTTAAAAATAACATATTGCCAAATTTATAATAAAATGTTATAATATTTAAAGTATCGTGGGCAGATTATGCCTGAAGATAATTTTATCCATATCGGAGGTGTCAAACATTTATGAAGACCTTTATCTATACGGCTACGGACGTTCAGGGCAATACTATTAAAAATGCCAGAATGACAGCCGAAGATGTAAATGATTTTCTGGAAAAAATCCATGAAAAGGGTCTCTTCTGCTCAAGCTACAAGGAGGCAAGTTCCAAAAAATCGAACACTCTTCATAAGTTCACAATGGCGGAGCTGGCTTATAACTGCCGTCAGCTCAGCGCGATGCTTACATCCGGCTTGACGCTGGTAAGAGCGCTTGATATTCTGTACAAGGAGCAGGTCAAGGAGGCTCCCAAGCAGATTTTCAGAGAGGTTTACGAAGAGGTTCAGAAGGGTTCTTCTTTCTCGGATGCACTGAAAATGCAGCAGGGTGCGTTCCCTAACTTCTTTGTTTCAATGGTCCAGGCCGGTGAGTCTTCAGGTTCTCTTGACGTTATCGTACGCCGTCTTGAAGAATATTACGACAAGCAGAACAAGCTGAACAATAAGATCAAGGGCGCCATGATGTATCCTATCATTCTTGCTGTTCTTTGCGTTGCCATCGTAATTGCGTTGTTTACGTTCATCATGCCTACATTTAAAGGACTTCTTACCGAAAAGGATATGAAGGGTCTTACAGGTGCGCTGTTTGCTTTCTCAGACAGTATTACCGGATATTGGTACATATACATCGGCGTTGTGCTTGCTGTTGTGTTTATTGTCAAGTATGCCCTTAAAGTTCCCGATGTGCGTTATAAATGGGATAAACTTGTCTGCAAAATGCCTAAGATCGGCAAGCTTGTCGTAAAGGTTTATACCGGTAAGTTTGCAAGAACGCTTTCTTCGCTGTATTCATCCGGTATCCCGATGGTAGAGAGCCTTGAGCGTTCGGCTGCTATCCTTAATAACAGCTTTATTGAAAAGGCGTTTGTTACTGTTGTTGATGAGGTTAAGCAGGGCGAACAGCTTTCGGTATCACTTCAGAGAACAGGTATATTCGAGTCAATGTTCTGTTCTATTATTTATGTAGGTGAGGAATCCGGTGCGCTGGATACTATCCTTGAAAAATCCGCATCATTCTATGAAGACGAATCCGACTCTGCGATCCAGCGTATCGTTGGTATGATCGAACCGATTATGATCATCGTAATGGGTGCTGCTATCGGTCTTGTAATTGCAGGTATCCTTCCGGCTATCTACAACTCTATGGAAAACATTGCGTAATCTTAAAAAGGTCAAAAAGGAACAGAACGCTGTTCAATAATAATAAAATTTTTGTGAGGTGACGAGTATGCTTTCATTTGATATTACTGACAGACACATTCGCATAATTCGTGGTACTGAGGCACACGGCAAGATCAAGGTTGCCGACGCTTCTACTATCGATATTAACGAAGGTCTGATTGTTAATGGTCATATTAAAGATATACCCAAAATGGCAACAATCATCAATGATGAACTCAAATCCAAAAGAATGGCTGACAAGGAAGCTGTTATCAGCATTTCTTCAAATCTGATCATCTTTAAGGAACTTCATATCCCGAAGGCAAAGGGTACTCAGCTGCTGACAATGGTTCAGAACCAGATGCAGCATACAATGGGTATTGCTGAGGACTATTCGATCTCATACACCATCGCAGGCGAAGTTGAGGAGGAGGGCGTTCAGGCTCTTAAGGTTCTCGCTACGGCTTGTCCTTTCGAGGTAGTTGACTGCTTCAGAAAAGTATTCTCCATGCTTGGTATTGCTTTGCGTTCGGTTGTTGTTTCCTGTAACAGCATTTCGAGAATCATTCTTAACGATCCCAAGTCAAAGGCTAAGATGCCGATGCTTCTTGTTCAGATCGACCCTAACTTTGTAAGCCTTAATCTCTATGAGAACAACCAGCTTACATTCTCCAGATTTGCTTCTATTGACCCAGAGGACTATGAAAACTCTGAGGATTATGTTTACGAGGCTGTAAACGAGAACATTTTCAGAATGTTCCAGTTCCAGAAATCGAGAAACGGCGACAATCCTATCCAGAACGTTGTATTCTACGGTGATACTTCCGAGTATATCCGTCTTACAAACGCTCTTGAGCAGATGGATATCTCAACGAGCCTTCTCGGTGTACCTAACAATATCGGCGGTTATGAAAACTTTGAGTTCCAGGCATATGCAAATGCTATCGGTGCGATGTTCCGTTCAAACAAGGATACCGAGCGTATCAACCTTATTGAGGTAGACGCAGCTTCGGGACGTACCAGCGCAGGCGCTTCCTTTGCACTCAGCGTTCTCGGTGCGGTAGTTGTTTCAGCAGCTGTTGTAGGTGCTGTATGGCTCTTTGCCGATATTCAGGAAAACGGCTTTATAAAAGAAACTGCCGAGATTCAGGAGTATCTTGATTCTCCCGAAGTTGCTGCTAAAATAGCTGCCGTTGATACTGCTCAGGCAAAGCTTGACAAGGTCAACAGCGTCAAGAGTGTTCTGGATGTGGCTGCTACAAACTACAATTCGCTGCCTGTTCTTACAACACAGTTCTTTGAGGATATTGAAGCTAACTTCAAGGGTACAGGCGTTAAATGGATCGAGGTTTCGTATGGAGACGGAGCTGCTACCGTAAAATGTATCGCTGAGAAAAATGATGAGCCTGCAACTGTTGTAGCTAATTTCTTTGAACAGGATATTTTTGATAATATTACATATAACGGTTTTGAAAAGAAAAAAGATGAACAGAATGCGGCAGCTTCAGGTTATGAATTTACAATATCGTTTGATATCCGCGAGGTTGAGCTTGAAGAGGATGCCGCAGAAAACGGCACTGAAGAAGCTGCTGCGGAAACAAACTGAGAAAGGGCAGGTGATTTTAAATGAATATGAAGCTTTCATACAGAGATAAAGTAATTTTTATCGTAGTAATGGTTATTTTGGTTCTTGTTGCCGGTTTCTTCCTTTTCATCAAGCCCAAATTTGAAGATGCTGATGTTGCGAAGTATAATCTTGAGGCAAAGCAGCAGGAAAAAGCTGATATAGACGCAAAAATCGATACACTTCCTTCTATTATTGACAATCTTAAGGAAGTTGCAAAAGAAATTGACGAAACGCAGAAAATATTTATGGATGAGTCACACCCTTATGTGAATGAGACATACATAAGAGAAGCTCTTGCAACTTTAAATATTGATATTACTGAAATGGAGACCGAATATACGGCAGCTAAGCCTATTGAAAGGTATATTGTTGAACCTAAGAATATTCTTGCATATGAAAACAAGATCAATGCTGACCTTTACAATGAGCTCCCTCAGGAGGTCTATGACAAGTATAATGGGGTTAAAAGAGAAGGATATCCTGCTTCAATAATCGGTGTTACCAAAATGACTGTAAAATTTGACAGCGACCTTGAACTTAAAGATGCATATAATGCTATTGATAAGTTTGCAGATGATGAAAAGACAATTATTCTTAATAATATAAGCACCGGTGATATTTCTCAGGAAAGTTCTGAACCGACAAGAGAAATTGAATGCAACCTTACACTGTATTCGATATTCCCGCTTAACGTTGAGAAGGTTCTTCAGGAAACAACGGAAATAAAACCAATTGAGCCTGCGGCTGACGCAGCTGCGGAAACAACAGCGGAATAAGAGCGCCGCTTTGGCTGACCGATAAATCGAATGGTTTATCGGTTTTAGCCGATTAAAATGATATTTTAAGAGACAAATCTTTAGAAAGGGTGGTTGACAATGAGTGAAAGCAAACGGCGGAATGCTTTTAGTGGTACGGTATTGATCATGATTCTTACCGTTATGGTCGTTCTGATCATCATGCTTATGGCAACGTTAACGGTCGTTTCAACGGCGGGACAGCGTATCTACACAAAGTATGAAGAAAACCAGGCTTACTACACAGCCCGTTCTGCTCTTGATGTTTTTACGCAAAAAATGCTTTATGATTCCCAATACACAGCTGATGGAACAAATGCTCAGGGATATTTGATTCAGCAGAGTTTATACACTGTCAAAGCACAGAGTGACCCTGATGATCCAAATAAAAACATGAACATTTACGGCCCGGTTGATAAAGAATATTTGGAATATACGGTATCTTTACCTAAGCTTTCCGATGGAACCAATGTATATGGTAAATTCTGTGATGATGATGAACCTGTCGTTATCAGAGTTGAGGTTCTTGACCGTACATATAATGCCGATGGTGACAGAACCAAGGATTCAATAGAGTTCAAAGTTACTGCAACGTCTTCCATTGGAGATGTTGGTGGTTCAGCAGCCGTTATTATGGAAACGGATACGGTCAGTGGAATTACATCTGACAGAGCGATAACAATTACTGGTGATGGTTCAGGCTCTGAAATGGATATAAGAAACACAACCGTTCTTGGTGGTCTTGCAACAAGAGAAGCGATTTATTTGGGAAACCAGGGCGACTATTGGGGAGATATATTTCTTGGTAATACGGTCAGAGTAGATGGTAACGGTTCAAGAGTTGTTTCTGCAGATGATCAATGGATGTATTTTGGAGACATTACTGATATAACAAACAATTTCCCAATGGAAGGTAGATATGACCTGTCTGATACGAATAAAAGGCCTAATGCTTATGTTCCTGGTAATTATAACTCGCCAAATAATGTTACTTCCGGTGCATTGGATAATGAAGTTAATTTAATTATTGGTGGAAATTTAAGTACTGGTAATAATTTTACACATTATGGCAACCTATATGTTATGGGCAATATCACGGCCGGTCTGCAATTTACTGTAAACGGTAACTTGTATGTAGGTGGAGATTGTGATTTTTCAACTGCTAATAACGGTGCTAATGTAACAGGTGATATGTTTGTATCCGGTACATACAAGACCAGATCTGACGGTGATGGCAATGATTTGACTGTAATTGGCGGTTCCAGTACTTTGGGCGGCGCTTCATCAACTGATATGCCTGAAGTTGTTGATACTTCCGATACAGACGGAAAAATAACTGTGACATGGCCGGGAGGAACTGCAAAGGAGGTTCCTACAGTGCTTTCACTTTATACTCAATATTATCGTTACGGTGACATATCAGAAGGTACGATAACGGCATCGGAAAATGCATTCCTTTCTTCAGATGAATTGATTAACTTGAGAACGCCGGATTCGGATTTTGAATATCCTGTAGATTTTAAACGAATTCATGAATATAAGGCATCATCAAGCATCACAAATATTAATTTGAACAGTGGCAGTTACACTATTTCTTCGCCCGGTGTTTATGCGCTTGAAAGCTGTGGTAATGCCTTAGGTCATACATTAACTGTTGAACCTGGAGGATTAATTGAATTGTTTATAAATCCTGGATTTTATGAAAATGGTTCTATAGTTGTTAAGGCCGGTGCTAAACTAAAGGTTTATGGGGAACCAGGAACATATGGCTTCCGCAATTTTCCAATAGTGACTGATAATATTTTGGATAATTCAGTAGATCTTTATGTTGGAGATAGTGGTACATTAATGGATATCCCTATTAGTTTTTATTTTGAGGGAGAAAGTGTAATAAGCCTCGATGGAAATACACTTTGGGTTGGTAACTTTTATGGACCACGTACAAGTATTAACTCAACAGCGGCTTATACATTACAAAATGGCTCAGGAAGCAGACTGTATTACAATGGTGTACATTATGACAGACCGGGGGCTGGATTTTCCTTTATCGGTTCGCTGCTTTGTGATAAATATTCCGCAGGCGATAATAAAGGCGGCGTAGCATTTGTAAAAGCAGATGGTAGCAGTACACCTCCTGCTCCGGGATTGCCTTGGCTGACATTTAGTTATGTTAAGTATACAAGAAATTAAGGAGGTAAGGATAATGAAAAGAAAATTCAAAGGCTTTACCCTTATTGAATGTATAGTTTCGCTTGCGATCCTTGGTATCGCTTCTCTTACTATGGCTCAGATCTATGCAGGTGTTGCCAAAAGAAACAGGCAGAATCACGAGCTGAATACAAGTATGTCAAATCAGACAGCTTTTATTGAAAAGCAGATTGAAAAAGACGGCGTAAAGGAATTCTTGTTTCAGAACAGTTCAGACCCTGATTCAAGTACAACACCACCCCATATTAGTTATTCCGACAATAAAGTAACTGATTCTTATATTGTGTTTGAAGATGCTGACGGTAATAAATACAGCTATCCGGTTGATATTTATCTTCTGAAGAGCCGTGATAATCAAAACAGAGATTCGGATGATTCCGGATATAACGGCGCAGCAGAAGATGAAATTGACCTCCGTTATAAGTTCTTTACGGCGCATTAAGGAGGCTTTGACATGAAAAATAAATTAAAAGGCTTTACCTTGATTGAGCTTATTATTGTTATGTTTATTCTCGTCATTCTTATGGCAGGAATTATTCAGATGTTTAAGCCGATTCGTGAGACATATGTTGACGCAACTCTTTATGAAACGCGCCGCACATCTCAGAATGGTATAATTCAGTACGTTTCCGAATCACTTCGTTATGCTACCGATTTGGGCATATATAACAAAAGTAGCATAAGCGACGCTGTTGAAGAATTTGCGAAAGCATATTGCCGAGATAATCCAAGTGCTGATAAGGATACTGTTAAAAAATATGCTGAGGTAATTATTATTGATAATACTGCCAGTGCCTATTATTTTGATAATGGTAATCATACAGGAAGACTTCTCCGCAGAAATAATGTCGGAACGTCAACGCTCTCCGAAACCTTGGGAAGTGGATGCAGACTTGCTCTCGGTGACGCTTACTACGGCGGAAATGATTTTGCTATTAAAGTAAGCAAGCCTTATGAAGATGCAACGACAATTGCTGCTACAAATCCGGAAATGACAGACCCTGATGAGATTTCGGCAGAGCTTGCTGATTGGAGCGCCGATGAAGGCATAAGAATTACTGTTGCTTCAACTGCTTCATATGGTATGAGAAAACTTCAGAAAGATGAAAACTTAACCAATGAATCGGGGAAAGAATCGGGGAAATTTAACGATAAGCTTATTACAACCGAAGGTCTGATTGTTTGTCCTAACCTCAGTAAGGTCGGCGGACTGTTTGACGTTCAGGCTGACCCTGCCGGCGGCGGAGGTAGCGGCGGAAGCGGCGGAGGCAGCGGCGGTGGAAGCGGAGGCGGCGATTACGGCGAATCCAGCAACGGCGATGCTATTTACATTAACGGCTGCCTGAGTGATGATACTGTCGGCGAATATGCTGGCGGAAGCGGAGGCAGCGGCGGAAGCGGAGGCAGCGGCGGAAGCGGAGGCAGCGGTAGTGAATCGTATGAAGACAATGAAGCATATGACTCCGATATCGCAAATTCACCCAATACCAAGGTCTATATAGTTTTTCTTAAAGACAAAATCTAATCGATCGTAAAATTTCAGGGCGTGTCCTTGAAGAACACGCCCTGAAATATAGTTTTTGTAAGTTAAATTAAATCGATGGGATCTGAGGAACTGTTATCAAGCTTATGTACATATCCATCAGTTCTGTACCGAAGAATGATGCAAGCGCAAGTCCTATTGTGAGAAACGGTCCGAATGCAAAGGCATTTACATTTTCATCATCATCAGAATGGTTTGCTTTGATTTTAAGTATCAGCGCATAAATTGCTCCGAGGAATATCGCTATAAACGCTGCAACAACGGTTGCTTTCCAGCCGAGCATTAACCCTCCGGCAGCCATGAGAATTACATCTCCCATTCCGAAGCCGTAAACCGGTCCTGTTTCCTTGATGGCTTCAAGGTGCTTATCGAGAGCTTTCTGGAGCTTCTCCCGTTCTTTATCGGTATCGCTCATTTTCTTTAAACGTTTTTTGATTTTTCTTGCGGACTTGTGGTCATCGCTTATAACAAAGCTGTAAATAAGCGGAGTCAATACAAATCCGAAGAGCAGGAACGGTACGCTTACACAGACAAGCCCGATCAGTCCGTCGGTAATTGTTACATCGCAGCCCCTTAGCTTTGCAGGAAGTACAGTTGCAAGTATCCTTGTAACTGCTGCGATAATTGCAAGATACATAAGAACCCCGACAGTCATTTCCTGAGTGTCGTAATCTTCAAAGCCTATTACGATAAGTCCTGCAATAAACAGGCACATAAGCGACGGATAGATGAGTCCGTCGGTAATTACGTCAAACTGCATGAAAGTCAGTACAAAAAGTATTCCTGTCAGGCTTTCAACAAGAATATATCTTCCCGAAATTTTTGAACCGCAGGCACGGCATTTTCCCCTTAGTATCAGCCAGCTGAAAACAGGAACAAGGTCATACCATTTAATAGGCGTGCCGCAGGTCATACAGTGCGAGTTCTTTTTCGTAAGCGATTCGCCGACAGGCAGACGGTAAATACATACATTAAGGAAGCTTCCTATCGTGATACCGAAAAGGAATACCATTATATAGATCCCTATGTAATATCCTGCCATGCCATCGCTGTAAATTGAAAAATCCATGGAAATCTCTCCTTTATTAAATTTGAAAATCCGATAGTTATATCTTAACATATATTTATAAAAATTTCAATACTTTATTGGTGTTTGCATCTTTTACGATGTTTGCATATCAGAATTGACGAAGTACCTTTATTACAGCTCAGCAACAGACGGAGTTGGAGTAATTATATACGGTACCGTTAAGGATTTTGCCGCGGAGAAATCCCTTGCAATCAATCAATCTGCGGAGAAATGGGGCTTTAGAATGAAAAATATTCCTATTGGTCAGTATATGGTCAACGAGGGCATTATTACCGAAGAACAGCTTCAGAATGTCCTTGATAAAAAGAAGGAGGAAAACACTCCCGGTAAGTATTTCGGTGACTACGTTATAGAGCTGGGATACGTTACGGATATTCAGTTCGGTCAGGTGCTTGCAAAGAAGCTGAATGTTCCTTTTGTTGATTTGAACGACCCTGAGACTGTTATCAATACCGAAGCGGTCAAGAAAATTCCTGAGGCCCTTGCAAAGAAGCATACTATCATTGCTATCAAAATTACGGGCAAAAGACTTACCGTTGCAACACACGACCCTGTAAACTTCTATATCTTTGAGGATATCAAGGTTACAACCGGTATGGATGTTGTGCCTGTTCTTTCAACCAAGGCAGGAATTATCAAAGCTATCGGCAAGAATTATTCAATGCAGAATACCTCATCGCTTCTCGACAGCGTTGAGAACCAGTTCGGCGATGATGACGCATTCGGTATAGATGAAGAGTCGGCAGAGAGAATCGACAGTGCGCCTATCGTTAAGCTGGCGACTACTATCGTTGAAAACTCTTTCCGTGCGGACGCAACCGATATTCATATCGAACCGTTCAAGACCTTTACCCGTATCCGTATCCGTGTTAACGGCGACCTTATTGAATTGATGAATATTTCCAACGTGGTTCACAACTCGCTTGTAACACGTCTTAAAATTATCAGCGGCATGAACATTGCCGAAAAGCGTATCCCTCAGGACGGCCGTTTCACTCAGGTAGTTGACGGTACTACCCTTGACGTCCGTGTATCTAACCTGCCGACGGTAAACGGCGAGAAGGTCGTTATCCGTATCCTTTCAACCGGCGATGTAGGCGTAAGAAAGATCACTGACCTTGGTATGACAGCTTACAACTATGAGAGATTTGCTTCAATACTCAAGGTTCCTCAGGGAGTTGTTCTTGTAACAGGTCCTACCGGTTCCGGTAAAACAACTACTCTTTACGCTGCTCTCGGTGAAATTGCAAAGCCAAACGTTAACGTAATCACCGTTGAGGACCCTGTCGAAAAGAATATCGAAGGCATTAACCAGTGTCAGGTAAACGCTAAGGCAGGCATGACCTTTGCCGCTGCCCTCCGTTCTATCCTCCGTCAGGACCCTGATATCGTAATGATCGGTGAGATGCGTGACCAGGAAACAGCGGAGATCGCTATCAGAGCCGCTATCACAGGTCACTTGGTTCTTTCAACACTTCATACAAACGACGCTGCATCAACAGTTACACGTCTTATAGATATGGGCGTTGCTCCGTACATGGTTGCAACTTCTCTTATCGGTATCGTTGCTCAGCGACTTGTTAAAAAGATATGTCCCGAGTGCAGAACTCCGCGTATGTCAACGGATGAAGAGGACAAACTGATGGGTATTTCCGAGCATACTACGGTTTATGACGCCTGCGGCTGTCCCAAGTGTAACAATACAGGATATGTCGGACGTACAGCTATTCACGAGATCCTGCTCTGTACTCCCGAAATGAGCGCCCTTATCGCCAACGACGGAAAGGTAGACGCTATTTCAAAGCTTGCAAAAGAACAGGGTACAAAGCTTCTGCGTGACAACGTAAGCGAACTGGTTCTTGAAGGCAAAACAACTATGGATGAACTTGTAAGAGTTACATATGCAGTTTAATCTTTAAATATATTCTTGAAAGGAAAAGTGAGCTATGGATATCGAAAAGAAACCACAGGAAAAAATTGTTATCAGTATTGATAAAATTCTTGACGAGGCGCGTGTACTTGGATGCTCCGACGTTCATTTTACAGTAAAAATTTCACCGGTCGTAAGACTTCACGGTTCGCTCCGTAAGTTAAGCTCCTACCCGGAAATGACCGAAGCTGCCATTATGAAGATATGCGAGCAGATGACAGGCGGCCGTAATATTGAAAATATCAAGAATAAGGTCGATACCGACTTTTCATACGTTACAAGACGCGGCTACCGTCACAGAGTTAACGTTTATCACCAGCGCGGAAACACCGCTATTGCTATCCGTCTGCTGAGAAACGATATTCCTACACTTGAGGATCTCGACCTGCCGCCTATCCTGGGCGAGTTTGCTCTCCGTCCGAGAGGACTTATACTTGTAACCGGTCCTACAGGTTCCGGTAAGTCAACAACCCTCGCAGCTATGATCGACTATGTAAACATCAACCGTTCTGCGCATATTATTACTATTGAGGACCCTATCGAGTACGTTCACGAGCATAAGCGCTGCATGGTAAACCAGAGAGAGGTCGGCGACGACGTTGAATCCTTCGCCATGTCGCTTAGAGCTGCTCTCCGTGAAGACCCTGACGTTATCCTCGTAGGTGAGATGCGTGACTTTGAAACTATCAACGCCGCAATTACCGCCGCTGAAACAGGACACCTTGTAATGTCTACACTTCATACGACCTGTGCAGCCGATACCATCAACCGTATCATCGACGTTTTCCCTGCCCACCAGCAGTCGCAGATCCGTACACAGCTTGCAACCGTTCTCGTAGGCATTATCGCCCAGACCCTTATCCCAAAGGCAGATGGCACAGGCCGAGTTGCTGCACTTGAGATACTCAACGCAACCGACGCTATCAAGGCAATGGTTCGTGACAATAAGGTACACCTTATCCAGACTGCCATTCAGACAGGTAAAAAAGAGGGAATGGTTTGCCTTGACCAGGAACTTGCACGTCTTGTAAAAGAAGGCGTTATTACCGAAATGCACGCTCGTGAGAAGTCACTTGACGTTAACGAGTTTGAACGTTATTTTAAAAATAACGGTAGATAATTCCCACAAAAAAGCATTTGTCATAGAAAAATGATTATGCATAATGTACTATAATTGTGAATGCGTACATATATTAGTCAAAATGCTGAAAAAGTTTGATTAAAAGAATGTTAAAAAGCAAAAATGTACAAATTCATAAAATCAGTGATGAAAATATCATTTTTCTATTGACAAATGACTAAAATGAATATATAATGAATACAGTAAGGAACAACCAATATATTTGGCTGATACTTATAGGAGGAGAGTCCAATGAATTCAAAAAAAATTGGCTCAAAGCTGAAGGGCTTTACCTTAATGGAATTGGTTGTCGTAATGGCAATTATCGCTGCTCTTGCTGGCATTTCTTCAATGCTTATTACCGGGTTTCAAATGAATGCACGAATGGAAACCAACAACAATAAAGCTCAGATGGTTTACACCGGAATGCAGAATCAGCTTATCCAGTGCGAAATAAAACAGGATCGTTCATTGATCGATGCAGGCGCACATTATTCTCCAATGGTTGGCTCCGGTGAAGAAATGAAGTATGTTGAACTTTATTTTGAAATGGGCGAAGGAAAACTTGGCGATGCAATAAATGTTAAGTCGCTATATGATGGTGGTACAGTTGCTATTCGGTCTGCTGAACGTAATCATGCCACTACCGGCAAATGGTACAGTGAACTTGAAAAAGCATTACTTTCATTTGTTGACAGTTCATTTGATGGCGGAGTTGCTATATATATTGATTATGAGAATTTTGTTGTAGATTCTGTAATTTATATCGAATCAGCATTCTTTGAGGCTGATTTATCAAATTATTCAACAAGCATTGCTCCGTTTATGGCTAATTTTAATGGCTATGTTGATTTTCATCATTGGAGTGACAGTACGAAGTCATTTAGAATGATTGAATCAATGGAAAAACAGAAAGAATTTATTAAATACAAAGGCATTTATTTTGGTGCATATCCCATGGTAAATGATTACCCTGACGGCAAAAAGCCGGTATAATTTTCGGAAAAGCGCGTTTTACGCTTTTTAATAAAAAATATTTTAATATTTTAAGAAGGAGGAATTTCCAATGAGAAATTCAAAGGTTAAGGGCTTTACACTTATCGAGCTCATCGTTGTTATCGCAATCATCGGCGTTCTTGCTGCTATCCTCGTTCCTTCAATGCTTGGATATGTTCAGAACTCCAGAATCACACAGGCTAACGCTAACGCTAAGCAGGTTTACACAGCTGTTTCTGCTGAGCTGACACAGGCTTCTATCGATGGTAGATCAGTTTCTGAAGGTGAGGCTACTCATACTTGGTTTGATGCAACAATCACAGCTTCAAATCAGAAATTAGGAAACCTTGATCTTAGTGATTACCTCGGCGAAGGTTATCAGGGTTACGGCGCAGCTAAAATTAATGCAACAGCTTATACAATTGAAGCTGCTGCTTGGGGTAGCAATGAGGCTTGCCTCACTGCAGGTAAAAATAAGACCGAAGCTCCTACAGCTGAAGCACAGAAGTCCGAAATCAAGGCTTCTAACATCGTTTATGGTTACTATCCACTCAAGGGTGAAGAAGTTAAGAACAACGGCTAATATTTCAATATTGCTTAATACTTAACAAAACTTAAAAACAGCGGAATTTATTTCCGCTGTTTTTTTGTAAATTGATGGCGGTGAAAAATGGATACTCAGAAAAAAAATATTATTGCAATAACTGCAATGTTTGCAATTATAGTTGCAATTCTTATATTGCTGCTTCCTGTTGAAAAAAAGAATCAGCGCTATGAACAGTTTGGCAGGCTTGCCGAAGCTGCCGAAACAGACGACCGGGCGGATTATATTATCGAGCATTAT
Source organism: uncultured Clostridia bacterium (assembly GCA_945876755.1). Classification (GTDB taxonomy): domain Bacteria; phylum Bacillota; class Clostridia; order Oscillospirales; family Ruminococcaceae; genus RGIG8773. Next base: position 26,773 of record CAMCPM010000015.1, read on the forward strand.
GAAGAATATCCCAGCTATATCACAAAACTTTTTTATAATGACCCGGAAAATCTTGAATTTGTTTATAATTATGCTTTTTGCAAAAACAATTATAAAAATATGTCATATACCGATGAGGAACTGAATTCTGCTTCTGTGCCTGCATTATATATGTATGATGAGCGTTGGTGCTATGAAACTATCGGCAATCGTGATGAACTTATTAAAACCGAGGGCTGCGCTTATGTAGCAATGACTATGGCATATATTTACCTTACCGGAAAAGGCGATATTGATCCGGTCATTCTTGGTGCTTACTCGGATTATAACGGTCTTAACGGAAAGATTTCTGCCGGGATTATGATTGAAAATATCGGTAAGCTTTGCGAGGCAATAGGGCTCAAGGGCGAGTATCACAATTTTGACGCTGAGTTCGGAGGAACTCCCGTTGAGAGCATTGATGAAATTTCTTCTTTAATGGGTGATGAAAAAGTCCTTATTGCGGCTACGCACGGTGAAACTTTCGGCGGTCACGCGCTCGTTATTCGTGAAATAAATGGAAATATGATTTATTTTAATGACCCCGCAAGCGAAGAAAAAACTGTACAAGCTTGGAACTTTGATGAAATCAAGTCGGAATTAATGGCTGTATGGGTTATTACGAAGGATTAACGGTTACAAAACGGTTACAAAAACTGAAAAGAGTTGACATTTGAGCGTAAGTATTATATCATATAAGTGTAATAATTGTATTTTATAAAGTCAAATTATTGCAGTATTGATTAAGGGGTCTTTTATATGGTAGCCAAGAAGTTTAGGGGTTTCACACTTATTGAGCTAATTGTCGTTATTGCTATTATAGGTGTGCTTGCAGCCATTCTTGTGCCGAGTATGCTCGGATATATTCGAAACGGCAGAAAGGCTAAAATGAATTCAAACGCCAAAAGCATTTACAGTGCTGCGCAGCTTGCAATTAATGACTGCAATCTTGGCGGCAGTGTTATTATCAAACCAAATTGTGTTTATACCGGTTCGGATGACGCTATTGCTCACCCGGACGGAGGCGGTGATGACTGCAGCCTTGTAGATTATACAGGCGAGAAGTTTGGCGGATATTTCCTTTTTGTAACGGATTCAATGGGCTGCGGCTGTATATATGCTTTGTGGAGTGATAAACCAATATCGTCTTCCTTTGCCCAGCAGATGACTGAAGCTGATGTTGAAGCTTCGTTTCACACGACTTTGCCGAGAGGCTGTCATCCTTTAAAAGGTGATAATGACGCAGCTGATAATGGTCCATAAAATTTATTTCAGCAATAAAACAGGGTACTGAGTTTACGCTCAGTACCCTGTCTTTGTCTAAAGTTTTATTGGGTATTAGTATTAAGTACCACCGACACAATTTCCGGCGGATTGTGAATACGAAGGCGTCCCAGCCCACGGTTTGCGATAAGGAATGAATCGCCTATGCGGTAAACGCCTTCTTTATACTTCGGCATGAAACGCCTTTCCGGAGAAAGTATGCCTTTTATAAACGGCAGGCGTATCGAGCCGCCGTGAACATGTCCGCCGAAAGAAAGGTCAGCTCCCCATTCGGCATGGACGTCAAAATCAAGCGGATTGTGTGCAAGCAGAATAGTATATTCATCCGGCTGCTTTACCCCGAGATAATCTATCATGTCAGTCAGCATAAAGGCTTTCCAGCCCCGTTTGTACTCTCGTACTCCACGGTAATATTCTGCGGAATAGCAGAGCCCACACAGGTGGATATGTTTTTCTCCGATGAAAATATCAGTCTCGCTGTTATCAAGGCAAACTGCACCGTATGAAGCAAGTGTTTCCGCAACATATTCAAAGGTGTCCTCATCAAGGTCGGAAAGCTCATGGTTACCGTTGACATAATATACGGGACAAAGCCTTGCCATTCTGCGGACAAGTTCAAGAAATTTATCAGTATTTGGAGCGCCGTGGCTTAACATATCGCCCGTCATAACTATGATATCGGGTTTTTCGGCGGCGATAAGCTTCAGCAGCGGAGCGTTATCCTTACCGAAAACCTTGTTGTGCAGGTCTGAGAGATGTATAATTTTAAAGCCGTCAAAGCTTTTGGGCAGAAGTGCCGAGGTCACTTCATAATGTGAAACCTCAGGGCAGGACATTTCACGGCAAATCTGCGGAAGCGTACCGCCGATAAGAAATGAAGTTGTCAGCATTGAAGCGCGGCGGTTCATAGCAAAAATCCTTTCAATAGAATTACTTTACAAACATTATACACCATTCCGTGGGAAATATCAATACAAAAAACAAAATGCGGCAGGAAATAATATTTTCCTGCCGCAAAAATATTTTAAGCTCAGTTGTTATAAACTGCGATTTCCTGGTCGACAATGTTCATATATTCTTCTCTTGCCTGTACCCAGCTTTCAAACTGCTCGTTTACAACGCCCTCGTAAAGCTTGCTCATTACATCGGAGTTCATATAGTCGGAAAGTCCGTAGCCGTAATCATAAGCAAGTGTAAATTTGTCATCATCGTAGAAGCTCATAACGATGTCGTACATTTCAGGTGTCCAAGCATCGTTGTTTGTAAGGAACTTCTGCTTTGTAACATCCTTGTACTTTTCATCGTAGTTTACAAGTCTGTTTACATTGAACCAAGCCTTAACACAGTCAGCGTTTTCGGAGCCCTTAACCCACATATGTGAGAAAATTCTCTTGTTCATGTAGTATGTTTCATCGTCAGGGTTTCTTGGGAATGGAACGATCTGGATTACATCGTCCGGCATAGAAGCTTGTGCAGACTGGTAAGCCCATGTACCCATTGAATAGAAGAGACAGTCTCCGGAAGTAAATGCCTGATCGCCGTTTACCCAGCCTCTCTTAACGAGCTGGTTAGCCCAGATATCTTCGATAACGAGCTGAGCCTTTTCAACAGCAGGACTGTAGAGGTTATTTGTGAACTTTTCACCGTCATATGTAACCATTGTATCGCCGGAAGTATAAACGAAAGCGTTAGCCCACCAGCCGGAGATACCGTAGAGAGAAGGATCGCCGCCAGTAAAGTTTTCCATCATATCAACGAATACATCCCAGTTCCATTCGCCTTTGAGATAAAGCTCATATGGGTCTTCCATACCGAGAGTTTCAACGGTCGATTTGTTGTACATAAGGATCTGGAAGTCGTTAAATCCATATCCGAAAGGTGCAACGTAGTGTTCGCCCTTCCATGTGAACATATCTGCCTGCTCCTTAACATCAGCCCACATGGGGTCTTCCCAATCAACGATCGAGTCAATAGGCTGATACTGACCCTTATTGATGTCATAGGGGAAGGAACGCCAGTCATAAACGAAAATATCAGGAGGAGTACCGCCGACAATAGAAGTTGCCAGGTCGTCGAACTGGGTACTGTTTGTTGTAGCAATATATTCGATTGAAGCGCCATATGTATCCTCAAAGAGAGCAAGTTCAGTCGAACGCTCGGGAGCGTCGTTAGTAGGATTAAGGTCATAGAAGCCCATCCATTTCAGAGTCTTTCCCTTGATGTCTATATCTGAATCAAGAGAACCCTCATCTGCGGTAACCTCAATGTTATCGCCCGTCCATTCGGTTTTTGCTGTTGTTGTGGTTGTTTCAAGAGTGCTTTGAGGAGTTCCCTCATCGCTTGAGCAAGCGGAAAGTGAAGCCAAAGAAGAGGCTGCAAGTATTCCCGCAAGGATTTTACTGGTTGCTTTTTTCACAGAATTACCTCCTTGAATTATTTAAGCTTGGAATATAAGCTTATGCAAACGTTTACAAAAAATCGAATAACAAACTCCGATTTTTTAACTATAAAAAATATAACATACTTCATTAAAAATGTCAAGAATATTTTTGAAAAATTATATACAATGCACAAAATAATGCAATGTTTTTTTACATTTGAAAAGAGCATTGAAAAAAAGCTAAAAATAATGTATAATTGAATCAATAAAATTTTTGGAGGCTGTTATGACAGTTGAAATTTTTACCGACGGAGCCTGCTCGGGCAACCCGGGTCCCGGCGGTTATGGGGCAATACTCCGTGTCGGAGAGCATATCAAGGAAATTTCAGGCGGCGAGCCTGCGACTACAAACAACCGCATGGAGCTTATGGGGGTTATCACGGCACTTTCTGCATTGAAATATCCCTGCGACGTGGTGCTTACCACCGACAGCAAATATGTAGTGGACAGCGTTACAAAAGGCTGGGCGAAAAGCTGGAGGGCAAAAGGCTGGGTCAAGTCGGACAAAAAACCTGCGCTTAATTCCGATTTGTGGGAAAAGCTTCTCGACCTGCTGGAGGTACACAATGTAAAATTTGTCTGGGTAAAGGGTCACGCAGGACATCCTGAAAACGAGCGCTGCGACGCTCTGGCTGTAATGGAAAGAGACAAGTTCCTGCGTTAAAAGATTTTGCGTAAAAAAATGAGAGATATCCGTCAAGCAAGATATCTCTCATTATTTTTGTTTTCCGAGAATAATTCCGCCGGTAAAACCGAAATGTCTGCACAAATCGTTCAGAAGCAGAGTACCCTTTCCTCCCCATGATGAGAAAGTCAGTTCGCCGTTTTCGGAAAGTCCCGTAACGGTTATGTAGTGCCATCTCATTTTTCCGCAGGACAGCTTCTTCCCTGAAGCAGGGTACATTATCTTGTAAGGCAGCTTTTTTATATTTGCGCCGATGCGGACTATTACGGGCAGTCCGCTTTCAAGGGAAGCCGATATAATTTCCGTCAGTTTTTTTCGGTTCAGAAAAAATCTGCTTTTGAAAGAAAAAATATAATTTTCCGCATTGGCATTAAGCATTTTCACAAGCCGACGCTGAGGTATTCCCAACAGGTTGGAATGACCTTTATAAGCAGTTTCGTCACGGAATTTTTCAACAAATCTGCTGTATTCGGCAAAGCGGACAGGCGTGTGGCTTCTGCCGTTAAGATATAAAAGCATATCGCAGGCGGCGATCATTCCGCAGCCGCTTTTTCTGACTTTCTCTCCGAACAGGCTTTGGTTTCCGCCGTACATACATCCGCTTTGAGTTTGGATGTTTACATATTCAAGTTCCATATCTGCTGTTTGGAACTGTTACTTGTCCAGCTTGTCAAGCTGGGTCTGGATTTCGTCCATTTTCGTATAACCCAGTTCTTTTGCCTTTAAAAAGGCTTCCTCGGATTTTTGAGGTTCGAGAGCCATTTTGTAAGCAATTGAAAGATATGCATAAATGTCCGGCTTTTCGGGGTAAAGCGCCTGCGCCTTTTCGAGATATGTAATTGCCGAGATCGGCTTGCCAAGCTCTATGTAAAGCGAACCGAGACTTACATAAAGCGGCACAGAGCTGTTGTTTTCCGGGTCGTAATTCAGCGCGACTTCGTAGCAGCTAAGCGCTTTTTCGTTTTTGTCGGATTTTCTGTAAGCAATGCCGAGATTTACCCAGCCGTCAAAGTATTCGGGGTCGCAGTCAAGGCTTTTCAGCTGATAGTCAATACAAGTTTCATAGTCGGCAAGCTGATAGTAGCAGTTGCCTATGCAGGAATAAAGCTCCGCTTCCTTGAAATTTTTAAGACCCTTTTCTTCAGCGTCAAGGAAACTGTTAAGTGCCTCAGTGTAGTTTCCCTGAATATAAAGCTCCTTTCCCTCCCAAGCTGATTTATCGCCTGCTGTACTGCTGCAGGAGGCAAAAAGCATTACCGAAAACGCAACCGCCCAAACGGAGCAAAGCTGTTTAAATTTCATAGAGGTCAGTCCTTTCCATTGTATATTTCAGAAAAAGTTCTGTTTTTTATAAGATAATCTTCTTCTCTGTCCGCAAGACTGATCGTTCCGCAGTTCAGAGCAAGAAAATCATTATCGTCTTTTTCAAGTCCGCTTATGGAGTAAACCGTTCCGTCCTCCATAGTAAGCATAATAGATGTCGTCAAGTGGGAATAGCTTTTGTCTTTGTAGTAATATGTCGTAAGTGCTTCGCCGGGAGAACTCAGTTCAGCAGTAAGCTGGAGCATAGATTTGTCTTGAACAGTTCCCGATGAAAGCTTGAATTCTTTATATTTCGGCAGGTCGCCGTAGAGAAAAGCAACTGTTTTTGTGTCATAATCTATCATTATAACGCTGTGCATAAAATCCGTTCCGAGCATACCGTCCATATGGTAATAGTTTGTGTCGTAAGGAATTATCTCTTCGGCTTTTTTTGCAAAATGATTTATATGAAGGGTAAGCAATTTTTCCTTTAGTCCGAGTCCGAGAAAATACATAAGGAATATTGCTCCGACTCCCAAAAGCAGCGCAATTACGGGGAGAATATGCCGCCTGAAAAATCCGCCGTTTCTTTTCTGCTTTGGGAATTCCGCAAGCAGGATTATTGTTCCGAGATAAAGCAGCACATATACAGGCATCGCAAGAAAGAGTATGTAAATCAACCCTGTCGGTTTGATAAATGTGAAAAACAGTATCAGAAACAGTATGGCAACTTTGGCAAGATAAAGCAAAATATTACGGAGCTTTTCATTTGGCATAACGTCACCACCTGCTGATATTTCTCAAATATACAAATAAATTGTGTTTTTATTCTTGACAGTTCCGATACTTTACAAACATTACCCAGAATAGCACACCTGCCAATGCAAGAGCAAATCCGAGACCGGTATAAAATACTGCAATGAAAGTATCGGGCACCAGTCACGACGAACGGAGCCATATTCCTCCACCCATCATAAAAGCCATTATGAAGTAAGCCTTTAAATCAAAGAAATTCCAGAACGGACGTGTAGGCTCAGCATAACCGTGGACCGTTTTTGGTGCTTAAAGCTCATTTTAAAAAACATAGTGCCGAATGCGCCGAACACCGCCGCCGACAGCAAGATGTGATACCACTTAATGATATCCATACATTGATATGAAAGCACCCCGAGACGTGCCACGTTAACTCCGGCAAGAAGCCATACACAGCCTGCAATGGCAAGCAAAGTACGCTTTTTAACGTGAAAAATATGATTATTAACCATTATATAATGCTCCGTTTTTATCATTGCAGCTTACTGTTTTTCTCCGTCAGCGACGGGAATTTAATATGTAATAAGCATGACGCAAAGCAGTGCTATTCAGCGTCTGACGCCGCTTTAACTATCAGTTCGTTAAGCTGCTTAGCAAATACGGGCGGAATGTTATGTGCGGCTTTTTGCCATATTTCATATTTGCAGTTTTTATTCTTTTCCGCCATAAGCTTAACGCTGTTTTTTACTTCATCCTGTTCTTTTTCACCGGCTAAAGCAAAAACCGGAACAGATACATTTTCAAACCCTTTGACCGAGTCAATGGTTATTCCGTTGTCGACGGAATTTCTGACGGTTTCTATCGTTACCTTCTGCATCTGCTCAACAAATTCTTTTCTTTGGTCCTTTGGCAGACCATTCATAAGTCCCACAAAGCTGCAAAGCCATTTTTTCTTGAATAAAGCGAATTGCTTTTCATTCTGAGTCATAACATATTTCAGCATATCGTCGTTTTTGATGAGCCACGGACTGATAATAACAGCTGCCGAGAACAGTTCAGGATGCTCCGCAATGATTTTATAAGCTATCTGAGCGCCAAGAGAAAATCCTACCAGAACAACCTTTTGGTTCAGACCTGATATAAATTCAGCCAGTTCTTCTGTCTGCTTGTCGGTATTAAAGGTTTTGCCGGTTTCATTTCCGAAGCCCATAAGATGCGGAACGATAATATGATACTTCTCAGCCAGAACATATTGTTTTCCGAATGAATGTACAAAATTAGCTCCATGCAGCATTACGATTATCTGCTTGTTTTCTTTTCCGTACTCATCAATATACATGTCAATTCCTTCTTTTAAATAATATTTTACTTGTTTTATATAGTTTGATTTGTATACCGAATACTGATTATTCTCTTGATAATAACGCCACGCATTCCACATGACTTGTCCTTGGGAATAAATCAAATGCACGGACTTTCATTAGCTTGTAACCTCTTTCGTAAAGATACTTCGCATCTCTTGCAGCAGTTGCAGGATTGCAGGATATCATCACTATACGCCGCGGAGACATTCTCACAAGGCTGTCAAGAGTAAGTGCGTCACAGCCCTTCCTCGGAGGGTCAATTACAGCAACGTCGGGTTTGATGCTTTCGTCAGCGAGCTTTTCGGCAAGCTTTCCCGAATCGCCGCAGTAGAACTCTGCGTTCTTTACTCCGTTAATTTCGGCGTTGCGCTTGGAATTTTCCACCGCTTCGGGAACTATTTCACAGCCGATTATCTTTGCCGCCATGTCGGAAAATGCAAGACCGATAGTTCCAGCGCCGCAGTAAAGGTCAAGAACAGTCTCTCCGCCGGTCAGACCTGCGTACTCCATACCCTGACGGTAAAGCTTTTCCGCCTGCGCCGTGTTCACCTGATAAAAAGACATAGGTGAAAGAGTTATCTTTTTTCCGCATAACGTGTCAGTAATTTCATCATTACCCCAAAGTGTAATGTTCTTCTCACCCATGATAACGTTTGTATTTTTGGGATTAATGTTCATCACAACACTTTTCACACCGTCAAATTTTTCGGCGGCAAGTCTTGCAAGCTCGGTAAGATCAGCCTTTGCAGCGGTACTCTTTACAACGAAGCAGATCATTATCTCACCGCTGTGGAAGCCGCGTCTGATATAAATGTGCCTGAGTATTCCGCTGCCGCTTTCTTCGGTGTAAGCGGAAATTTTCCTTGTGTTGACAAAATCAAGACAGAACGCCGCAATGTCGCCGAAAATTTCCGGCTGAAGAGTGCAGCCGAAATAGGGGACTACCCTGTGGCTTCTTTTTGAGTAAAATCCGCAGACAGCCTTGCCCTCAAGCTCAGCAACGGGGTACTGCGCTTTATTGCGGTAACGCTCGGTTTCGCCGCCGCAAATATCCTCAAAGGTAATATCCTTAAAACCGCCTATGCGCTCAAAAGCGTCACGAACAAGCTTGTCCTTTACCGCAAGCTCCGCCGAGTAGCTTATGTGGCGGAATGTGCAGCCTCCGCATCTGGAGGAAACGGGGCAGCCGCTTTCGGCGCGGTCGGGAGATGGCGTTATGATACTGTCGATTATACCGTAAGCATAGCTTTTGGCAAGCTTGACTATCTTGCAGGAAATGACATCCCCGACAGCGGTAAGCGGCACAAAGACCGCCATGCCGTCATCGGTACGTCCAACGCCGTTTCCCTCGGCGGTCATGCCCGTAATTTCAAGAGTGCATAAATCATTTTTCTTCATATATCAAAGCTTTTCGCCGCATTTTGTGCAGTAAGCGCTTACAGCGTCGTTTGCTGTTCCGCAGAACCTGCAGGTCTTGGATTTCTTTGCGTTTACGGAAATGTCAGCTTCTTCAAGCTTATCGGAAAGCTCCTTTATTTCGCCGATAATTTTTTTCATCTCGCCTGTTTTGTCGTCGCCGCACTCGTGCATATCGTAGCATATCTTACCCAGCTCGCAGTATTTTTCCTTGATCTTTCCGCGGAGCTGACTGCGGTCAAGCTGAGTTTTCGAGTAGTCGATAGCCTCACCTGCTTTAGCAGCAGCTTTGTCGAAAACGTCCTTTGCACCTGTAACAAGATCATCAAAGTTAAATGCCATAATAAAATCCTCCCTGTTAAATATTGTTAAAAAATTCGGTTATCCCGTCTTTTTTCTCCATCATTTTGTCGTACCTTGAAATGTACTCATACGGAAATTTGTAGTTGAAAAGTCTTTCGATCTTGCCTGTTTCGGTATTAACAAGCTTTGTTGAGCCTGCCGCACCAACTGCAAGAATAGTCTGTGCCTCCTCCATTATGTAGATGTTATAGAGACACTCGTACCCTGCCTTGGCAAAACCCACGTTTTCGAGGTTTTCAACAGTATTCTTCTGCCGATAGAGGTAGTAGGGGAGATACCCCGTTTCGAGCAGCTTTTTCTGACCGAAGCTTACCATTTCGCCTATGCGGCTGTCAACGCTTTTTTCCTCCTGCTGAAAAAGCGCCGAGGAGCGTTTTACCGTCAGGGTATGAATGGTAATGCTTTCCGGGTCGAGTCCGCAAAGCGTTTCGATGGTATGTCTGAACCCCTCGGGGGTATCCGTGGGAAGTCCTGCAATAGTGTCCATGTTTATATTGTCAAATCCGAGGCGACGCGCAGTCCTGAATGCGTCTATAACGTCATTCGCCGTGTGGCGTCTGCCGATGGCTTTCAGCACACTGTCGTTCATTGTCTGTGGATTTACCGAAATTCTCGTTGCGCCGAAATTGCGGATAACTTCAAGCTTTTTTTCGGTAATTGTATCGGAACGCCCTGCTTCTACAGTATATTCACGGATTTTTGAAATGTCAAAGTTTTTTTTCACCGCACCCATAACAGCTTCAAGCTGTTCCGCTGAAAGAGTCGTGGGAGTTCCTCCGCCGATGTATATCGTATCGAGCCGCAGGTCGAGTTCACTGGCAATAGCGGCGGTTTCGGCAATTTCCTCGCACAGTTTTTCCGTATACTGCGGCAGAAGCTTTTTTGCGCCGGGACTTTCTATAGAATGGCTTACGAACGAGCAATAGCTGCATCTTGACGGACAGAACGGCACTGAAATATACAGCGAATACGAGCGCTTATCCAGCGCTTTAAGCGGTTCTGCCTGAGCTATCGCCGTCTGATAGGCAAGCTTAAGCTTTTCGTCGGAAACGTAATATTCTTTCTTCAGCGTATCAAAAATCTGCGCTTTGTCAAGACCGTCCTCAAGGAGCTTGTTTACCTTTTTTACGGGACGTATACCCGTCAGACAGCCCCACGCAGGTGTAATTCCCGTAAGCTTTCGCATAATGCGGTATAACATTCTGCAAAGCTCCGCTTCGTCTGTTTTGTCGCAGTATTCTCCGTCTGCGAGCAGGTTTTCGCTTTCGGTCTTTCCGTCAAGAGTTACCGAAACGGATAGAGTATGTCCGTTTTCGCTTTTGCAGCGGCTTACGGTACAAATATCGCCGCTATGCGCAGCTTCTTCAAAGAGAAACTCAAACGTGACCAGCGGAAGAAAAAGCTTCATAACAGCTTCGGTCTCATATTTGAAGCTGTTCCCGATAAAACAAATCGTCATCTTAAAAATCCTTTAAAAATCGTACATATTGCCGTTTAGGAACGGATTGCTGCTCTTTTCACGGTTAAGAGTGCTGTCGTCGCCGTGTCCCGAAAGCAGACGGTAATCATCGTGTTCGCCCCTAAAGCTTTCAAGCTTTTTTAGGCTTTCGGAAAGTGCCTTGTAATTTCCGTCAGGCATATCCGTTCTGCCTATTGAATTTTTAAACAGCGTGTCGCCGCTGAAAATAACATCATCGGCAATATAGCAGACGCTTCCGCTTGTGTGACCCGGGGTGTGCAGAACAGTAAAAGAAAGCTCGTCCTGAGTGATAACATCTCCGTCATTTACACAGTGAGCCTTGGCATACGGCTTTGCGCTTTCGTCCAGATACGCCGCAAAAAACTCGGAAAGATTAGTATATGAGTCGGTAAGCTTTGGCGCGTCAAGAGTATGGATATAAACCTCTGCGCCTGTTTTTTCGGCAATTTCCGCAAGAGATTCTATATGGTCGCAGTGACCGTGAGTAAGCAGTATCTTTTTCAGCTTTGTGCCCTGCTTTTCTACTTCGGCAAGAAGCCTTTCAGCGCCCCAGGGAGCGTCTATCATAACAGCATTTTTCGCCTCGGTAACAACAATATAGCAGTTTACCGCAAACACGCCCTGTGGCGGAATTTTAATTATTTTCATAGGAGTGCAGAACCTCCGATTCGTAATATTGATTATTTTCCCGTTCTGTCAACGTGGATAACATTCGGCAGCTTTTTGATTTTAGAAATTATATTGTTAAGCTGCGAAACTCCTGCAGTGCTGATGGTAACAAAAATGCTGCTGTTGCCGTTTTTAAGCTCCTTGACGGAAATTTCCGAAACGGGAACGTGCATTTCCGCAAGCGTTTTTGAGACTTCCGCAAGAATAAGAATATTCTCGCTGGCTGCAATGTCGAGAGTTACCTTGTAAATAGGCGTGCTGTTGTTGATAGAGTTTTCCGCCCAGCGGACTTCTATCCAGCGTTCGGGTTCTGTACCCGATCTCATTGCATTGACGTAGTTTTCGCAGTCCTTTTTGTGTACCGAAACACCGTGACCTCTTGTGATAAAGCCAACTATATCATCGCCGGGAAGCGGATTGCAGCACTGTGAATATTTGACAAGAACATTTTCCTGACCGTCAACGATAATTCCCGTTGAGCTTTTCTTCGGGGTAAAGGTCTTTACCTCGCTGTCGTTTTGCTCGTAAAGCTTTGTGTACTTGTCCTTGAGCCGCTGCATCATACGGGAAAGTATCACTCCGCCGTATCCGATAGCGGCATAGAAGTCATCAACAGTTGAACAGTTGTGACGCTTCATATCGTCCGCAAGGAACGACTGTAGATCGCCTTCGGGTACGCGGATATAATTTCGCTTGAACTCCTTTTCAAGCTCTTCCTTACCCTTTACAATATTTTCCTCACGGCGTTCCTTTTTGAACCATGAGCGTATTTTTGACTTTGCCTCATTGGTCTTGCATATGTCGAGCCAAGCACGGTTCGGACCGTGATCCGGGTCTTTGGATGTAAGTATCTCCACGATCTCACCGGTAGAAAGCTGATAGTCAAGTGAAACAAGCTTTCCGTCTACCTTTGCGCCCTTCATCTTGTTGCCGACCTGAGTGTGTATAGCATATGCAAAGTCGATTATCGTTGAGCCGCTTGGCAGAGTTATCATATCGCCCTTTGGAGTAAACGCAAAGGTCTCTTCGGGGGCGAGGTCGCTTTTTATCGTGCGGACTATCTCCTCAACATCATCGGTTTCCTGCTGAGCTTCAATTATCTGTCTTATCCATGCGAGACGGTTTTCAAGCTTATCCTTACCGCTTATGCCCTCTTTATACTTCCAGTGGGCAGCGATTCCGTACTCGGCAGTATGGTGCATATCCCACGTTCTTATCTGCACTTCAAAGGGTATGCCCTCTCTGCCTATAACAGTCGTGTGCAGGGATTGGTACATATTTGATTTCGGGGTAGCGATATAATCCTTGAAGCGGTTTGGAATAGGCTTGAACATATCGTGGATAATACCCAGCGAATTATAGCACTCGTTTACCGTATCCACAATAATTCTTACAGCGTATTTATCGTATATCTCGTCAATGTTCTTGCCCTGCATAAAGGCTTTTTTGTATATGCCGTAAACGGATTTTACACGTCCCTCGACCTGAGGCGGACGGGCAAAATTCGCATCCTTGAAGCGTTCGGTTATCTGTGCCTTGATGGACTCGATAAACGCTTCACGCTCATCGCTTCTTATCTGAAGCATCTGTTCTATCTCTCCGTAAGCGTAAGGGTCAAGGTAACGGAAAGCAAGATCTTCTATCTCCTCCTTGATGGTACGCATACCAAGACGATGAGCGATAGGAGCATAGATATTCATAGTTTCAAGAGCAGTGTTGCGCTGTTTGTGCGCAGGACGGTAATGGAGCGTGCGCATATTGTGCAAACGGTCACAGAGCTTGATTATAATAACTCTTATATCCTGCGACATAGCAAGCAGAATTTTGCGTACGTTTTCAGCCTGCTGTTCCTCCTTGGTGAACAGAGGTATCTTGCCCAGCTTTGTTACACCGTCAACGAGCATGGCAACGTCCTGACCGAAGCGTTTTTTGATTTCCTCAAGGGTAACGTCGGTGTCCTCCACAACATCGTGGAGCATTGCCGCGCAGATGGTGTCGGTATCCATACCAAGTTCAAGCAGAATAAAGGAGACAGCAAGCGGGTGAGTAATATAAGGCTCGCCCGAGGAGCGTACCTGATTTGCATGAGCCTTGGCTGCAAATTCATATGCGGAAATGATTTTGCTCAGATCGTACTGCTTTTCATCGTCAAGAATTTTCTGAATAAGCGCGTCTATGGTATATACGGTTTCGGGTTTGTTTATCATAACGATTTCCGCGTCCGCAAATAAAAACGGACTTCTCCTTTCTTTTAATCTGCAAGCCGTTTCAGCCCGGCAAGAAGCTGTGAGTCATCAAGATCGACTTTGTTTTCGGCAGGCAGACGGCGGACTGTTTCGCTGTAATGATCGGCTGAAAAGAGTCCAAGCTCTGTAAAAATGTCGACTGCAAGACGGAATTTGCAGTAATTTATATCATCGGAGCAAACCGAAAAAAACACAGAATCAAAAGAGACATCATGGGTCTGAGGCACTGCCCTGTAAATTGCCGCAAGCTCGCTTCTTTCGGGAACTATCCGCGGAATCAGCGCCTTATCAGCACCCTCGCCCCGTTTATAGCGTTCATATGCGTTTTTTGCGGCAAAATATTTCTGCTGCGGGACACCGCTTCTGCGCAGGTCTGCAATTCTTAAATTGACCGAAGTCTGACCTGCGTATGTATTTATTTCGGGGTACGCCAGAATATCCAGCATATCGCCTGCTTTGTATGGGAATTCTGCGGTTTTCGTACCGAACATAAGCCCGTATACGCCTTTATTGCCGTAGGTAAGCTTCAGCTTTGTGTGCGCTCCGCCCGACAGTGCGGAAACATCAAGCAGCCGTACCGAAAGCATTGCAAACAGCGGCTGCGGATTGCCCTCTCCGCAGGGTTCAAGCATTGAAAGCGCCGAAACGGTTTGCACGTTGAGTTCTCCCGGAAGAAGCAGCTTGTCCGCATGAAGAGTCATAACGGGCATTACGGGAAATTCCTCAGCTGCATATTTTTGCAAAGCATTGTCAAAGGCTTCAATATCGGATATCGGAAGTGAAAATCCGCCTGCGCCGCTGTGTCCGCCGAATTTTGAAAGTACGTCCGAACAGGCAGTAAGCGCCTTGTGTATGGAAAATCCCTCAACGGAACGTGCCGAACCTCTTGCATATTCGCCGTCATCGGAAAGAATAAATACAGGCTTTCCGAAGCGTTCCGCAAGCTTTGCTGCCACGATGCCGATAACTCCGTGATGCCAGCCTTCTCCGTAAAGGAAAATAATTCGTTTATTTAAAATTTCAGGATTTTTCAGTATGCTTTCATGGATTACCTCCATAATGTCAGCTTCTGTTTTTCTGCGCTCCGTGTTCAGCGTGTTAAGACGGTTTGCCATATTTTCCGCCTCATCGGGATCCTCGCAGAGAAGCAGTTCAACGGCTTCGGAAGCAGAACCGAACCGTCCCGAAGCATTTATACGGGGTGCAATTGAAAATGCAGCTCCCGTGGAAGATATAGGGTGTCTGAGTCCCGAAACAGAGATAAGCGCCTGCAAACCGACATTTTCGGTGTTTTCAAGATAGTGAAGTCCACGCCTTACAATTTCACGGTTTTCGCCTTTAAGCGGAACAATATCTGCGATTGTTGCAATTGCCGCAAGGTCGGAGAACTGCTCAAGCGCAGAGCTGTAATCGCCGCCGTCCATAGCAGCAATAAGCTTCAAAGCGACTCCGCAGCCGCACAGGTCCTTGAAAGGGGAGAGGTCATCGCTTCTGTGGGGGTCAACAACAGCAGTAGCCTCAGGAAGAACGTCAGGCGGCTGGTGATGGTCGGTAATGACAAGCTCCATGCCAAGTTCGGAAATAAGCTTTGCTTCGTTCACGGCGGAAATTCCGTTATCTACGGTGACAATAAGTTCAACGCCGCTTTCGGCAAGCCGTTTCACAGCGTCAGAGCATAGTCCGTAGCCCTCGCTTCGGTCGTTTATATAATACTCGACGTTACCGCCGATGCATTCAAGGTATGAATAAAGAACAGCCGTTGCGGTGATACCGTCGCAGTCGTAATCGCCGTATATGCAGATGCGTTTGCCTTCGTCCACTGCCGCAAGGAGCGTTTCCGCCGCCTCACGCATATCCTTTATAAGAAACGGGTCGGAAAGAGTTTCTTCACCGTCCTGTTGATTAAAGAATTCAGCCGCCTTTTCAATTGTATCAATTCCGCGCGAAACTAAGATATCAGCGCAGATACGCGGCAAACCGCCCTGTCCGGAGAGTATTTCTGCAGCTTTGGGGTCGGGCTTGCCGATGGTCCATTTTTTCATGTAAAATCCTGCCGTCAGTCGAAAACATATGTGAGCATATCCGACGGCTTCCTTTCAAAAGCATAAAATATATTATTAATTATATATTATACCATATTTATTGCATAATAATCAAGAGATACAGCAAACAATTTTACCGAACAACAAAATTTTATTTTGTAAGTATGCTATAAAATTTAAGAAAAATATATTTTAAAATTGTATAAATGTGAGAAAATAAATACAGTCATAAAATCTGCTTTTATTATTTGGAGGATATGCTATAATTATTGTGTGTATAAAGTTTTGGGAAAATAAAAAATGCGGAAGGCTCCGCAGAACAGGAGAATAAATTATGTCCGGGTCTGATATCTTACTTATCGCAATCAAAGCCTTCGGCGGCGTTGCTCTTTTCGTTTACGGAATGCTTATGCTTAGCCGCGGACTGGAGAAAATTTCGGGCGGAAAAATGGAAAAAATACTTTCAAGCCTTACCAGCAACGTGTTTAAGAGCGTTCTTCTGGGTGCGTTCGTTACAGCGGCTATCCAAAGCTCAGGCGCTACAACGGTTATTATTGTCGGTATGGTAAATGCCGGGATATTAAAGCTTTCTTCCGCTATCGGCGTTATCATGGGCGCTAATATCGGTACTACCGTAACCGGTCAGATACTCCGTCTTGCAGACCTTGAAAACAACGCAAATGTCGGACTTGTTATGAAACTGATGACCCCGACATATCTTGCGCCGATGATCGCTATTATCGGATTGCTCATTCTTATGCTTGCCAAAAGCGATATCAAGAAAAATCTTGGTGAAGCGCTTATCGGCCTCGGAATACTTTTCACCGGTATGCTTTCTATGAGCTCCGCAGTTAAGCCTCTCGCCGAGCTTGAAGCATTCAGAACACTTTTTGCAACGCTTTCAAATCCCGTTCTGGGAATTATCGCAGGTGCAGTCGTTACAGCTCTTCTGCAAAGCTCGTCGGCTTCAGTCGGTATTCTTCAGGCGATTTCAGCAACGGGTATACTTAAATTTTCCGCAGCGTTCCCGATAATCATGGGTCAGAATATCGGTACTTGCGTAACTTCTATCATTTCCGCCGTGGGTGCAAATAAAAACGCCAAGCGTGCGGCAATGGTTCACCTTTATTTCAATGTGATAGGTACTGTTGCGTTCCTTGTTGTTGTTTACTCAATAAAAGCGATCGCAGGCTTCCCGTTCTGGGATGACCCCATTGATATGGGAGGAATCGCAAATTTCCATACCCTTTTCAACGTTGTGGTAACTATCTGCTTCCTGCCGTTTACAAAGCTGCTTGAAAAGCTTGCCTGCATAACGATACGGGATAAAGAAAGCAGCGGAGATTCCGCAGAAGCCGGTGAGATCACATTTAACGCAATGGATGACAGACTTCTCAAATCCCCGTCTCTTGCAATCCAGCAGGCTCATAATGCAGTTGTAACTATGGGACGAATTGCGCTTCTCAACTTTACAGAAATGCGCAAGCTTTTTGACGGCAAGGAATTCAGCGAAAAAATTGTCGGCAGACTTAAAGATAACGAAGAAGCTATCGACCGTATGGAGGACAGGCTCAACGCTTATCTTGTAAAGCTTACCGAATGTGAGCTTACGGATTACGAAAACCGCAGAGTTACCGAGCTGCTTCATCTTACTTCCGAATTTGAGCGTATAGGCGACTATGCGATGAATCTGATTGAAAATGCCGAAAAGCTTCACGACCTTGATGTTGTATTTTCCGAGAGTGCGCTTCGTGAATTGAGCATCATTTCCGATGCGGTTCAGGAGATCATCGGCATGGCTGTTGATACGGTCAAGAATAACGACACAGCTCTTGCAGTAAAAATCGAGCCTCTTGAGGAGACAGTAGACTTCCTTAATGAGACTCTTAAAGCACGGCATATTGAGCGCCTTAAAAACGGCGAATGTGTGGTTGAAAGCGGGATCAACTTCCTTGACCTGCTTATTAATCTGGAGCGTATATCCGACCACTGCTCAAATATAGCGGTTTACGTTATCGGTACGCAGAAAAACAAGATAGTGCTTAACCGTCACGAATATATCCAGGAGCAGCACGCAGGAGTAAACAAAGAGTTTGTTGACCTTACGGAAGAATATATGGCTAAATACAGCCTTTAAAATGAGCAGCGCCGCAGTTTGTATAAATTGCAGCGCTGTTATTTTTAATTTGCGGCTCGGTAACGTTAGTATGAGATAAACAAGAATTTGCAGGCTGAGCCTGCACCCTTTCCGTAATTTACTTTTGAGAAATTTTTTAATTTGTGGCTCGGTAACGTTAGTATAAGATAAACGGGAATTTAGCTTACTATTTTTGTAGTAACCAGCGAAGCGACTCAAGCTGGTCCAGC
>CAMCPM010000016.1 GCA_945876755.1 uncultured Clostridia bacterium
AGATTTATACAAACTAAATTACGGAATGGGTGCAGGCTCAGCCTGCAAATTCTTGTTTATCTTTGAGATTATAATAATAGCCTGTGAAGAAACCGATTCTTTCCGGATTTTGTATTTTTACAGCTATCCTGCACTTCTTTAACTTAAAACAAAAATACGTCCCGTATATTTCATACGGGACGCATCTATATAGAAAGGAAGGAGATATAGGAATTATTCGTTTTCTTCTGCGGATTCGTCAAGTATAATTTCAATGTCGATATTACCGTCGTTTCTTGCAAGCGTTACTGTCATTGTCTCACCGGGCTTATGCTTGTTCTTAGCGGCAACAAGTCCGTTCATGCCGCTGATTTCCTTGCCGTCGGCAGCTATGATAACGTCGCCTTCTTCGATTCCTGCGGCTTCGGCGCAGGAGTCAGCCTCAACAGATACAACAAGTACGCCGGAGTTGACCGGAAGGTTATAATAGCGCTTTACAGCTGTGGTAATATCTGTACCTGTTATGCCGATTTTAGGTGTTGAAACATATCCTTTGTTCATAAGGTCGTCAAGGATCGGCATTGCATCGGTTATAGGAATTGCAAAGCCTATGCCTTCGACTTGAGTACCTGCAATTTTTGAAGAGGTAATGCCTATTACTTCGCCTCTCTTGTTAAGAAGCGGTCCGCCGGAGTTGCCGGGGTTGATGGAAGCGTCAGTCTGGATAAGAGTCATAGTAGCTGTTCCGCCGTTGGAAAGCTCTGTTGAAAGCTCTTTTTCAAGACCGGATACGATGCCTTCAGATGCGGAAAGACCAAGACCGAGAGGATATCCCAGCGTTACTGCTGTTTCACCGAGTTTAAGGTCGTCGCTGCTTCCGAGTACGGCAGGAATAAGACCGTCAACGTCGATTTTCAGCAAAGCGAGGTCGGTATTTTCATCGCTGCCGATAATTTCAGCCTTGTGTTCCGAACCGTCAGACATTGTAACGGTTACTTCATCGGCTTCGGCAGTCCTTGTGACAGATTCGTATCCGCCGCCGAAAAAGCTGAACGGATTGTTGTTTCCGCTGTTTTGATACGTCTGATATGTGGTTTTGATAACATGGCAGTTTGTAATGATATATCCGTCTGCCGAAAGAACAATACCTGTTCCCGTACCGCTGCCCTGTGCCTCGTTAAACCTTGAAGTAATCAGCACGACCGACGGAGTAGCTCTCTGAATGATCTCTTCTGTGGTGAGCGAGTCGGCGTTTGCCGAGTCAATGTTAAGAAGATTTCCGAGAGAAGTGTCATCCTTGCCGTTTGAATTCTGAGGTGAAGCAGTTACAGTCTGAATTGCTTCAGATCTATTTTCGCCGTTTTCTTCTGCTGTGACGGAAGTATCATTTTGTTCAGCGGTGATCGAGTTTGCAAGGTAAGCTCCTCCGAAACCGGAAGCGCCGCCTACGAGTACGACTGCAAGAATAAATGCAGCGATCTTGCCTGCCTTTCTGCCGCCGTTCTTTGGAGGTTCAGGCTCAACAGGAGAATAGTTTGCAGTATAAGTATAGTTATTATTGTTATCTTCGTACATAAAAGTTACCGCCTTTCAATCATATATCAAGCAGCCTTATGACTGCTGTTCTTTTTGATTACGGTTATATTCTAACGCCCTAATGTGTAAATTATGTGAAATGACAACGAAAGATACTTAAAAGACGTATAGATTTTAAAAGAAAAGGCGGTGATCAATCAAAAATACTGCTGTCAATTTGCCAGCCTGTGATTTCCGAGACTTTTCCGGCGAGCTTCATCGCAGCTTTATTGTGCGTAACGGCGTTGGGATGCTTTTCACAGCCGATGCCGTCCTCTTCACGCTGTACGTCAAATTCGAGAGCGCAAATTTTTTCATCATTCATATCCCTGACCGCCTCTTCAATAACGGGATAAAGCTCATTACCCATCATTCCGAGAGTACATATAATATGAGCATCGGGATTTTTGCTTCGTATATCCGACAGAAATTTTATATATGCCTGCTTGAAGTCCTCAAGTCTTTCGGGAATATTTTTTGTGAAGCTTACATCATTTGTGCCGAGATTAATAACAATTACATCGGGGACAAAGCTTTCAAAATCCCACAGTACGGGAGAATTGTTTCCAAGTGTATTTTCAATGCCTATATCGGTGTAACCGTACAGCATAGGCATTACCCAGCCGTTGTTGGGAGCAGCAGCGTTTTCGTCGTCGCACCAGCTTGAATAAACGCCGATACTGCTCCATGAAATAAGATTGTATTCGGCGGAAAAGCAGCGTGCCGTTTTTGAAGCATAATTAATATACGGATTTTCTGTTTTCGTGCGGAAATGTTCCTCGGCGGATATGCCTTCGATGCCGAAGCCGCAGGTTATGCTGTCGCCGATAAATTCCATTCTGCGGGCCATGGGAGAGGTAGGTTCCGGTTCTCCGTCGGCGGAAATGCTTACGATACCGATCTTGTCAAAGGCTGCTTCGGAAAGCTTCATAATGCGTATCTTAACTTTTTCCGCAGTATTGCTCTTATATATAGGATAGCTGTTTTTACCGGCCTCAACCGCAAAGCGCAGGCGTGGCTCTGCTTCGTCGTTAATAAAAACTGCGAGCTGTCCTTGAAAGATCTCTTTCCACGGTTCGTCCAAGACCCAGTCCGTCCATATCTCGGCAGTGACCTCAGTACCCGTGAAAATGAATTCCACAGCAGAACAGCTCCAGCTCAGATAGCGAATATTATTTCTGAAAATGCTTCGCCCGACGGTGCGGACGTGTTGTTTATCAGCAGTAAAAGTAATCATAGCGGCGGTTCCTTTCTTTTATTCAGAGTCAAGGTCAACTCCGATATAATCGCTGAATATCTTGTAAATATCGGGATAATCCTTTTTTGTACGGACAGGCTTCAAATCAAGGTCTGTAAAGCAGTGACGGGTTTCGCCGGTAGCCATAAGAGTACCGTCAGCCTTGTTTAAGACACGGTAGGTAACCGTAAGCTTAAAGCCGTTGAACTCCGAAATTTTAGGAATAATAACGACTTTATCGCCGAAACGTGCAGAGCTTTTATAATCGCAGGAAGCGCCGAGTACAATTATCATTACGCCCATTTCTTCCATTTTATCATAGGAAAAACCGACTTTTTCAAGGAAGTCGACACGCGCGTCCTCAAACCAGCGGATGTAGTTGGAGTGATGAACGATACCCATCTGGTCGGTTTCGTAGTAGCTTACTCTATGCTCGTAGAGGCTGATTTTTTCCATAAAAAGACTCCTGTTTTTAATAATGTTAACATACAAAATTATAACACAGCTTTGAAATAAAATCAAGCGGAAATGACATGGCAGCTCATACCTGTCAATAATTTAATGACCTGACCGATTCTTTGAAAATAAGCTTTCCCTTGACCTGTATCATGCCCGTATGTACCGACGGCGTTTTGATTTTAGCTATCAGCGAGTCAACTGCAATAGAAGCCATCTGCGCCGTATTTACTTCAATAGTTGTAATGTTTGGGGTGCTTATGGTACTGTAAATGGAGTTGTCAAATCCCGTTACGGAAACATCATCCGGGACCTTGTATCCGTTTTCGTTCAGGACAGATATAAGGCGGCAGGCTGTTTCGTCACAATTGCAGACGAATGCAGTTGGCATTACTACAGGCAGTTCAATGGGAATAAACTTGCCCGTATCGGTATCACGGTCGCTTATAAGATAGGAGTCTTTAAGCGGGATATTATGCTCGATAAGTGATTTTGCATATCCGAGATAACGGTCCTGAATACTGCTTGTAGCGTGAATATTTCCTATAAATGCGATGCTTTTGTGTCCGTTCTTGATGAGATAATTTGTCATTTCATAGCTTGCGTAGAAGCTGTCGCAGATTATGCAGTCTGAGTTGACCTGTTCGTTATAGAAGTCGAGAAAGACGACCGGAATTTTAGTATCAAGTATAGCTTTTGTGTATTTCTTGGACACCTGACCCAGCATTATGATCCCGTCCACACGCTGCTGAAAAAGCATTTTGGGTATTACGGCATTGTCTTCGGCTGACTGGGACAAGGTCTGGAAGAAAGCATAATGCTCATTGATCTGAAGCAGCTTTGAAATATGCCTGAAAAATTTAAAATAGAACGAATCCTCCTGAATGTAGCGTTCTGCAACAATAATACCTATATTATTGCTGCATGAGGTTTTTTTCTTTGCAGCTGTTTCATATTTATATCCCATTTCGTCCGCGGTTTTGCGAACTTTTATCCTAAGCTCTTCGCTTACGCCGTTTTTCCCGCTGAGCGCTTTTGAGACGGCGACAACGCTTATGCCAAGCTTATCGGCAATATCCTTCATTTTTACTTCTTTCGGCATAGATGAGATCCTTTCAAATATTTGATAAATTGTTAAACTGTTATATTAATAGTACCACAATTTTAACTTAAAGACAAGAGTAAGTTAATCATTTTATTTACATTTTTTTAATCGCATAAATTTATATTTTTAATTAAATTTAATCTTGTTTTTTAAGTTAATTTAATTAATAATTTTAAATATTTTGTGAACGAAAACGATTTACATATTTTTTATTTGATAAAATAAAGCTTAATAAACAGGTTATTAACCCAATCAATTAATTTTTTTATAGGCAATAGTACATAAAATATTCCCATTTTTATAAGCATAGTTGTTACAATTTAACAAAAAATTACTGAGCTAAATTTAATCAGTAAAACAATATGTGCAAAATCTTAAAGGTTAATCAAGGTTTATTGTGCAGAATGCTACTTATTTGATTTGCGATTGACAAAAATGGCAACAGAGATATAATAAAACCGTAACATTTGAGCAAACAAAAAAATCAAACTATAATGTTTCAGGAGGTTATTTTATGCAAATTAAAAAAACTTTAGCTGCAATGACAGCGGTTCTTATGGCAGGCTCGGTATTCACAGCTTGTTCATCGGGAAATGAAGGTACAGACGGTACAACAGCTGCCGAGGGCGGCGCAACAGCAGCCGCAGGTGAAAGTGCTGCCGATAACGGTGCTGCTGAAAACAGCGGAGCAATTTCAGGTACTATTAAGGTTCTTCACCACCGTACCGACCGTGACCAGGACGGCACAATGGCAAAGCTTACCGAAGGTTTTAACGCACTTTATCCCGATGTTAAGGTTGAATATCAGTCCTTTACAAACTACACTGACGACATTGCAACACTGATGCAGTCGGACAATTACGGCGATGTTCTTATGACTCCTCAGGCTCTGAAGCAGGCTGATTTCCCCAACTTCTTCGAGTCCTTCGGTACTTATGACGAGCTTTCACAGAAGTATTACTGGCTGGAAAACTACAGCGTTGACGGACAGGTTTATGCGCTTCCTACAGGCGGTACAGCTTCCGGTATCCTTTACAACAAGAAGGTTTGGGCTGACGCAGGCATTACAGAACTCCCCAAGACAACAGACGAGTTCATCGAGTGCCTCAAGAAAATCGAAGCAAATACAGACGCTATTCCTTATTATACAAACTATGCGGCAGGCTGGACGATCTGCCAGTGGCAGTCTCTCGTAGTAGGCGCATCAGGCGACCCGGACTACAACACAAAGCTTCTTACAGACAAGCTTGACCTCTTCTCGGCAGGCAGTCCTTATGATGCTGTATACGGCACACTCTTCAAGATCTACGCTGACCCCACTCTCCATGAGGAAGACCCCTCAACAACAGACTGGGAAGGCTGTAAGCCTGCATTTGCTCAGGGCAAGATCGGTACAATGGTTCTCGGTTCATGGGCTATAAGCCAGTTCCAGGAGGCCGCTGTAAACGCAGGCTGCGATGTTGCTGATATCGGCTATATGCCTTTCCCCAACAGCATTGACGGAAAAATTTACTCCGTATCCAGCAACGACTACATGATGAGCGTAAACAAGAATTCTTCCAATCTTGACGCTGCAAAGGCATATGCTGTATGGTTCTGCACAGACTCCGGCTTTGCACAGAACGAGGGCGAAATCTCCGGTTTGAAGGGCGCTCCCATGCCTGAAACACTTTCTTCCTTCGATGAGCTTGGCGTTGAACTTTTTGTTGAAAATCCTACTCCTGAGGAACTTATCGGCAAGTATGACGAGATCGCAAAGGCTTCTGAGGTTGATCCTTGGGGTGACGCTTCCACAAACTTCAAGTTCAGAATGGCTGAAGCTGCATTCAAGGGTGAGGGCGAGGACTCTTACAAGGCTATCTGTGACGATGTAAACAAGTCATGGGCAGAATCAAGAGATTCTATCCTCGGTTAATTCGTAATATTCTTCAAGCGAACAATTCCTATTCATCTTCTCCTTAAATTCCTAAATTTCCAATCCCGGGAACAAAACAGTTCCCGGGTATTCGGAAATTAAAATGCGGCGCAGATTTTTGTTCTGCAAAAAAGCAAAAACAATAATGGGCTGTAACAGCTTGCTTTTGCTGTTTTGCAGACCGATAATCCTGATATGTGGAGGCAAGGCTTATGGCAAAAAACAAAATTGCGTTAAGCAATCCGTTAGGTCATACCGGCAAAAAACTTGGCGGACAGTATATGAACAAGATGATAACGGTAATACTGTTTCTTCTTATCCCGACATTGCTTTTATTTATTTTTACATATATCCCTGCATTTAATATGTTCAAATACAGCTTTGAAGAGCGCGACCAGTTCGGTGCAACGGTAAAGTTTATCGGATTTGAAAATTACAAAACGATCTTTACCACACCCGAATATTTCTCAACATTTAAGAACAGCCTTTATTATCTTGTAGGTTCGTTCATTCAGCTTGCGCTTGCACTTTTCCTTGCTACTATACTCTGCTCTAAAATAAGAGCAAGCAACTTCTTCAAGGGCGTACTTTTCTTCCCGTACATGATAAATACCGTTGCCGTAGCAGTAATCTTCCGCCGCTTTTTCCAGAGAGGCGACGGCATTACCAATACCGACGGTACTCTCAACTCTATCATTACTCTTTTCGGCGGCGACCCTGTAAAATTTCTTTCTACCGAGGGTCTGGTAAACGTCTGCCTTGTATTTGTATCAATATGGCGTTATATCGGATTTGACCTTGTAATGTTCATAGGTGCGATACAGTCTGTTTCCCCCGACATTTATGAGGCTGCCGAGCTTGACGGTGCAAACCGCTGGCAGGTTTTCAAATACATAATCGCTCCCGGCATACGTCCAATTATTCTTCTTCAGATGATACTTGCGGTAAAGGGCGCCATCAGCGTTTACGAGATACCGTATATTATCACAGGCGGAAAGTTTGGTTCAAGCACATTTGTTATCCAGACGACAGAAACGGCATTCAAGTTCCAGAAGGTCGGTCTTGCCTCGGCAATGGCAGTTGTGCTGACTATCATAATTATCATTGTAACGATAATTCAGAAGCTTGCGTTTAAGGAGGAAAAGTGATATGTCAAAGGCATATGCTATGGATTCTTACTCAGATTACAACGATAAAGAAAGCAAAATCGTTTCGGGTATATTTACTTTTCTGAAATATGCGGTGCTGGTAATTGCCTGTCTGATAGTAATTGTTCCGCTTGTAGTAGTATTCCTCGGCTCGTTAAAAAGCAATACCGAATTCCTTTCATCAAATGTATTTGCGCTGCCTACAAAAATTGAATGGAGCAACTACAAAACCGCATTTATCGACGGTCAAGTCCTCGAAGGATTTAAGAATACAGCTATAATCCTTGTGTTCTCGTGTATCGGAACGGTCATTACAGGTTCAATGACTGCATATGTGCTCCAGCGTTTTAAAACTACTCTGGGAACAGTCATCAAGGCGGCGTTTCTGCTGGCAACACTTCTTCCCGGAATTTCAATGCAGGTAACGGTTTACCGTATTGTAAACGCATTTCATCTTGTAGGTTCAATGGCGGCGCCGATAATTCTTTATGTCGGTACGGATATTATTTCAATTTATATTTTCATTCAGTTCCTTAATAATATTTCATACTCTCTTGATGAAAGCGCAATTATGGACGGTGCAAATTATTTCACGGTATATTTCAGAATAATCTTCCCGCTGCTAAAGCCTGCTATTGCAACTGTCCTGATAATAAAAATAATCAGCATTTACAATGATTTCTATACTCCTCAGCTTTACATGGGAAAAAGCAAGCCTGTTGTTTCCACAGCTCTTTACAACTTTATCGGTCCATACGGAGCAAAGTGGGAAATCATTTTTGCAGGTATCGTGATTTGTATTATCCCGACTCTTATTATATTCCTTGTTTTGCAGAAGTATATTTACAGCGGTCTGGTAAACGGTTCTGTCAAGGAATGATGCTATATATTAAATATACGAAAGGAGTGCATATTCTCAATCGGGAATATGGTTGGTTATGAACGTAATAAAGCTTGCTGAAATGACCGGAGTTTCAAAGTCTACAATTTACCGTGCGATCAACGGTGACAAGATCAAGGACAGCACAAGGCAAAAAATTATTGACACAATTAATGAAAATGACGTAGGCTTCAAATTTTCGGTATTTGATTACGGAAGCGATATCAGAGTCAAGCTGGCAGCTTTGATTACCGACAGCAGCGCAGGCAGACGTTCATTTACCGCAGAGCATATCAAGAACAGGTTCTCGGAAAACGGATTTACCGTTATAGAAATTTCATCTGAAACTGTTGAGAACGGTTCTTCTGAAATTGAAAAGCTTATCGGCAAAGATTTCAAAAGCTTTATTTTTCTTGGCAGCGGACTTGACTTAAAATGCTCGGAATTTATTCATCGGGCGGCTGAGACACGGCCTGTTATTTTGATAAATTCCGATATGACAGGCAGAAATATTTTCAGCATCGAAACAAACGAAAGAGAAACTCTTGCACGGACGATATGCAAGCTTTCGGATAATTACGGCCACAGAAATTTTCTGTATTGCATAAGCGACAAAAGCGATTACGGCAAGCAGCTTGCTTATGGCTTTGAGGACGGGATAATTCTTTCGGGACTTGACAGAAACAGCTTTTGCGCTGCCGATTGCTGCGGCGGAAGGCTTACTCCTGCAGAAAGCATTTTCACAGCTCTGAAAAATAATCCGGAAGTAACAGCAGTCATAACGCAGGATGAAGCAACTGCTGCGGCGGCGGTCAAAGCGGCTTCGGCACTGGGACTGAAAATACCCCGTGATGTAACTGTTGTGTCGTTCCGCAATTCGGGAATAACAACTTCCGAAGCATCAGATATTGCGTGCATAGACGCAAAGTCCGAAACTGTAAGCGACATGGCGCTGACTCTTACAATTGCCGCTATTAACGGTAAGCATATTTCAAAGCATATTGATATTCCATGCAGTTTTTTACAGAAACGTACAGTGGGAAAAGCTGCTCCGAAATATTCCAAAGCTATTTGATACTAATAACCAATAAAACTGTAGACAAAAAATCTTCGCATAATCCATATACGCAAGATTATGCTCGATTTTTTGTACAGTTTTTAATTGGTTCTTAGTATGAAAAGTATGTAATTGACAGTTAAATAAAACATCAGTATAAAAATAAAAAAATACGGCGGACAATTTCAAAATTATCCGCCGAAATTTTATTTTTACATGGATTTGTGGAACGTACGGGAAATTACATCATCCTGCTGTTCCTTGGTAAGCTTGTTGAAATTTACTGCATATCCGGAAACTCTGACTGTGAGCTGAGGGTATTTCTCGGGGTGAGCCTGTGCGTCAAGAAGAGTCTCTCTTGTAAAAACATTTACGTTGAGGTGATGTCCGCCCTTGGAAACATATCCGTCAAGAAGCTCGATAAGGTTATCAACCTGCTGATTTGTATTTGCCATAGTAATCTTCCTTTCTATTCATCATCATCATCATCGTCGAAACCCTTGTGCAGGGTCGGCTGACAGCACGCCTGATTTCCCGTGCCGCAGTCGGTACTGTTAAAGGTCTGAACCGTCATATCTCCCGAATCGGGGTCGTTGACGGTAACATTGATATGCCCGCCGCCGTCGCTCATCAGGCGGTCGAGCATATCGACAAGGTCGTTTATTCTTTTCTTTTCGTCCATTAGCGAACCTCTTTTTCAAGGCGGTCAAGGTCAAGGTCGCCCATAAATATTGCGCCGTCCTTGCCGAGAGCGTCAGGAATTATCGAGAATGTGTTGGAGATACCGTCCTGAGCGTGTCTGAACGGAAGCTTTGCAACGCTGGAGAGGGAAGCAGTCGCACCGTTTACGTCTCTGCCGTGCATGGGGTTAGCACCGGGAGCAAGAGGCTCGCCCATCTTTCTGCCGTCGGGAGTATTGCCTGTTTTCTTGCCGTATACAACGTTTGATGTAATAGTAAGAATAGACATTGTAGGAATACTCTTGCGGTATGTGTGATGGCTTCTGATCTTATCCATAAACTTGCGGACGATATCAACTGCGATCTGGTCAACACGGTCATCGTTGTTTCCGTATTTGGGGAAATCGCCCTCTACCTGATAATCGACTACGATGCCGTTCTCGTCACGAATACACTTTACCTTTGCATATTTGATAGCGCTGAGTGAGTCCGCAACAACGGAAAGTCCTGCGATACCTGTTGCAAAATAGCGCTTTACTTCTCTGTCGTGAAGAGCCATCTGAAGCTTTTCGTAGCTGTATTTGTCGTGCATATAGTGGATAATGTTAAGAGTATTTACATAGAGTCCTGCAAGCCAGTCCATCATGTCCTCATACTTGGACATAACATCATCATAGTCCAAATAATCTCCCTCAACAGGACGGTACTTTGGTCCTACCTGAACCTTGAGACGCTCGTCAACGCCGCCGTTGATTGCGTAAAGCAGACACTTTGCAAGGTTAGCTCTTGCGCCGAAGAACTGCATTTCCTTGCCGACAACCATTGATGATACGCAGCAAGCGATAGCGTAGTCGTCGCCGTGAACGGCTCTCATAAGGTCGTCGTTTTCGTATTGGATAGAAGATGACTTGATGGACATTTCTGCGCAGTATTCCTTAAACTTTCTCGGAAGTTTTGTTGACCAAAGAACAGTCATGTTCGGCTCGGGGGCGCTGCCCAGATTATCGAGAGTGTGGAGATAGCGGAAGCTGTTCTTGGTAACGAGAGTACGTCCGTCTATGCCCACGCCGCCGATGGATTCCGTTACCCATGTGGGGTCGCCTGAGAAAAGCTCGTTATATTCGGGAGTACGGGCAAATTTGACCATACGCAGCTTCATGATGAAGTGGTCGATGTACTCCTGAGCCTGCTCTTCGGTGATAAGACCCTTGTCAAGGTCGCGCTGAATGTAAATATCAAGGAATGTAGAGGTGCGTCCGAGGCTCATTGCTGCACCGTTCTGCTCCTTAACTGCTGCAAGATAGCCGAAATACAGCCATTGAACGGCTTCCTTGGCATTTGCAGCAGGCTTGGAAATATCAAAGCCGTAAATTCTGCCAAGCTCTTTAAGCTCTTCAAGAGCCTTTACCTGGTCGGCAAGCTCCTCGCGGAGACGGATATTTGCGGAGGTCATTCTCACCAGCGAGGTTTCTATCTGGTGCTTTTTGTCGGCGATGAGCCTGTCCACGCCGTAAAGCGCAACTCGGCGGTAGTCGCCGATGATTCTTCCTCTGCCGTATGCGTCCGGGAGACCCGTAATAATTGCGGATTTTCTCGCCATACGCATTTCGGGAGTATATGCGTCAAAAACGCCCTGGTTGTGAGTCTTTCTGTATTTTGTGAAAATCTCAACGACCTCAGGGTCGACCTCATAGCCGTTTTCATGACAAGCGTTCTGAGCCATGCGGATACCGCCAAAAGGCTGGAGAGAACGCTTCAGAGGCTTGTCGGTCTGAAGTCCTACGATTTTTTCAATATCCTTGTTGATATAGCCTGCGCCATGAGAGGTGATAGTGGAAACTATCTTTGTATCCATATCAAGGACGCCGCCTGCTTCACGCTCTTTCTGGAAAAGCCCGAGGACTTCGCTCCAAAGCGCCTTTGTGTCATCGGTAGGCCCTGCAAGAAAAGATGAGTCACCCTCATACGGTGTATAGTTGTTCTGAATAAAATCTCTGACATTTACCGAACCGCTGCTCCAGCGGCCCAGTTTAAATCCCGCCCACTCAGCGGGAAGTTCTTTTGTCATCATGTTAAAACCTTCCTTTCAAAATCAGACAATTTTTACGTCCGTTAAATTGTATCATATTTTTCGTTATCTTACAAGGGCTGCAACGATATTTATCAATATATTGATACTTTTTTAATATTTAACACAACCTGTTGTGTTAACTGGATAAATTTATGCTTGTTTTGTTTATATTAATATACAGCTTGTGTAAAATCTGATTAAAAACAAACAGGAAAAATAAGTACGATTGTGAAAAAATTGTATAAAATAAAAATTACCGTTGAAAAACAATAGGATATGTGATATAATATTATTCGAGAAAAATAAACATATTTTTTCAGAGGTTTTTATATGAATAATAATATATTTAAAATTTCCGATGAGCGCACAACACGCTTTCTTGCAAATGCTATGCTGGTTTGTACAGGGATTTTTGCTGTTTCGTGGGTGCTTAACGAGCTTAATATTTTCGTTATTGAAAATAAAGCTTTTACAATAGTATCTATTGCCAGCGGATTGATTCTCATTATACCCAAAGCAGCTCTTCTTATACTTAAAAGATATGAGGAGTGGATAAAATATGCTGTAATAGTATGCTCCACAGTTGCAATATGCCTTGCATACAGCGTGCTGACATATCATATGGTCATGATGTTTGCTTTTCCTCTTATAATGTCCGTAATGTACTTCGACCCGAAGCTTACCTTGTTCACAACAATCGAAAATGCTGTTTTTATGACTGCAGCGCATATTCTTAGCTTTTTTCTTTCGGTAATGGACAGTGACCCTCTTAAAAGTATACATGCTGTTATTGTTTACGGTCTGCTGCCGAGATTGTTTATTTTTGGTACATTTGCGTTAATATGTACTGCGCTCGGAAGGATCACTCATAAGATGCTTGAACGGCTGAATGATTCAAGTGAAGAAATTGAGCGCAGCAAGGAAAGCCTTGACACGATCATTACCGTTTCACGTTCGCTTTACGGAGCCTCGGATATGATAGAGCTTGCAAGTCTTATCAGGTATGCGGTCTATACGGTAACTGCAAAAATTCAGGGAGATACCGGCGCTCCTGTTACTGCCGTCGGAGTGAGAGCAGAGGACGGCGCTTTCCATTATCTTGACAACGACCTTAATTCCGGAATAGACATCGCCGCAGGCGGTTCGGTTAACGTTAAGCTGCCGAATATAAGCTTTTCCTACCCGATTGAAAGACAGAAGGTCTGGGATGACATACAGATACGCAAAAACGGCATAGGCATGAGCTTTTATGAAAACGGCGGATTGCTTTTTTATATTTCTTTGGAATTCCCTGTTGATACAGATGATGTTCTGCTGAAAAATTCACTGAGTATCCTCTATAACAATATCAATATTGCAATACGTCAGACAAAGGTAAACAGCGATATTTTCAAGACGCAGGAGTCGGTAATACTTTCATTTGCGGAAATTTCCGAATCGAAGTCACGTCAGACAGGCCAGCACGTTAAGCGTGTGGCGGAGTATGTCCGTGTTATGGCAGGCTATGCCGGATATGACGAAAAAAGTTGCGGAGAAATTGCTCTTGCGGCAATGATGCACGATATCGGAAAGCTTATGATACCGCCGGAGATACTTGAAAAGCCGTCAAGACTTACTCCCGAGGAATTTGCGGTGATAAAGAGTCATGTTACTTACGGCGAAAGCCTGCTGAAAAATTCTCCGGGCGAGGTAATGGCAATGGCACGGCGTATTGCTCTTCAGCACCATGAACGCTGGGACGGCAGGGGCTATCTCGGCTATTCGGGAGAAAAAATCGACTATATCTCAAGATTTGTCGCCGTTGCGGACGTTTTTGACGCACTTGTTTCAAAGCGTTCATATAAGGACGGCTGGCCGCCTGAGGAGGCATACAAGGAAATCGTCAAGCAGCGGGGCGCTCAGTTTGCTCCTCATGCAGTGGATATTTTTGTGAAAAGCTATGATAAAATACTTGAGATACTCAAACAGTACCCGGACCAGGTCGCTCAGTCCGCTTAATGCGAAAAATACAACAAAAATCACAAAAAACTCTTGCAAATGTTTAAAAATATGCTATAATATTCATAATGGATGATTTTTACTACGGGGACTGAAAGGGGAATAAAAATGCCTGATATTATGGCAATCGGCGAAATGCTGGTTGATTTTACCGCCGTTACCGATAAGGACGGCGATATTTACTACAAACAAAATCCGGGGGGTGCTCCGGCAAACGTTGCGGTCATGGCGGCGAAGCTGGGTGTTTCAAGCGGTTTTATCGGCAAGCTGGGCAAGGATATGTTCGGCAAATATTTGAAGGAAACTCTTGAAAACGAGGGCGTTGAAACCAAGGGCGTTATCCTTGACAAGGATTTTTCAACGACCCTTGCCTTTGTCCGCAAGGGCGAGGACGGCGAGCGTGATTTCGTTTTTTACAGAAAAAACAGCGCTGACCTTAATCTTAATTTCAGCGAGGTAAATCTTAAGCTTATAGACAACTGCAAGCTGCTGCATTTCGGAGCGCTTACGCTTACTGCCGAGCCGTCAAAGTCGGCGGTGATAAATACGGTCGAATACGCAAAGCAGCAGGGCAAGATAATTTCCTATGACCCCAACTGGCGCGAACGCTTGTGGGAGTCCAAAGAAGCTGCGGTGAAGGCTATGAGAAGCGTTCTCAGATACGCCGATGTTGTAAAGGTATCTGAGCTGGAGCTTCAGATAATTACCGACTGCGCAAATCTTCTTCCTGCAATTGCAAAGCTGCTTAATTCTGGAGTAAAGGTCGTGTGCATTACTCAGGGCGCAAAGGGCTGTATTATTGCTACGAGAAAGGGAATCGAGCGTCTGCCGACTTTCAAGGTCGAAACTGTCGATACTCTCGGAGCAGGTGACAGCTTCTTCGGTGCGTTCCTTTCAAAGCTTGTTCTTTCGGGAAAGACAATGGACGAGATAGACATGAACGACCTGCGTGAATTTGCAATGTATGCCAACGCCTGCGGTTCGCTTAGCTCGACCA
Source organism: uncultured Clostridia bacterium (assembly GCA_945876755.1). GTDB lineage: Bacteria > Bacillota > Clostridia > Oscillospirales > Ruminococcaceae > RGIG8773. The sequence continues at coordinate 15,099 of CAMCPM010000016.1, forward strand.
AGGTGGGGGCGATACCTGCAATGCCTACGCATGAGGAGATAATGGAGCTTATGGCAAAGGGACCCGAATATTAAATAGTGCAAAACAAACGCCGGACAGCGAAAACTGTCCGGCGCCCGTTGTTTATTTGTTGGCTTACTGCCTTTGTAATCTTATTAATGATTATTACATATTGATTTTACCGAAAGTCTCTTGCAATCGGCGCTGAAATATGGTATACTATTCAAAATTGTTATGTATATTAAAAAGGAGCTTTTATTATGTCCGATTTTAACAGCTATGAATCACCGTTCTGTACACGGTATGCCAGCAAGGAAATGCAGTATGTCTTTTCCGCTGACAAGAAATTTACCACATGGAGAAAGCTGTGGGTCGCTCTGGCAAGAGCCGAAATGAAGCTTGGTCTGCCTGTCACACAGGAGCAGGTCGATGAGCTTGAAGCCCACATCGACGATATCGACTATGCTACCGCCGCGGAGCGCGAAAAGCTTGTCCGTCACGATGTTATGGCGCACGTTTATACCTACGGTCTTGCCTGCCCCAAGGCAAAGGGTATCATTCACCTTGGCGCGACTTCCTGCTATGTAGGTGACAACACCGACGTTATCATCATGCGTGACGCACTTAACATTGTCAGAAGAAAGCTGCTTAACGTTATTTCACAGCTTTCCGATTTTGCAATGAAGTATAAGGCTATGCCCTGTCTTGCGTATACTCACCTCCAGCCTGCGCAGCTTACTACCGTTGGCAAGCGTGCTACTCTCTGGATAAACGAGCTGCTTATGGACCTTGATGAGATAGAGTACCGCATAGCTTCGCTGAAGCTTCTCGGCTCAAAGGGTACGACCGGTACACAGGCTTCATTTATGGAGCTTTTCGACGGCGATACCGAAAAGGTCAAGAAGCTTGAAAAGATGATCGCTGATGAAATGGGCTTCGACGGAGTTGTTCCCGTTTCCGGTCAGACCTATTCCAGAAAGGTGGACGCACAGATAGTTTCCACTCTCGGCGGAATTGCACAGTCTGCAATGAAGTTCGCAAACGACCTGCGTATTCTCCAGAACTTTAAGGAAATGGAAGAACCCTTTGAAAAGAATCAGATCGGTTCGTCTGCTATGCCTTACAAGAGAAATCCTATGCGCTGCGAAAGAATCACGGCGCTTGCAAGATACGTTATGATAGATACTCTGAACCCTGCGTTTACGGCAGGTACACAGTGGTTCGAGAGAACTCTCGACGACTCTGCAAACAAGAGAATTTCCGTTGCCGAGGGCTTCCTTGCTGTTGACGCTATTCTTAATATCCTGCTTAATGTTACTGCCGATTTGGTAGTATACCCCAAGGTTATCCGCCAGAGAGTTATGCGTGAGCTGCCGTTTATGGCTTCCGAGAACATTATGATGGACGCTGTAAAGAAAGGCGGAGACCGTCAGGCTCTCCACGAGAAGATAAGGACATACGCTATGGAAGCAGGAAAGCAGGTCAAGGAGTTTGGTCTTGAAAACGACCTTATCGACCGTATTCTCAAAGATCCCGACTTTAACCTCAATGCGGACGAAATAGAGGCTATTCTCAAGCCGGAAAACTTCACAGGCAGAAGCGAGCAGCAGGTTGAAGAATTTGTTGCGGAATGTGTAAAGCCTGTTCTTGACAAGAGCGGCGTAAAGCTTGGTGAGACTGCCGAGCTGACAGTTTGATAATTTGATCGAATAAAAACGGGCGGCTGGCAGCCGTTCCTGCGGTATTGTGCGCAATTTTGCAGGGACGGATACTATCCGCCCGTGAGTGGTTTTGGAGAATATTATGAATTACACGAAAAAATTTCTTATAAAAATGCCCGACAGCTTTGGAGACGGAAAGGGTTACAGCATTAGAATTTACAGAAACGAAAAAAATGCCGCGATCCTGGAAAGCAACGGGGAAACTTACGGCTTTGAGGTTATTGTGGAAATCACGGGAAACGATTTTTACAGTGATGAAGCAATCGCAAAAAGAGACGGAAAGCTGCTTTTTCTTGAAATTGAAAGGCGCTGGCTGGTGAAGATACCCGAAAATATCGGAGAGTTTGAGTCACATTATATTGAGCAGGCTTATCTTGCTCCCGAAAAGGGCTTTCAGGGTAGAATACGCCGCTGGGACGACAAGTTCATCTACACAGAAAAGGCACGGACAGGCAGCAGTATGACCCGTATAGAAAATGAAAAGGAAATCACGGAAACGGAGTATGCAGAGTTTTTGAAGCATACTATTTTAAATGTGATAAAAAAGCGCAGGTATATTATTCCATGTGATGGGATACATTTTGAACTGGATATTTTTGAAAATACTGTTGAAAGCGGTTATGCCATTATGGAAGCAGAGCTTCCGGACGAAAAATCAGAAGTGAAAATTCCCGATTTTGTGGAAATTATCCGTGAGGTCACAGAGGATAGCTACTATACAAACAGAAATTTTGCTTCAATGGATAAAATTAAGCTTCTGAAATGAATACAGCTATTGACACACAGCGTAAAAAATGTTATAATTAAACGATAATTTGTGTTGCTTTATGTAACAAAACAGGAGGTTAAATCGTGAGAAAAGTTAAAAAGCCTGTTTTCTTTATCGTTTTTGCGCTGATACTGATATTTGCGGCTTCCGTATTTTTCGGCTTCAGCACATATTACGGCGATATGAATACAGTTTATGTCAAAGGCGTTGACAATATACGCTTCGGTATCGACATCAAGGGCGGCGTTGACGTTACATTTACTTCCCCCGAGGATATCGACGCTACCGATGCGCAGCTTGACGCAGCTAAGGAAGTTATCGTACAGCGTATGATAAATCTTGGTATTACGGACTACGAAAGCTATATTGATTACAGCAATGACCGTATTATCGTGCGTTTTCCCTGGAAAGAGGGCGAGACCAATTTTGACCCTGAGGCTGCCGTTAAGGAACTGGGCGAAACTGCACAGCTGACCTTCCGTGAGGGCTACGAGGTCGATGAGCTTGGTATGTGGACAGGCGTTACAAAGGATAACATTATCCTTGTGGGTTCGGATGTGCAGGAGGCTTATGCCGCTTATGTACAGGAAGATTCGGGCTCTATGGAATGGCTTGTAAGTCTCCAGCTTACCGACGAGGGCGCAAAGAAATTTGCTGAGGCTACTGCAAAGCTTTATGAAACAAGAGGCGTAATTTCTATCTGGATGGACGAGACCTGCATTTCATCTCCGCAGGTACAGGCTGTTATCAGCGACGGCAGAGCAACCATTACCGGCAGCTTTGACGCCGACAGCGCAAAACAGCTTGCCGACAAGATCAATTCCGGTGCGCTTCCCTTCAAGCTTGTTACTTCAAGCTTCTCAACAATTTCTCCGAGCCTTGGTGCAGGCGCTCTTGAGGCTATGGTAGTTGCAGGTATTATTGCATTTGCTTTCATCGCAGTTTTCATGATCGCTGTATACCGTCTCCCCGGCGCAGTTTCTGTTATTGCGCTTATCGGACAGGTTGCAGGTACTTTGGCGTTTATTTCCGGTTACTTCGGATTTATGAACGGTTCTATCCTTACTATTCCGGGTATTGCAGGTATTATCCTTGCGGTAGGTATGGGCGTTGACGCCAACGTTATTACTTCCGAGCGTATCAAGGAAGAGCTTGCCAACGGAAAGACGCTTGACGGTTCTATTGAGTCGGGCTTCAAACGTGCGTTCTCAGCTATTCTCGACGGCAATGTAACAATGATACTTGTTGCTATTATACTTATGGGTGCGTTTGGTACTCCCGACAGCATTTTCTCTAAGGCGCTCCATTTTGTATTCTTTATGTTCGGACCGTCAACAGCAGGTACGATCTACTCCTTCGGCTTCACATTGCTGACAGGCGTTGTACTTAACCTGTTCTTCGGCGTGTTCTGTTCAAGAGTTATGCTTGCTTCGCTTTCAAAGTTCAAAGCGTTCCGAAACCCCAAGCTTTACGGAGGAGGTGTTAAGCATGAATAAAAAATTTAATTTTGATTTCATTGCTCACAAGAAGATATTTTTCATAATCTCAGCCGTTGCAATTGCAGTATCAATTCTTTCAAGCTTCATATTTGGTGCAAATCTTGACATTCAGTTCAAGGGCGGTACTATCCTTACATTTATTTATGACGGCGAGATAGACCAGTCGCAGTTTGAAAAGGACGCTACCGAGGCTCTCGGCGGAATAGGCGTTACTTCGACCGTTGGTGAGGATTTCTCCACAGGCAGAAATAACATTCAGCTTTCGCTTATTTCAAACAGCGGACTTACCTCAGACAAGCAGATAGAGCTTACAAATACAATTGAGGAAAAATATGCCGCAAACAACATTGAGCTTCTTGAATCTTCGGACGTTTCACCGTCCTCGGGTAAAGAATTCTTCCTGAAATGTATCGTGGCAGTCCTGCTTTCATTTATCGTACTGATAATTTACATTGCTATTCGCTTTAAAAATATCGGCGGCTGGCTTGCAGGTGTATGTGCGGTTACTGCGCTTCTTCACGACTGTATCATTGTTTACGGTACTTTCATTATCTGCAGAATGTCCATCAACGCCAACTTTATGGCGGTCGTACTGACAATTCTCGGATATTCCATCAACAACACCATCGTTATTTATGACCGTATCCGTGAAAATGAAATTCTTTACAGAAAGAGCAAGACCCGTGAGGAAATCGTTAACCTGAGTGTAAATCAGTCCCTCACCCGTTCAATTAATACGTCAATTACAACTATTGCCGCTATGCTTGCGGTAACTATCGTTGCAATGATCTACGGCGTAACCTCGATCATTTCCTTCTCGCTTCCTATGATGATAGGTATGATCGCAGGCGCATATTCTTCGGTTTGCTTTACCTGTCCTCTGTGGCATACTCTTGAAAGTCTCCGCAAAGGCGGTAATAAAACCAAAAAGGCTAAAGCATAATTAAACATTATCGCGGCAGGACGGAGTTTCTCTGTTCTGCTGCCGTTGTATTCTACAGGAGTGATTTTCGGTGAAAGCGGGAGTATCTACGGCGTGTATGTATCCCACAGAGCTGGAAAAGGCTTTCCGCTTCCTTGCGGAAAACGGCGTTAAAACTGCCGAGATCTTTGTTAATTCCCACTGCGAGCTTTCAGACCCGTATAAAAGCGAAATGCTTGCGGTAAAGAAAGAATACGGAGTGGATGTGGTCTCGGTTCACCCGTTTACCTGCGGTATTGAGCCGATGATGCTTTTTACCGCCTATGAGCGGCGTGTGGACGATATGCTCGATTACTTTAAAAATTTTTTTGAGTATATGAACAGCTTCGGCGCAAAATTTTTTGTTCTTCACGGAAACAAGAATCAGAACAAGTGCGATGATGAGCTTTACTTTGAACGCTATCTGAAAATTCAGGAAACTGCGGACAGCTTCGGCGTGTGCGTAGTTCAGGAGAATGTTTCCCGCTGTACGGGCGGAAGCCTTGATTTTCTTGTGAAAATGAAAAAGGCATTGGGTGAAAAAGCCTCATTTGTACTTGACGTAAAACAGGCTCACCGTGCCGGAAACGACCCTATCCAAATGGTAAGAGCATTGGGTAAAAACATTAAGCACGTTCATTTTTCCGATTGCGGAAAAAACGGGGATTGTCTGAAATTCGGTTACGGAGAGTACGACAATAAAACTTTTTTCAATGAGCTGAAAAGTACAGGCTACTGCGGAAATGTAATTCTGGAGCTTTACAGTGACGGCTATAAAAACGAAGCCGAACTTGCGGAAAATTATTCTGCGCTTCAAAAATATTTTGTTGATAACGATTTGATTTAATTTCGATATGGAGGTTATTGTAATGGTAGAAAAAAGTATGGACAAAATCGTTGCTCTTTGTAAGGGCAGGGGATATGTTTATCCCGGCTCTGAGATCTACGGCGGTCTTGCAAACACATGGGACTACGGTCCTCTCGGCGTTCTTCTCAAGAATAATATCAAGAATGCGTGGCTGAAAAAGTTCGTTCAGGAGTGTCCTTACAACGTTGGTCTTGACAGCGCAATACTTATGAATCCCCAGACATGGGTAGCTTCGGGTCACCTCGGCGGCTTCTCCGACCCTCTTATGGACTGCCGTGAGTGTAAAACACGTCACCGTGCTGACCAGCTTATCGAGTCCCAGACAGGTACAAATCCCACAGGCTGGACAAATGAGCAGATGAGCGAGTTCATCGAAAATAATGATGTCAAGTGTCCTAACTGCGGAAAGAAGAATTTTACTCCTATCCGTCAGTTTAACCTTATGTTCAAGACGTTCCAGGGCGTTACCGAGGACTCAAAGGCTGAGCTTTACCTCCGTCCCGAAACCGCTCAGGGTATCTTTGTAAACTTTGCAAATATTCAGCGTACGACCCGTAAAAAGGTTCCTTTCGGTGTTGCACAGATAGGTAAATCTTTCCGTAACGAGATCACACCGGGTAACTTTATTTTCCGTGTTCGTGAGTTTGAGCAGATGGAGCTTGAGTTCTTCTGTAAGCCGGGCACAGACCTTGAATGGTTCCAATACTGGAGAAGCTATTGCCGTGACTTCCTTCTCGGACTCGGCATCAAGGAGGAGCATCTTCGTCTTCGTGACCACTCTCCCGAGGAGCTTTGCTTCTACTCCAAGGCTACCACTGACTTTGAGTATCTCTTCCCGTTCGGCTGGGGCGAGCTTTGGGGCGTTGCGGACAGAACCGATTACGACCTTACACAGCACATCAAAACAAGCGGCAAGTCCCTTGAATATTTTGACCCCGAAACAAATGAGAAGTACGTTCCTTACGTTATCGAGCCGTCTCTCGGCGTTGAAAGACTGTTCCTCTCCATTGTTTGCGAGGCTTATGACGAGGAAACCATCGGCGAGGGCGATGTCCGTACAGTTATGCACCTGCACCCTGCACTTGCACCTATCAAGGCAGCAGTCCTTCCTCTTACAAAGAAGCTGAAGGATCAGGCTATGGAGGTTTACACAATGCTTTCCAAGCATTTCAGCGTTGACTATGATGAGGCAGGTCAGATAGGCAAGCGTTACCGCCGTCAGGATGAGATCGGTACTCCTTTCTGCATTACTTATGATTTCGATACTCTTGAAAAGGACGGCTGTGTTACCGTTCGTGACAGAGACACAATGGAGCAGGAAAGAGTTAAAATTGAGGATCTGGTTGATTATCTCAACAAGAAGCTTGAATATTGATTCCGGCATTTTGACCCGATGCGATCCCAGCGGTTGCGTCGGGTTATTTTTAGATTTTATTGGCTGACATATTGCACTAATAAATTGTGAAAGGAATTTTGATATGAACCTTAAAACCGCACCTATGGGCTGGAACAGCTGGGACTGCTACGGCGCTGCCGTTGATGAGGAAACCGTCAGAAAAAACGCCGAGTTTATGGCTAAGCATCTGAAAAAATACGGCTGGGAGTACGTTACCGTTGATATCCAATGGAGTGCACCTAACGCAAAAAATCACGAGTACGACCCGTTCACCGAGCTTTGCATGGACGAATATTCGCGCCTTATCCCTGCCGAAAACCGCTTCCCGTCGTCGGCAGGGGGAAAGGGCTTTGCTCCTCTTGCGGAGTATGTTCATTCTCTTGGACTGAAATTCGGCATACATATTATGAGAGGTATTCCCAGACAGGCTGTACACAGAAACACCAAAATCAAGGGTACGGACAAGACCGCCCGCCAGATAGCAAAAACCGCAAGCATCTGCGCATGGAATACCGATATGTACGGCGTTGACCCCGACAAGGACGGCGCAAGAGCTTACTATGACAGCATTTTTGAATTGTACGCCTCATGGGGCGTTGACTTCATCAAGTGTGATGATATTGCCCGTGAGCTTCCCCACGAGGAGGCGGAGCTGATTATGCTCAGCGAGGCGCTGAAAAACTGCGGAAGAGATATGATACTGAGCCTTTCTCCAGGACCTGCGCTTCTCGAAAAGGCGGAGCTTTACAAGCAGGTGTCCAATATGTGGCGTATCACCGACGATTTCTGGGACAAGTGGGAGCTGCTTTACGCTATGTTCGAGCGTGCCGAAAAGTGGTGTACTCATACTGGTGCAGGACACTGGCCTGATGCGGATATGCTTCCGATAGGACCTATTCTTCAGGACTACGACAAGGCGAACCGCACCAAGTTCACCGAAAACGAGCAGATAACAATGATGACGCTGTGGAGCATTTTCCGTTCACCGCTTATTATCGGCGGAGAAATGACCGGATTTGACGATTTTACAATGAGTCTGCTTACAAACGAGGATATTCTTGCAATGCACAGTAATGCCCGTCATTCCCATCAGGTATGGAAAAAAGAGATAGAAGGCGTTGAGCATATTCTCTGGACTGCCGCAAGCGCAGACGGGGGACAGTACATTGCAGTATTTAACACGGGTGAAACAGCAAGCGATATTGAAATTTCTCTTTCCGATGTTGAAATTTACAACAAGGTAATGGGCAAAGAGCTTTGGAGCGGAGAAAGCATTTCGGCGGACTGCGTTCTTGCCGTAAGCCTTGAAAGTCATGGCGCAAAGGCGTTTTATCTTAAATAATAAAAATGAGAGGCATAGAGTTTTTGGCTCATGCCTCTCATTACATAAATTTAAATTGTATTTTTAATTATCGGATGTTTCTGTATTTTCGCTCTTTGCATTTTCAATCGACTGGATAAAGCTGTCCGCAGGAGCAGCAGGCTGTTCGGGAACTGCTATCTGTTCTTTCATGCGGAGCGCAAAAATCAATGCGGCAACTCCAACTGCAACGACAATGACTGTTCCTGCAACAGCGTTAGGAATCAGTGCTGAAGCGCTGCCTATTGCTGCAAATATCAAAGCTGAAATGCCTATTCCGGCAAAAGTCTTTTTCACGCAGGCACCGCGCATGATAAATACCGCAGCCGCTATGCAGAGTATTGCAAAGCCTGCTGCTGCAAGAATTTCTGTAAAGCCGTCGAGTACGGTAAATCCTGTGTAAACCTCTTTCATTGATTTGACCATTTCCTTATCCATAGCGCCCATTTCAATAAGTGAAGCATATTGCTTGTCAAAATCGCCGCTGTTTATCTGAGCAAAAACTGTATACATTGTAACAAGTCCGATTGCAGTTGTTATCAGATATCCTGCACTGAAACCGAGACCGCAGGAAACAGCTCCGTTAAAGGTACGGGTCTTCTTCATGCAGGCGCCTATGCATATGCCCATTGCAAGGACTATAAATACGCACAAAACTGCGCTGAGAACTGCCGTAAGTACAGGAGGAATATCAGCTTCTGTCATCATCATATTTCCCGATGACATCATAACGGACATTGAAATAATTCCGCCGACAATGCTGTAAGCTATTGTTGCGATCACATATGCGAGAACGCCTGCCCAGAAGCTTGAAGCTTTGATCTTATGGGTCGCAAGAAGCACAATTCCGCCTATTAAAGGAACAACGCCTGTGAGAACTATGCCGATAAGTACGGTCATAATGACATTTTGAGTTATCATAAATAAAGCCCCTTTCAAAGTTATTGTACTAAGACAATATTACAATATGATATTACCACACTTTTCTTGATTCGTCAAGTATTATTTTGAAATTTTTATCAAATTTCAATTAATTATATATTACAAAGTGCAAAAAGCACATAGCTGCGTTGTTTGACAGCTATTCAGCTTAAAGAAAAAATTTTTTATCCGTGAAAAAAAACGTCCCTCTGAGTTGTATTTATTACAGAGGATAACAATATTTCGGCGCAAACGCCATTGGGGGAAATAAAATGTATTCCGAAAATGCTGTCAGCTACGGAACTGACGGTTATATTCAGTATGTTTTAGATACATATTCTCAGACCATTATAAGGCTCTGCTATACATATGTACACAACATCTGCGACGCTGAGGATATTGCTCAGGATGTTATGGTCACGCTTCTTAAACGGGGCAAGCCTTTTGACAGTCCCGAGCATGAAAAAGCGTGGCTGCTGAGGACGGCTATCAACAAAAGCAAGAACCATCTTAAATCCGGATGGATAAAGCGTACCGTTCCACTGAATGAAACTGATAATTCCGAAATTGATAATTCCATGGATGAGAAAAATCAGGTGATGGAGGCTGTGCTGTCGCTTCCCGAAAAATACCGTACAGTTATTCACCTGTTTTATTATAACGGATATTCCATAAAGGAAATTTCCGCGATAGTGGGCAAAAAGCCTGCGACCGTAGGTACTCTTCTTGCAAGAGGACGGGGCTTACTCAAAGAAATGATGATAGGAGGTTTTGATGAAGATGAGCAAGTCGATTAAGGATTACAAAGACGCTATGGACAGCATCAAAATTTCTGACAGCTTCTATAAAAGAACCGAGAGCCTTCTTACCGAACTGCCCGAAGTAAAAATCGAGAAAAAGCCTGTGCTTTCAAGCAGACATCTCACAGCCTTTATTTCAGCTGCGGCAGCTTGTCTTATGCTTGTTTTCGGGGCGCGTTTTGTTATAGACAGGCGTACTCAGGAAATTGAAACGGTAACGGGTATTACAGAAATTACTATTGAAACAAATGAAGAAACCTCACCGCCGCTTATTGATTCCTTTGAGGAGGACGCTTTGGTGAATGATGCAGGCGTGGTCGTAGGCGATATGCCGCCCATTCCCGAAGAAGAAAGTGTTGAATGTGATGACGCTGCCGATTTAGACGGAGGTGTTTTTCCTGATTCGGAAGGAGAATTTGATGAAGAAGCTCCGGTTGCTCAGGCAAATCCGACTGTCGCTCAGGATTCGGGTGAGGGAAAAAAGGAAACGCAGCCTGTTGCTTCAACAACTCCTGCGGTTACTACAACATCGCAGACCGGAACTTCTGAAAATCATAAAAAAGAAAATGAAGTTCCGCTGCTCAGCGATGTGAACTATGACTATGTAACTGTTGAGATCACGCCGTATTTTAATATGGGCAGTATAAAGTCCGGTGAAGATTCCGTCAAAAAGAAAGGCAGCGACTGCAAGGACATCATTGAGTACATTTCCGGACTTGCTCAGAATTCGCATAAAATAAGTAATTATTCGTTTAAATCAATTTTTTCAATTCAGATAGCAGATGAAAATATCGGGCTGACATTTTACAGTATTTACGTTACCGACCTTAATGCTATCGTAATTACAAGGCACGATGATATTAACGGTCAGGAGCGCTTTACATTCGGCGTGAATGCTGAGGATTATGAAAATCTGAAACACCTGCTTTTCCTGCAATTCGGTTCGGAAGAGGATTATGAGCTGTTTAAAAATCTTATCAGCGGCAAATAATTTTCGCTTATAGTGCCGTCCCCCAACGGCAGTATATTACAGTACCGTTGTTCGGTACAAAAATTTTCCCCCAAAGAAACGCACTGTATGGTACAGAGCTTTTGCTCGTATCGGACAGTGCGTTATTTTTGTTATATTGGTATTATCCCTTTACTGCGCCTGCAATTACCCCTTCAATAATATACCGCTGACAGAAAAGGTAGAAAATTATTATCGGTAAAATCGCAAGTACCAGCATTGCCATAAATCCGCCCCAGTTTACTGCTCCGTATGCGCCCTGCATTGCAATTTGTATCGCAACAGGCAGAGTTTTATTGCTTGTACCGAGGATAAGGTACGGCAGAAGATAGTCGTTCCATATCCACATGGCGTTCAGTATGGTGACCGTTATCGCCGTGGGTTTCAGTATGGGGAATACTATCATGAAAAATATCTGCACGGGATTACAGCCGTCGATTTGAGCCGCTTCTTCAAGCTCTCTCGGTATGCCCTTGATAAAGCCGCTGAGCATGAATACTGACAGTCCTGCACCGAAGCCGAGGTAAACGAAGATTATTCCAACAGGATTGTTGAAGTGTATTTTAGTTACCACAAAGGTCATGGTGTACATTACCATCTGGAACGGCACTATCATACTGAAAAGGAATGTGCCGTAAATCGCTTTTGTCACAGCACTTTTCACTCGGACGAGATACCATGCCGTCATTGATGAAAGCAGCGCAAGTACCAGTACGGACAATACCGTTATAAACAGAGAACGTCCGAATGCAGCGATTATTCCTGCGCTTTTTATGCCTGTAACGTAATTTTCAAAGCCTGCAAATGTTTCACGGTTCGGAAGCTTAAATGGACTTCCCATAATGCTGAACTTCGTTTTGAACGAGTTGATGAATACTATAAAAATCGGGAACAGAAACAGTGCCGAAAGTATTATCATTAAAACGAACAGAGCTGCGTTTGAGGTACGCTTTTTGCCCATCAGCTTTCGACCTCCCTGCTGCTTGTTATTTTAAGCTGTGCAAATGCGATAAGCGCTACAATAAGAAAGAATATTACCGCCTTGGCCTGACCTACGCCCTGCCAGCCGGCTCTGCCGTAAAAGGTGTTGTATATGTCAAGAGCCAGCATCGCCGTTTTTCTTGCAGGAGCGCCTGCGGTAAGGGCAAGGTTCTGGTCGAACAGCTTAAACGAGTTTGTCAGAGTAAGAAAGGTACAGATAGTTATCGACGGCATTAGCATCGGTATGGTAACGTTTTTCATTGTCTGAAGCCTTGTTGCGCCGTCTATTTCGGCGGCTTCGTGCAGGTCACGGGGGATGTTCTGCAAGCCTGCGATATAAATTACCATCATATATCCGATAAGCTGCCAGTTGGTAAGCACCACAAGTCCCCAAAAGCCGTATTTTGCATCATAGCTTATATCTACTCCGAAATAGCTCAGTATGCCGTTGATGATAAGGTTCCAGATATAGCCGAGGACGATTCCGCCTATAAGATTCGGCATAAAGAAAATCGTTCGGAAAATATTTTTTCCCCGTACAGCACCCGTCAGCGCCATTGCAAGCAGAAACGCAAACACATTTACGGTAATTACAGAAACTATCGTAAACAGTGCCGTGAACCGCAGCGCATTGAGAAAATCGCTGTTGCTGAAAGCCTTGATATAATTTTCAAGTCCTACCCATTCTGCATTTGAAACCGTGGTGAATCTGTTGAATGACAGATATATTCCCATGAGAAAGGGTATTATAAAAAATAATGCAAATGCCGCAAGTGTCGGAAGAACGAACAGTGGAAAATACTTTTTAATTTTAACCAGCCCCTTCGCCCTCAGGCAAGATTTGCGCTCTCGTTTTTCCAGCTTTCGGAGACAGTTTTTTCTACCTCGTTCCAATCAATGCTGCCCTGTGCATATCTGAGAAGTGCAGAGCCGAAATCATCCTTGAAGGTCTGGCTGGGGAACAGAGTAAAGTTCCAAGGAATGTTTACAATGCCTTTCTCGTCCATCCAGTCCAGCACCTCTCTTGTTAGAGGGTCGTTGGGAGTTTCGGCGTCGTCAAACGTGTCGAATGGAGCGATAAAGCCAAGGCTGTTGGTAACGTAATTCTTTCCGCTTTCACTGGAATAAAGCCAGAAAAGGAAATCTGCGGCAGCCTGCTGTTCAGCCTGTGAAGCCTGCGAGTTGATGCAGAAGAAATTTTCTGTACCAATGCAAAGTCCCTGATTTTCCTCTCCCTCAATGCCCGTGTAAATTGGGAGATACTTGATATTATCGGCAGTTACCTTGTTGCCGCTTATGCCCTTTATCTGACTCCAAGCCCAGTTTCCGTTCTGGACCATTGCACATTCGCCGAGAGCAAATTCCGCCATTGATTCATCGGTGATCTTTGAACCGAGCATTTTCTTATCTACGGTGGAATTGTTGATATACAAATCGAAAATGTTTTTGAAATACTGCCCGTACTCAAAGCTGATTTCCTTTGTACCCTCGCCTGTCAGGTCAACATTATTGTTTTTGAACTCATAGTAAATAGGAATGTTTGCAAGATGAGTCTGCCAGCGCCAGTCATCTCCGGGCTTGAGAGAGGTACACGCAAAAACACCTTTGATTCCCAGCACATCCTTTTTAGACTGCATATCTTCTACTACCGCTTTCAGGTCGGCAAAATTTTTAACGTCGTCCATATCATCAAAAGCTACCGCTTTGTCGGGCAGGTCGAAATACTTTTCGGTAATTTCGTCATTGTAGATGATGCCATAGCCCTCAACGGTGTAGGGGATACCGTAAACCTTTCCGTTATAGGTAAGCGCCGCATTTTTGTCGGTAAGATGAGAATACAGCTTTGTATTGCTCAGGTCGGCGCAGTAGTCCCTCCAGTTTGCATAGCCGCGTGGACCGTTCACCTGAAAAATCGTGGGAGCTTCATTTGTTGCCATTTTAGCGCTGAGAGTCTGCTCGTAGGTATTGTTTGCAGCAGTTTCCACGATAACGGTATTTCCCGTTTCTTCGTTGTATTTGCGGACGATTTCCTCATATGCCGTTGCGCTTTCGGGTTTGAAGTTCAGAAAACGTACCGTTTTTGCTGCATTTGCTTGATTGTTTCCCGTATTTCCGTTATTGCCGTTGTTTGCAGTATTGTCTCCGCCGCAGGCTGTAAAAATAAGCGGCGCACCCATTGCCATTGCAAGAATTAAGCCGATTTGTCTTTTCATAATATCAATCCTTTCATTTCCTGTGCTTTCGGAATTGTTTTGATTATTATTTTCATAATCGGCGTAACTATACATTAATTTCAAAAAACAAATTAGCACTCACACATTACGAGTGCTAATTTTCATCATTTTTTCACAATATCTTGATATTTTAATCATACAGCAGCATTATTATATAATCGTTGAAAGAAAAAGAAAGAAGTGGTCACCAATGGGTCATATAAATAAGCTGCTTTGCAGATAATTACACAGAAACAAATTTAAATGAAAACATATGATGTTTTTAAGGAGGAATTTATATGTTTGGACTTACACCGTTTGAAAAAAAGAGTTACGATTTATTCAATGCTTTTCACGATTTTGAAAAGGACTTTTTCGGAGGCGACATACCGTTCAATTCCTGCAAGACCGATATTGTGGACAAGGGCGATAAATTCGTTCTTGAAGCGGAGCTTCCCGGCTTTGACAAGGACGATATCAGGCTTGATATAGACGGCGGTTTTCTTACTCTTACGGCTGAGCATAACACCGAAAACGAGGAGAAGAATGCCGACGGAAAATATATCCGCCGAGAACGTTCCTACGGCTCATATCAGAGAAGTTTTGACATTTCGGGTATAAACGCCGACGGCATTGACGCAGAGTACAAAAACGGCGTCCTGACGGTTGCACTTCCGAAAAAGGTAATTGCACAGCCCGAAACAAAGCGTCTTGAAATAAGATAAATATTTACAAGCGTATGCCCCCTTTTGATTACGGTCAAAAGGGGGCGTTTTGTGTAAATTTGACTTTTTAAAATGTTGATGGTATAATGAATTCAGTGACAAATCGGGATTTGTAGGTATGAATTATCCTTTTGATATCTTACAAAGGAGGAGAAAGACCAAATGAAGAAAACGGCGATTTTTACGATGGGTACGCGCGGAGATGTGCAGCCGTATATCTTTCTATCAAAGGAATTGATAAAGAATGGATATGAAGTAACACTGGGTTCTCATCCCTGCTGGAGAGAATTGGTTGAAGCTGCGGGGATACAGTTTGAGCCGATCGGACCGGATATTGATATAGAGAAAGAAGCTGCGGCTATCAGGGGAGCAGTATCGAATCCCGCCATGAGCATGCTCAAGACCATGAATTTTGTTTTTCGAATCATACAAGAATCTACAACCGAAGTATATGAGGCTTGTAAGGGAAAAGATTTCATCATTGTCAGCCACAGTCAAATGGGGGCTGTTGAAGCTGGGGTTCTTGGAATTCCGACGGTAAATGTGACGCTTCAAACGGAGATGATTGGAGAAAAACTGCGGCCTCAGACCTTCAAAGATAAAGTCATTGGAGGGATGATAGCAAAGCAGGTGGCTAAGCCGTATAACAAGATTCGAAAGGTTTATGGACAAAAGCCTGTAAAATCGGCTGATGAAATCATGTCTGACCGACTTAATCTGATTCCTATAAGCCGATATGTTGTGAAAAGGAATCCATACTGGGAAGAAAAGAATGTACTTACAGGGTACTGGTATGACGAAGAAACGGAATATGTTCCTGATGAAAAGCTGGCAGAATTCATTGCGAGCGGTGATAAGCCCGTGATTCTTGCGCTTGGCGCGATGTCTTTCGAGGACAGATCTGAAAAAGAGAAGCTTGATATGTTTGTCAACGCTTTTAAGAAAACAGGATGCAGGGCTATCATTCAGGGATTCCAAAAGACAATACGGGACTATGAATTGCCTGAAACTATGATTGCATGTGGAAGTGTACCACACAGTTGGTTGTTCAAGCAGGGCAAGTTTGTCATACATCATTGTGGATTTGGAACCTCTGCGGCGACGCTTGTTTATGGAATACCCTCTATACCTGTTCCTCATGTGTTGGATCAATTGGGTTTCGCTATGCAACTTAATAATGTAAATGTAGCGACAAAACCGTTGAAAGCCAAGGACTTAAGCGAGGAAACGATTATAGCCAGGATCAAGGAAATGCATGATGGCTATGATGAAATGAAGAAGAATGCAGAAATGATTTCCGAAAGAATCCGGACAGAGGGCGGCGTAGCAGAGGCTGTCCGACTGATCAATGAATTCATGGCTTAATATGACTGAGTACGACAAATTCCAATTTATCAATTAGATTATTAAAATAACCTGAGAAGAAAATTCCTTCTCAGGTTAATTCTTTATATCTGATTTTATTTTTTCAGAAGCGATTTGAGCCTTGACATTGCTTCAACAGTGTTTTCCCTTGAACCGAAAGCTGTCAGACGGAACCAGCCCTTTCCGTTGGGACCGAAGCCCTCACCGGGAGTTCCTACGACCTGAATTTCATTCAGCAGGTAATCGAAAAATTCCCAGCTTCCCATATTGTCGGGGCATTTAAGCCAGATATAAGGCGAGTTCTTTCCGCCTGTGTACTTGATTCCAAGCTCATCACAGGTGTCCGCCATAATGCGTGCGTTTTCCATATAATAATCAATTGCCTCGTGAGTCTGCTTCTGTCCATCAGCGCTGAAAACAGCCGCAGCAGCACACTGAATTGGGTATGATACGCCGTTGAATTTGCTTCCCTGACGGCGGCACCATATTTTGAACACGCTTACAGCTTCTCCGTCATAGGTGTATGCATTAAGCTCTTTCGGAATTACCGTATAGCCGCAGCGTGTTCCGGTAAAGCCTGCTGTCTTGGAGAGAGAGCATATCTCAATCGCACATTCTCTTGCGCCCTCAATTGCAAAAATACTCCTCGGCAGCGACTTGTCACGGATAAACGCTTCATACGCCGAATCGAAAATAATTATCGCATTTTTGCTTTTTGCGTAATCGACCCACTCTTTAAGCTGTTCCTTGGTATAAACCGAGCCTGTAGGGTTGTTTGGCGAGCAAAGATAAATAATATCGCAGTCAACGGACAGGTCGGGCATTGCCGCAAATCCGTTTTCTTCGTTGGAGCTTGCGTAAATGATATCCTTTCCGCTCATTGTGTTTGAGTCAACATAAACGGGATAGGCAGGGTCGGTGACAAGAACTGTATTCTGCTCTCCGAAAATATCAACAATATTTCCGCAGTCGCTTTTAGCGCCGTCGTTTATCAGTATCTCTTCCGGGTCGATGTCAATTCCGAAGCTTTTGTAGTATCCGGCAACAGCCTCACGCAGGAAAAGATAACCGCGTCCGCTGTCTTCATAGCCTTTGAAGGTTTCCTTGTGCAGCATTTCATCTGCGCCTTTTTTCATAGCGTCAACAACAACGGGAGCAAGGGGCAGCGTAACGTCGCCGATACCCATTCTTATAAGCTTTTTATCGGGATTTGCCGCCTGATAAGCCTTGAGCCTTTTGGCAATGTCGATAAAAAGGTAATTTTCCTTTAATTTAAGAAAATTCTCATTTATAAAAGCCATAATGACCGTCCTTTACAATTCAATTTCACCGTCGAAAACCTTTGCCGCAGGACCTCTCATAAGAACAGTCCCGTCGCTTTTGTAAGTAATTGCAAGATCTCCTCCGCGAAGCTTCAGAGTAATTTCCTCATCATGCTTTGAGTAACCGCATAAAACTGATGCAACGGCAGTAGCGCAAGCGCCTGTACCGCAAGCCCATGTTTCTCCGCTGCCACGTTCCCATACGCGCATTTTAAGAGTACAGCTGTCGATTATCTCGCAGAACTCGGTATTTACCCTTTCGGGGAAAAGCTTGTGATTTTCAAATGACGGACCGATTTTTTCAAGGTCCAGCTTATCTATACCGGTCGTGAAAAGTACGCAGTGAGGATTACCCATTGAAACAGCGGTAACATTATGCATCTTGCCGTTTACCTCGATTGGCTTGCCGATAAATGAGTCGCCCTCGGCAAGCATTGGAATATCGGCAGGCTTGATGACAGCCTTGCCCATATCGACCTCCACCGTTTCCACAAGACCGCCCTTAACAAACAGTTTAAGCCGCTTAATGCCGCTTTTGGTTTCAAGGGTAATGTCTGTTTTATCGGTAAGACCGTTGTCGTAAACGTATTTACCGATACACCTGCTGGCGTTTCCGCACATCATTCCCTCAGAGCCGTCTGCATTGAACATACGCATACGAAAATTCGCCTTGTCCGACGGCATAATAAGCACAAGCCCGTCAGCGCCTATTCCGAAATGACGGTCACTTATGATTCCCGAAACCTTTTCGGGATTTTCAACTGTTTCATTAAAGCAGTTAACATAAACATAGTCGTTGCCTATGCCCTGCATTTTTGTAAATTTCATAATGCAAATTCCTTTCGGCAATTACATTTCATAAGTTTTAAGAATATCCTGCGCCACCTCTACCTGAGGAACGCGCATATCCATAGCCCGCTTCTGGATCTGCCTGTGAGCGTCCGCCTCGGATATCCTCAGATACTCAACCAGTACGCATTTTGCACGGTCGATAAGCCTGATATCGCGCAGCTTTGTTTCAAGCTTTTCCTTCTCGTTTTTGAACTCCTTGCTGTGTTCGTTTGAAAGCATAACGAACCTGAAGGTCTGCAAAAGCAGCGTTTTGTTAAGAGGCTTCGGAAGCACAAAAATATCGAGAGTACCGATTTTATTTGCAATTTCTCCGCAGACCTTTGACGGTGCTGCGATAATTACTCCGCAGCCGTTTTTAGCAGCGTGTACTGCAAGTTCAAGTCCGAATTCATTTTTCAGCGGAGCGTTTACGATAACAAGAGAATAGACGTTATTTTCGATAAGTTCTTTTGCGCCGCTTCCGTCCGAAACGGAAATATGCTCAAAACCAAACTCGGAAGCGGTGAGGGATATGTTATCCAAAGTCTCGCCGTCCTGAGAAAAAATTATAATGCTGCGTTCTTCGGACATAATTACCCCTCCCCGATAATATTAAAATTTTATTCTGTATAAAGAAAAATATACCTTGTATTAAATTATAGCATATTTTTTCTCACGAGTAAAGTCTTAGTTGTTAACGTAAAGCTGTTTATACGGGTTAGCCGTATTTGGAACAAGCTTGAAGAAGTGAGATTTGAGCAGTTCGTCTGCATTATAGCCAAAACTTGCGGCAAATTCCTCAACATCGGGACGTATTGCCTCTATATCTTCCGGGGAAGCGTCAGTGCATTTTACCTGAACGGGAAGTCCCTTAGGAGCGTGTTCTGTACGGATATAAATTGCGCCGCCGTGCATACCTGTTCCGCAGAAGCTGCCTACGGGACATTCGTCCTCATGACCTATACCAAGCACGATAATTCTTCCGCCTGCCTGATATTCGCCGAGAAAATCACCAACCTTTTCGCCGATGACTATCATAGGAATGTGGCTCTGGTATTCTTTCATATGGATACCTGCACGGTAGCCTGCGCTGCCCTTGATAAGTATCTTTCCGTCACGCATACCGTAGCCGGCTGCATCGCCGCAGTTGCCGTGTATAATTATCTCACCCGAGTTCATAGTGTCTCCTGTCGCATCCTGAGCATTGGCGAAAACGTTGATGCGGCAATCGTTCAGATAAGCGCCGAGAGCGTTGCCCGGAATGCCGTGTATTTCAATGTTTTTATCAGCGGCGCTGCTGCCGATATAGCGGTGTCCAAGCGCATTTTCAATAATAATATCTTTATCCTTGGCAGAGCTTACAAGGTGATTCAAGTCCTTGTAGTGCATACCTGTCGCATTGATTTTAGTTGCCATTTCCGACACCTCCTGCAAGCTTTTCATTTCTGCGTTCTCTTGTGAAAGCCATCATCTGCGGCTTATTTTTAAGCAGCTCGAAATCGCATTCGTCAATTGATATATGCTGCTTGATAAGAGATGTATAAATACCTGCGCGCTTTACATCGCCCATAAGGATAAAGCCTTTCAGCTCGTTATCCTTTGTGACAAGCTTTTTGTAGTTCTCCTTGCCGTCGGTCTCAACGAAAGCTTCTCCGTCATAGCTTCCTGCTGTGATAATGTGCAGACCGAAAAATCCGATAGCGTTCATAGGTATAGCGTTAAGGTAGTATGTTTCCTTGCCTGCCATATTTTTGCCTGCGACCTCGCCCTGCATGAAAGCGTTGGGGAGAAGTGCAAGTATCTTCTGCTGTCCCGAAGTGATATCAAAGGATTCGGTGCAGTCGCCTGCGGAGTAAACGTCTTTCAGACCGTCAACAGCCTGTTTGTTGTCGGTAACGATTCCTCGGTTCACCTTTCCGCCTGCTTCGGAAACAAGTTCTGTATTGGGGCGGACGCCTACCGCAAGGATGACTATATCAAAATCCACGGTTTCGCCGTTGTTGAGTACAGCAGACTTTTCGGAAAATTTCTTCACGCTTGTACCGAGAATGAATTTCACGCCCTTGCTTTCGATATGCTTCTGCATAATAGCCGATGCTTCGGTATCAAGAATGGACGGAAGTATCCTGTCTGCAAGGTCTACGACGGTCATATCCGCACCGTAATGCTCCAGAGCCTCAGCAGCTTTCAGACCGATAAGTCCTGCGCCGACTATCAGGACTTTGGCTCCCTCGAAAATAGCTTCTTTAACGGCTTTTGCGCTGTCAAAGGTCATGAATGTGAACTTCTTTTCAACCTTTTCAAGACCCTCCATAGGCGGAACAAACGGCTTTGAGCCTGTCGCAACCATAAGCTTGTCATAGCTTACCTCGTTGCCGTTTTCAATGGTAATAGTCTTTTTATCGGGATTGATCTTGATCACCTTGGTATCAAACAATGTGTCAACATCGTTTTTCTCATAAAAGTCCGTATCGCGGTAACGCATATTTTCTTCTGTAACTGCGCCTTTGAGCCAGTAGGAGATAAGCGGACGGGAATATGTGCTGTACTTCTCATCGGAGATAATAACTATCTGACCTTCCTTGTCGTACTCGCGGATACCCTGAACTGTACCTATCGCAGCGGCGGAGTTGCCGATAATAACGTATTTCATCAATCCTCGCCCCTTTCTTCAAATACGATAGCTCTGTTGGGACAATTTGCAACGCAGGCAGGTTCGCCTGCACTGTTTCTTGTGCAAAGCTCGCACTTTGTAATAGTTTTTCCGCCGTTTTTCTCGTCGATAACGATACAGCCGTAAGGGCAGGAAAGAACACAGGTATAACATCCAACGCATCTGCTGCCGTCGATTTCGATAACGCCGTTATTGATCGAAAGTGCGCCTGTGATGCATCCCTTAACACAGGGAGCATCTTTACAATGACGGCACTGAACGGCAAAGTTTATTCCGTCGCCCTCTTCAACGGTAATTCTGGGGACGGGAGCTTTATCAAGCTTGAAAGCCTTTGCCATATCGGTTTCACCGCTGTTGGCAAAAGCACAGTAATATTCACAGAGATGGCACCCTAAGCACCAATCTTCATTTACATAGACTCTTTTCATCTGTAAAACTTCCTTTCTTGGTGTTAAGGTCGATTATTCGCCTGCGTGCTGAATGCCGAGGATATCAAGTTCTTTCTGGTTAAGACCGATACCTCTGAGCATGAGCCTGTTTCCGCGGAGGGATTCGATAGAGTTGATACCCATACCGCCCATCATTTCCTTTATCTCATGATCCCACGCATGAACGAGATTAACAAGTCTCTGATAGCCTATTTCAGGGTTGAGACGTTTTACAAGGTCGGGACGCTGTGTAGCAATACCCCAGTTGCACTTGCCGCTGTGACAGCTTCTGCAAAGGTGACAGCCGAGAGCAAGCAGCGCAGGTGTACCGATATAAATAGCGTCTGCACCGAGAGCGATGGCTTTTACCGCATCGGAAGAGGAACGAATGGAACCTCCGACAACGATGGAGACCTCGTTTCTGATACCCTCGTCACGGAGTCTCTGGTCAACTGCCGCAAGAGCAAGCTCAATAGGAATACCAACGTTATCGCGTATTCTTGTGGGAGCAGCGCCTGTACCGCCACGGAAGCCGTCAATTGCGATTATATCTGCGCCTGAACGTGCAATACCGGAAGCAATTGCCGCAACGTTATGAACGGCTGCAATTTTTACGATAACGGGCTTTTTGTACTCGGTAGCCTCTTTCAGCGAGAAAATAAGCTGGCGGAGGTCCTCAATTGAATAAATATCATGGTGGGGAGCAGGTGAGATAGCGTCCGTACCCATAGGTATCATACGAGTTCTGGAAACATCTTCGCGAATCTTAGCGCCGGGAAGGTGTCCGCCGATACCGGGCTTTGCACCCTGACCCATTTTTATTTCGATAGCTGCACCTGCTTCAAGATAGCCCTTGAACACGCCGAAACGTCCGGAAGCTACCTGAACGATAGTATTTTCACCGTACTGATAAAAGTCCTTATGCAAACCGCCCTCACCTGTGTTGTAGTATGTACCCAGCTCTGCGGCTGCACGGGCAAGGCTTTCGTGAGCGTTCTTGGAAATAGAACCGTAGGACATTGCAGAGAACATTATAGGAATATTAAGCTCAAGGTGCGGAGGCAGTTCGGTATTGATGCTTCCGTCGGGATTTTTCTTTATTGTGCTTGGCTTTTTGCCAAGAAAAACCTTTGTCTCCATCGGTTCACGGAGAGGGTCGATAGACGGGTTTGTTACCTGAGAAGCGTTGATGAGTATCTTATCCCAGTAAACAGGGTAATCCTTAGGGGTACCCATTGAAGAAAGGAGAACTCCGCCGCTTCCCGCCTGACGGTAGTTTTCTATCATTATCTGCTGGGTATAGTTTGCGCTTTCACGGAAAGCATTTTCATTTGGACGAATCTTCAGCGCACCTGTGGGACAGATGCATACGCAGCGCTGGCAGTCAACGCACTGAGCGTCCTTGGTAAGCATTTTATCGTAATCCGCATCGTAGAAGTGAACTTCGTTTGAACACTGACGTTCACAAGCGCGGCATTTGATACATTTATCGGTATTTCTGATTACCTCAAACTGGGCAGGAAAGAAGTTTACAGGCATTTTCTTTTACCCTCCTCACTAAGATTTACAATGACAGGTTCACCGCCGCGAGGGCTTCTGATGTTGTCCACATCGGGACAAATCGCACGGATAGCACATTCCTCACTGGCAATATAAACCATATCTCCCTTTTCCGCAACGACCATCGAACGGAGCTTCAGTCTGTCGTTAAGAGCCATAAGACCGCCCGTATATCCAAGAATAATGGAGAACGGTCCGGTGATAAGCAGGCTTGAAAGTGCATTGCGGAAATATTTCAATTTAGCTGCTTTTTCGGGGTCTGTTTTTTCCATAGCGTCAATTTCGCTCCAGAACGGTGCGGCAATAACGCTTGCTATGTCTTCAAGGCTCAGATTCTGTTTTCTGTTCAGGTAATCGAAAATATATGTAATTACCTCGGTATCTGTAAGAAGCGTACACTTGTAGCCGAACATTTCTATAAAGCGTCTGTTGGCGTCATATGAGGAAATTTCGCCGTTATGTACGATAGTGTAATCCAGCAGAGAAAACGGGTGAGCGCCGCCCCACCAGCCGGGGGTATTTGTGGGATAACGTCCGTGAGCTGTCCAGGCGTAGCCTTCGTATTCTTCAAGACGGTAGAATTCTCCAACATCTTCCGGGAAGCCTACTGCCTTGAAAACACCCATATTTTTACCGCTTGAGAAAACGTAAGCGCCGTCAATATCATTGTTTATTCTAATAACGCACTGAGCAACAAACTCTTTTTCATCAAGCTGTGACGATGCAATTTTTGTAGGCAGAGGATTCACAAAATAGCGCCAGATAAGCGGCTCGTTTATAATTGCAGGGATCTTCTTTGTAGGTATGCGGCTGAGATTTACCACATCAAAGTGACGGTCAAGAAAACGCTCTGTCTGTTCTCTTGCAGTGTTTGAATTGTAAAAAACATGGAATGCGTACAGATCCTTGTACTCGGGATAAATGCCGTATCCTGCGAAGCCGCCGCCGAGACCGTTTGAACGGTCGTGCATATAAGAGATGGATTTCACAACGTCACTGCCGTTCAGCTTGTGTCCGTCTCTGCTGATAAAGCCGGAAATTGCACATCCGGAGGGAATTCTGATTTCTCCTTCTTTTAAAAGCATATACTCACTCTCCTGAAAAAATATCGGAAACCGTTGTAAAAAAAATCGGTTTTTTGACCCGATACTAATAATAACATATAAAAAAGCAATTGTCAATAGAATTTTGCAAGATTTTTTATTTTAACTTGCAAAATCAAGTAAATAATTTATGAATTTCTGCAAAAATGCTTTATATTTGCTGAAATGAATAATTTTAATTTCATTTTTCATAGAGAAATTCATTTTTCCGGCATTTGCGGCCAATA
The DNA here is from genome assembly GCA_945876755.1 of uncultured Clostridia bacterium. Lineage (GTDB taxonomy): Bacteria > Bacillota > Clostridia > Oscillospirales > Ruminococcaceae > RGIG8773. The sequence continues at coordinate 39,832 of CAMCPM010000016.1, forward strand.
TTGACAAAATAATCATAAGGTGTTATATTATATATGTATAATTTGCAATTTTGAACCGAAAGGGGTCTTGAAAATGAAGTGTCCGGAATGCGGTGCTGAAATTAATGATAATGATGTTTTCTGCGGAAGCTGCGGCGCAGAAATTATTTATAATAACATTGATACTGAAAATGCCGAACAAAAACATGACGAGAAGTCTGACAATAAAAAAAACGGCAGTAAAAATAAAAAAGACAGCGGAAAAAAAGAAAAGAAACGCAGCTTTAAAACAACATTGAAAATCGCAGGTGTGATCGCTGCGGTCATTGTTATTGCAATAATAATAGTATGTGTGCTTGATTCAGTGAGATCTTCCAAGGGACGAAAAATTTTTGAACAGGTCCCTCTCGGAAGAGACATTGATATAATAGAGGCTGATACCGGTGCGGCATTTATAAGCGGTGAAAATTCATCATATGGTGCGTTGAATCATATTGCGGATTACGACTATATCTGCGAAGCGGAGGACAGCGTTACCGTCAGCGGCATAAAGCTTCCTGAATGGGCGGTGCTGCTGAGAAAAGGCTCGGATAATTCGGTAAATGAGGCTGTGCTTTACAATTTCGGCGCTATAAAGCACAATTGGATGGGCAGCAAAACTGCGGCAAAAATTGAAACCGCCGCAATAGAATATGGCGTGTCTGCCAAAAGTGCGGAGCGTACGCTTGGATTAAAGCCGTATACTATTATAAAAGAAAGTGCAGAAAATATGTCTGTATATGTATACAGATATCACTATGTTGATGACGAATCGGGAAATACGGTTGTTATGAACTTTTATGTTGCTGTAAGCGATGTGGACAATCAGGTCAAGAACGTTTATGATAAGCAGCTTGACTATCTGAATTTGATTTTACAAACCGAAAACAATTAGTATTTAGTAAAAATCGGGTTTTAAAAGCCCGATTTTTACTTTATATTACATTTAAAGGCAAATCAAATGTGCATTATGCCGCAAAATGTTGAACTAATGTTGCTTTAAGTGGAAACTTTGCCGAATATGCAAAAAAGCCTTGACAAAGCGAAAAGGAAGTAGTATACTAATAAAGCTGACTCACGAGAGGGTCGAGGAAAAAGGAAAGCGAAGAGCCTTGAAAACA
>CAMCPM010000017.1 GCA_945876755.1 uncultured Clostridia bacterium
GTGTAGTCTCGAATTTTTGTTTTTTCGAGTGTCTACTCTAAGGGGATTATATCACCTTTTAAAATAAATGCAATTATAACTTCACCGCAGCAAATCCGCCCTCAAGGTCAGAAATAATATCGTCAATATGCTCGGTACCAATGGAAAGACGAATCGTATTCGACTTGATATCCTGCTCGGCAAGCTCCTCCTCGGTAAGCTGACTGTGAGTAGTCGTCGCAGGGTGAATAACAAGACTCTTTGAGTCCGCAACATTAGCAAGCAGCGAGAATATCTTCAGATTGTCAATAAACTTGTGCGCCTCCTTAACACCGCCCTTTATCTCAAATGTGAAGATCGAGCCGCCGCCGTTGGGGAAGTATTTCTCATACAAAGCATGGTCGGGGTGTTCCGCAAGAGACGGATGATTTACCTTTTCGACCAAAGGGTGATTTTTCAAGAACTCTATTACCTTCTTGGTGTTTTCAACGTGCCTGTCAAGACGGAGCGAAAGCGTCTCAACACCCTGCAAAAGCAGGAACGCAGCAAACGGAGAAATAGTCGCACCCGTATCACGAAGCAGAATAGCCCTTATGTATGTAACAAACGCCGCCGCACCTGCCGCTTTTGTAAAGGATACACCGTGATAGCTCGGGTTCGGAGCAGCAATAGCAGGATAATTTCCGCTTGCTTCCCAATCAAATTTGCCCGAATCAACGATAACACCGCCGAGAGTAGTACCGTGTCCGCCGATAAATTTTGTTGCAGAATGTACTACAATATCCGCACCATGCTCAATAGGACGGATAAGATAAGGCGTACCGAAAGTGTTGTCCACAACAAGAGGCAGACCGTGCTTGTGCGCAAGCTCTGCAAGAGCGTCAATATCGGGAATATCGCTGTTAGGATTTCCGAGAGTTTCAATGTAAATAGCTCTCGTATTTTCCTTGATAGCCGCCTCAACTTCTGCAAGGTCGTGGATATTTACAAAGCTTGCAGTAATACCGAAATTAGGTAAAGTGTGAGCAAGAAGATTATAGCTTCCGCCGTAAATAGTTTTCTGAGCAACGATATGACCGCCGTTCTGAGCAAGAGCTTGAACAGTGTATGTAATAGCTGCCGCACCGGAAGCAAGAGCCAGCGCCGCAACGCCGCCTTCAAGAGCAGCAATACGCTTTTCAAAAACGTCCTGAGTGGAATTTGTCAGTCTGCCGTAAATGTTTCCGGCGTCGGCAAGACCGAAACGAGCCGCAGCATGAGCGCAGTCGTGGAAAACGTAAGATGTGGTTGCGTAGATTGGTACAGCACGGGAGTCGGTCGCAGGGTCGGGATTTTCCTGTCCAACGTGAAGCTGGAGCGTTTCAAATTTATATTCAGACATGATTTTTATTTCCTTTCATAAATAGATTTATAATTGTTCAGTGTATTTTATTAAATTCACATTCGGCCGAAGCGGAAATTAGCTCTGAGCAGCTTTTCAAAAAGATTTTTCATAATTATAATAATGCTCTGTGTAGAGCGCCCCTTTCGTGTAATTTGCACACCTAATTAGTAGGTTGGTATAATAATACCACACTTTACCTACTTTGTCAATAGGTAAATAAAAATTTTTCAAATTTTTTTGTAAAAGAAAAAATTAATACTAATTCCGAATCTCCTTATAGACTCTGTCTATAAATAGATTAGCCTGAAATCCGGCAGGTCAAAACCTTAGGTTTTGATTGAATTATACTAAAAACCATTTAAAAACTGTACAAAAAATTGAGCATAATCTTGCGTATAAGGATTATGCGAAGATTTTTTGTCTACAGTTTAATTGGTTTTTAGTATTAGTAAGGATACACGACAGACAGTCAGAACGCATCACAAAATTTACGAGGTAAAAAACAATCAAAGGACTTGTCACCATTAATCGGTTGCAAGCCCTTTGATTGTTGTATTGATCAGCCCAATAAATTTTATTAATTTGAAAATCTATGGGTTTTGTTGTGTTTTCCTGTATTTTATTGGTGTTTAGTATTACTTTCTTTTGAACTCTCTTATCTTGCCTGCCTCTGTTTCCCATGTCATTGTGTTGCTATCGATTATTTTTACCTTAAAGGTACTGTTGTTGCCCCAGATTTCATCTTCACTCTCAATGATTATCATATCGCCTTCAAAATGGAATTTACCGCTATCACCTATTTCATATGAAATTATGTCGCCTTCTGATACCGATTTTTCGGTATATGTACCATCCGCCTTAAAAGTCCATTCTTGATCAAGCTCAAGAACATGGTTTGTCCATGTTCCCGCTATATCCGCACTTGTATAGTTCTTTGAGCAGCCTGTGGATATTATCATAACAAACGCCGCTTTATTGTATTGGACGGGTCAGACGACGCTTGCATTGTTTTCGTCCCGAAAATCCAAACAAAATAAGGGTACCGGACAAAATCAAGTCCGATACCCTTTAATACCTGAAAAATTAGATTTAACAGCGAAAATTTCGGTTAGATCAGAAATCCTCGCCTGTCTCAGCAGCTTCAGCAGCAGCCTCAGCAGGATCAGCGTCAAGACTGTTCAGCTCATCGATATCAGAGCCGGCGTCTTCGGAACAGCAATCGCAGTCGCAATCACAGTCCTCAAAATAAACCTCATCATCATCATCGAAGTCATAATCAAACTGTTCAATTTCCTCACGCTTTTTCATAGCATAAGCAGCGGCAGCAGCACCTGCAGCAGCGGAAGTAATTGCAAGAAGAATAGCACCAAATGCTTTCATTTAAATCAGCTCCTTAAATATCTGTAAAATAACGTAATGCTTACAACAAATAGTATACCACATAAATAAAGAAATTACAACAGGTTTTGAGGAAATTTTTACAATTGTTTTTGATAAAGCAATTGAGACAGCATCAGTCGTCAGAAAAACAGGTAACAGCAACAACAGTCACATTATCGCGGCTGCCGTTGTCCAAAGCACGTTTTACCAAGTCTGCGATACGCTTTGGAAGCTTTTTCGGCTGAGCAAGAATATCCTCAAACTCACCGTTTGTAAGGTTATCCGAAAGCCCGTCGCTGCACATTATTATCACATCACCGTGAATAAGACCGCCGTCAATTTCCGATATCTGAGGCTTAGGGTCCTCTGAAAGACTTCCAAGAACCGGAAAAATCACATTTTTCTGAGCATGATGGCGGCGTTCCTCCTGAGTAATGTGCCCCTGCTCATAAAGCACCTGAACCAGGGATTGGTCTCTTGAAAGCTGTTTTATCTTTCCGCCGCGGAAAAGATACATTCTCGAATCGCCCACATTTATCATGACCGCCCTGCCGCCGTCCTCAACTGCAAGAGCGCAGAGAGTAGTCTGCATATTTTCGGTTTTATGAAGTATCCCGTACCGCTGTAAAGCACGATGAACGGACATTATTTTTTTAGCATAATCTGTTTTTTCGGTAGGTTTCAGGTCTGAAAGCAGTTCAAGAGCAAGCCTTGAAGCGACTTCACCTGAAGTCTCGCCGCCGACCCCATCCGCAACCGCCGCAATCATAGGAGCAGAAACATTGCTTTCCATTTCGGCAGAGGACATAACAATACGGTTTATTAAAAAAGCGTCCTCATTATGGTCACGAACATTGCCGGTATCGGTAATACCGCAGCAGTAAAACACGGTGTTCACCTCTTTCAAAGGGTATCATTGTTTATTATATACTAAACAGGCAAACTTTTCAAGTAAGATTATATATATTTTGGTTAATTATTTATTAATAATGGATATTAAAGAGGTATTGCGGCGTAATTTTTATAAATTTTAACTTTTGCGGCTTGGTGACGTTAATGTATGTTAAATTATAGTTTACGGCGAGCCGCCGCAGGCATTCCGCAATTTACTTTTGAGTAATTTTTTAATTTGTGGCACGGTGACTTTAATTTGAGATAAACAAGAATTTATCTAAGTATAAAATTGGTAACTGCTCAAATAAAAAGACATCGGTAGCCGGAGGGGGAAAGGGTTTAGGGAAAGAGGAGCGCGAGGAGAAAACCGCAAGGGAAAGGGGGAGACGGCGACGGAGCTGACATTCAATGAGTGCTCCCCCTTTCCCTGAAGGTTGTCTCCTCGTATATTTCAACGGCTTGCGCCGTTGTTAAGGACGCTCTCTCTTGCAGAGCGTCCTTCTTTTGCGGCGTACCGCCGCAAAATTCAACCTTGCAGAGCGCTTCTCAGGCGCGCCCACGGGGCGCAAGAAGAGATTTCGCCGCGTGCGCGCGGCGACCAAAGGCTCTGCCTTTGGAAACCGCAGCCTTGAAAGGCTGGCGAACTTTTTTGAGTCGCTTCGCTGTGAAACACAAAAAATAGTCCGCTAAACTATAATTTACCAAAATAATTCCGAATTTCGCATTCCGCATTCCGAATTTATCAAAGCGCTTTTTTTGCGATCTGACCGCCGTTTCTGGGGTATTTAGACGGCGTAGACTTGACCTTTTCCACCACAATAAGAGTACGCTTGTCCCCGTTTGGCAAGGCATACTCCTTTACCTCGGAAATCTCACCACCGAGAGTTTTCACAGCGTTTTCGCCGTCCTTGTAATTTTCGTTTGGACCCTTCAGCGCTGCAAAAATCCCCCCGACCTTCACATAAGGCAGACAGTATTCCGTCAGCACAGGCATAGCTGCAACAGCTCTCGCCACAGCAATATCGAACTTTTCACGGAACAAAGGGCTGCGTCCCCCCTCCTCTGCCCTTGCGTGAACGCATTCCGCTTTTATTTTTGCCTCATCGCACACCGCCGAAAGAAAATTTATCCGTTTGTTAAGGCTGTCAAGCAGGGTCAGCTCCAGATCCGGACGGTAAATTTTCATGGGCAGCCCGGGAAACCCTGCCCCCGTGCCAACGTCTATCAGTTTAATAGCTTTTTTCGGGGATGCCGTTTCGGCTTCAATTGTTCCACGTGGAACATTTATAAACTTAAATGGCAGAATACTGTCCAGAAAGTGCTTCACAGCGATACCGTTTGGGTCGGTAATTCCCGTCAAATTCATTTTTTCATTCCATTCAACAAGCATACGGGCGTAAATTTCAAGCTGTTCGTACTGCTTTTCTGTAATTTCAAGCTGTTCTGCGGCAAAAATCTCCGCAAATTTGCTGTATTCGGGTAAAAAAGCCATGGATTCTCCTCCCTTATATTAATTCGGAATTCGTAATTAAAACGAACGCAAGCAGTTGTTTTTGTTCCACGTGGAACAATTTTCATTCTTTTTTAGATGCAAGCCAAATGATAAGTACACTTACGTCCGCAGGAGATACACCCGAAATTCGGCTTGCCTGACCGATATTTTCAGGCTGAACGCGGTTCAGTTTTTCCTGTGCTTCAAGGCTCAGACCCTTGATAGTCTTGTAATCAAATGGCTGGGGCAGTTTCTTTTCCTCAAGCTTTTGGACGTGTTCGACCTCCATCAGCTGCCTTGCGATGTACCCCTCATACTCGATCTGCAAATTAACCTGTTCCCTCACTTCATAGGAAAGCTGAGGGCGCTCAGGGTCAAATGGCGCTAAATCTTCATACGATATCTGCGGACGGCGTATCAGGTCGCACATTTTAAGTCCCGTAGAAATGGGTGCTGTACCCTTTTCAACAAGCATAGCATTCAGTTCGTCCGAGGGCGACAGCGATTTTGCCTTGACACGCTTTATTTCCGCCTTTATCTCCAATTGTTTCACGTGGAACAATTCATAGCGCTCGTCCGAGATAAGCCCGATCTCATGTCCAAGGGGCGTGAGACGTTCGTCGGCGTTGTCCTGACGGAGCAGCAGACGGTACTCGCTGCGTGAAGTCATCATGCGGTAGGGGTCGGAGCAGCCTTTTATAACCAGATCGTCAATAAGAGTACCTATATAAGAGGACGAACGTGTCAGCGTTATACCCTCCTTGCCTTGACAGAACCGCGCGGCGTTTATACCTGCGATAAGTCCCTGCGCCGCAGCCTCTTCGTAGCCGGAAGTGCCGTTGAACTGACCTGCGCCGTAAAGTCCGGCAATTGATTTAAACTCGAGAGTATGACGAAGATCCTGCGGATTGCAGCAGTCGTACTCTATCGCATAGGCGTTTCGCATTATCTCAACGTGCTCAAGACCCTTTATAGTACGCAAAAATGCGATCTGCACGTCCTCGGGCAGCGACGAGGACATTCCCTGCAAATAATACTCATCTGTACCCAGCCCCATTGGCTCAATGAAAAGCTGGTGGCGGGGGCGCTCGCTGAAGCGGACGATCTTGTCCTCAATTGACGGGCAGTAACGGGGTCCAACGCCCTCAATTTTGCCCGAATACATAGGCGAACGGTGGATATTTTCGTGAATTACCTTGTGAGTTTCGGCGTTGGTGTACCCGATATAGCAGGGTACGATATTTTTCAGACCCTCACGGGGCGTTTCAAAGGAAAACGGCTGGATATCATCATCACCGCACTGAATTTCAAGCTTGTCGAAGTCAATGGAGCGGCGGTGTACACGGCTGGGAGTACCCGTCTTGAAGCGGCGAAGCTCGATGCCGAGAGCTTTCAGACTGTCGGAAAGACCCCTTGCAGGCAGAGTTGAGTCGGGGCCGCTTTCATATGAAACGTCGCCCACATGGATAAGTCCGCGGAGATAAGTACCCGTGGCGATAATGGCGGTCTTGCATTTGTACTCGCCGCCAAGATGGGTCACAACTGCGGAAACTGCGCCGTTTTCGGTGCGAATTTCAGTGACCTCAGCCTGTTTTACATCAAGATTTTCCTGCATTTCGCAGATTTTTTTCATATGGTTGTGGTATTTCACCCTGTCCGCCTGAACACGCAGACTATGCACAGCAGGACCTTTGCCCCGGTTAAGCATACGGCTCTGGATAAAGCAGGCGTCGGCAGCCTTGCCCATTTCGCCGCCGAGGGCGTCTATCTCACGGACGAGATGACCCTTTGCAGTACCGCCGATGGACGGGTTGCAGGGCATATTTGCGATGTTGTCCAGTGAGATGGTGAACAGCACGGTTTTTGCTCCAAGACGCGCCGCAGCAAGGGCGGCTTCCACTCCTGCGTGGCCTGCACCGATAACGGCGACGTCGTAGGTATCTATATAATGGCTCATTTTGACCCTTCCTTTTTATTAATGCGTAATGCGTAATTCGTAATGCGGAATTAAAACGAAACCTTCAATTTCGTTTCCGAGTTTAAAACAACCGCAAGCGGTTGTCTCCGAGTTTTTCCGCTTCGCGAAAAAACATCGGGGGTGTATTCGGGTTTAAAACAAATGTAAAGCGCAAAACCGTAAAACGTCGGGGTTTGTCGGGTTCAGCAAATTAAAACGAACGTAAAGCGTTCGTTTTCGAGTTTTTCCGCTTCGCGAAAAAACATCGGTAGTACATTGAAACTTTAAAAATGTTCCACGTGGAACAAAATAAATTTAAGCAAACCCCGATGCTTTTCCGCTTCGCGAAAAAACATCGGTAAGTACATTGAAATTTAAAAAATGTTCCACGTGGAACATTTTTTAATTCGTAATTAAAACGAAATCAAAGATTTCGTTTCCGAGTTTAAAACAACCGCAAGCGGTTGTCTCCGAGTTTTTTCGTATTGCGAAAAAACATCGGGGGTGTATTCGGGTTTAAAACAAATGTAAAGCGCAAAACCGTAAAACGTCGGAGTTTATCGGGTTTATCACATTAAATTGAAAGCTTTAGCTTTCGTTTTAAACTCGGAGTAATCGAATGGCAAAGCTATTCTTCAAGATAAAAGTCACATCTCTTATAATGATAATTTCGCGGCGACATATTAAAGGTTACTTTTATCCATACCGCGAAATGCCTGCGCGGGCTCCGCGCTACTTGCCGACACAGAAACGGGAGAACACCTCGTTCACTACTGCTTCGGAAGCGCGCTCGCCTGTCAGCTCCAGCAGGTGGTTTTCACCCTCGTCTATGAGAATATTTACCCCGTCATAGGTCATGCCCGAACGAAGTGCTTCAAGTGCTTCACTGAAACAAGTTCTCGCCTTTAAAGCACAGCTGCGCTGGCGCTCGTTGGCGAGTACCCCTCTGTCGGGGGCAAAGGCGGCGGTATTATATATCTTTTCTACGGCGGCTTGCAGTTTCTTCAAATTCTCGCCGGATTCTGATGATATTGCCGAGATAGTCACGCTGTCGAGAAAGCAGTCCGATATTGCCGAAAAGTCAAAGCGCTGCTCTAAATCGGATTTATTCAGGACGGCTATTGCGTTTTTGCCTTTACAGCCTTCCGCAATGGCGATATCCTCGGCGGTTATTTCTGCGCCCATATCGAACACGGCTAAGATAAGGTCGGCGGTTTCAAGCTTTTTTCGTGCTTTATCTACGCCAACGCTTTCCACAAGGTCGCCTGTTTCACGTATTCCTGCCGTATCGGAAAGCCGCAGGACGATATCTCCCAGTCTGACGGATTCCTCCACGATGTCACGGGTCGTACCGGCAATATCGGTGACAATACTTCTTTCACAGCCCGAAAGCAGGTTCATAAGGGTGCTTTTTCCCACGTTGGGTCTGCCGACTATCGCTGTATCTGCGCCCTCGCGGATAATTCTGCCGCTGTCGTATGACGAAAGAAGTCCCTCAAGAGAGTTTACTGCCGTTTCAAGAGCGGCGGAAATTTCATACTCCTCAACAGCCGGAATGTCGTCCTCGGGGTAATCGACCCATGCTGCCAGCGAGCCGAGAAGCTTCAGCATACCGTCGGAAACCGCTTTGATACGTCGGTAGAGCGATCCTTCACGGAGAGCCTCGGCGCATTTGAGTCCTGCTTTGCCGTCGGCGGAGATAACGTCCATTACTGCTTCCGCCTGGGTAAGGCTCATCTTGCCGTTTAAAAAGGCACGCTTGGTAAAACCGCCCGGTTCGGCAGGCTCGGCGCCCTTTGAAAAGATCAGCTTCAACACCTTATCGGTAACGAAAATTCCTCCGTGGCAGGAAATTTCGGCAACGTCCTCTCCCGTATATGATTTCGGCGCACGGAAAACTGTCAGCACTCCGTCGTCGATGACCTCCTCACCGTCGGTTATCTTACCGTAGGCACAGGTATAGCCCTCCATTTGGGTGGCAGGGGTATTATGCGAAACGGGGTGAAATATTTTTTCGGCTATATCAAGGGCGTTTTCTCCCGAAATGCGGATAACGGAGATGCCGCCCTGCGCTCTCGGTGTGGATATTGCTGCTATTGTTGACATTTTTATATCCATTTTCCAAAAAGGAAAATGCACTCCTTTCCGTTTTTTACGGTTTGCGATTTTGCTCAAAAAAAGTGAGGAATGAAAAGCGAATGGATTTTCACTTTAAATTCCTCATAATTGGTCCTGTCATGAAAAAGGTATCAATCTTTAATAGCTTTTTTTGCTTTGTTGACGATAGACTTGTCGTTCTCATAGGTCAGGACGGTTGTTGCGTGACCTATATCTACCCACTTGATCTCTGCGATCTCCTCCTCCTGTGGGACGAAATCATAGTTCTTCGCTTTGGCGATAAAGTATACTACGATCTTCTGGGTGTCTTTTCTTGGAAAATACTGGACGGTTTCCCTAAATGTAGGATCGATTATAACGTCGATGCCTGTTTCTTCCAAAATTTCCCTATGTGCGGTCTCAACCTCGGTCTCGCCCTCTTCAACGTGTCCTTTAGGGAAAGACCAGTGACCGCTGTTGATGTGTTTGATAAGGAGAATTTCGATATTTCCGTGATGCCTGCGGTAGACGATAGCTCCGCAGGATTTTTCATGGGTCATATGTACTTCCTTTCCGAAACCGGAAACGGCGTGTTCCCGGCTCTGCAAATTTATATAAGTTAGTATAATTATAACATAAATAATCGGTTTTGTCTCGCTTTTTTTGAAAAAAAATATAAGCAAGGCAAAAAAATTATTTCCAAGGGTAGTTTTACAGAATACGGACAGGAATATGATTTTATTAAGCGCGGTATTTTTCTGCAAGGTGGAGCACTTTTTTATCCACGACGGCGTCGATAAGGGTTCCTTCGGGCAGGTACTCCTCGGAAATTATCTTGCCGTCTATACGGATAGTATTTATTATGCTTGTTTTGTCGTATGGTATAATAAATTTACCCCGTACTGAGGTCTCGGGAAGGTTTCTTGCGATGCAGTCAAGCAGGTCGTCAAAGCCTGTTTGCTGTTTTGCGGATATCTTGACCGTTCGCTCGTCGCATTTTATATTTTCGGCTTCGGGCAGCAGGTCGCATTTATTCAGCACGTCTATTCGTGGTATTCCGTCGCAGCCAAGCTCTTTTAAAACTTCGGCGGTGACCTCTGCCTGCTCGTAGCCATCGTCGGCGCTGATATCCACGAGATTTATGATTATATCTGCACTTGCGGCTTCTTCGAGGGTGCTTTTGAACGCTTCAACAAGGTTGTGAGGAAGGCGGCGGATGAGTCCTACCGTGTCGATAAGCAGTACGCTTCTGCCGTCGGGAAGCTCTATCGCCCGTGAGGTGATGTCAAGGGTAGCGAAAAGCTTATTTTCGGCAAGCACGCCTGCGTCGGTAAGGGCATTCAGCAGCGTGGATTTTCCCACGTTGGTATAGCCTACTATTGCTGCGGAAAGGACGTTGTCCTTTTTTCTTCTTGCGCGGTGAAGCTCACGGCGGCGTTCAAGCTCTTTCAGTTCGGCTTCAAGGGCTTCGATACGCCTGCGGATATGCCGTTTATCGGTTTCAAGCTTGGATTCGCCGGGGCCTCTTGTGCCTATTCCGCCGCCGAGACGGGAAAGCTCTACGCCTTTTCCTGCAAGTCGGGGCAGGCGGTATTTCTGCTGGGCAAGCTCTACTTGCAGGCGGCCTTCCTTTGTAAGGGCACGCTGGGCAAAAATGTCCAATATCAGAGTGGTGCGGTCTATAACGCGGATATCCAGTATTTTTTCAATATTTCTGGTCTGGTTTGCGGTAAGCTCGCAGTCGAAGATAACAAGGTTTATTTCAAGAGCTGCGGCTTCTTCGGCAAGCTGTTCAAGACGTCCCGAACCGATAACGGTGGCGCTGTCGCAGGCGGGGCGTTTCTGTATCACCCTTGCGGCTACTTCGACTCCTGCGGTTGCGGAAAGCTCCTCAAGCTCGTCCAGGGAGCGTTCGGCGTCGAACTCGCCTGTATCTGCCGAAACAAGGACGGCTCGGGTCACGGTTTCGGTGATATTATCGGTCATTGGGATCACTCCTTAATTACACATTTCTAATTTCAAATTTTACATTAATATAAATCAAAATTTCGTTTAAAAAATACGAGGGGGAAACCTATGAGGGGACAAGGAAAAACAAAATCCAACAAAAATCGGCATTTCCTTTTCCCCTAACGGTTTCTGAACCAAACGCAAGCGTTTGGTTTTCGTGCATCCCCTTTCCCTTTCACCTCTTATCCTTTGCCGATTTTTAAGCTTGGGAATAAAGTTGTGCTTCTATACCATTTATTTTATAAACTGCTTTGTCATGTTTCAATGAGATGTTCAATTTATAAAATGGTTCTCCGTTAGACAGTTGTTTTCAGCAAAAAGAATTGGAGATTAACGCTTGCGCTCGTTTTAATTACGAATTACGAATTACGCATTACGAATTAATAAGCTTTGCCCCAGTATACCATAGTTTTTGCAGGCTTGCCGCAGCATATACACTTATCGGACAGGTTTTCCTGCTCAAAAGGTATACATCTTGAGCCTACACCTGTTGTTTCCTTGATTTTGTCCTCGCACTCTTCATCGCCGCACCACATTGCCTTTACAAAGCCGTCGCCGTTCTTTTCAAGGGCTTCGGTAATTTCCTCCATAGTTGTGCAGGAATAAGTATGCTTCTCACGGTTTTCAAGTGCCTTTGCGAACATTCCCTCCGGAATTTCCTTTTCAAGCATATTAACGGCGGTTTCTGTAATATCATCAAGGGAAACGTCCTGCTTTACGCCGTTGTAGCGTGTGCAGACTACGCACTTATTTGCTTCGATATCCTTGGGTCCAAACTCGATACGAACGGGTACGCCTTTCATTTCGTACTCGGCAAACTTCCAGCCGGGAGAGTTGTCGCTGTCGTCTACTTTTACTCTGATACCTGCGGCTTTAAGCTTGTCTGCAAGCTCGTTTGCTTTATCGAGGACGCCTTCTTTGAACTGCTGGATAGGGATAATTACTGCCTGAATGGGGGCTACCGCAGGGGGAAGAACGAGTCCGTTATCGTCGCCGTGAGTCATTATTATTGCGCCGATAAGACGAGTGGTAACGCCCCATGAGGTCTGGTGCGGGTAGACCTTTTTGTTTTCCTTGTCGGTGTACATAATTTCAAACGCTTTTGCAAAGCCGTCGCCGAAGTAGTGGGAAGTTCCTGCCTGAAGCGCTTTGCCGTCGTGCATAAGAGCCTCGATAGCGTAGGTTGCTTCTGCGCCTGCAAACTTGTCGCTGTCGGTTTTTCTGCCTTTTACTACAGGCATTGCAAGAGATTTTTCGCAGAATTCGGCATAGACATTGAGCATACGCTCGGTTTCCTCGATAGCCTCCTCGGCTGTGGCGTGGATGGTGTGACCCTCCTGCCAGAGGAACTCTCTTGAACGGAGGAAGGGACGGGTAGTCTTCTCCCAGCGAACAACGGATACCCACTGATTATACAGCTTGGGCAGGTCGCGGTAGGAGTGGACGATGTTTGCGTAATGCTCGCAGAAAAGAGTCTCGGAAGTAGGGCGGACGCAAAGTCTGTCCTCAAGCTTTTCAGAGCCGCCGTGAGTTACCCATGCTACTTCGGGAGCGAAGCCCTCGACGTGGTCTTTTTCCTTCTGGAGAAGGCTTTCGGGGATAAACATAGGCATACAGACGTTTTCATGGCCTGTTGCCTTGAACATGCCGTCAAGAATTCTCTGCATATTTTCCCATATTGCATAGCCGTAGGGGCGGATGACCATACAGCCCTTGACCGAGGTGTATTCGATAAGCTCTGCTTTTTTTACGATATCGGTATACCACTTGGCGAAGTCTTCGTCCATTGAGGTGATCGCTTCGACCATTTTTTTGTTATCTTTTGCCATGTTAATAACTCCTTTTTATTTACTTTCTGTATTTTTACTATCATTAATACTTTTTGTATTGTTTTTATCAGCTTTTGGGCGGTCTTCAAAAACGCTGTAGACCTTATAATCATTTTCCGAAGTTAAATTATCCTCCACCCTTTCGGGACTCGGTTTCTTCTTGGTGATACCGTCGATAAGCTTTGCTGCTTTCGGGGTAAGGACGGCGATAAGCCAGACCAGCAGGAGCAGTCCCAGCATAGCGCCGCCGAACTTACCGAACAGGGCAAGCGACTCGTAGTTGATATTTTCAAAAACGGCGGGCATATATCGCACTCCTTTCAAATAAAGATACAGATTCATTATAACACAGAATTTTCTAAAATACAACTATTTATTTATATAAATTAGGGAGATTTGCGGCTTGGTGACGTTAGTATTATATAAACGAGAATTTAGCTTACTATTTTTGTATTAACCAGCGAAGAGACAATAGCTGGTCCAGCGCAGCCGCGATGGCGAGGATTTTTAAGGGCGAGTAGCCCTTAAATCGCCGTCCGCAGACGGCGAAAGCCTTGCCTTAGAAGAGCTCCGCAAGGGGTGAATTTCGCGCAAAGCGCGGAAGAGGGGACGCCCTGCGATAGAGGGCGTCCCCTTGTTGCAGTTACAAAGATAATTTACCTTCAAAACAGTCCAGTGGACTGTTTTGAACGAAGTTTTGTTTTGACCTGACATAGCATCAACGGGTTTGCCACTGAAATATACGAGGAGACAACCTTCAGGGAAAGGGGGAGCACTCATTGAATGTCAGCTCCGTCGCCGTCTCCCCCTTTCCCTTGCGGTTTTCTCCTCGCGCTCCTCTTTCCCTAAACCCTTTCCCCCTCCGGCTACCGATGTCTTTTTATTGGGGTGGTTACTAATTCGACATTAAGATAAACTTTAATTTTTTAAAAATAATTACGAATTACGAATTCCGCATTACGCATTACGCATTAGCTTTGTTTTCCCTCATAATGCGTATAACCTCCTGCATTAGCTCTACAGGCTTCTCGCCTTTCATTTTTACTGCTATATACGATTTCTCTCCGCCGTTGACCGTCACCCGTCCCTTATATGACGAGGTCAGCGCTTGTATCTGCTCCATATCCGCTGATTTCAAATAGAAAAACATTATTCCGTTTTTCTGCGATATCTCCGTTATGGTAAGCTCGCTTGCCATATTCCTTGTCAGCGCTACGCTGATAAGTCCCTGAATGGCTTTCGGCGGCTCGCCGTAGCGGTCGATAAGCTCGTCTATCAAATCCATGCTTTCTTCGTTTGTACGCAGGGACGCTATTTTTCTGTACATATCAAGTCTGCCTGCAAGGCTTTCAATATAATTTTCCGGAATATGCGCTTCTATCTGAATGTCGATAAGGCAGTCTTCGGGTTTGGGCGGCGGCAGTTCGCCCTTTTCTTCGGCGATGGCTTCGCTGAGCAATTGCAGGTACATATCATATCCGACTGCTTCCATATGTCCATGTTGCTTTCCGCCCAATATTGAGCCTGCGCCCCGTATTTCAAGGTCGCGGAGGGCTATTCTGAAGCCGCTGCCAAACTGGGTGAATTCTCTTATGGCGTCAAGTCTGCGTGAGGCTATTTCCGTAAGAGCCTTGCCCCGTCTGAATGTGAAATATGCAAAGGCTCGGCGGCTGGAACGTCCTACACGGCCTCTAAGCTGATAAAGCTGGGAAAGTCCCAGATTGTCGGCGTCCTCGATAATAAGGGTATTGACGTTGGGGACGTCCACGCCCGTTTCGATAAGAGTTGTACATACGAGGATATCTATTTCATGCTCGATAAGCTGCCGCCATATTTCCGAAAGGCGTTCCTCGCCTATCTGACCGTGGGCGACGCCGATTCTTGCATCAGGGATAAGCTCCTGAATTTTTGCGGCGCACATATCTATACTGTCGATGCGGTTGTGGATATAGTAAACCTGACCGCCGCGGCGCAGCTCTTTGGTAATTGCTTGTGCGATAACGCCCATATTATGCTCGATAACATAGGTCTGGACGGGGTGGCGGTCAACGGGGGGCTCTTCGATAACGCTCATATCACGGATACCGCTCATTGCCATATTCAGAGTACGGGGGATTGGCGTTGCAGAAAGAGTCAGCACGTCGACTCCTGCGAAGGCTTCCTTGAAGCGCTCCTTATGGGCGACTCCGAAGCGCTGCTCCTCGTCGATTATTACAAGTCCTAAGTTCAGAAATTTGACGTCCTTCTGCACAAGGCGGTGAGTACCGATTATCATATCTATTTCGCCACGTTTGAGCTGGCGGAGTATTTCCTCCTGCTGCTTGGGGGTGCGGAAACGTGAGAGAAGCTCTATTTTCATAGGGAAATGCTCGAACCGTTTCAGGGCGGTCTGGTAGTGCTGCCATGCAAGTACCGTTGTGGGGGCTAGTATTGCGCACTGCTTGCTGTCCTCCATACATTTGAACGCTGCACGGAATGCGACCTCGGTCTTGCCGAAGCCTACGTCGCCGCAGAGAAGTCTGTCCATTGGGGTTGGCTTCTGCATATCCTCTTTTATCTCCTGAATGGAGCGAAGCTGGTCATCGGTCTCGGAATAGGGAAATCTGGACTCGAAATCGTGCTGCCAGTCGTCGTCCTCGGAAAATGCAAAGCCGGGAGTCTGGCTCCGCTTTGCGTAAAGCTTGATAAGCTCGTCTGCCATATCCTTGACGGCTTTTTTGACTCTGCTTCGGGTCTTCTGCCACTCCATTGAGGAAAGCTTGTTCAGCTTCACCGAGCCGTTGTCACGGGGTCCGATGTATTTTGATACCATATCAAGCTGGTTTACGGGGACGTAAAGTACGTCGGTGCCTGCGTACTGAATGGTGATGTAGTCCTTTGTGATGCCTTCCATTTCAAGCTTGCGTATGCCTGCAAACCTGCCGATGCCGTGGAGGGCGTGTACAACAAGGTCGCCCGGGGCAATATCCGAGAGGGATTTTATCTCCTCGCCTTTTTTGGCTTTTTTGAACTTCTTTTTAGACGTTGCCGCTCTTGCCTGGGTTATAAGTACGGTCTTTATATCGGGGTAATCGTAGCCCGAACTTACGCAGCCGGTGGTCAGCAGGACGTGTCCCTTTGTCGGCACGGAATCCGCTGTCATCACTGAGCAGGAAACGCCTTCGTCCTGAAGGTCCTTGGCGATAATGGGAAGAGTTTTTTCCGAGCCTGCCATGACTATTGCCGAATAGCCGTTTCCGCAGTAGGAATGAAGATCTTCGATAAGCTGGCGTATTTCGCCGCCCCAGGGGGCAGTCTGATTCGCTGTTGCGGAAATAAGCTTTTTGAATTTTAAATCTGCGCCTCGAAGGAAGGTATCAAAATGCAGAAGAGGGAAACGGGCTGCTTTTGAGTACACCTCGCCGAGATCGGACATATAGCCTTCAAGTCCCTTGCAAAGCTCGCCTGCTTCAAGGAGAAGCTTTACGTCCTCGGCGTGGTGAGCCATTGCGCTGCGTGATTTTTCAAGGCAGTTGTGGTATTCGCAGAAAACAACGGGAGTTTCCTCGGTCAGGTAATCAAATATAGTTCCCGTTTTTTCGTATGCAAGGGGCAGATACTTGTCGATATCGCCCAGCTCCAGACCTGTATTTACACGGTCGATATCCCTTGCGATATTGTTTCTTACAAGCTCGGCACGCTTGCCTCTTGCAGCCTTTGAAAGCTTTTCAAGCGCTGAAATAAGCGTTTCGGGGCTGTCGAAAAGAGTTTCTGCGGCAGGGGATATTTTCACCGTTTCCACCGGGTCAGTACGGCGCTGGGTCTCCGGGTCGAAGTATGAAAGAGTATCTACCTCGTCGCCCCAAAGCTCCATACGGACGGGGTTTGCGCTGCCTACGGGGAAGATGTCGGCTATTGCTCCTCGAATAGAGAACTGGCTTGCGCCTTCCACCTTATCGCATCGGGTATAGCCTGCGGCGACAAGTCTGCGTGCTAAAACTTCAAGGTCCACTTCGCCGCCGCTTTCTACGGTGACGGTTCTTGAAAGGAGAATTTCACGGGGAAGAGTTGCCTGCATTACCGCTTCCGCAGAGGCGCAGACGAAGATGTTTTCTCCCTCGGCAAGGCGGCTCAGGACTCCCAGACGGGTATGCTCATACTCACGGGAGACGGTCTCGACTGCTGTAAAGGTGAAATCCTTTGCGGGGTAGACAAAGGCACAGCTTTCCCCTGTCATGGCACAGATATCCGCAGCAAGGCGGTTCGCAGCAGCCTCGCTGTCGCAGATAAGCAGCACGGGGTTATCATTGCGCAGTCCTAAGGCGAACTGGGCTTTATGGATTCCCGAAATTCCCGACACGGAAGCCGGGGTCTGTCCGTTTTTTACGGCGCTCAGCATATCACGGTACGGGGTGAAATTTTCTATTGCGGTTTGAAAAATGTTTGACATAAAAATAACCTCTATAAAATTCGTAATGCTTAATTCGTAATGCGTAATTAAAACGAAAGCTAAAGCTTTCGTTTCCGAGTTTTTTCGCTTTGCGAAAAAACTCCGGGGATGTTGGGGTTTAAAACAAATGCAAAGCACAAAACCGTAAAACATCGGGTGGTTGTGTTTTTAGGGACGGGGAACCCGTCCCCTACAAAAACAAATGCGGCAGCATTTGTTTTAATTACGCATTAAGCATTACGAATTACGAATTAAACTTGTTCATCGCTTCGTCGGTCTTGCCCTTGACCATAAGCTCAAGAGAAGCTACGGCTTTGTCTGTGCCCTCGTTCATCTTTTCCGTTTCCTCTTTGGTGAAATGCGAAAGCACCCAGTCCGCAAGGTTGTAATCCTTATGCGGCTTTTTGCCCACGCCTATTTTGATGCGGGGGAAGGTGTCAAAGCCTGTCAGATATATTATTGATTTGATGCCGTTGTGGCCGCCGTCCGAGCCCTTGCGGCGGATTCGGATAAAGGACGGTTCAAGGCTTATGTCATCGTAGCAGACAATTACATTTTCCGCAGGAATTTTGTAAAAATTCATCGCTTCAACGACGGCTTCGCCGCTGTTGTTCATATATGTTGTGGGCTTCATCAGCAGGCAGGGTACGCCGTTTACGGCAGCGTCCGCTGTAAGTGACTTGAAGCGTATCTTTTTAAGCTGTACTCCACATTTTGCCGCAAGCTTGTCGAGGGTCATAAACCCTGCGTTGTGGCGTGTGTTTTCGTATTTCTCCCCCGGATTGCCAAGTCCCACTATGATATACTCCGGTTTAGCGCCGACAGGAGCTTCCTTTTCCTTGCTTATCTGATTGAAAATATCAAAAATGCTCATTTTGTTTATTTTTCCTTTCTCTTGTAAACGGGGATATGCATTTTATTTTTCGGGCGGATAATATCCGTTCCTACGGTTGGTTTGCGTTTAAATCCGACAAAAACCGATGTTTTTTCAAAAAGCGTTCGGTTTAATTCCGCATTACGAATTCCGAATTAAACCACAAACTGCGATAACCCCTGATCCGCACACATGGGGTATGCGGACAAGGGGTAACGATGTGTATTTTATTTCTCAGGCACAAATCAAGTGTTGAACAGAGGAGATACCGGCTTGTCGGCGTAAATTCTCTGGATAGCCTGTGCAAATACCGGTGCAACGGGAAGAACTGTGATCTTGTCGATCTTCTTTTCCTCGGGAAGTGCAATTGTATCGAGAAGTACAAGCTCCTTGATTACGCTGTTCTGGATCCTTTCAATAGCAGGGCCGGAAAGTACGCCGTGGGTTGCGCAGGCGTAAACTTCCTTTGCTCCGCCGATGTCGATAATTGCCTTTGCGGCGTTGCAGAGAGTTCCTGCTGTATCTATCATATCGTCGACAAGAACTACGCTCTTGTCTCTTACGTCGCCGATAATGTTCATTACTTCGCAGACGTTGGCTTTCTGGCGGCGCTTGTCTACGATTGCAAACGGTACGCCAAGACGCTGTGCGAAGTTTCTTGCTCTTGTTACCGAGCCAAGGTCGGGTGATACTACCATAACGTCGTCCTTGTTGTCCTTGAACTTTTCAACAAAGTAGGGTGCAAGGATAGGCACGCCAAGCAGGTGGTCAACGGGGATATCAAAGAAGCCCTGTATCTGCGGACAGTGGAGGTCCATTGAGAGGACTCT
Source organism: uncultured Clostridia bacterium (assembly GCA_945876755.1). GTDB lineage: Bacteria > Bacillota > Clostridia > Oscillospirales > Ruminococcaceae > RGIG8773. Next base: position 19,156 of record CAMCPM010000017.1, read on the forward strand.
GTCTGCGCCTGCGGCTGTGATGAGGTCTGCTACAAGCTTTGCGGAGATCGGATCTCTTGCCTTTGCCTTTCTGTCCTGACGGGCATAGCCCATGTACGGGATAACTGCGGTGATTCGTCCTGCGGAAGCTCTTTTGAATGCGTCGATCATGATGAGCAGCTCCATAAGGTGGTCGTTTACCGGTGAGCTTGTGGACTGGACTACGAATACGTCCGAGCCTCTTACGCTTTCCTTGATGGAAACGCTTACCTCGCCGTCGGAAAAGGTCACTACCTCGGACTGTCCAAGCGGAAGTCCAAGCTGCTGTGCGATTTCCATTGCCACCTTTGGATTGGAGTTTGCGGTGAAGATCTTAATATCCTTGCCGTGCAGATTCATTTTTTAAAGTCCCCTTTACAAAATTTATACTTATTATAATTGCATTTCAAATGCAAAAATTTGCTGTTTTGATTTTCTTTCGGGCGGATGATATCTGCCCCTGCATCACTTTTTATTGCGGCCTTTCAAGCGCTTTTCGGCGAAGCCTTCCTTGAAGTGAAGCTCGCCTCGCTCAATGGCAAGCGCTCCGTCCGGAACGTCCTTTGTAATGGTCGAGCCTGCTGCTGTGTAAGCGAAGTTGCCGATCTTAACTGGAGCAATAAGGTTTGTATTGCAGCCGATGAAAGCACCGTCACCGATTACTGTCCTGTACTTGTATGCACCGTCATAGTTGCTTGTAACCGTTCCGCAGCCGAAGTTTACGTTTGAGCCTACGTCGCTGTCGCCTACATATGTAAGGTGGGAAATTGCGGTCTTTTCGCCGACTGTGGAATTTTTGACCTCGACGAAGTCGCCTATTTTAACTCCGGATTTGATATGGCTGTTGGGACGGATATGCACAAACGGACCTATCTTCACCCCGTCGTCTATCTGCGACTCGTAAGCCTGAACGCTGTTAAGAATGGTGTTGCTGCCAACGGTGCAGTTTTCGATAATGCAGTTGGGGCCTATTGTGCAGTCGTTTCCGATAACAGTATTTCCCCGAAGGATAGTTCCCTGCAGAATTTTAGTGCCTGCTCCCACGGTAACATTCCTGCCTATTGAAACGCCGTCTGTGCAGAGGAACTCAACGCCCTCGTCCATGAGCTTTTCGATAACAGCCATACGGGCGGTATCATTAAGCTTTAGCAGACCCTTGCGGTCATTTGCTCCAAGGACAACGTTGGGGTTGGGGGAAATGTAGGCGTCTGCTCTCAGACCTGCGTTTATCAGAATATAAACCGAATCGGTAAGGTAATATTCGCCCTGCGAATTGTTGGGCTTTATTTCGCCCAGCGCATACAGCAGCTTGTCGGTCTTGAACCAGTACGCTCCCGAATTTATCTCACGGATACGTTTTTGCTCCTCGGTGGCGTCTTTCTCCTCCACGATACCGGAAACGCCGTTTTCGGTGCGGAGGATACGTCCGTACCCGTATGGGTTTTCCGATTCTGCGGTGATTATGGTTACTGCGTTGTCCTGTCTGATATGCTGTTCAAGGGCGGCGGAGATCGTATCGCTGTCGATAAAGGGAGCGTCTCCGCAGAGGATAAGCACGTTTCCCTCGCTGTGCTTTTTAAGCCAGTCAGCAGCCATCATAACGGCATGACCTGTACCCTTGCGCTGAGGCTGGAAAACTGTTTCGCATCTGCCGTCAAGGTACTCCTCGATAACGTCGGCGTTATACCCTTTAACGACGCACAGGTCGGTTATGCTTGCCTTTTCGCAGGCGGAGATGACCCATTCCAGCATTGGTTCTCCCAGAACCTCGAACATTGGCTTGGGAAGCTCGGATTTCATTCTTTTTCCCTGTCCGCCGGCGAGTATCACCGCGCAGGAAGATGAATTACTCATAGTATATTTTCTCCTGTATATAAAGATTTGTATAAGTATATTTAGCGTTTTGTGGTTGTATTATGAAATATGTTTTGCTTTTTTAGTGGACGCCCTCTATCGCAGGGCGACCAAAGGCTCTGCCTTTGGAAACCGCAGCCTTGAAAGGCTGGCGAACTTTTTATTCTCCGATGTTTTTTCGCTGTTATATTCTTGCCGCTTTCATTTCTTTTTTGTTTTTATACATCTCGCTGTCGGCTCGCTCAAACACGCTCTGATAGCTTTCATCAGTCTCCGGTTTAAACTCCGCATAGCCTGCCGCTACCGAAAGCTTGATATCAAGCTTTCCAAGTGCGTTCATACTTTCAGTCTCTGCATAGAATTTATCCATGAACTCGGGACATTTGCCGGATATTTCACCTTCGAGGATAACTGCAAATTCGTCGCCGCCGATACGGAAAACTGCGCCCGGCTCAAAGCTTCTTCTTATTACTATGCTTGCGTCGGTGATAAGCGCGTCGCCGTAGGCATGACCGTAGGTATCGTTGGTGATCTTGAGATTGTTGACGTCAAAAACCGCTACGGCAAATTTTTCGCCGTTTTGTATATTTTCATCAATACGGTTTACTGCTTCACGGTAGGCTGAGGTATTTCTCGCTCCCGTAAGAGCATCACGGTAGGCGATCTCTTTTATACAGCTGTCATTCTTTTTCAGAGCCGCTGTTGTTTTCCTGAAGCTTTCGGCAAGTGTGCCCAGCTCGTCGTCGGAATGCCATGTGATCTCGGCGTCCAGGTCGCCGCTTGCGATCTTTTCGGCTGCTGAATTCAGTTCCTTCAGCGGTCTGACGATGCGGCCTGTCATTACTGCTGTAACGGTTACGGCTAAAGCGGAAATTATCACAGTAAACGCCAGATTTATACCCAGAAACATATTTTTCTGTGCATATATTTCTGATTTCGGTGCGGTTATGACCAGTCTCATACCGTTGCTCAGGGGACGGAATGCAAACAGCTTATCGCCGCCTGTAAAGTCATATTCGTAGAGGCTGTCGCCGCTGGATTCTACATTGATAAGGTATCCGAAGGTACGCTTGGCTTTTTGGGGTATATTTTCAAACTCCGGGTCTTTCATATTGGGGTGATAGACGGTATCAAGCTTTTCATCAAGGAGAAAAGCGAAGCCACTTTCGTACACCTTTATTTCCGAGATGTTCCCGCAAAGTGCGTCAAAGTCTATATCCATTCCGACAACTCCGATGGGCTCGCCGTCCTTGAAAAGCGGCACAACATAGGATATCATATTGACGTTGACGTTTCTGTTATGGTAGGGCTTCATCCACAAGGGACCGCCGTTTTCTATAGGCTCGTAATACCAGCCCACGTGTTCCCTGTCGGTCTTGTCGTATGCGGAGATATCCGTAAGGGGAGCAGTAACAAAACCGCCTGTTTCGCGGTCTGTCATAAAGAAAACGCCTGCGGTGGGTGATCCTGATTTATCAGAATCAAAACGGACATAAACAGAGATAACGCCTTTTACGTCAACTGCGTAATTTATGGCTGCTCTTGCAAGCTCCTCGTAATAATACCGCATATATTCCTTGCTTTCGAGGTCCTTTGAATTAAGCTGGTCAAGGACGTGATATGCAAGGGCGTTTACGGAATGCTCCGTTTCGGTAAAGACGGCGTTTATTTTTTCTGCTTCGGTCTCGCAGGTACGGTTTATTATTTCGGCGGAGGAGTTGTTTGCAAATGAATTGAACATTAGCGTTCCTGCCGCGCCGATGGCTGCTGCTGCGGATAGTACGCAGACAAGTATCAGGGTAATGAATTTTGTTTTTATGGATCTCATTTTAACGTCACCGCCGTAATAAAGAAATGTCATATATCTGTGGAAGCGCAGCATGGGGCGGAGCAGGTATGGCAAAAGCCGTCCGGCTTCACTTTAAAGCACAATGCTGCATGATTTATTATCTCATATTTTTACTGAAATTTCAAGCGGATTTGACGTGTTTCGGGTACAAATATTTTTATTGTGCAAAATGTACAAAAAAGACTTTGCAAATTTCCTGCGATTTGGTATGGAAAATGTAGCAATTATCTGTTATAATATATCTATGACCGTGCGTGCCGGTTTAGTCGATCTGCGCATGAACGGAGCTTAAATTTTTTATTGGAGGTAATACCAATGGCTAAAAAGTATTGTTATCTTTTCTCCGAAGGCAATGCTGACATGAGAGAGCTTCTCGGCGGTAAGGGCGCTAACCTTGCTGAAATGACCAATATCGGTCTCCCCGTTCCTCAGGGCTTCACAATTTCTACCGAGGCTTGTACACAGTACTACGAGGACGGCAGAAAGATCAACGATGAGATCTTTGCTGAGATCAACGAGTACATCACTAAAATGGAAGGCGTTACAGGCAAGAAGTTCGGCGATAAGGAGAACCCTCTCCTCGTTTCCGTTCGTTCAGGCGCAAGAGCTTCCATGCCCGGTATGATGGATACCATTCTTAACCTCGGTCTTAACGAAGACGTTGTTGAGGTTATGGCTGCTAAGTCCGGCAACCCCCGTTGGGCTTGGGACTGCTACAGAAGATTTATTCAGATGTATTCCGACGTTGTTATGGAAGTCGGCAAGAAATACTTTGAGCAGCTCATCGATGAGATGAAGGAAAAGAAGGGCGTTAAGTTCGACGTTGACCTTACCGCTGACGACCTCAAGGAGCTTGCTAACCAGTTTAAGGCTGAGTACAAGTCCAAGATCGGTCAGGACTTCCCTTCCGATCCTAAGGAGCAGCTCATGGGTGCTGTTAAGGCTGTTTTCCGTTCATGGGACAACCCCCGTGCTAACGTTTACCGCCGTGACAACGATATCCCTTATTCCTGGGGTACTGCCGTTAACGTTCAGATGATGGCTTTCGGTAACATGGGTGATGACTGCGGTACAGGTGTTGCATTTACTCGTGACCCTGCTACAGGCGAAAAGAAGCTCATGGGCGAGTTCCTTGTAAACGCTCAGGGTGAGGACGTTGTTGCCGGCGTTCGTACTCCTATGCCTATCGCTCAGATGGCTGAAAAGTTCCCCGAAGCTTTCGCTCAGTTCCAGGACGTTTGCAAGACTCTTGAGAACCACTACCGCGATATGCAGGATATGGAATTTACTGTTGAAAACAAGAAGCTTTATATGCTCCAGACTCGTAACGGTAAGAGAACTGCTCAGGCTGCTCTCAAGATCGCTTGCGACCTCGTTGATGAGGGTATGAGAACAGAGCAGGAAGCTGTTGCTATGATCGACCCCAGAAACCTCGATACACTTCTTCACCCTCAGTTCGACGCTAAGGCTCTTAAGGCTGCTACTCCTGTCGGCAGAGGTCTTGGCGCTTCTCCCGGAGCTGCTTGCGGTAAGATCGTATTTACTGCTGATGACGCTGAGGCTTGGAAGGCAAAGGGCGAGAAGGTAGTTCTCGTTCGTCTTGAAACTTCTCCTGAAGATATCACAGGTATGAAGGCTTCACAGGGTATCCTCACTGTTCGCGGCGGTATGACTTCTCACGCTGCTGTTGTTGCTCGTGGTATGGGTACTTGCTGCGTTTCCGGCTGCGGCGATATCAAGATGGATGAAGAAAACAAGAAGTTCGAGCTGGCTGGTAAGACCTACCACGAGGGCGACTGGATCTCCATCGACGGTTCTACAGGTAACATCTACGACGGTCAGATCCCCACTGTTGACGCTACTATTGCTGGCGAGTTCGGCAGAATCATGGCTTGGGCTGACAAGTTCAGAACTCTTAAGGTAAGAACAAATGCTGATACTCCGAGAGACGCTAAGAAGGCTCGTGAGCTGGGTGCTGAGGGTATCGGTCTTTGCCGTACAGAGCACATGTTCTTCGAGGCTGACAGAATCGCTGCTTTCAGAGAGATGATCTGCTCCGATACTGTTGAAGAGAGAGAAGCTGCTCTTGCTAAGATCGAACCTATGCAGCAGGCTGACTTTGAGGCTCTTTATGAGGCTCTTGAGGGCAACCCTGTTACTATCCGTTTCCTGGATCCTCCTCTCCACGAATTCGTTCCTACAGAAGAGGCTGACATTGAGGCTCTTGCTAAGGCTCAGGGCAAGTCCGTTGAGACTATCAAGAACATCATTGCTTCCCTCCACGAGTTCAACCCGATGATGGGTCACCGCGGATGCCGTCTTGCTGTAACATACCCCGAGATCGCTAAGATGCAGACTAAGGCTGTTATCAAGGCTGCTATCAACGTTAAGAAGGCTCATCCCGACTGGACTATCGTTCCTGAGATCATGATCCCGCTGGTTGGCGAGGTCAAGGAGCTCAAGTACGTTAAGAAGACTGTTGTTGAAACTGCTGACGCTGTTATCGCTGAAGCAGGCTCTGACCTCAAGTACGAGGTTGGTACTATGATCGAGATCCCTCGTGCTGCTCTTACTGCTGACGAGATCGCTAAGGAAGCTGACTTCTTCTGCTTCGGTACAAACGACCTTACTCAGATGACCTTCGGCTTCTCCAGAGACGACGCAGGCAAGTTCCTTGACGCTTACTATGACGCTAAGATCTTTGAGAACGATCCGTTCGCTAAGCTCGACCAGACAGGCGTTGGCAAGCTCATGGAGATGGCTATCAAGCTCGGCAAGCCCGTTAATCCGAACCTCCACATCGGTATCTGCGGCGAGCACGGCGGCGATCCTACATCTGTTGAGTTCTGCCACAAGATCGGCCTCAACTATGTTTCCTGCTCACCTTTCCGTGTGCCTATCGCTCGTCTTGCTGCTGCTCAGGCAGCTATCAAGGACTAATAGGCGAAAATCTTTTCTCAGGTGAACTCCATTTATTTGATATGGACTTAACCTTTGAACAGGCAAAAGCCTACCGCAAAACCTGCGGTGCATACCTCAGACCCAATCAATGGGATAATATAACTGCTGAGGTATGGTTGGTTGTATGAATAATACTAATCCCCTTACTTGTTGAAGGACAGGTAAGGGGATTTTTTTGTTTATATTCATTTATAATTAAAAGAGAGCCATTTCACATAACTAAGGTGAAATGCTCTCTAATTTTTTTCTATTAAAAGGAGGAACAGGCATGAACACAAATGAACTGCTGAAAGAAATCTACGATAAGGTGATGTATTATGAGCCTGATATCCAAGAAGCCGAGAAAACTATCGGTGAAGATATTCGTAATATGGTTAGCACACTTGAAAATCTGTCGAATGATACCGACAGGGAGCGGATATGCGATATGCTTTATTACGTACAGCATTCATCAATGCGTGAAGGTTACATACTCGGTGCCGCTCATACTCTTCGGCTGATAGCAGAAATTTTGTCAGGATTTTAATATTTCAATAATTTGCAATATCTTTTCCTTTTTGTTGTCATCGAGGTCACTGACCGCCCTTAATATTGCATTGTCAAGAGCTAATGCGGAATTATCGTATTGGTCGGACAGAAGGAAGTCAATGCTTGTATTGAGGGCGTTGGTGATAGCAAGGAGTACATTCAGAGATACTTTGGTATGATTATTCTCAATGTTGGAAATATGCGTCACATTACAATTTACCATTTCCGCAAGAGCTTCCTGTGTAAGCCGCCTGTCTAAACGTATCTGCTTTATCCTTGCACCTAATTTTCCATAGTCGATTTCCGCTGTCATTCGCAACACCTCACTTTGCCTGTATGAATACTTTTAATTTAATTATAATAGTTTACAAAATATTATTGAATATACTGTATAAATATATTATACTTATATAAACAAAGTTATTCTGCAACAGGAGGACATACCATGAGAAATGAAGAGTTGGCAAAAAAGGCTTATGAAATAATCAATGAAACAGCAAGCTCAAACATTGTAATACAAGGATTATCGGGTGTTTTTGGATTCCCGTTTACTATAATGGCTGACGGAGCGGTAATCTTCACCCATTACGGCGATATGCTTAATAGATTACGCAGTCTGTACGGACGAACACCTGTTAGTGAAGAAGTTCTGATTCCTATTATTAAGGGTATATCAAGCGAAATATTGTTTGATGTTGTAGCGGATAAGTTTCTGGGAAATGTCCCCATTGTGGGAATATACTTTAACATGATATGTGCTAAAACAATGACATGGCGGCTTGGAATCCTCTTTACAATGCTTTCCGCAAGAGGTGAAGATATGGGCGAAAAATCTGTTGCCGATACAACAAAGCTGATTCGTCTTGTTTTCCCTCAGAGCGATACATTCAAATTTCAGCAGCCTTCATATGCGACTTTCTTAAAGCTCGTGAACAGTATCAGTGATAATTCTATGGAACAGTTCGACAAAAAGATTACAAAGGCTCTTTCTGCTTTTGATGATTAAAAGCTATTGTTTGTGTGTATGTCTGGCTGGCTGTTGTTTGGCTAAAAAAGGAAGGCGAAATATATGTATTGTACTAATTGCGGAAAAAAGATTCCGGATAATGTTAGGGTATGCACAAGCTGTAAAACCTATATAGAAAACGGAATAAAATTTTGTAAACACTGCGGTCATGAAACACCTGCCACAGGAGAATTTTGTCGATATTGCGGCGGCAAACTAAGCATAGCAGCAATAACGGCAATAAGAAATGAAGAAATTGCTGAAATAGAAAAAGCAAGAAAAAAAAATAAACAAGCCTGGAAGCTTACAAAAACACTTGCATTGACAGGCTTATTTCTTACGATTGGTCTTATTCTTTTTGTAGCATTTAGACCAGCTCCTGATGGAATACCCGAACTCGAAGATGTAATGAAGAGAGCTGGACCCAATATTTCCCCCAATGCATATGTACATGACCTTAGTCCATACACCACTCACGCATCTCAGGAAGTTCTTGATTATTGGAGCTTAAACAGAAAAATGCTTAGTGGGTCTGTGGTGTCGTTTTTTAGTTCAATAATATTGTTTATATTCTCAGCTGTCTATAAATGGGGATATAATTATGAATCCAAAAAAATTTCTAAATATAAAGGAGACGATTAAATGTATTGCAGAACTTGTGGTAATAAGATGAATGACAACGCAGAGATATGTGTCAAATGCGGTGTAAAAAGGAATGTCGGAAATGCGTTTTGTCAGGTATGTGGAGCAAAAACTACTGCTTCAATGACTAATTGCGGCAGATGCGGAGCAAAACTATTATCTGCATTATCCACGGTACAAGTAAAGGAAAAAGCGGTTACAGCTGTATCAAAAACCAAGAGAGTAATTGGTAAAATTGCATTATTTATCGGAATATGCGCATTTATAGGTGCGGCAGGCTGTGCTCTTTTTGCAAACTTTTTTATGAATCCAAATTCATATTCACAGTTTAGTATGTATGAAAGTGCAGGAGCACTTTCTTCAACAGGAGCGATACTTGTAATAATAGGTCGTTTCCTGAAAAAGAAATCTTAACATGTAAAGTGTATATAGCCGCCGTATATATGAAAAATTCATCTATATTTTCCGAGCGGTTCCTACTTTATTCATTTAAATGATTCTTTAGTTCGGAACCCCACCCCCTTTACAATAGAATACCCCTGAAAAATGAGGACATGGAGAGAAATCTCTGTGTCCTTTTTTATTTGACCTGAGCAAGTCGTTAAACTGCTCTGTTTTTGTACCCAAATATCAACGAAAGGAAGATGAATGCAATGAACATCTGCAAGTATGACGGTGTAACTCTAACACCCGAAATGCCGAGCTGTTGTCGGTGCTGCCCTCTGTATCTTGAAGCCTGTATGCCTGTAATATGGAACGGGTATCTGTGCGGAGCGGAGTGCGACATCAATTACTGTGAATACTGCCCGTATTTTGATGAATGCGGAGCGTAATCAATAAATATTATGGAGGTATCATTATGAACAACAATCAGGAAAAGGTTCAGTCTGCCCTTGAAAAAATCGAGAAAGGACTGGCAAACATCAACACAAATGAGGACTGGCTCAACTTCCTCAGCTTTCAGAGCAGGTTCTACAACTACTCATTCGGAAACGTGCTGTTAATCCTTATGCAGAAGCCGAACGCTTCATACGTTAAAGGCTTTCGGGCATGGAATGAGTTAGGAAGATATGTCAAGAAAGGAAGCAAGGGAATAGCAATCCTCGCTCCCTGCACACGAAAGATTGAGGTGTTTAAGGAGACCGACAAAAAAGTATTTCAGGATAAGGAAGGAGAAAAGGAAATTAAAACTATCCTCACAGGTTTCCGTATCGCTTATGTGTATGATATATCCGATACGGACGGTTCTGATGAACAGCTCCCTGTGCTTGTCAAAGGATTATCGGGTAACGGAGAGCAGGAAAAGGCAATATACGAGACTATTTATACATTCATATCGAAAGAGCATACCATAAGAGAGGTCACAGGAACGGCAGAAAAGGGCAGCTATAATCTTGAAACAAAGGTAATCTCTATACGCAGCGACCTTGAATATCTGCAAAAAATCAAGACGCTTCTTCATGAATATGCACATCTTATCGACTTTCAGATGCACCCCGAAGAAGATATATCACGTAACCGCAGAGAGCTTATTGCAGAATCAACAGCTTATGTTGTCAGTTCATATTTCGGACTTGACACAAGCCGTTACAGCATGGGGTATATCCGCAGCTGGCTCAAAGATGATAACGAGCTGAAAGAAATAGCTGAAACCGTTCAGAAAATCTCAAATACAATTATCACTAATATGGCAGGACTTGAAAATCCTGCCTTTATTATTTCTAAGGAGGAAAAATAATATGAACGCAAACATTCTTATTGAAACAGAAGGACTTACAAAGGAACAATGGCTCTCTTACCGCAAACAAGGAATCGGGGGTTCTGATGTAAGTTCGATTATCGGTATCAATCGTTGGAAATCCGAGTATGAATTATGGCTTGAAAAGACATCTCCCGACATAACAGAAACAGAATGTAATGAAGCTATGGAATGGGGAACGCTGCTTGAACCTGTTATCCGTAATCATTTTTCGGAGATTACGGGAAAGCCTGTCATTGAGGTCAAAGCCATATTACAACACCCCGAATATCCGTTTATGCTTGCAGATTTGGACGGAATTACCACTGATAATGAAGGTAATCCTGCCGTTCTTGAAATAAAGACCGCAAGTGAATATAAACGCAGCGAGTGGGAAAATGCTGTACCTGCATATTATGAAACACAGGTGCAGCATTATCTTTTTGTCACAGGATTATCAACAGCATATATAGCTGTCCTTATCGGAGGAAATTCATTTAAGTTATTTGAGGTAAAAGCAGATGCACATATTCAAGAAATGCTTGTAACACTTGAATCTGAGTTCTGGAATAAAGTGCAGACACTTACCGCTCCCGATATTGACGGTTCGGACACAGTTAAAAATATGCTTGATGAAAAATATAAAGGCGGTGATAACGAAACGCTGAATATGTCCGAAGATGATATAACATTCATCAATCAATATCTTGCCGCCTGTGCGGAAGAAGATAATGCAAAGGCAAAGAAGCAGTATGCGGCTAACCATATCAAAGAGATTTTAGGCAACCATAATAAAGCTGTCTGCAAGGGTCATACAGTTACATGGAAATCTGTCAGCACAGAACGTTTTGACAGCAAAGCCTTAAAAGAATCAGACCCCGATACATACGATAAATACACAAAGGTCAGCGTATCACGCAGACTTACAATAAAATAATTCAAGGAGGAAAAAGTCATGACTAAACAAATTGATTTAAAAGCAATGCTTGAAAACAAGATGAAGGCTATCGTTCCTACACAGGGAGCGGCTTTGAAAATCGAACGTGCGGAAAGGTCTATTCCCAAGAACCTTATGTATGATGCCGAAAGCACCGATTTATCCGCAGAGAAAATCTCAGAGGATAATCAGTATCAGCCTGTCAGAGTATTAAAGGGACTGACCGTAGAAGAAGCGAAAAACATTGATGATGAAATGAACCGATTCATTGATGCCGTTCTTGTTCCAAATATTGATTATGGTATTATTCCTCATTGCAACAAGCCAACTCTTCTGAAGCCAGGAGCAGAGAAAATTATGAATTATCTGTCGCTTATCGCAAGAACCGTAGTTGAAAATCGTGTTGAGGACTATGAAAATGGATTTTTCAGCTATGAAGTCAAGGTGTCGCTGCTTGATTATAATGGCATTATAAGGGGAGAAGGGATAGGAATTACCAACTCCAAGGAGAACAAATACGCAAAACAGAACGGTTACAGCGTTCAGAATGTTGTTCTAAAAATGGCGAAGAAGCGTGCGTTGGTGGATGCTGTTCTTAACGTAGGCAGCCTGTCAGCTCGCTTTACGCAGGATATCGAAGATATGAACATTGAAACTCAGCAGGTCAGAAATTCTACAATACCTACAAATAACTCAGGAAATGTAACTGTTTCCAAGTCATCAACGGACAAGCCTGCAACCGCTAAACAGATAGCATATCTTGAAAGGCTTATGCAGGAAGCAGGTTCATCTGCTGATTCCCTTGACCGCTACTGTCAGAAGAATTATGGCGTTGACAGTTATCGGAATGTAAGCTCCTATCAGATTTCCGAGCTGATTGAGAAATTCATAGCGGCAAAGGGATAAAAAAGAAGCACAGGAAGAATTTTGTTTAATATCCTACTTAATATATGTGAAAAGTGTGATTACAAAAAATAATGCAACATATTGTATGGTCCTTAGAGCAAATTCTTCCTGTACACTGCTTGAAGGAGAAGAAGATTTATCAAGTAAATAATATACAGAAGAATTGATTGAAACTGCATCTTACATTTAATAAAAAAATGTTGTTGGTGTATGTGTTGTATTTGCCCGCACTAATCCCGTTATCATTTGAGTGAAGAACGAAGCAAGAAGAAACATCGTTTTGTTATATATGCAGCATTTTTTAATCGGATAACGGCAGGCTGTTGTTTATAAGTAACAAAAAAACGACAAATAATTATGAGAAAAGAGGTGTTTTATATTCAGATGAAAACAAAAACCATTTGAGCTATACTTAGGGTACTATCAAAGGAAAACATAGTTTATAATAGCTATGCGTAATCCTGAAAATAGAATATTTTTATGAAAGGAGTTGTTCCTTATGAACAACACGCAGATTAAAGAACACATGAAGAAGAATCATGTGCATATGTGGGAGGTAGCTGAAAAGCTAAATATCCATGAAACAAATTTTTCTAAGTTATTCAGGCATGAGCTTGATGAAAAATGGAAGAAGGAGATATTTTTAGCCATTGAGCAGATAATTTTAGAACGAATAGGTGATGACCAACAATAACAACATATCCTATCGGCATTAAGGGTTAATAATGGTCGTTGCTGGCTCATTCTGAGCCTACGCCCATTATTAACATAGGATTTTTTGATAAACCTGCCTATATTATATAAGTATTTTACGAGGTGAACGATATGCTTCATACATTTCAGCTTGAAACAGAGATAACGTACAGTCAGTATTCATATCTGCTAAATAACTTACCTTCATTAAGGCAAGTCGGAGAAAGAACATTCGTATCGAATTATTATAAGAAGAAGGGCGTAGTTCAGATAGACTTGCAAAAATGGGAGTGCTCAAAATATGTAGATATAAAACTCTATAAATATTACCTGACTGTACGATTTAATCTGTCGGCTGTAATGAATGAGCATACATATACACTGTTGAAGGGCGATAGGTATTCTGCTGATGAAATAGCAGAGCGGATAATAAAAAGGTTATATGAAATCAATGAATTGCGCTATGTCACAATGAGTCAGAAGAATATCAACGATTATATCACCGTTCGTATGGATTTTGCAGAAGATATTGAGTTTCAGTATCCCGATTTGCTTGCATATCTATGTAACATGTCATTTCCATATAGGCATTATGGAATGAAACCTTTTACACCTCATAACAAGATGCTTTCTGCATATCTCTACGAAAGCTGCTGTTTCGGTAATAAATCCCGAAAATTCAATTTATATAGAAAAATGTCAGATATTATCAATAATGACAGGTTTATTACCGATGATGAACGCAAGAGCCTGACTAATCTTTTTCGGTTTGAAATTCAAATTATGAGAAGAGGTATCAGGACAATTTCTCAAAATCTGCTGACAAAGAAGATAATTACCCCCTTCCTTGACGAACACTTCTGCTTCAATTACATATTAAAACAAGCAATAACGGTGTTCAAAGAAGAACCGTATGTATGTTGCAGCGAAGCACAGAAGATAATCTGTAATAGCAGTTATAATGAGCGAGATAAACAGATTATGCTTTCTATAATCAGAATGATACCTGTCTGCAACGGCTTATACTGGCTTGAAAAGGCTGTTGATGACAGAGAATCACTCATACCGTCATCATACGGTGATTTAAAAACTTTTAGGAGATATTTGAAAAAGATACGCTCTCTCGGTATTCAGCCTGTAACAATACCTGATGAATATGCTATACAGCATAACATACAGGAAATACCCAGCATAGCAGAAATATTAAAGAAAGAGAGGTTAAACCAAGATGATTAATTCAGTGGATTATCTTAAAACGGCAAAACTGCCGAAGTCTATTCCCACAACCATGATTTACATTCGCTCTCCGTACATGAAAATGTTATCTGTAAAGCCTAATCAACATCAGATAGCCTTAACTCTGATTGAGATTGCTTACAAAAACGGACTGATTAACCATGCAACCTATAAAAACATTATTAACCATATTTAAGGAGGATTTTTTATGAACATCAAGAAAAGAAAAGTTGTATTTTACGGAAGGGTGTCTACCGAACATGATGCACAGCTTTCGGCATTTGATAATCAAATGCAGTGGTACGAAGATTTATTAAAAACACATGAGGATTGGGAGCTTGTACATATGTATTCAGACAAAGGCGTAACAGGAACACAGGCAAAGAAAAGACCCGGTTTTATGAAGATGATTGAAGATGCAAAGAAAAGTATGTTTGACTTGATTGTAACAAGAGAAGTGTGCAGATTTGCAAGAAACACTGTAGATACACTGACATATATACGGGAACTGAGAAAAGCTGGCGTTGAGGTCTATTTTGTGCAGGATAACATATGGACTTTCAGCTCACAAGATGAACTTAAGCTTACAATAATGGCGAGTCTTGCTCAACAGGAATCGGCAAAAATATCAGAGCGTGTACGTGCAGGTCAGGCAACAAGCAGAAAAAATGGCATTTTGTACGGTAACGGAAATATCTTGGGTTACACTCTTGTTCGTGGTAGAAACAGCTCCGAAAACACCTATGTCATTGATGATGAACAGGCTGAAACCGTCCGAATCATTTATAAGCTGTGCTTGGAAGGAAAAGGACAGAAAAGAATATGTCAGGAGCTTGAACTCTTGGGAAGGAAGAACGCCGAAGGGGAGGTCAAGTGGTGTCCTTCAAAGATAAGCCGAATCCTTCATAACAAGACCTATGCAGGATATAAAGGATATTTAAAATCTCATGTTGAAGATTATCTTGAACATTCAAGGGTTTTAAATCGGGATTTATCCTCATATATTTATGAAAAGGGCGATTGGGAGCCGATAATTTCGGAAGAAGAATGGAATCGGGTACAGGAGATTCTTGAACAGAAAACCGTTCATATCAAGGACAAGCAGGGAAAATCAAAACGCACAGGTAAAAATCTATCATCTGATGTATGGCTTCACAAGCTCAAATGCAGCTGCGGAAGCTCTTATAACAGATGCAAATGGAGAACAAACAAGAAGTCAGGTGAAGAAGTCTTTGGCTATCAGTGTTATAATCAACACAATAACGGCAGTCTTAATTTCCGAATCAAAAACAATTTAAGCACAGAAGGGTACTGCGGCATAAAAATGACAGCCGAATGGAAACTTGATTTTATGGCAAAGAACATATTGGAAGTTCTGTGGTCAGACAGGAAAAATGCGGTTGATGAAGCTATGGAACTTATCGAGAAATATTATTCAGATGAGTCATCTTCCATAATCAAAAATGATATTTCTGCATTGACAAGGAAAATTGAAAAGTTACGAAACAGAATAAAATCTCTGCTTGATATGCGTATGGACGGAGAAATCAGCAAGGAAGAATATGCTGAATACAAAAATCAGATAGAATCTGAGATAAGCGAAATTCAAACTAAACTTGATGAACAGCCTGAACAGGAGGAAAACGAGTCAGCAACAGATAGAATTATCACTAATCTGAAAACAATCAGAAGCAGACTTGAAGAGTACGTTGATTTTTCGGGAAACTCCATTGACAAGGATATAATTGAACATATGGTCGTACAGATAATCCCCCTTGCTGACGGAAAATACAAATGGGTTTTGAACCTTATTGACAAATTTACAGGAAAGGAGTATGATATTACTTGTAGTGTTACAGGCAGAAAAAATAATAGCAGTATTATGTTTGATTCCAATGAGCTTCAAACCATATCTTTCGCAGGGGAAAAAGACATATTTGAGTTTCATAACTGCTCAGGCTGCTATCAAGGATAACGCTTAATTTCGCTTTGGTATGGGATTTCACGATCCCTTATAAGATTGTGAAACAATAAAAATACCTCCCTGTTCCGTTTGGAATGGGGAGGTTTTATGTTATAGCAAAGCCGTACTCGAAAATTTCTATATTAAAATGGTTGATAAATTAAAGTTTAGCTTACAAAATACGAGGGGGAAACCTATGAGGGGACAAGGAAAAACTAAAAACCAACAAAAATCGGCATTTCCTTTTCCCCTAACGGTTTCCCCCTCGTGCTCCCCTTTCCCTTACACCCCTTATCCTTTGCCGATTTTTAAGCTTGGGAATTTAAATTTTATTTATTTAAATTAACTTTTGAGAACTGTTTTGTCATGTTTCAAGGTAACATTCAATTTTTTAAATGGTTCTCCTCTAATTTGCTTTTTCCTGCAAAATGACATCGGTAGCCGGAGGGGGTTAGGGTTTAGGGAAAGAGAGTGCAGAGGGAAAACCGCAAGGGGAAGGGGGAGACGGCAACGGCGATGACATTCAATGAGTGCTCCCCCTTCCCATGAAGGTTGTCCCTTTGCATAATACGATAAATTCTTGTTTATAACATACTAACGTCATCGAGCAACAAATGCAAAGATTCTCGCAAAGTAGATTACGGAAAGAGTGCAGGCTCAGCCTGCAAATTCTAATTTGTTCAATTCGTAATTAATGTGGTGTATACGGTGTGATATGGTTTTCTGCGCTTTTAAAAATAGTATCTTTAATTACGCATTACGAATTACCCATTATATTAAATTCCTATAAGTCCAGCAGCTGTTAGCTGTCTGCTCCAAAAGAAAATGTGAAAAAAATAAAAAATTTGAAAAAACTCTTGACAAAGCTACCGGAAATGTTATATAATTTAAAATTGATGGGGTATCCATACCCCGAAAACCTTAAACGGATAATTACGCTGAAGGAGGAGAAACAATGAAAAGAACTTACCAGCCTAAGAAGCTCCACAGAAAAAAAGAGCATGGCTTTATGAAGAGAATGTCTACAAGAAATGGCCGCAAGGTTCTCGCTAGAAGAAGAGCTAAGGGCAGAGCCAGACTTACTCACTAAGGTCTGCGAAAAAAACAGATCGCTTTCGCTGTCTGTTTAACAAAATGATAAGACCACAAGTAAGGGGTTATATTGCCTTTGAATTGTGGTCTTTTTCTTTGACAGATAGTTTAAAATGTGAAAATTATACAAAGGGTATTGCTCTTTATGAAGTATACTATTAAAATAAAGGAAAACAAGGACTTCCTGAACATCTATAAAAAAGGTAAATTTGTGGCAGGTAAAGCTGTGACGGTCTATTACCGCAGAAACGCCAGAGGTAAAACTCGCCTTGGTATCACTACGGGCAAAAAGGTCGGAAACGCTGTTACCCGAAGCAGGTGCAGAAGAATAATCCGTGCTGCTTACCGCGAAAATGAGGAGCTGTTCCCCAAAGGCTATGATTATATAATCGTTGCCCGTCCCGGCTGCGGTGTGTGCAAGTCCACTCAGATAAGCGGCTTTATGAAAGCAAAAGCTATACCCAGTATTCTTAAGTCTATTGAGAAAAAGAATACAAATTGTAATAATACTAATAAAAATAATGATAAGTATAATACGGAAAGCAAATGAAAAAGCTTTTATTACTGTTAGTAAAATTTTATAGGCGGTTTATCTCTCCGCTGAAGCCGCCTTGCTGCAAGTATTATCCCACCTGTTCTACCTATGCGATCCAGGCGATAGATAAGCACGGTGCTGTTAAAGGAACGCTTCTTGCAGTCTGGAGGGTTCTTCGCTGCAATCCGTGGAGCCTTGGGGGCGTAGACCCTGTGCCGGACAAGTTCGGGTTCTATACTTTAAGTAGACGCTATGGAAAAGGACGGACAACTCCGCCCGACAATAACCCCGACGAAACTATATAACTTATAGTTATATATTAATATATATCAACAAATCGTATAATCCGGAGGTAAAAATGAGCGAAATTATCGGTATCCCATTAGGTTGGGTCATGTGGCTGATGTATCAGATCACCCACAATTATGCATGGTCAATTATCCTTTTTACGTTAGTTACTAAAATATTGCTTTTCCCTTTGTCGGTAAAGCAGCAGAAATCCTCCGCTGCAATGGCGGCTTTTCAGCCTAAGCTGGAAAAGCTTAAAAAGCAGTATGCAAACAATCAGCAGAAGCTTCAGGAGGAGCAGATGAAGCTCTATTCCGAAGAGGGCATAAACCCTATGGCAAGCTGTTTGCCGCTGTTTATACAGTTCCCTATCCTTTACGGTATTTTTGATGTTGTATACCGTCCTATGACCCATATTCTCCGCATAGGCAAGGATGCTGTTGCTCAGGCAAAAATTATTACAGAAGGTATATTTACCGCAAACGGCGGAGCTGTTCCCTCTTATTTTACAATGAGACCGGAAATTTACATTGTTAAGGAAGTGCAGAAAAATCCTGCTGCATTTGCCGAAATGAATGCTCAGTTCCCAGATTTTGTGGACAAGGTAACAAACTTCAGCAACAAGCTTTTCGGTATCGTTGACCTGGGCGATATCCCGACTATTCACCCCGAAGCGTGGAATGCTGCTGCTATCATACTGATACTTATACCGATAATGTCAGGTATCGTTCAGCTTGGAATGACCATCTATATGCAGATCCGCAACAAGAAAATGAATCCGGATGCTCCCAGCATGGCAGGCATGAACCTTATGCTTTATTTCATGCCCTTGTTCTCTGTATGGATCGCTTTCAAGTACCCTGCAGGTATCGGCTTCTATTGGACAATGTCCTCTATCTTCAGCTTTATCCAGTCAATTGTGCTTTATCACGTTTATACTCCCGAGTACGTTGCTTCTCTGGTCGAAAAAGACAAGCAGAAGCGTAAAAAGAAAAACCGCCCCAATATGATGGAACGCTACCAGCAGATGATGGAAGAGCAGATGGCTCAGCAGAACGGCGGTTCAAACGGCAGGTCTGCTTCCAAGGCTGTGACCGCAAAGGTTTCGGACGATGAGGATGCATCTCCGGAAGTGAAGATTTCACGTTCCAAGCAGAAGGAATATGAGAAAATGATAATCCGTGAGGCTCGCCGCAAGCAGGCTGAAAAGTACGGCGATGAGTTTATCGACGATGACGAGGATTAAAAAACAACTGCAAGCGGTTGTTTTATAGCCGGTCCAGCGCGGCTGGCGCTGGTCTGGTGTCCAGAGGGCGGAAGCCATCTGTTCGCGCTCCGCAGAGCGCGAAACTCCTGCTTGCGCCCGCAGGCGCGCCTGTGAAGCGCTCTGAAAAAGTGAATTTTGAGGCGCAAGCCTCAAAAGAGAAAATCTCTGCAAGAGAGAGATTTTCTAACAACGGCGGAGCCGTTGCGATAAAACAAATGCTTGACATTGCCTTGTAGGGGCGTTTATCAGCCGCCTGAATAAATATGCCACGGGCGGATATTATCAGCCCCTACAAAAAACGAAAGCTAAAGCTTTCGTTTCCGATGTTTTTTGTGTTTAAAAAATTGCTGACGCATTTGTTTTGCAGGGGGATCAGACAACACTTGCGTTGTTTTCGTCCCGTTTATGAGCATAAAATCAATAAAAACATTCATCAGAATAACAGTAAAAAATTCATTCAGCACTTTAAATTTAACAGTGAGAATGAATATTAATAAATGAGAGGAAGGTCAGTATGTCAGAAATCAGGAAAATTTTTACCGCAAAAACCGTAGAGGAAGCCAGAGCATTGGCAGCGCAGGAGTTCGGCGCTGAAGAAAGCAAGATCACCTTCACAATTATCGAAGAACCGAAAAAGGGTCTTTTCGGCAAGCTCAAGGGCGAGGCAAAGGTCGAAGCCGTTTATGAGCAGAGCAAGGCGGAGATTGCCGGCGAGTACATCAAAGCTATTCTTAAAAATATGGATATCAGCAGCGAGATTAGTATTGAGGAAAATGAGGACGGTGCTGTTATTGACATTCTCGGCGATACAACGGGGGCTGTTATCGGCAGACGGGGCGAGACGCTTGACGCTATTCAGTATCTCGCTTCTATGACCGCAAACCGCGGCGATAAGGAGTATTACAGAATTACTGTGGACTGCTGCGGTTACCGCGAAAAGAGAAAGGCTATTCTTGAAGAGCTGGCTGTGAAGATTTCCAAGACAGTTCTCCGTACCGGCAGGACTTCTACTCTTGAGCCGATGAATCCTTATGAGAGAAGAATTATCCACTCTGCTGTGGCTAATATCGAGGGTGTGACCTCTAAGAGTGTGGGCGAAGAGCCTTACAGAAAGGTTGTTATTTCCTCCACGAATCCGCGCCGTGAGAGAAAGGATTTCAACAAGGGCGAGCGCAGACCTCGTCGTGACAAGAAGCCAAGCGAGTACACGCCGCGCTCAATGGACATGATGAAGACTTCTTTTGAGAAGGATTATAAGCGTCCGAAGCCTGAGGATGACCTTATCGATGGTGACCTTTACGGCAAGATCGATATTTAATTCGGAATGCATAATTCGGAATTAAAATGAACGCAAGCGTTTTTGAAGAATAATTGTTTTTAAGGGGCGGAAAAAATTCCGCCCCTTAATTATATGTGTATAGGGTAAATTGGGATTTGCTGGCTGAGCCTGCACCCTTTCCGTAATTTAGTTTTGTGTAAATCTTTTCATTTGCAGCTCGGTAACGTTAGTATTATATAAACGAGAATTTAGCTTACTATTTTTGTAGTA
>CAMCPM010000018.1 GCA_945876755.1 uncultured Clostridia bacterium
GTGTAGTCTCGAATTTTTGTTTTTTCGAGTGTCTACTCTAAGGGGATTATATCACAATTTTGCTGTTTCCGCCTTTTTATTATACCAAAACAAAAAGGGTACCCAAACGGGTACCCTTTAAAATTGCTTTATGTAGAAATTACTTTCTCTTCTTAGCAACGATAGCAGCAGCGCCAGCAACAGCCATTACAGCAGCGATAGAAGCAACTGCAACGTTACCTGTAGCAACAGGATTTGTTGTTGTGTCAGCAGCAGGAGCTGTTTCAGCAGGAGCAGCCTCTGTCTCAGCAGGAGCAGCCTCTGTTTCAGCGGGAGCAGCCTCTGTTTCAGCAGGTGCAGCGTCATCAGCAGGAGCAGCCTCTGTCTCAGCAGGAGCAGCCTCTGTTTCAGCAGGAGCAGCTGTTGTCTCAGCAGGAGCAGCCTCTGTTTCAGCAGGAGCAGCCTCTGTCTCAGCAGGAGCAGCAGCTGTTACGCCAACAGCAAGAGCATTGCCCTTAGCATCAAAGAACTTAATGTTATCAAGATAAATTGCATAGCTACCAACTCTTCCTTCGCCTGTGCCCGGATTGATCATAACGCAGAAGAAAGGATTTGTGCCGGTTAATGTATACTTCTCAGGCTTCATAAGGAACTTCTTAGTAGCCTTACCGGTAGCAGCAGCACCTGGTACAGGTGAGCCAAAATCATCATAAGAAACAGCAAGATCAAATGTAGAGGAAGACCAATTAGGATCAGCCTGTGAAGGCTGAATGTTATCCTTATCAAATCCGCCTGCTGCACCCATCTGACCGCCGATCCAATTTCCTACAACACCATCTGCGGTTGTAGGAACAACTGCAACATCAAGCTCGATCTTAGCGATCTCAACAGTAGTAGTTCTGTCCATGATCTTGTCAAGGTCAAACCAAATCTTTGAATAAAGATCGCACTTTTCGGGAGTGATCTTAAGCTGCTTAGAACCGTTGTAATCCTCAACAGAAATAGTAGCCTTTGAACCGCCATCGTAATCATTCATATAAACGAATGATGCGTCGCCGTCCTCAAAGTCAAGGGAAGTTGCACCTGCTGTTAAAGCAGAAGCAGAGATAGCAGCCATGCTGGAAACTGCCATTGCAGCAGCAGCAACGCTTGCAATAAACTTTTTCATTTTCATTGTTTGTTTCCTCCAATTCTATTTGTGGGTATATATCTCCCCACCATTGATATAGTAAATTATATCATTATAATTTCATTTTAACAATATCTTTTTTTTATAATAATTATTGTATTTTTTTGTTCAATTTAGAGAAAATACCGGTAAAAAAATCCGCCTCGTTAAACGAAGCGGATTTTATACATTATGTAGAAATTACTTTCTCTTCTTAGAAGCGATAGCAGCAGCACCTGCAACAGCCATTACGGAAACCATAACAGCAACGGGAGCATTGCCTGTAGCAGCAGGAGTTGTTGTAGTATCAGCCTCAGGAGCAGCCTCTGTTGTTTCAGCAGGAGCAGCATCTTCAGCAGGAGCAGCAGCGCCTGTAGCTTCTTCATAAGACTTACCATCCATGATATCGCCGCTCTGTACTTCTGTTACACGTCTGATATCACCCTGTGCGCCGTCAGCAGGAGAAAGCTCAGCAGACTTGATGATAACGTCGCAAATCTGGAATGCAAGACCTGCACTAGCCTCATCCTCTACACCGTCGTTAACATAGCCCTTGAAAGAAGTCCAAACAGACTCGGGAACGATAAATTCGAGAGTAGTCTGACCCTCAGCAAATACGAAGAAGCCGTCTTCCTTAGCGATAGCTGTGTCACTCTTAAGAGTGTCTGTGATCTGATCCCATGAAACACCAATGTTCATAGGCTTTGCAACGTGGTTGTGAGTACCGATAAGGGGGTCCTTTACCTCAACGTTAAGAACTACCTTAACGTCGCCGCCTACAGCAGCAAATTCAGACTTAGGAATAGTCTTGCTTGCGCCCCAAGCGCCGGCATATTCGGTATCAAGCTCAACTGTTGCTGCGAATGCGTTGATAGCTGTCATAGAAACAGCCATTGCTGCAGCTGCGAGAGCAGCTACGATCTTTTTAAGTTTCATTGTAGTTTTCCTCCAATTCAAATTGCAGATAATCTGCTTTTATTAACAAGTTAATTATATCATCATTATGCAAAATTGACAACTTATTTTTTCAATAATTATTATGGCACTTTTTTGTTTAAAACAACAAAAAGCAAGGATACCTCGGTATCCTTGCTTCTGATCTTGAAGTAAAAGCTTACTTTCTCTTCTTAGCAGCGATAGCAGCAGCACCAGCAACAGCCATTACGGAAACCATAACAGCAACAGGAGCATTGCCTGTAGCAGGAGCGTCTGTTGTTGCTTCAACAGCAGGAGCCTCTGCTGTTTCAGCAGGAGCAGCATCTTCAGCAGCACCGCCAAGACCGGAAACTGTGAAGGTTACCTTGAGGTCAGTTGTGATAGGAGTAGCCTGGTTTACGCCGGGGTTATCCTTTGTTGTACCGTAAGTATTGAAGATTTCGATTCTGTAGTTGCCCTTTTCCTCAACGTCGCCGTAAACGATCTTTGAAGCGTCGAAGGAAAGCTCAGCGCCGTCAACCTCGATCTTGTCGAGAACAGCTGTAGCCTCGGGAGAACCTGCGAACATACCCTCGATGTCGATTACAAATACGCCGAAATCAGCAGCGCCTGCAACGAGAGTAGATTCAATTGTGTACTGACCGTCACCTGTAACGGTTGTGTTAGCTTCCCAGTCCTGGAAAGTCCATGCTGTATCAGCAAAGCCGAGCTTAGCTGTGTATTCCTCAGCAGCAAAAGCGTTGATAGCCATTGTAGAAACAGCAACTGCAGCAGCTGCAACAGCAGCAATGATCTTCTTGAGCTTCATAAAAAATTCCTCCAAAAATTCATTTTCTCGTTTTCCGACTTGGAAATAAGAATGCACACTTATTATACAATAGAGATTTCAAAAAATCTATATTCATTCTGCAACAAATAATAACGATTACATTGTGCATTTTTAGCAAAATAAAAGAGTCCGCCCAAAAAGGCGGACTCTTAGTCAAGCAATAAATAAATTACTTAGCCTTCTTTGCAACAACTGCAGCAGCAGCAAGAGCAACAGGGATTACTGCGAGAGCGATAGGAGAGTTACCTGTTGTAGGGTTAGTAGCCTCAGGAACAGCAGGAGTCTCGTCAGCAGGCTCGTCAGCAGGCTCATCAGCGGGCTCATCAGCAGGATCTTCTGTTGTGATCTCTGTTTCAGCAGGATTCTCATCAAGAGTATCCTCATCACCTGTAGTACCTGCAGCGGAAACAGTCATAGCGAGCATAGCGGAAGCCATAGCGCAAGCAGCGATAGCAGCAAGAATCTTCTTAAGTTTCATTGTAATTTCCTCCATTCAGATATTTATATATAGTTTATCTTAACTATGCTGTAATTATAACACAATCGGTTGTTAAATCCAATTGCCAATGTAACAGTTTTTCAAACTATTTAGAAATATTATTTGCGCATTATCCACAAAACCCAAGAAATTTTTCACTGATTAATGAAATTTTGGTTACAGTTTTTGTTACTTTTTTCATTAGGAAATCGCCGGCAGATTCCGTGCCGTCCCAAACCGCCTGCCGTATAATTTGACACTAAGTCGAAACGCTCCTGCAAAATCCTGGATTTCTTACTCTTTTTTTGCGTATACCGATTCATAAAGCCGGGAGTTATGTCATAATATAAAAAGTGCTGAATATTTATTCGGACGGAAATACTTTACACAAATATAAAAAAAGAAGAAAGGACGGCCGTTAATATATGAATATCAGAATTCGTGAAATGCGTGAAAACAGCCACTTATATCAGCGTCAGCTTGCAGAATATCTCCACTGTACTCAGCAAACCTACTCCAGATATGAAACAGGCGAGCTTCAGCCGTCGCTTCTCGTAATGGAGCGCCTTGCTGATTTTTACGACACCAGTGTAGATTTCCTTATGGGACTGACCGACGAAAAAAAGCCTCATAAGCGCAGCCACAAGCGTATGGACCTGTAATATTTCCAAGGAAATAATATAAAAATCCCCCTGATTTTTTCAGGGGGATTTATTTTTGTTAAATTAGTCAACCAGTGAAATGATAGCCATTTCAGCAGCGTCGCCGCGTCTGGGTCCGATCTTGATGATTCTTGTATAGCCGCCGTTTCTGTCAGCGTACTTAGGTGCAATCTCATCAAAAAGCTTCTTGACAACGTCTTCCTTAGTGACGTAAGCAAGAACCTGACGCTTGGAGTGCAGGTCGTTTGTCTTAGCGGTAGTGATCATCTTCTCCGCCATAGCACGAACCTCTTTAGCTCTGGTTACTGTTGTTTCGATTTTGCCGTTTTCAAGCAGATATGTTACCATAGCTCTGAGCATAGCCTTTCTATGGTCGCTTGTGCGGCCCAGTTTTCTGGTTCCCGGCATTTATATTCACTCCTTACCTTATCAATAGTTTACGGTGTACCGTTTGTTATTCCTCTTCCGAGCTGAGGTCAAAGCCCAGTGACTGGAGCTTCTCCTTAACCTCGTCGAAGGATTTCTTACCAAGGTTTCTAACCTTCATCATTTCCTCTTCGGACTTATTGATGAGGTCGTCAACCGTATTGATTCCGGCTCTCTTCAGGCAGTTGAAGGAACGTACCGACAAGTCAAGTTCCTCAATGGTCATCTCAAGGATCTTCTCCTTGCCCTTATCGTCCTTTTCGATCATTATCTCAGTGATCGCGGACTCGTCTGAAAGCTCTGTGAAAGGCTTCAGATGCTCAATGAGGAGATTGGCTGCCTGTGAAACAGCCTCTTTAGCGGAAACAACGCCGTCGGTCCAGACCTCAAGAATGAGCTTGTCATAGTCTGTTACCTGACCGAGACGGGTATCCTCAACAGAGTAGTTCACCTTCAGTACAGGGGTATATATGGAATCCACAGCAATAACATCGATGCCGAAGTTGAAAAGCTGCTTATTCTTTTCGGCAGGAACATAACCGCGTCCCTTGTCGATAGTGATCTCCATATAAAGCTTAGCGTCCTTGCCGAGAGTAGCAATATGCATTTCCGGAACAAGAATATCCACTTCGGAGTCGGTTTTAATGTCACCCGCAGTTACTTCGCACTCGTCCTCCGCCTCGATATAAACTGTCTTCGGACCCTCGCCGTGAAGCTTAGCGGTAAGACCTTTAAGGTTCAGGACGATCTCAGTAACGTCCTCCTTAACGCCGGGAACTGTAGACAGTTCGTGGTGAACTCCGTCGATCTTGACGGAAGTAACAGCCACGCCGGGGAGAGAAGAGAGCAGAACGCGTCTCAGGCTGTTGCCGAGAGTATGTCCGTATCCGCGCTCCAGCGGAGCAACAGTAAATTTGCCGTAGGTTCCGTTGCTTTTAAGTTCGACGGTTTCGATTTCCGCCTTCTGAATTGGTTCAAGCATGATAAAACCCTCCTATTTCGTGTTGCGGATAACGTATTCTGCTTATTACTTGGAGTACAGCTCGACGATCAGTGTTTCCTCAACCTCAAGGTCGATCTCCTCACGGTTAGGGAGTCTCTCAACCTTTGCGGAAAGATTAGCCTTATCCATATCAAGCCACATCGGAACAGGACGTCCGCTGTTTGCCTCAACGATAGTCTTGAAGCTGTCAGTTGTCTTGCTCTTATCGCTGAGAGCAACTACCTGACCCTCTTTAACGAGGTATGAAGGAATGTTTACCTTCTTGCCGTCAACGGTGTAGTGACCGTGAACAACGAACTGACGAGCCTGAGCTCTTGAAGAAGCAAGACCCATTCTGTAAACAACGTTATCAAGACGGGATTCAAGGATCTTGAGAAGGTTCTCACCGGTCTGACCCTGCTTCTTTTCAGCAAGCTCAAAGTAGTGATAGAACTGACCCTCGAGAACGCCGTAGTAACGTCTTGTCTTCATCTTAGCTCTGTGCTGTAAACCATATTCAGATATTTTTTTGCGGTTCTGGCCGTGCTGACCGGGAGCGTATTCTCTCTTGCTGATAGGGCACTTATCGGTTGTGCACTTCTCACCCTTTAAGAAAAGCTTCTGACCCTCACGTCTGCACTGTCTGCAAACCGCTTCGGTATATCTTGCCATTTAATTACACCTCCGTTGGTATTTTGGTGCGGAATATCCGCAGTAATTTTCTTTTGTCCAAAAAACGTGCAGTAAAGCGTTCTGTTATACGCGGCGTCTCTTGGGAGGACGGCATCCGTTGTGGGGGATAGGAGTAACGTCCTTGATGAGCTTAACTTCAAGACCGACAGTCTGAAGAGCTCTGATAGCAGCCTCACGACCAGCGCCGGGACCCTTAACATAAACCTCAACAGTCTTGAGGCCGTGCTCCATAGCAGCCTTAGCAGCTGTTTCAGCAGCAGTCTGAGCAGCAAACGGAGTAGACTTCTTGGAACCTCTGAAACCGAGTCCGCCTGCGGAAGCCCATGAGATTGCATTACCCTGAATATCAGTAATAGTTACGATAGTGTTGTTGAAAGTGGACTGGATATGAACAG
Organism: uncultured Clostridia bacterium; assembly: GCA_945876755.1. Taxonomy (GTDB): domain Bacteria; phylum Bacillota; class Clostridia; order Oscillospirales; family Ruminococcaceae; genus RGIG8773. The sequence continues at coordinate 6,549 of CAMCPM010000018.1, forward strand.
CGCCATTTTCAATGTTTTTACGCTCGCGGCGTCTTCTAACAACGGTCTTTTTGCCTTTAACCTGAGCCATTGTTCATTCCCTCCTTACTTCTTCTTGTTAGCGATGGTCTTTACGGGACCCTTGCGTGTTCTTGCGTTAGTCTTAGTTCTCTGACCTCTAACGGGGAGACCCTTTCTGTGACGAACGCCTCTGTAGCAGCCGATCTCAACCAGTCTCTTAATGTTAAGAGCAACATTTCTTCTGAGGTCGCCCTCTACCATAAAGTTGTGGTCAATGTAATCACGGAGCTTAGCTACATCATCCTCTGACAGATCCTTAACTCTTGTATCGGGGTCAACGCCTGTATTGGCAAGGATGATCTCAGCAGATTTACGACCGATACCGTAGATATAAGTGAGGCCGATCTCGACTCTCTTATTCTTGGGAAGGTCAACGCCTGCAATACGTGCCATTTACAATACACCTCCATATTGGATTTGAATACGAATTTTGTTTAATCAGCCCTGACGCTGCTTGTGCTTGGGGTTTTCGCAGATGATCATTATTTTGCCTTTTCTCTTGATAACCTTGCATTTTTCACAGATAGGCTTAACTGAAGGTCTAACTTTCATTAAAATTACCACCTTTCTGATTGAATAACTTTATTATTTCGCTCTCCAAGTGATTCTGCCCTTTGTGAGGTCGTAAGGCGACATCTCAACGGTAACCTTATCGCCCGGAACTATTCTGATGTAGTTCATTCTGAGCTTTCCGGAAACATGGGCAAGAATTTTGTGTCCATTTGCAAGTTCGACCTGGAACATTGCGTTAGGCAGAGCTTCTATGACTGTACCCTCAATCTCAATAACATCTTCCTTAGACAAGTAAATGCCTCCTTTGGATATTTCGATTTCGGAAGGACTAAGCGTCTTGTCCGCCCTGAAAATTCTGCAAAGCGGTCCTCAGTCCCCTGTCTGTCAGATTGCTTATGTCTATAACGGTTTTTGTCGGAGCGATATGCTTTTCGTTTTTCTTTTTAGGCGAAGCGAGCTTGCGCTCTTTTCCGTCGGCAAGGAAAACGAAGCCGTCCGAAGCGGAAACAACGGCTAAGAATCTGCCCTTGTCTCTTCCCGCCAAAGACCTTACAATCATTCCGGGTTTTGCCTCCACAGCATTACCCCCTTAGAGTGTGGGCTTTGTAAGCAGCACAGGCCCATCGGGTGTAACTGCGACTGTATGCTCAAAATGAGCTGATATCGAGCCTGACTTCGTCAGTACGGTCCAGCCGTCGGGGAGAACTCTTACATCCTCGCCTACCGCGTTGATCATCGGCTCGATAGCGATCGTCATACCGGCAACAAGCCTCGGACCGTGCCCGGCCTTTCCGTAATTGGGAACCTCCGGGGACTCGTGGAGCTGTCTGCCCACGCCGTGACCTATATACTTTTTGACGACGCCGTATCCATAAGAAACACAGTGTTCCTCAACGGCATGACCGATATCACCGATCCTGTTGCCGGCGACTGCCTGCTCAATGCCCTTGTAAAGGCTTTCCTCGGTGACTCTGAGGAGCTGCTTTGCTTCTTCTGAAATTTTACCTACGGCAAAGGTAAAAGCGGTATCTCCGTGAAAGCCGTCGATAAACGCACCCACGTCTATGCTGACAATATCGCCCTCGTGTATTCTTACCTTTTTGGAGGGAATACCGTGAATGACCTGATCGTTGATGCTGATACACGCCGAAGCGGGAAACCCGCCGTAACCCAGAAAGGAAGGCTTTGCACCGTGCTTCACGATATAGTCGTGAATGATTTTGTCCAGTTCATAGGTAGTCATACCGTCTTTTATTGCCTGACCGCCGAAGTGCAGCGCGTTACCGGCGATAATACCGGCTTTGCGCATTTTCTCCAGCTCTGATTTGGATTTCACACTAATCATTTTATCACGCTTCTTTAAGCGTTGACCGCTTTTAATACAAGTTCGGAAGTTTTCTTAACTTCCTCCTGTCCCTGAACTCTTACAAGCTTGCCTCTCTTGTCATAGAAAGCAGCAAGAGGAGCCGTCTGCTCATGGTATGTGCGGAGTCTTTCGATAACAGTCTCGGGAGCGTCGTCCTTGCGCTGAACAGCATTTCCACCGCACTTGTCGCAAATACCCTCAACCTTGGGAGGGTTAAATTCGATGTGGTAGGAAGCACCGCACTTTTCGCAAACTCTTCTGCCGGAAAGTCTGCCCTGAATGGTCTCATCGGGAACATCAATGGAAATTACCTTGTCGATGTTGATACCCATGCTCTCCAGAGCCTCCGCCTGAGGAACGGTTCTTGGGAAGCCGTCAAGGATGTATCCGTTTTTGCAGTCGTCCTCAGCGATCCTGTCTTTAAGGATGCCGATAACGACCTCGTCGGGAACGAGAGCACCGCTCTCCATGAAACTTTTAGCTTTAAGACCGCATTCAGTACCGTTCTTAACAGCCTCACGCAGAATATTTCCGGTAGAGATCTGGGGGATGCCGAGCTTTTCGCTGATGACCTCAGCCTGTGTACCTTTGCCTGCGCCGGGAGCGCCCAATAAAATCAGGTTCATAAATAAATCCTCCTTGTTAAAGTTTCACATTTCGGTTTTCTTATTCCAGGAAGCCCTTGTGATGACGCATCATCATCTGGGACTCAAGCGTTCTTACAGTTTCCAGAACAACGCTTACAACGATAAGGATTGACGTACCGCCCATTGCGATTCCCAGCTGAGGGAACGCCATGTTTGTAAAGATAGGGAATATAGCGATAACACCGAGGAAGAAAGCGCCCACAAGAGTGATCTTGCCGAGAACTCTCTGGATGAAATCGCTTGTCGGCTTACCGGGACGGATACCCGGGATACCGCCGTTATTCTGACGGAGATTGTTAGCGATCTCTATCGGATTATACTGCATTGAAACATAGAAATAGTTAAATGCAATAATCAGCAGGAAATAAAGAATTGCGTACCAGGGGCTCTGGTAGCTGAAGAAGTTCAGAAATCCAACATAGAACTTCTGCCAGAAGGTTTCGGGAACAGCCGCAGGCTTGATGAACATAGCCAGCGTAGACGGCAGCGACATGATCGCCATCGCAAAGATGATAGGCATAACACCGCTCATAGCGACCTTGATCGGAATGTGCGTATTCTGACCGCCGTACTGTTTTCTGCCCACAACGCGCTTAGCGTACTGAATGGGAATACGTCTTTCGGACTCGTTCATAAAAACGATAAATCCGATCATCAGCACAAATACAAGGAGAACTATCGGGATAGCGATATAAAGCTTCTTGTTTGTTTCTGCATTGACGAACATTTTTAAGATAGCTTCGGGGCCTCTTGAAACGATACCGGCAAAAAGTATCATCGAGATACCGTTGCCTATACCCTTTTCATTGATCCTGTTTCCGAGCCATACCACAAGGCTTGCGCCGGCAGTAAATGCAAGAACGATAACAGCGCCGGTAAATACGCCCTTTGCGCCGCCGGTATAATTCAGTGCGCCGTTGTTTCTCAGAGTAAGGTAATAAGCATAGGACATTACCAGTGCAATACCAAGAGAAACAAAGCTTGTGATCTTCTGAAGTTTCTTTCTTCCGGATTCGCCTTCCTTCTGGAGATTTTCCAGAGGAGGAAGAGCATATGTCAAAAGCTGAACGATGATGGAAGCGTTGATATAAGGCTGGATCGACAGCGAGAACAGCGTACACTGCTGAAGCGCGCCGCCCGAAAGGATGTTCATATAGCTGAAGAAGTTACCGTCAGCGAACATATTCGAGATCGCACCCGAGTCCATAAACGGAACGGGAACGTGACAGCCGATTCTGAAAATAAGAATAATGAGTAATGTGTAAAGGATTTTTTTCCTTAACTCAGGAACCTTCCAGGCATTTCTGAAGGTCTTAAACACATTACATCACCTCAGCCTTCCCGCCTGCCTTCTCGATTTTCTCCTTAGCCGATGCCGAGAAAGCAGCAGCCTTAACTGTAATGTTAACGTTGATCTCGCCCTTGCCGAGAACCTTAACACCGTTATCAGCCTTCTTGATGATACCGGCAGCCTTGAGCAGCTCAGTATCAACAACAGTACCTTCCTTGAACTTAGCAAGGTCGGAAACGTTGATAACCGTCATTTTTTCTGCAAAAATGTTATTGAAACCTCTCTTAGGGATTCTTCTTGCGAGAGGCATCTGACCGCCCTCAAAGCCCGGTCTTACACCGCCGCCGGAGCGAGCGTTCTGACCCTTGTGACCCTTGCCGGCAGTTTTGCCGTTACCCGAGCCGTGACCTCTGCCGATTCTCTTCACATCTTTGTTTGAACCTGCAGCAGGGGATAATTCGTGAATTTTCATAGCTTTCGCACCTCCTTGCAGTAATTATGCTTCGGTAACCTCTACGAGGTGAGCAATCTTGTTGATTTTGCCCTTAGTAGCGTCGTTGTCGGGCTGTACTGTAACATCGCCGATCTTGCGGAGTCCGAGAGAATTTGCAGTAGCAGCCTGAGGCTTCTTAACGCTGTTAAGGCTTCTGACAAGCTTAATTTTAAGTGCCATAGTCAAACGTCCTCCTTAACCCAAGATTTCCTTAACGGACTTGCCTCTGATCTCAGCAACTTCCTTAGCGCTTCTGCACTGAGCAAGACCGTTGATAGTAGCTCTTACAACGTTGCAGGCGTTGTTGGAACGAAGAGACTTAGTTCTGATGTCCTTGATGCCTGCCATTTCGATTACCGCACGAACAGGACCGCCTGCGATAACACCTGTACCGGGAGCAGCGGGCTTCATAAGAACTCTGCCTGCGCCGAAAGTACCGATAATTTCGTGGGGAATAGTGGAACCCTTGAGGGATACCTTAATTAAATTCTTCTTAGCGTCCTCGATACCCTTGCGGATAGCGTCGGGAACTTCGCCCGATTTGCCCATACCGAAGCCAACGGTACCGTTGCCGTCACCGACTACCACGAGGGCAGCAAACTTGAAGATACGTCCGCCCTTAACAGTCTTTGAAACTCTGTTAATAGCAACTACCTTTTCTGAAAGCTCCATGGTAGAAGCGTCTATCTTAGCATTTGCCAAAAGTATTACCTCCTTGTTTGTTAATAGCCTGATTAGAAGTTCAGGCCGCCTTTTCTGGCGCCCTCTGCAAGCTCAGCAACTCTGCCGTGGTAGAGATAGCCTGCACGATCGAATACAACGTCCTTGATACCCTTTTCAGCAGCCTTTGCAGCGATCATCTCGCCGACCTTGAAAGCGCCTTCCTTGTTGCCGCCGTTGCCCTCGAAGCCCTTATCCTTGGAGGAAGCAGCGCAAAGAGTTACGCCTGCAACGTCATCAATGATCTGAGCATAGATGTTCTTGGAAGAACGGAAAACGTTCAGTCTTGGGCACTCAGCAGTACCGCTGATCTTAGCGCGGACGCGGATCTGTCTCTTAGCTCTTGCAGCTTTTCTGTTAATCTGCTTTACCATTTGAATTCAACTCCTTTTCTGACGAGAATAGTAGCTCATGTCATGCCGCAGCAGCAGGGGAGCTGTCCCATTCTCTGATAACAGGATTTATTACGAACAGCAGGGGATTACTTCTTACCCTTACCTGCCTTACCTTCCTTGCGGATGATTCTCTCGCCTGTGTAGCGGATACCCTTGCCCTTGTAAGGTTCGGGAAGTCTCTTTTCGCGGATCTCAGCAGCGAACTGACCTACCTTCTGCTTGTCAATGCCGTGAACGACAATGTTAGTAGCATTGGGAACCTCGATAGTGATACCGTCAGCCTCGGGAACGATAACCTGATGTGAGTAACCGAGGTTCATAACAAGGTTCTTGCCCTGCTTAGCAGCACGGTAACCGATACCCTCGATGTCGAGAGACTTGGAAAAACCGTTTGTAACACCCTCAACCATGTTGTTGATAAGTGTTCTTGTAAGACCGTGGAGAGACTTGTGAGTCTTGTTCTCTGAAGGACGGTCTACGATGATTTCATTGCCCTCATGCTTGATGATCATATCAGAGTTGAAGGTGTTTGTGAGCGTACCCTTAGGTCCCTTTACCGTAACAGTAGTACCGTCAACCTTAACGTCAACGCCGGCAGGAACAACAATGGGCTTTTTACCGATTCTGGACATTTACTTGTTCCTCCTTACCATACGAATGCAAGGACTTCGCCGCCGACATTAAGCTCTCTAGCCTTCTTGTCGGTCATAACGCCCTTTGAAGTGGAAACGATAGCAATACCGAGACCCTTCATAACCTTGGGCATATCCTCGCAGCTTGAATAAATACGAAGACCGGGCTTAGAAACTCTTCTCAGACCTGTGATTACCTGAGACTTGTTCTCGCCGTACTTCAGTGTGATTCTGATGATGCCCTGCTTGCCGTCGTCAATAATCTGATAGCTCTTGATGTAACCCTCGTCAACAAGGATCTGAGTGATAGCCTTCTTCATATTGGAAGCAGGAACGTCAACTGTGTCGTGCTTTGCAGAATTGGCATTACGGATTCTGGTAAGAATATCTGCAATAGTATCTGTAATTTGCATAACGGTTAACCTCCTTATATTACTTAAAAACAGCGTTCAAGCGGTAAAATTTTACCAGCTTGCCTTCTTCACGCCGGGGATCTGACCGTCGTGAGCAAGCTCTCTGAAGCAGATACGGCAGATGCCGAATTTTCTCATATAAGCGTGAGGTCTGCCGCAGATTTTGCATCTGTTGTAAGCTCTTGTGCTGTACTTAGGAGTTCTCTGCTGCTTAACTTTCATTGATGTTTTAGCCATTTTTGATTTTCCCTCCTAAAAATTACTTAGCGAACGGAGCGCCCATCAGCTCGAGAAGAGCCTTAGCCTCTTCGTCGGTATTTGCGGTAGTGATGATGTTGATATCCATACCGCGAACCTTGTCGATCTTATCATACTCGATCTCAGGGAAAATAAGCTGCTCCTTGATACCTGTGGAGTAGTTGCCTCTTCCGTCGAAGGAGTTGCCGTTGATTCCTCTGAAGTCACGAACACGGGGGAACGCAACATTGAAGAGTCTGTCGAGGAATTCGTACATTTTCTCGCTTCTGAGTGTTACCTTAACACCGATAGGCATACCCTCACGGAGCTTAAAGTTAGCGACAGATTTCTTAGCGCGGCAAACAACAGGCTTCTGACCTGTGATAGCAGCGAGATCTGTCATAATAGCGTCTATGACCTTAGCGTTTTCCTTAGCTTCGCCTGCGCCGACGTTGATAACAACCTTGTCAATCTTAGGGATCTGCATTACGCTCTTATAGCCGAACTTCTTCATTAAAGCAGGAGCCACAGTGCTGACATAGAGTTCCTTCAAATTAGATGCCATTTCGTTTACTCCTTTCCTTAATAAGACTTTCCGCAGTCTGCGTGCTTGCAGACTCTAACCTTAGTGCCGTCAGCCTCGATCTTGTGAGCAAGTCTTGTGGGCTTGCCGCACTTGGGGCATACAGCCATAACCTTTGAAGCATAAAGGGGAGCCTCGCACTTAACGATACCGCCCTGCTGACCCATCTGTCTGGGCTTAACATGCTTGGTAACGATGTTGAGACCCTCAACGATTACCTTCTTTTCCTTGGGTGAAACCTCAAGTACCTTGCCCTGCTTGCCCTTGTCCTTACCGGAAAGGATAACGACGGTGTCACCTGTTTTAACGTGTAAGCTATTCATGTTGTGGCACCTCCATTAAAGTACTTCGGGAGCAAGTGACAGGATCTTCATGTAGTCCTTGTCTCTCAGCTCACGAGCAACTGGTCCGAAAATACGAGTACCCTTAGGGTTCTTGTCTTCCTTGATGATAACAGCAGCGTTTTCATCAAAACGGATGTAAGTTCCGTCCTCGCGGCGAAGGCCCTTAGCGGAACGGACAATAACTGCCTTAACAACGTCGCCCTTCTTAACAACGCCGCCTGGTGTTGCTTTCTTAACGGAAGCAACAACTACATCGCCGATGTTTGCATATCTTCTGCGGGTGCCGCCGAGAACTCTGATACACATGAGTTCCTTTGCACCTGTGTTATCAGCGACCTTTAAATAAGTCTGCATCTGAATCACAGCGATTAACTCCTTCCATTAGAAGCTCCGGGTCAGAGGCTTTGCATTTAAGCCCCTGCCGTTTCTTCTTGTTGATTTTAATTAATAACCACGTTTATATTCACAGCGGAAACGTCACACGCCTCCGTGTGTATCGTGCTTAGCAAATAACTCCGCAGAGGAATTACTTAGCCTGCTCGATAACCTTTACAAGACGCCATCTCTTATCCTTTGAGATAGGACGGGTCTCCATGATCTCAACGCGGTCACCGATGTTGCAAGTATTGTTCTCGTCGTGAGCTTTAAGCTTGATTGTTCTCTTGACGATCTTCTTGTACAGGGGGTGCTGTACGTTATCAACGATTGCAACAACAATGGTCTTATCCATCTTGTTGGAAACTACCTTGCCAACTCTTGTTTTTCTAAGATTTCTTTCAGCCATTTTTGTTTCCTCCCTTCACTTACTGTTCGGAACCGGAACGCTCGCGGAGAATAGTCTTGATTCTTGCGATGTCCTTCTTCACAGCCTTGAGACGTGTAGGGTTGTCGAGCTGATTAACAGCGTGCTGAAAGCGGAGAGCGAAAAGCTCCTTCTTCAGATCGGCAAGCTTGTTGTCCAGCTCAAGAGTGGTCATATCTCTAACTTCTGCAGCCTTCATTATTCGCCCGCCTCCTCTTTCTTAACAAACTTACACTTGATAGGAAGCTTATGCATAGCAAGACGCATAGCCTCTCTTGCGATTTCCTCGGAAACGCCGGCGATCTCGAACATAACTCTGCCCGGCTTAACAACAGCTACCCAGTACTCAGGTGAACCTTTACCGGAACCCATTCGAGTTTCAGCAGGCTTCTCAGTGATAGGCTTGTCGGGGAAAATCTTGATCCAAACCTGACCGCCACGCTTGATATAACGAGTCATAGCGATACGGGCAGCCTCGATCTGGTTGGAAGTAATCCATGCAGGCTCAAGTGCCTGAAGACCGAACTCGCCGTTGGAAACAGTGTTTCCGCGGTAAGCCTTACCTGTAAGGCGGCCTCTGTGTACTCTTCTGTACTTAACTCTCTTTGGAAGCAGCATTACTGATTACCTCCTTCTCTTCTTCTGTTGCCGCGGTTCTCACCATTGCGGCGGTTGTCGCCCTGACGACGGGGCTTCTTTTCGGTTCTTTCAGTCATAGCTCTTGCCTTAGCAACGTCGCCCTTGAGAACCTCACCCTTGTAGATCCAAACCTTAACACCGATACGGCCATAGGTTGTGCTTGCCTCAGCAAAACCGTAGTCAATGTCAGCACGGATTGTCTGAAGGGGAATAGTACCCTCGTGATAAGACTCTGAACGAGCGATCTCAGCGCCGCCGATACGGCCGCTTACCATAACCTTGATACCCTTAGCACCAAGCTTCATAGCTCTGCCGATAGCCTGCTTCATAGCTCTTCTGTAGGAAACACGGTTTTCGAGCTGAGCAGCAATGCTCTCAGCAACGAGCTGTGAGTCCATATCGGGTGATTTAACTTCAACGATGTTGATAGCAACTGACTTTTTCATCATTTTTTCAACATCAAGACGAAGCTTTTCAATGTTCTCGCCGCCTCTGCCGATAACGATACCGGGCTTAGCGCAGTGAACGTGGATTCTTACCTTGTCTGCAAATCTTTCGATTTCGATCTTGGGAACGCCTGCTGCATAAAGGTTCTTCTTGATATAGTTACGAACGTTATAGTCCTCAACCAGTGTATCGCCGAAAGTTGCCTTGTTTGCAAACCAGCGGGAATCCCAATCCTTAATAACGCCTACACGCAGACCGTGCGGATTAACCTTCTGTCCCATTTAGTTTACCTCCTCTTTCGACTTATTCTTTTTCCTTTACCACAAGAGTAACATGGGAAGTTCTCTTGAGGATGCGGAAAGCTCTGCCCTGTGCTCTAGGCATAATTCTCTTCATGATAGGACCGGGGCAAACGAAGCATTCGGAAACGTAAAGGTTATCCTTATCCATTCCAAAGTTATTTTCAGCGTTTGCGATAGCGGACTTCAGAAGCTTCTCCAGGTATTCACAGGCAGATTTAGGTGTGTGCTGCAGAATCGCCATAGCGGTTTCTGTATCCTTTCCTCTGATGAGGTCGAGAACGATCTGAACCTTTCTGGGTGCGATTCGAGCATTTTTAAGATATGCTCTTGCTTCCATTTTAATTTCTCCTCTCTGCCTTATTTCTTACCATTATTGGATACTTTGGAGCCTGCATGGCCCTTGTAGGTTCTTGTGGGAGCGAATTCGCCCAGCTTGTGACCTACCATATCTTCCGTAACGTATACGGGAACGTGCTTTCTGCCGTCGTGAACAGCAAATGTATGACCTACGAAGTCAGGGAAAATAGTAGAAGAACGGCTCCAGGTCTTGAGAACCTTCTTTTCGCCTGCTTCGTTCATAGCGATAACTCTTTTCAGGAGAACCTCTTGTACATAAGGTCCCTTCTTAACGCTTCTGCTCATTGGTTTTCCTCCCCTCTTGATTTACGAGGCAAGATGCACGGGAGAATAAGCTCCCGAACATTCCTCTTTATGATTCAATGAGCCAGCCCCAGGGGCTGGACGCATATCCGCCGGATTGCTCCTGTACGGATACACATTAATAAATTTGAAATATTACTTGCCGTTTCTGCGCTTAACAATGAACTTGTCGGTTCTGTTGTGCTGCTTTCTGGTCTTGTAACCGAGAGCAGGCTTGCCCCAAGGAGTAACAGGTCCGGGACGACCAACAGGAGACTTACCTTCACCACCACCGTGAGGGTGATCGCAGGGGTTCATGACAGAACCACGAACGGTAGGTCTGATACCAAGGTGACGAGTTCTGCCGGCTTTACCGAGGCTTACGTTCTCGTGGTCGATGTTTGAAACCTGACCGATAGAAGCCATACAGTTAGCAGGGATCTTTCTCATTTCGCCGGAAGGAAGTCTTACGAGAACGTAATTGTCTTCCTTACCCATCAGCTGAGCCATGTTGCCGGCTGCACGAACGAGCTGAGCGCCCTTGCCGGGATAAAGCTCGATGTTGTGGATGAAAGTACCCACAGGGATATCGGAAAGTGCAAGTGCATTACCGGGCTTGATGTCTGCGTGAGCGCCGCTTGTAACAACGTCGCCGACTGCAAGACCGTTAGGAGCGATAATGTATCTCTTTTCGCCGTCCTCGTACTGAACGAGAGCGATGAAAGCGCTTCTGTTAGGATCGTACTCAAGAGTAAGAACAGTAGCGTTCATGCCCTGCTTGTCTCTCTTGAAGTCGATAATTCTGTATTTTCTTCTGTTTCCGCCGCCTCTGTGACGAACGGTGATTCTGCCGTAGCTGTTTCTGCCGGCTGTCTTTTTCATGGGAGCGAGAAGGCTCTTCTCAGGCTCAACCTTAGAAAGGCAGCTGAAATCAGTAACAGTCATCTGACGTCTTGAAGGCGTCGTAGGCTTATATGATTTAATTGCCATTGCAGTTCATCTCCTTATAATATTTTGCGATGTTTTGCGGAAGCTGTCCCTTCCATACTTACCCGTTACGCAAAAGCGTATTATACGGAGTAAACTTACATCATGCCGTCGAAGAATTCGATGGTCTTTGAACCCTCAGCAAGAGTAACAACAGCCTTTTTCCAGTTGGGAGTGAAGCCTCTGTTCATACCCATTCTCTTAGCGCGTCCTCTTACATTCATGGTATTTACCTTAGCAACCTTAACGCCGAAAAGCTCTTCAACAGCCTTAGCGATCTCGATCTTGTTAGCGTTCTTGGCAACCTTAAAGGTGTACTTGTTTTCCTGAAGGCCTTCCATGCTCTTTTCGGTGATGATAGGCTTGATTACAATATCCTGTGCAATCATTATGCGTACACCTCCTCAATTTTAGCAACTGCATCCTTAACAACGATGAACTTGTCATAGTTGAGGATGTCGTATACATTGATCGTATTTACAAGAGCTGTCTTAACGCCGGGGATGTTAGCAGCGCTCTTGATAACGAAGCTGTTAACTTCAGGCATTACGATGAGAGCCTTGCTGCCCTCAGCCTCAACAGCCTTGAGCATTGCAGTGATAGTCTTAGTCTTGTACTCGTTCATTGTGATGGAGTCGAGAACAATAAGATTGTTGTCGAGAACCTTTGTAGAAAGAGCAGACTTCATAGCAAGTCTCTTGAGCTTCTTGTTAACTGTGAAACGGTAGCTTCTGGGCTTAGGTCCGAGAGCGATACCGCCGTGTGTCCACTGAGGAGCGCGTGTAGAACCCTGTCTTGCGTGGCCTGTGCCCTTCTGTCTCCAGGGCTTTCTGCCGCCGCCGCTTACCTCTGTGCGTGTAAGAGTGGACTGTGTACCCTGTCTCTGATTAGCGAGATAGTTTACAACCATAGTGTGCATAGCAGACTCGTTTGGAGTGATACCGAAAACAGCGTCGGACAGCTCAATGCTGGAAACCTCTTTACCTGCCATATCCAGAACTTTAATATTAGGCATTACTGCTTCCTCCTTCCATTAAGCCTTTTTCTTTACGCAGTCGCAAATGGTAACGATACCGTTCTTAGGACCGGGAATAGCGCCCTTGACTGCGATAAGATTGTTTTCTGCGTCAACCTTGACAACCTCAAGATTCTGCACGGTAACCTTCTCATTACCCATCTGACCGGGAAGAGCCTTACCCTTGAAAATACGGGAAGGTGAGGAGCAAGCGCCCATGGAGCCTGCGTGTCTGTGAACAGGACCAGTACCGTGAGTTTCCTTCAGTCTTGCATTGTTGTTTCTCTTGATCGTACCCTGGAAGCCCTTACCCTTTGAAGTACCGGAAACATCAACGATGTCACCTACTTCAAAAGTGTCAGCCTTCAGAACAGTGCCGACCTCCATAGCCTCAGCGCCGTCGAGTCTGAACTCCTTGAGAGTTCTCTTAACTGCAACGTCAGCCTTAGCGAAATGACCCTTGATAGGCTTGTTAGCAAGCTTCTCTCTCAGGTCGCCGAAGCCGAGCTGAACTGCGCTGTAGCCGTCGTTCTCAACAGTTTTCTTCTGAACGACAACGCAGGGGCCGACTTCTACAACAGTCAAGGGAATAACCTTGTTTGTTGCTTCATCGAAAATCTGTGTCATACCGATTTTCTTGCCGATGAGTGCCTTTGTCATACTTTTTCCTCCTTTGGTTATTGGTTGCGTTTCCGCAACATGACCTGCCGGTTTCCGTTTTTGGGAAATGGTAAGCGTTTAATCTTACTTGATTTCCATTACAACGTCAACGCCCGCAGGAAGTTCAAGACCCTGCAGTGCCTCAACAGACTTGTCAGACGGTCTGATAACGTCGATAAGTCTCTTGTGGGTTCTGAGCTCAAACTGCTCACGGCTGTCCTTATACTTGTGTACAGCACGGAGAATAGTGATGATCTCCTTGTCTGTAGGAAGTGGGATAGGACCGCTTACTCTTGCACCGCTGCGCTTAGCTGCCTCAACGATTTTAGCTGCTGCTGCATCAACGACTGCATGGTCGTAACCTTTGATTCTGATTCTGATTTTTTCATTGACTGCCATTTAAATCGCCTCCTAATTGATCTCTGATGATGTTTTCGGGGACGAGGTTCGTGATAACTGTATTTAAGGACTTTCCGCTTTACACGCCTCCGTGTGTTTCGCATCAAGCCTATTAAAAAACCCGAAAAACAAGCTGTTTTCCGAGTACGTCCAAACACAAAGCTTACCTTTGGGAAGACACAGGACTCCCCACGGTTTAAGCACACACAGTGTCCGATATCACAGCCGCCCGGCTCGAAGCCGAACATACTCCACGGAAATTCCCTTACAAACCGTAAGCAACCTTCCGCTTCCTCGCAAAAACATATATAAAGCGCGGCGAAATCAGCCGCCGCACTAACAGTTAAATATATAACTGCCGCAGTCACGCAAGTAATATTATAACATCAACCCCCTGCAATTGCAAGGGGTTGAGAAAATTTTTATAAAATTTCGGCATAGAATTTAAAAGAATTTTTATCCGCATTTTTGTGCATTTTCACAATACTTCAAATCTGCCGTATAAACCGCTTAAAACGGGGTATACTATATAAAATATGGTCAGCTTTCATACTCGATAATAAACGTCAGTATGCGGTACTGCGCATAATATCCTGTCCAGCTCAGCTTAATGTTCTCACCGCATTCCGACCTGACCTTCTCAATTACCGGAGTAAACAGCTCCTCATTTTCTAAGTCTGCCTCCGAAGCCAGATACAGGTCCGTAGTATCAAACTTCACCATCGCACCGGAGCTGCGGCTTTTCACCGCACTTATAATAGCATTTTCCGAAGCAGTAAGAAGTTCTTCTCTGCTGCTTACGTCAGCACCCTCGCGCACGAAGTAATTCTCCTCAATACCGTAAGCCTTAGGCGCTTCGGCAGGATAATTCCATATCTTGTGATTATTTTCAATAACGGAATCCGTCACCATAAAATACTGATAAAGAATAACATCGGGATAAAGCTTGTGCAGCTCGTCATCCGACTTGTCCCAGGTCACATCCACATGATACCAGTTTCCGCCCAGCTTGACCATGTTCCATGTGTGAGGTACATAAGTCTCACCTGTAACAATAACATTTTCAATGCCGACAAGATTGCACAGATAAGAAAACGCCTTTGTGTAGCCCTCGCACAGCGCCTTTTTACGGACAAGCGCACCATAGACCGTGTCCGCGTAGTCATAGGAAGCGTCAGTCTCACAGTTGAGAATAAGATAATCATGAAAAAATTTCAGCTTTTCATAATCGTCCATCTCCGGAGTAAGCTGCGCAATTATCTCCTTGGCAGCCTTTTCGGCAGCCATATTCATGCTGCTTATCTCATCTGCCGAAAGACGGTAAGTAAAAAGCACCTCAAACTCCTGCGCCGAACCGTTATAATCAAGACTCCTTCCCGAAACATGGGGATAAGCAAGCTGCTCAAGGCGTATAGTCTCAAGTATCTTCTGATATACCGCCGAATCCACCAGCAGGGGAGCCTTTGACTTCAGTCTGCCCAGACTTTCCTTTACAGAATCATATACCTCACGCTCTTCATCGCTGAGTTCATATCTGCTGTAATAATCCGTCACCATTCCTTCGGGAATATAGAAATCCGCATAATCGTAGCTGTTTTTTTCGGGAACATCAAGATTTTCCTCCGAAATACACACTCCGTTTGAAAAGACCCTGTATTCGCCGTCAGTACCGTCTTTAACGCCGGAGCTGTCCGAACCGTTACGGGAGCAGCCTGTCAGCAGAAGCGCCGCCATAACCGCCGCCATAAAACCGCGCCTATGCAATTTCCATACCCCCTTCCGGAGAACATTATACACTGTTAATCAATATACTTCAAAAACAGCTTTATAACCATCGAGGTATCGTCCTGACTGTAATTTATCGCATTGCAGTCATATTTGTTTGCCGCCTCGGAAAGAGTCTCCTCAAAAATACCGATAGCCTGCTTTTCGGCAGCCCCGAAAAGCCTTGCCGTAGCGTCCTCATAAAGCTCTCTGTTAGAGCATTTGACCTGAATGACCATTTCCTTGTTCTGAGAGCATTTGATTATCTGATTTTTAATCATCTGTCTTACATCGTCCCAGCTGTCAGCAACAAGACCGTTTTTAACATAGTAGCTGCAATCCTCCGAAATAGCCTTCGGATAGGAATATATCTGGGGATAAACCGTCCTTGTAGAAGAAAGCATTTCGTCGGGAACACAGAAATAATCATATCTTACATAGCTTCCCACAACCGAATCGGTGACTGCATAGGTAACATCAATATTATACCACTGACCGTCTATTTTCACCATATTCCACATATGTGGCTGACCGTCAGCGTCGCCGGTAACGGTTATCGTCTCAATGCCGACCTTGTCACACAGATAAGAAAACGCCTTAGAATATCCGCCGCAGATAGCCCTTTTGTCCGCAAAAACACCGTAAATGTCACGGCAGTTTTTGGCGCTTTCATCGTAAACGACATTTTCCGCAAGATAGTCATAAAAAAGCTTGACCTTGTCGTAATCCGTCATTTCGGGAGTTATCATGCCGATTATCTTGTCAGTCTCGGCGTCGATCTCCTTCTGCATCTTCAAGGTTTCCGCCTCGCTGTACTTATAAAAGATGACAGCCGAAGCGATATGTTTTGTCGCCGAATTAACAGCATACTGCATTTTCGTATCAATATAGAAAAGAGAGTGTTCATCGTTGTATATCTGCTGATAAACCTCGCAGTAATCCTCCGCTTTGACCTCCATAAGAGTCGAGATAGGCACATTGGTATTGTAATGTTCAACGGCAGTTATTATTGCATCATAGATATAAAGCTGCTTTTCGTTGAGCTGATTATAGCTGTAAGGCCGTTCTATCTCTCTTTCACCGGAAAGCTTGACGACCTCATATTCCGGCTCTTCCTCATCGTCAACGGTACTGTCCGATTCCTTGCTCAGAACGCTTTCCGACTTTTTATCCGTACCGGAAGAAGAGCTGTCCGTACTTTTATCCGAAGAGGAAGAAGCCGTGACTGTCGTTGTCTCTGATACCGAAGCCGACGGTTCAAGAGCCGTAGTGCTTGTAAATTCCGATATAGGAACATTGGGAACGTCCGGAACGGTAGAAACTTCCGATTCCGCAGACTGATCCGAACTCATCGTAGTCGTGGTGGCAAGCTCGGGAGTAGTCTCCGAAGCAGCCGTGCGCTTGGTTTTCTCGGTAGTAACAATAGTTACGGGAGCAGTGCTTTCCGTTGTTTCCTCCGTCTCATAAGAAACGGTAGGGGAGGAAGCACCGGTCGCAGGCATCGGCAGACCTTCGTCAGGAAGCCGTCCGTCGTCTCTGCACCCCGATGTAACAGCCGCAGTGAAAAGGATTGCCGCCGTAAAAATTATCTGCTTGAATTTATTCATTATAAGCAATTCTCCTTCTGCGCCTAAACAGAGCGTTATTCATCATCATATTCGTATATCAGCGAGATATGCACAATATGCATATCATCGTTATTATGCTTGTACGCCGAGCGTATTTTCGTTCCGTATTTGCCGTTGATGTCCTCGATTATCTTTTTCATTTCGCCGCTGTCGAAAAGTCTTGCCATAGCGGCAAAATAAGCGTCCTCATCAGAAAAGCGTATCTCAGCCTCACGCCGACCCGAAAGCCCTGCGGATTTTATCTGTTCCGCAATAGCCTCAGTACCCTCGGCAGGACTGTCAAAAAGCAACCCATTTGCGGCAAAATAATTAAGCTTGTCCGAATCGCAAACGGGGACTCCGCTGTAAAGCGGATCTGTAAAATGTGTCTTGCCCTCGATCTCGCTGTCCATTACCAGCAGATAATCGTGACGCACAAAATCGGGATTGTTCTGCTTTATAATAGGGTCATCCCAGGTACAGTCAGCATTGTACCATTTTCCGTCAAGCATTATCTTGTTCCATGCATGGGTATCACCTGCGGAATTTGTTCCGCAGACGGTGTAATTCGGTATCCCTGCCTTGTCGCAGAGCAGCGACATAGCCGCCGCATAGCCCTCGCACTGACCGTATCCCTTTACAAGCACCCCGTAAGCGGAGCTGACGTGTTCTTTTTCGGTTGAAAACGTACAGCCCGTAACAATCTTATCGTGAAAGAATACCGCCTTTTCAAAATCGTCTGCGTCATCTGGGAGTTCGCCGATTATAGTCGAAGCGGCAAGATCCAGCTCAGCCCGTTTGACTTCGGCGTCCTCTCTTTCATAAAGATAGTTCAGCCTAAGCACGGTTATCTCCTTGTCGGGAGCGTAAAAAAGGTTGCTCAGCCAGAAATATTTTCTTTCCTGAGTATACACAAGACTGTATATCCGCCTTGCGTCCTCCCGTGATACAGGAGTGTCAAAGGTAACAAAATCCTCGAAATTCACAACAGCGTCCCGAAGCTTGTCATAAAGCGCCTTGTCTGGATCCGAAAGCGCCTCGTATACGGGAGAGACAAAATTCTCAAACTGCGGATTTCCGGGAGCTATCACGGAAACCTCCGTATCAGCAGGTTCTTCGGAAACTCTCGCACAAGCCGACGCCCCGACAGCAGTACAAAGGAGCAATACCGTAAAAAGCCTTTTCATAAAATGACCGCTTATTCGTAAATTACGTTAAATTCAATAAGCATAAGACTTTCGCTGCATTCGTCGCTTACGCCCTTAACGCCGGCAAAGCTCTTTGCATAAGTGTTGTAATCCATTCTTGCGGCATAGACCTTGTCATATACATCCTTAGAAGAAACCATTATCTGAGCAGCTCTTGTGCCGTCCTTTGCAGCGCTCTCTATTTCAGCTCTGATAGCCTTGTCTGCGGACTCAAAATCGCTGTAAACAAGACCGTTCTTCACGAAGTAGTTCTGAGCCGTATCGGTGCAGGCAGGAGGAGTGAAATACTTGATATACTTTCCGCTTGAAAGCTTCTTTTCGCTGACGTGCATATGAGTAATGTTGTGTATCTGATTGTCTGGCACAAGGAAGAAATTATAGCGAATGTACTTGTAGTTGGGGGTTTTGAGAATAGGGTCGTCCCAGGTAGCGTCAAGATTGTACCATGCGCCGTCGACATTTACAACATTCCACGCATGGGACTGACCGGAAGTTGTTTCGCCGGTTACGACCATGCTTGTAATGCCTGCCTTGTCGCAAAGATACTGCATAGCCTTGGCATAACCTGCGCACTGGATATTTCCCTGCGCCTCGCCGCTGCCGAAAGCATTATAAATAGTAGCGTTATAGTTGGTTATCTCGTCCTTCAGCTCAAAAGTAGAGTTCAGAACAAGATAATCGTGAAAGACCTTGAGCTTTTCAAAGGTAGTAGCTTTGCCGTTAGCCTCGGCAACAAGCTTGTCCGCAACCGCGTCAATAGACTTCTGCATCTCATTGATAGCGTCAGCGTCCTTGGTAAGATAGAAAAGCTTTCCGACCTTGAGCTTTGCGTTCATATAGAAAAGCTGAGGCTCCTGATTATAAACAAGACCGTATATCTTTGCCCATTCCTCAAGAGTATAAGCGTCCTCGTCGCATATTTTGTAGCGGAGTCCCTCAATACCTGCAACGATATCGTCATAAAGCTTCTTTTCCTCATCGGTAAGCGTGGAATAAGCATAGCGCTCACCGTTATTCTGGCTGATATTAAGCTGCGGAGGCGGAGTAGTTCCGGTCATTGCCGCCAGAAGCTCCTCCTCGCTGAGCGTCTGAGCAGGATCTATCGAAGTTGTTGCAGCAGGTTCTGTAAGAACATCGCCGTTTACGCCTGTAACAGCCTCTCCGTTGTCGTCAGTGACCACAAATGTTCCGTCGGCAGCAGCGTTTCCGCCGTCCTGACCGCCGATGACGTTTACAGAAGCCGTCGTACCCTCGGCTGAATCGCCTTCATTTTTTCCGCAGCCTGCCGCAAGCATAGATACTGCCGCAAGCATAGCCACAACAGAATAAAATTTTCTTGTTTTCTTCATAATAAACATATCCTTTCAAGGTATGGAGTTTGCCTGTATGCGCAGGGGCAGGGTGAAAAAATCTCCCCGCCCCGTTAAATTTTATTTATATACTACGTCGTACTCAACAACAAGGACATCCTCGGTAAGCGTTTTCTGACGCTTGATCTCGGTTACATTGCTGCTCTTGCTCTTAGCATAATCCTGGAATATCTTCCAGTATTTCTTATCGGTAAGGGTCTCCCAGAGGTCATGATCAGTTACTCTGATATGAGCAACGTTCTTGCCCGACTCAATAGCAGCGTCAAGCTCTGCATACATAGCCGCAACAGCAGAGTCGAGGTCGCTGTATTCCTTATTGTACGCCTTGAAGTAATAGCAAGCTGTCTTTGTGCAGGCAGGAGGATTATAAAGCTTGATCCTTTCACCGGTAGACTTTCTTGTCATAGTGCTTACATTAAGGTGAGTATTCTTTATCATTTCGTCGTTAGCAAGGAAGAACAGATAACGCACATAGCTGCTCTTACCGTAGCTGATTATCGGGTCGCCCCAAGTAGAGTCGAGAATGTAGTAGCCGTTGTCGCAGTAAACCACGTTCCATGCATGAGTGCTGCCCTCGGTGTTGTTTCCGTTAACGACCATACACTCGATACCTGCAATGTCGCAGAGATAAAGAACAGTCTTTGCATAGCCCTGGCACTGAAGCTCGCCGCCATCGGTAAGACCATTGTAAATACCGCAGGTCTCAAAAGTACCCTGAAGGCTGAAGGTGTTGTGTGTGATAACCCAGTCGTAAATTACCTTGAGCTTGCTTACCGTACTGGAATAGCCGCCGACCTTAGCCATAACGTCCTTGACATTTGCGTCTATCTCAGCCTGAACAGCCTCCGCCTCATCGCGGGTAAGGTCAAATTCAAGATCTATCATGCCGCCCAGAGAAATAGGCACTGAAGGGGAGAGCCAGAAAAGCTGCGGCTCCTGATTAAATACGATACAGTAAACCTTGAATACATCGTTGGAAGTAAATCCTTTAGGTATCTCTACCTGAGTCTCAAAGTTCTCTGCAGCCTGAACAATGTCAGCATAAAGCTTCTGTTCGTCCTTTGTCAGCTGCTGATAGGGATATCTGTCCTTATAGCTCTTTTTATAGGATGAGCTGATGGGCTTTGAAGAAGTAGTCTTGTTATCGTCGGGATCGCTTTCCTGCTTCTTTTTGGTAGTAGTTGCCTCCGTACCCTGAGAAGGCTTTTCATCGGTAACATAATCCGAGTGGATAAAAGTACCGTCAGCCAGCTTGTAGTAACCGGTATCGGTAGCAGCAACAATGTTGATCTTAGTGCCTGCCTCATATTTCTTAACAGACTCCGAACCAACGATAGCTTCCTTTCTGGAATAGCATGAAGTCTTTATGTAGAGAGTCTCGCTGATCTCGGTCTCGTTCCAGGACTTCTCCTTTGTAGTAACGGTAGCAGACTCAGTCTCGCTTGTCTCTGAAGGAGCAGTTGTCGTGCTTTCCTCAGTCTCAGAAACAGTCGTCTCTTCGGTGGTCTCCGACGTATCCTCAGTCTCCGACTCGGTAGTAACCTCAGGAACAGTCGTTTCCTCGGTAGCTTCGGTCGTCATCTGTGTAAGCGACACAGTTTCGGACGGAGTGCCTGCTTCGGGAAGACCTGCGGACTCCTCATCGGTTTTCTTACATCCCGCAAGCATTGAAGCCGCCATAAGAAATGCAAGAATAAGACTAATTTTCTTCTTCATTTTTCATGCTCTCCTTTGTTATATTTTCATTTGTATTTTTCTCAAGTATCTGCGCTTTGATCTTTGAAATACGCTTATCCTCTGTCACAAGAACGGTAAAAAGCACGTTTTCATATTCAATCGAAGGATTTTCATTTTCCTCCGGGATACGTCCCAGAAGCTCAACGATAAATCCGCTCATAGTGTCAAAACCGTTTTCTTCGGGAAGCTTTATGCCGAAAACGGGAAGTATCTCTTCCGGGTCAGCAGTTCCGTCAATAGTATAGGTATCGTCGGAAATTTTGATAAGCTCTTCTTCCTCTTCGTCATATTCATCCTGAATATTTCCCACGATCTCCTCAACGATATCCTCCATAGTCACCAGACCTGCCGTACCGCCGTATTCGTCGATGACAACAGCCATCTGCATTTTCTCTGCCGTAAGCCGCTTGAACGCCTCTCCGCAGGAAACCGATTCGGGAAGATATATAGTATCTCTGACAAAGCTTTTGGCGCCGGCATTTTCAGCCGCCTCCGAACCCACAAGGCAAAGCAGGTCTTTTACGCAGATGATACCCGATATCCTGTCGATAGTTTCCTCATAAACGGGAATACGGGAAAAACCGCTGCTTATCGCCGCATTGACCACCTCTGAAACATCAGCGGATATCTCTACCGCCACAATGTCGGTACGGTGAGTCATAATGTCCGAAACGGTAATATCGTCGAACTCGAACACATTGTTTATCATTTCGCGCTGAGATTCCTCAATAACGCCAGTTTCGTTGCCTGCGTCCACCATCATGAGGATCTCCTCCTCGGTGACCACATCCTGCTCCGAAGAACCCTTGGCTCCGAACAGCGGAGCAAGCAGCTTCGTAAGCAGGGAAGAAAGCGCCGTCAGCGGAGTAAGCATAATAACAAGGTATTTAACGAACGGCGCACAGAAATAAGCAAACTTCTCGCTTTTCGCCGCCGGCAGCCTTTTGGGTATTCCCTCGCAGAAGACCGTCAGCACAAGCACCGCAGCAAGCAATATTATGACCGCCGCAGCAGCATAAGCAAGCGCACCGCCGCCGTTATTTGTATTCACACCGAAGAGCCGAGCCAAAGCACCGCCCAAAGGCGCCGAATAGGAAAACAGAGCTATGTAAGAAGCCAGCACCGCAAAAAGAATACGGTTCACAGCAAAAGCGGTCATAAGCCTCGACGGCTTTTCGAGCAGCGCTGCAAGAACAGCAGCTTTTTTGCTTTTATCGGAGCTGTTTCTGACCTTTCGATCATCAATTTCGGTCACAGCGGTCTCGCAGACCGTGCAAAAGCCTTTATACAGTATCACCGCAAGAATAATAATACTTCCGGCAAACCCGTCAGATTCCATAATCAACTTCCTTCCGGATATAATTGCAAAATTCACAAAATGCAGATGCGGTTTTCGATATCACCGCACAAACTGACACATTAAAAATTATACAACAAAACCGTCAAAAAGTCAAGGCATGTGATTCAGCCAAATATTATGAAAAAGCCGCACAAAAAGGGCCGTTTTTTGGCTTATCTGTGCGGTTTTATAGTATTTATGAGATTTTGCTGTAACCAAAGCTTTTAAAAACTGTAAACGCTTTGTAACCAAAATAGATTAGGGTCAGGAGAGTGAAGCTGTAAAGGAGATTGATATATACCATTTAAAATTTTATATATAATTTATACCATTCACAAATTCTTTTTCTTGCGGCAATGAGACAATACAATATAATAAACAGGTATCGACAGAAAAATCGGCGCCCACATTATTGAAAGCCACCAAGCGCCCACAAATTCCCAGAGCATATCAAGGAAGATCCCCACTCCCAGATAAACCAGTACGCAAAGCACAGGATAGCAGAAAATCAGCGGATTGCGTTTTTTTACTGCAGGGTACGCAGTATAGAAAAGCGGTATCGTCAGGAATATCAGCCACATAAGACCATACCAGTTGTCGCTGAGACCCGGAATAAATACGTCCAAAAAACCACCTATAGCACAGTAAAACCACACGCAGAATACCGGATAGCAGAAAATCATAGGATTGCGCTTTCTGACAGCTTCCTTAGTGGTGTAATAAAGCGGTATCAGCAGGAAAAGCGTCCAGCCGGGGTGAGCAAGATTTAAAGGTATCGAACATAAAAACAAAAACGTAATAAGCACAGGAAACAGCTTGTCAAGCAAGGTAGCAGGCTCATTTTTATCCTTGTGCTTTTTGTGAATATGCACATCTTCTTCATGCTTGTCGGCAAAAGCTGCATTTACCTTTCGGTCGATATCCTCGCCCATCTTGTTCATGGACTCGCCGAACTGCTCCATTTTCGCCTCAAATTTCTTCATACCCTGCTCAAATTTTTCTTCCCATTCGCCGGAATTGCTGCCGGATCTCCGTTCATCTCCGAAATTATTAGCGTCAGCCTTGCGTTTTTCTTCATCAGCCTTTTTCAGACCCTCTTCAACCTTTTTGCCTGCCGCATTGATAACATCGCCGATAGCCCTGCCGGCTCTTTCAAGAGTCTTGGCAAAGTCCTCTGCTTCGGGCTTGACGTCAGAGTCTTTCTTCTCCTCATCGTCTATATCTGCGCCGAAAGGCGACCCCTGCGGAATGGAATTATTGGTTTCAATATCCTGTGCCGACCTGCCGGGGTATATCTCTTCATCGGTATAATTTTCGGGAATTACCTCTTTAACAGGTTCCTCGGTATAGCCGTAATCGTCCTTTTTAAGAGAAATTCCCTGACTTTCGGTTTCGGGCTGATTATCTGTTCTGACGAGCTCGTCAAGAGAAATCCCGTAAAGCTTTGCCAGCAGAATAAGATTGTCGGTATCGGGAGAAGCCTCAGCGCGCTCCCATTTTGAAACCGCCTGCCGTGAAACGCCGATTTTTGCCGCCAGTTCTTCCTGAGAAAGATTATTTTTCTTTCTCATCTGCTGAAGGCGGTTTGCAATCTCAATATTCATAAACAGTCTTCCTTTCGCACTGTAACTTTTGCTATGACAATATTATATCACATATATTATTATAATGCAAGAGTTTTTTGGTTGCATTTTAAAATTTTATAAAAAGCAACCAAAGGTTGCGGCTCAGTGCATAATTTTCTGTAGAGGCGGATATCATCCGCCCCTAAAGCAGGCATATTTATTCGGGCGGCTGATATTAACGTTACCGAGCCGCAATTTTTAATTTTCCTTTTCATACTAAGAACCAATTAAAAACTGTACAAAAAATCTTCGCATAATCTTGCGTATATGGATTATGCGAAGATTTTTTGTCTACAGTTTTATTGGTTATTAGTATCAGATTCCGTATTCAGGTCTCTTACCATCTGAGCGTAGGGCAGAACACGGAAGCCGTTCTTTTTATAAAGATGAACAGCGTGTTCGTTGTCCTCCTCTACCTCAAGACGAAAACGGCCGAACCTGTCTGCATAATTCTTTTCAAGATAAGCGAACAGCTCGCCGCCAAGACCTTTCCCACGGTACTGTTCAAGAATGTAAATATCCTCTATCCATAAGGTCATCCCTGCCTCCGTGTGAAAGGTCTTTGTCATCAGACAATACCCCGCACGCTCTCCGTCATATTCAAAAATAAGTCCCTCAAGATAAACGTCCGAGCGCATGACCTCGTCGAAATCCGCCTCAAGACGTGACAACGGCAGCGGCTTTTCCACCGCGTCCGAATGATAGAACTCATCGGCAGCCTTCAGAAAAAATTCCCTGTCGGACTCATTCATTTTCCTCAGCAATTTTCTTCACCTTTCTTTTATCATATATAATTT
Organism: uncultured Clostridia bacterium; assembly: GCA_945876755.1. Lineage (GTDB taxonomy): Bacteria > Bacillota > Clostridia > Oscillospirales > Ruminococcaceae > RGIG8773. Next base: position 31,580 of record CAMCPM010000018.1, read on the forward strand.
TATAGGGACGGAATCAATTTCCGCCCCTAAAATTTCTAATTTCCAATTACCATCAGCGCCGCCGCAGGCTCGCTCTCTTTACTTTCCGAAAGCTTGTCGGTGATAACCTTTTTGAACTTATCAATAATTTCAATTATCGGGTAATCCACCTCAAAATAAGTGTGCGTCCAGAAGCCCTCCGAGAAATCATAAGTCAGCTCGCCGCTTTCTGTCTCGGTAAGATAGTCCGACTCGTCAAAATACTCCTCACCGTTAATAAACAGCTTTTCGCCCTCCCAGTGTACATCATAGTTGAGAGCGTCGTCTCTGTTCTCCTTGTTTGCCTGCTTGACAAGCCTTTTTATGGTAGTTCTGAGAGTGATTACATCCTTTATATTTTTGTCCAGCTTGTTAGGCTCGATATAAACCGCCACCTTGCCCGAGGACTTGTTCTGCACATCCAGAACATAGCATCTGAAATTCTCCGACGGCGAAACGATACCGCCCTCAGGGGTAAGCAGAGTATCAACGGTAGTTACCCTGAAAACGTTCATTACAAGGAAAAAAGCAATACCTCCGAGAATATACAGCAGCAGGAATATCGTACCGAAAACAGTCTTGACCGTATCGTTCATTTTGCAGCAGAAGAAACCAAAAAGCGTTACCATAGCCGCAGGAACGAGCAGCGGCCAGTTTCCCCAATCCAGCAGAAGCGTCGGGAAGAACACCGCCATATTCACCATACCGATAATGCAGGTAATGAACGAACGCCTTGTATAGAAAAAAAACAGCGCAAATATAAACGAAAACGCCGCATAGACCACAGCAAACGTCACCTTGTCGGTATATTCGATATCATAGAAAAAAACCGCATATGCAAAGTAGATCAGGCATATTGTGTAAATCGAACAAAGCAGGCTCGCCGCAAGAATAAACCACTTGTTAGTAAGTATCTTTTTAATTTTTCCCATATAGGACACTGCTCCTTTATCTTTTTTTGCAGGTATAACGGGTATGCCTTTGTATTATAATAACCCTTTATCCGCAATAAATCAAGAACAATTTTATTTCACTGCGGTTACAATTTGAATACGCATAGAAAATCCCCCGAAGTGCCGCAGGTACGGTTACCCCGGGGGATTTGATTGCTGAAAACAGAGCAGCTTATCAGGTAAAGCGTCTGATAGCCGCCGAAACGATAAGACCGATACCGCCGACGATAGCAAGGATAAGCACAACGAGAAGAATAGTCAGAGCAACGTTTGTACCTGTTGAAACAGCGTCCTCGCTTTTTACCTTTCTTGCTTCATAGTCGCCTCTGTTTGAAATTACAGTACCGTCGGGCTTAGTCACCGAAACGTCGTCGATATAAACGATATCGCCTGTATACGCATTAAATGTAGGAATAGTAAAACCGATCTTTGTGTTGTCCGCATTTTCGGGAAGAGTCATAGTAACAGTGGTCCACTCGGTAGTGCTGAGGTTTTCAGCAGGCTGAGTAAGCCAGATGATACCGTCGCTGTAAATCGAAAGATTATCATAGAAACCTTCCGCACCCTCGCAGAGCAGCATACTCATTTCAATAGTACATCCTCTGAAATCGTCAATGCCGAGAGCATCCGCTGAAATATATGCGCCGCCGAATTTATTTTCGATATCGCCAGCCGAGCTTTCGGATATAAGTATGCAGCCGTTGCCGTTTTTTGAAATAAGGTTTTCATGGCTGATCTTAAAGCCTGTTTCCTTTGTCGAACCGTAGGTCTGCCAGTCGGAAAGCTTAGAGGTGTTGTCAAAGCAGTAAGCAGCTTCACCGTCACCGGCAGCAAAAGCAGTCATAACGGAAGTTCCTGCAACGACCGCAGCAGCAAGTATCGCGGATAAGATCTTCTTCAGTTTCATTATGGATTCAATCCTTTCGGTTTATGTAAACTTGTGAAATGCTCATAAAGAGAACACCTTTTACTCATACAAATATCTGTACGCATAAAAAGAGTTATACTATTATTTTATAATACAAAACAAAATTTGTCAATATGTTTGCGGATAAACATATTGACAAATTTATAAACAATTATTCGTTGTTATTGTCAACGCTCAGGATAACCTCGCTTACGAGATTGCCCGGGAGCTGTTCATAGCGGAGATGTTCAAGGGAGAATGATCCGCGTCCGCGTGTTATCTGGCGGAGCTGTGTGGTAAAGCTCTGCATTTCTCTCATGGGCACTTCGGCTTCAATAACGGTAAGACCCTTTTTAGCTGCCGGATTCATACCGATAACTCTGCCGCGGCGCTTGTTAAGGTCGCCCATAATGTCGCCTGTGTTGTCGTCGGGAGCAGTAACGGTAAGCTTTCCTATTGGTTCGAGAATAGTAGGCTCAGCCTGCTTCAGACCTTCCTTAAAGGCAATTGAAGCCGCCGTTTTGAACGCCATTTCGGAGCTGTCTACCGGGTGATAAGAACCGTCCACAAGGATAGCCTTAAGACCTGTTACGGGACAGCCTGCCAGCACACCCTTCTTCATGCAGTCCTGCAAGCCCTTTTCAACTGCCGGGAAGAAATTCTTCGGAACAGCACCGCCGAAAACCTTTTCCTCGAAAACAAGCTCATCCGAAAGACAAGGCTCAAATTCGATCCATACATGACCGTACTGACCGTGACCGCCGCTCTGTTTCTTGTGCTTGCCCTCAACTTTTACCTTTTTGCGTATAGTCTCGCGGTAAGCGATCTTCGGTTCTTTAAGGACAACGTCCGCACCGAATTTTGCTTTCAGCTTAGCAGCAGCAACGTCAAGATGCTGCTCGCCCAGACCGCTGAGTATCTGCTCTTTTGTAAAAGGATCCATACCGTACCAAAGAGTCCTGTCCTCCTCGGTAAGACGCTGAATGCCTGTGCTTATCTTGCTTTCGTCGCCCTGAGCCTTTGCGGAAACAGCCATACGGTAGCAGGGCTTGGGGAACTCTATCGCAGGGAAAACGACCTTTCTTGAAGCGTCGCATATGGTGTCGGAAGTACCTGCATTTATCTTCACCGCAACAACAATATCTCCGGCATACGCCTCGGTGACCTCGGTCTGCTTTTTGCCGCAGAGGGTGTAAAGCTTGCCTGTCTTTTCGGGAGCGCCCGAAACAGTGTTCACATAATCGGTATTAGCTTTAAGTACGCCGCTTATCACCTTTATAAAGGACATCTTGCCCACAAACGGGTCGGCAACAGTCTTGAATACAAATGCGGAAAGAGGAGCAGTCTCATCATAAGCGACCTCAACAGGCTCGCCGTTCATATCCTCGGCAATAGCAGGCTTGTTGTCGCAGGGTGCGGGAAGCAGCAGCTCAATTTCCTTAAGAAGCATATCAACGCCTGCGGTAGTAGTCGAAGAGCAGCACACAACGGGAGTGATGATACCCTCGTTCATACCCTTGTGAATACCGTGAACAAGCTCCTTCTGAGTGAAAGGCTCACCCTCGAAGAACTTTTCCATAAGCTCGTCATCGGTTTCGGCAACAGCCTCGGAGAACGCCGCAACAAGACCGTCCATGCGGTATTCCATCTTCTCAGAAATTTCGGCAGTAGGCATATCGGTTTCAACAGCCGTGCCGTTTTCGTCGTATGTATAAGCCTTCATTTCGATAAGATTAACGAAAGAAACAACCTTGCGGTCCTTGATAACGGGTACAACAACAGGGCATACAGTAGGACCAAACTTTGTTTTCAGGTCGGTAAGAACATTATAGAAATTAGCGTCAGGGTCATCTACCTTGGTAACAACAAACATTTTCGGCTTGTCAAGCTCACAAGCAAGGTCATAAGCCTTTTCCGTACCGACCTTAACGCCGGACTTTGCAGAAACGGTTATCATAACCGTACCCGAAGCAGTCACACCCTCATACATACCTCCGGCGAAGTCGAAAAGACCGGGAGTATCCAGCAGATTTACCTTTATATCGTTATATTCAAAAGAAGCGAGAGAAGTACCGAGAGAAGCCTTGCGCTTGATCTCCTCTGGGTCGAAATCGCAGACAGTGTTGCCATCGGCAGTCTTGCCGAGTCTGTCCGAAGCACCGGCTCTGAACAGCAGAGCCTCGGCAAGTGAAGTCTTGCCCGAACCGGAATGTCCTGCTATAGCGATATTCTTGATTGTTTCAGCTCCGTAGTGTTTCATATGGTTTATCTCCTATCTGTAATATTGTAACAAATAAACAAAAAAGTGTTTATCAACAATTAATATTATAGACTCTTTGCTTAGAAAAAGCAATACAAAAACGACAATTTCAACAAACTACATTATAAAATGTTGAAACTATTGTATATTTTATACAAATGTGTAAGAATTTCCGAATAGTTATGATATATTATATAGTACAAATAGGAGCAATATTCAAAAAGCGCAAGGTTGTTTTGTACGATTAATAAAGATGATTTAATGCTAAATTATAGTTTGCAGGCTGAGCCTGCACCCTTTCCGTAATTTACTTTTGAGAAATTTTCTAATTTGTGGCTCGGTAACGTTAGTATTATATAAACGAGAATTTATCGTATTATGCAAAGGGACAACCTTCAGGGGAAGGGGGAGCACTCATTGAATGTCAGCGCCGTTGCCGTCTCCCCCTTCCCCTTGCGGTTTTCCCTCTGCGCTCTCTTTCCCTAAACCCTAACCCCCTCCGGCTACCGATGTCATTTTGCAGGAAA
>CAMCPM010000019.1 GCA_945876755.1 uncultured Clostridia bacterium
TGTTTTCAAGGCTCTTCGCTTTCCTTTTTCCTCGACCCTCTCGTGAGTCAGCTTTTATATTATATCGCCTTTTATTCGCTTTGTCAATACTGTTTTTACGTTTTGTAGCAATGCACAACACATATCGACATATAGCAATCTTAAAGTACCAAAATGCACAAACAATACTACAAAATAAGGAAATATGAGTTGGCATCTTAATTAAATAACAGCAAAAGTCCGCACAAGCAAGCTTAATACGGACTTTATACTATAATAAATGTAAACTTAACAAATGCTTACTCCGACACTTTTAAAATCTTTGCTGTCTGTGGTACTTTGAAAAGTGCTATCGCACCTGCCATAGTAAAAATCATTTCCGGCAGCATATAGGCGCCATTATAGAGCAAACTGTATAAATATGTATTATCAGTTGAGAAGCCGTTCCACAGCTCACCATATGAGTGCCAGATCACAACTCCGCTGAGGAAATGCAGTGCAAAGCGCAGAAATACAGCAAGAGCAGTACCGCACGCCCAGCCGACAGTACCTTTTTTTCTGAATATGCCCGCAATGCCGAGAACAGTAAACGCTCCCAGATAATCAAGGAAAATGCAGGCAATAAGCATTGCCGGAGTGAGTCCCCAACCAAATATACCGTCGATGACCCCTTGACCGAACTGCACAAGTGAGAACACAAATGCCGCTGCAAAACCGTGCTTCACGCCATATTTAATTGAGAACACCACGATAGGAAGCATTGAAAGCAGTGTGACCGAACCGCCCCAAGGCATTTTGATGATCCTGATATAGCTCAGGACCGTTGCAAGGGCAACCATTACCGCACCCTCAACAAGAATTTTCAGCTTTTGATTTTTCATAAAAAAGCCCTCCATTAAGATACATACTTAACAGAGGACTTCGGGAATAAATTCACGCAAGATACCTACGTCGGCATTATCCGAATCAGGTCGTCCGCAAAAAATCTGCGGATTTTGGGTCGAAGCATAGCTTTGCTTCCTCTCAGCCCGTGATTTCAGAGCTCCCCTGTTAAGAAATTTTTACATTGATATAATATCATTTTTCAGCATTTTTGTCAAGGAGTTTCACAAAACGGAAGCCGCCTGCGGACATGGGGTATCCGAGGCGGTCTCCTTTTGGGGTATATTAAAAAGATATAAGATGGTGATCGACCGAAAACTCCTGCGTACAAGCCATAGCTGTTTTATATTTCGTCAGTGTACATATTTCCCTATTCTGCAAACTTAAATTCATCAGTATTAAGCGCCGGAATTTAATCTATAGCTTCAGACGTTTTCTCTGTCTTGGCAGACGTCTCCGCAATATAGCTTTCCAGCGCAGAGGTGTCCTCGGGAACGGTCAGCTCTGCATTATTGCAGGCGGAAAACGCCGTACACAAAAGCCACAGTCCTATACAAAGCGCAAGCTGTTTTCTTATTTTCACGGTGAGTCCCCCTTTCACTGTACCGAATTATACCATTATAAACTTGCTTGCGTCAATAATTATATCAGAACTGTAAACCCATTGTTTCCACATTGTAATAAAGGTTACAGCACAGAACACAATTTAACTATATATACCGCATAATTAGTGTTGAAAATCGGCTTTGTTGCCGAAAATATAAAATGCAAGTAAAAGTCACAAATTATTCGTTGATTTTACAATTAAATAGGTATATAATACGAAATTGTTCTGAAAAAGAAATGGAAGGAAGTATTCCCATGCAAATTGAATTGTTTAAAGACCTTGCTATCATAATCTTGTTTGCAAAGCTTTTCGGTCTGCTTGCCAAAAAGCTTAAAGCGCCGCAGGTTGTTGGCGAGATCGTTGCAGGACTTATCATCGGTCCGTCCGTACTTGGACTCGTGGAGCAGACGGACTTTATCTCTCAAATGGCTGAGATCGGCGTTCTGCTGCTGATGTTTTCGGCAGGCCTTGAAACCGACCTTAAAGACCTTATCAAAACAGGTCCTACGGCTCTGGCAATCGCTTGCGCAGGCGTTGCAGTACCACTTGCAGGCGGCTGGCTGCTTTACTCCTGCTTTTACGGCTTCTCGCCGGCAGGCTCAGACGAATTTTACCGTGCGCTGTTTACAGGCGTAATCATGACTGCTACCTCTGTCGGCATCACCGTACAGACTCTCCGCGAGCTTGGCAAGCTGAAGGGCAAGGTCGGAACGCTTATCCTTAGTGCTGCTATCATCGACGACGTAATCGGCATTATTGTACTCACATTCGTTATCGGACTCAAGGACGCTTCCGCAAGTCCGCTTACCGTTGTAAAAAATACAGTTCTTTTCTTTGTTTTTGCAATCGGCGTAGGCTTTGTCATCTACAAGATGTTCAAGATGATAGACAAAAAGTACCCTCACCAGAGACGTATACCTATCCTCGGTCTCTGCCTGTGCTTTGCAATGGCATTCATTGCTGAGGAATTTTTCGGTATTGCCGATATCACAGGCGCATATGTTGCGGGAATAATCCTCTGCAACCTGCATGACAGCGAATATATCGCAGAAAAAATGGACATCAGCTCCTATATGCTTTTCGGACCTATCTTCTTTGCAAGTATCGGTCTTAAAACCGAATTTTCGGGCTTTACGGCAGACCTTGTTCTGTTCTCGGTATGCTTTGTAATAGTTGCGCTGATAACAAAGATAATCGGCTGCGGACTTGTTTCAATGATTTTCGGCTACCGCGGCAAGGACTCCCTCAAAATCGGCGTAGGTATGATGACCCGAGGCGAAGTTGCGCTTATCGTTTCCCAGAAAGGACTTGCAGTAGGACTTCTCAATCCGATATATTTCACATCGGTTATTCTGCTTATCATCTGCTCATCGATCTCCACACCTATTATAATGAAGCTTCTTTATAAGGGCGAGCCGGATGAAACACTTCCTGCTGCGGAAAATAAAGAATCCGCCGCTGTATAACCGATTTGGCATAACATAAAATAGTAAATGTTTATATAATAAGTAAATCAGTGTTCCGCCGTTTTTACGGCAGGGCACTGAAACTGTATCTGCTGTTTGAAAATAATATAGGAAAGGACAACAACCATGCTTGAATATATTGATTCACACGCACATTACGACGCCGAACAGTTCGACCCGGACAGAGATGAACTGCTGAACCGTATCCACAAGGGCGGCGTGTGTTATATCGTAAATATGGGCTGCAATATGGAGCGCTCCCGTCTTTCGGTGGAGTATGCCGATAAGTACCCCTTTGTTTATGCAGCGGTAGGCGTTCATCCCGAGGACGTTGACGGAACTCCAGATGACTATCTTGACCGGCTGAGAAAATGGGCGGAAAATCCCAAAACCGTTGCCATAGGCGAAATAGGTCTTGACTACCATTATGAAGGCTACAACGCCGATTTGCAGAAACGCATTTTTGAAGAGCAGCTTGACCTTGCAGAAGAGCTTCACCTGCCCGTAGTTATCCATTCAAGAGACGCAACCGAGGACACTATGAATATTCTCCGCAAACGGGGAAAGATCAACGGCGTAATGCACTGCTTTTCCGGCTCGGCTGAAACTGCAAAGCAGGTTCTTGCCCTTGGAATGAACATAAGCTTTACGGGAGTTCTTACATTCAAAAATGCAAGAAAGGCTCTGGAAGCGCTGAATGTTGTTCCTCTTGACAGGCTCATGCTCGAAACCGACTGCCCTTATATGGCTCCCGAACCAAACCGCGGCAAGCGCTGCGACAGCAGTATGATAGTGAACATTATAGACAAGATCGCCGAAGAAAAGGGCGTTGCTCCCGAGCTTGTTGCAAAGCAGACAACTGAAAACACTATTAAGCTGTTTTGTAAAATAAAATAAACAGCATTGCTGCAATGTAAAATCCCGACAAATTTGCAACCCAAAGTTTACAAAACGGTTACTTAAAATCTTGCCGCAAGTTAAAATAAACCAATTTAAATGTTGTATTTGTGCATTGTGCCTTAAAGCTGTAAAATATTTTCCGAAAAAATGTGATAAAAAACATTTAAAAAAGCTTTTATTTTGCGTACAGTTATGGTATAATATTAATGCTGTAAAAACGGGTTTATTTTTAAAGACGGTTTTGACCGTTTTTTTACTGCATAAATATTGAATCGCATATTCCGTTAATTTTAGTCAGTGCCTATGCACTGCTTTGGGAGAGAATTATCTTTGGAAAAATTTATTATAAAAGGCGGCCGTAAGCTGCAAGGGGAAGTAGAAATAAGCGGCGCCAAAAATGCGGTAGTAGCCATCATTCCGGCTGTTATCCTTTCCGACGAACCGTGCATTCTTGAAAATGTGCCAAATATAAGCGATGTTTCAATAAGTCTGCGTATCCTTTACGAAATGGGCGCAAACGTTGTTTTTCTCGATAAAAACACAGTTAAGATCGACGCATCGGGAATCACCGACCCGATAGTACCTTATGAAATGGCAAAGCATATGCGTGCCTCATATTATTTTCTCGGAACGCTTCTCGGCAAGTTCGGACGTGCCCGTGTTTCCATGCCCGGCGGCTGCTATCTTGGCGACCGTCCGATCGACCAGCACCTTAAAGCCTTCAGCGCTTTGGGAGCGACCTGTACTATCGACCACGGTATGATAGATATCCAGTCGGAAGCACTGTACGGAACACAGATCTATTTCGATATGGTAACAGTCGGCGGAACTATAAACGCTATGCTTGCTGCCGTAAAGGCAACCGGAATGACGGTTATCGAAAACGCCGCAAAGGAACCTCACATCGTTGACCTTGCAAACTTCCTGAACTCTATGGGCGCAGATATAATGGGCGCAGGTACGGACGTTATCAAGATACGCGGCGTGAAAAAGCTCAAAGGAGCAACCTATGCTATCATTCCCGACCAGATCGAAGCAGGTACTTTTATGGTTGCGGCAGCTGCAACCAAAGGCAATGTGCTTATCAAAAATGTTATTCCAAAGCACCTTGAAAGTATTACCGCAAAGCTTGAAAAAATCGGTGTAAACGTTGAAGAATTTGACGACAGCATCAGAATTTCCGTAGACGGTCCGCTGGTAAAAACAAGCGTTAAAACTATGCCGCATCCGGGATTTCCTACCGATATGCAGCCGCAGATATCCACTCTGCTGTGTCTTGCGGAGGGAACAAGCATCGTTACTGAGGGAATTTTCGATAACCGCTTCCGCTATGTAGATGAGTTAAGAAGAATGGGTGCAGATATTTCAGTTGACGGCAAGGTTGCCGTAATCGAGGGAGTAGGCTCGCTTATGGGCGCACCCGTTACCGCTCCCGACCTTAGGGCAGGCGCAGCTCTTGTTATTGCAGGACTTGCCGCAAAGGGTGTGACCGAAATCGAGGATATTTACCACATTGAACGCGGCTATGAAAATTTTGAAGAAAAGCTCCGTGCTTTGGGCGCTGATATTACAAAGAAAAGCGTTCCCGGAACTGCCGTAAGAAAAGCAGTAATATAAATAAAAAAATTGCCCTGAAAAGATAATTTATTTCTTTTCGGGGTATTTTTATACCAAAAATAAAGCCGCTTCTGACATTATTATCAAAAGCAGCTTTATTGTTATTATTTCAGTCCCAGCCATCGGTAAGCCTTCTGCACAGAGTCTTTCCTATGTTCGCCAAAGGCTGCTGCTCGGAACAAGCACCAAGCTTATACGCCTCCATAGGCATTCCGTAAACAATGCAGGTTTCCTTGTCCTGACCGATAGTGTATGCGCCGTTCTTATGCATTTTAAGCATACCCTTGGCGCCGTCCGCACCCATTCCTGTCATAATTGCACCGATAGCCTTTTTGCCTGCAACCTGTGCAACGCTTGTGAACATAACGTCCACCGACGGGCAATGCCCCGACACCTTTTCGCCCTGATAGCACTTTACATAATACCCTTTTGCGTCTTTTTTCAGCTCCATATGATAGCCGCCCGCCGCAATAAGGCAAAGTCCCTGAGTCAGCCTGTCGCCGTCCTCAGCCTCCTTGACATGGACTGCACAGCACTTGTCAAGACGTTCGCTGTACATTTTTGTAAACACGGGAGGCATATGCTGGACCACCAGTACCGGCGGCATTGTTTCGGGAAAGGATTTTATAATGCACTCCAAAGCGTCCGTGCCGCCTGTCGAAGCCCCGAGAGCTACCACATAGCCCTCTTTACAGCGCTGTGAAAGCCCTGCAATATCCTCTTTTTCCGGAAGATTAGGCATAACTCTTCCCGTTTTTGCCGTTGTTCCCGAAAGAGGAACGACGCCGTCTATTTTTTCCGTTTTTGCAGCTGCCGAAGCTTTTCTTACCTTTGGTACAGGTCTGCTTGCCGCAAGAATGGCCTTTGTTCCAAGAATAGTAGCAAAGGTTTTGAATTCAGCACGGGTCTTGGGCTTCTTCATAAAATCCGCCGCACCTGCTTCAAGAGCGGCGCTTTCATCCGCCGTACCCGAAATTATCACGCAGGGCAAAGGATACTGCTCCATAAGCTGGCGCAGAAATGTAAGTCCGTCCATATTCGGCATGACTACGTCCATTATGAGAACATCGGGTTTAAGCTCGTTTATCTTATCACGGGCTTCAAATGCGTCTGCCGCTTCTCCTGCGACTTCGATATTGTTCATCGTACTCAGCGAATCCACCAGCGACTTCCTGAAAAGCGCCGAGTCGTCAACAACAAGGACTTTGACCTTTACTTTTGAGGTTTTATTTGTACTCATAGTTTACAATATGCACTTTATTACCGAATGTAAAGCGCATATGCTCCTTTAGTATTATATATTGGTAATTCTTCCTGCATAGGATCTTGCTCCGGCAGGCTTGTCGGAGATCTTCCTGTAAATAGCAGGCTTTACATAGGTATATTTCGTATCTCTTCCGACGCTTTCCGCATGACCAATGAAAAGGTAGCCGCCTTCCTTGGTAACATCGTAAAAACGCTCGATAAGAGCATTTTTTGTTTCCTGCTCAAAATATATCATAACATTACGGCAGCTTATGAGGTCGTAAGGACTTTTACAAACGATCTTATCCATAAGGTTAAACTGCTTGTAAACGACCTGATTGCGTATGCGGTCGATGACCTGATAATTTTTGTCGTCAATTTTTGTGAAATATTTTGAAAGCCAGTGTGACGGAACATCTTTGACCATATCGGCAGTATAAATACCTGCCTGCGCCTTTTTCAGCACATCGGTATCAAGGTCTGTTGCAAGAATTTTCATATCCCACATCGAAGCCTTTGCACCGAAATATTCATCCATAGTCATTACAATAGTGTATGGCTCCTGCCCCGTTGAGGAAGCAGCACACCATATCCTCAGCGTATGAGTCTTTTCATTGGCTTTTTCCAGATACGGCAGAACCGTGCTTTTCAGATACTCGAAATGCTCCGGTTCGCGCAGGAAAAATGTGTGGTTCGTAGTCAGCTTGTTAACAAGCTGCATAGTCTCATTTCCCGTTTTATCGGCAAAAGCGAAATCAATAAACTCCTTAAAGCTTTTAAAGCCGCGCTGAACGACCATATTGGAAAGTCTTCCCTCTATAAGAATACGCTTCTTTTCAAGGTTTATTCCGTAATTTTTTTTCATGTACGAAACAAGACGATTAAAATCATCGTCTGTAAGTTTAAGCATCATGCCGTGATACCTCGTTAATCCATAATAAGCTTGTCGCAGTCAAGAAGAAGTCTTATGCCGCTTTCCATATTGATAATGGATTTGATATAGCGGTTTGCGTTAACGCTTTTCGAGTCGGGAGTTTTGCTGATATCGCCCTGCTTTACAACGATAACCTCCTGAACTCTGTCAACGATGATACCTACCTGATTGCCGTCCTCAAATTCAAGAACGATAATACAGGTCCTGTCATCGTAAGGTATCTCCTCCATACCGAAGCGCTTTCTTACGCTGATAACGGGAACGACCTTGCCGCGGATGTTTATAACACCCTTTATATGCTCCGGTATCTTGGGAACGACCGTGATCTGCTCGATACCGATGATCTCGTTGATATATTTGATCTCAATACCGTAGATAGTCTCGCCGATGCTGAAGAAAAGCACCTCTGTACCGTCAGCGGTATAGGTTGTTTTAGCTGTATTATTTTCTGCCATTTCCGACCTTCCTCTCTATCTTTTAAAGAGCAGACTTCCGTACCGGCGGAAGTCTGCACAGGATCATATTAGAAGTCACTTATGATATTGCTTACATCAAGAATAATCGTAATCGAACCGTCGCCGAGGATAGAGCATCCTGCCATACCGTGCTGCTTTACGTTGTAGTTATTAAGCAGCGACGAGAACGGTTTTACAACGACCTGCTGCTCGCCGATAAGCTCATCCGCAAAGATGCAGGCACACTTGCCCTCTGTCTCCACAAGAATAACGATACCCTCGTAAAGATTGTCCGTACCCGGCTTCAGGTCGTACAGCTCATAGAGTCTGATAAGCGGGAAGCACTCGCCGCGTATCATTATCATTTCCTTGCCGTTTGTGTCCTTTACAAGCTGATTGGGCTTGACCTTAAAGGACTCGCGTATAGAGTTGATAGGTATTGTGAAAATAGATTCGCCGACGGAGACCTCCATGCCGTCCACGATGGAAAGCGAGAGAGGGATCTTGATTATAAAGTTTGTTCCCTGACCGAACTTGGAGTCAACGGAAACAGTACCGCCGATCTTCTCGATATTCTTTCTTACAACGTCCATACCAACGCCTCTGCCCGAATATTCGGTTACCTGCTCGTTGGTAGAGAAGCCGGGAAGCATTATCATATTGAAGATTTCCTTTTCGGAATATTCGCTTGCAGGCTTTGTAAGGATACCGTTTCTTTCAGCCTTTGCAAGAACCTTTTCGGGGTTGATGCCTGCACCGTCATCAGCAACTACAATGATAACTTCACCGGAAGCGTTGTAAGCGGAAAGAGTGATCTTGCCCTTAGGCGACTTGCCGGCAGCGATTCTGTCCTCAACATTATCCTCGATACCGTGGTCCATAGAGTTTCTTACCATGTGCATAAGAGGGTCGTTGAGCTGGTCGATGATGGACTTGTCGACCTCTGTTTCTTCGCCCTCAAAGATAAGGTCAACATCCTTGCCAAGCTTGACCTTCATATCTCTTACGATACGGGTCATCTTGTTGAACGCACCCGAAAGAGGAACCATTCGTATCGACATAACCGTATCCTGAAGCTCACTGTTAAGCTTTCTGAGCTGTCTTGCCGCCTTCTGGAAGTTATCAAGACGCAGACCCTTCAGGTCGGGGTTGGAAGTAACCATAGCCTCAGTGATAACAATTTCGCCCACAAGGTCGAGAAGAGTATCGAGCTTGTTCAGGTTAACTGAGATAAGTGACTGCTTTGCTCCGCCCTTTGAAGCGCCCAGCATATTATTGATCTGTTCTTTGGACTTCTGAGCGTCAGCAGCAGGAGCCTCAGCCTTTTTCTCAGCTGCTTTGGGAGCAGCAGTCTGTGCAGTAGCAGCAGCCTGAGCCGGAGCCGCAGTCTGCTGAACGGGAGCCGCCTGCGCTTCGGCAGGAGCAGCATCTTCAATTACTTCATAAGCCTTTACGCAGGGAGTACCCTCGATAGTCTGGAGAACCATCTGCGGCTTATCGGAAGTAAAGTGAACAACGAAGCCTTCCTCGATAATGACTTTTGATGTCTCGGCATTGTCTTCGATATCGGCAGGCTCATATGTAACGCTGTCGCAGACTTCCTTGATGTTGTTTACAACCAGAAGCGCTCTGAGGTTTTCCATCTTGCAGTCGTCCTCAAAGTGTACTCTTACGGTCGTTACATTTCCGTCCGAAGCCGCCTTGACAGCCGCACCCGAACCTCTTTCAATGATTTGACAGTTCTTAACATTAGGCGTAGTTTTAATAATTTCCGTAACTGCGTCGATATTAGAGCCGTCTGCCGGAGCAAACTTAATATCAAAACCGTTTTCAATGATAACCTTTGCAGTATCGCCGTTTGTTTCGATATCAGCGGGAAAATATTCAAGCTGAGAGCATGAATCGGTTATCCTGTTTATCACCAGCAGCGCTCTGAGGTTTTCCATCTTGCATTCATCCTCAAACCAAACCTTTACGCTTGTGAGAGGAGACGATGATGAAACCGCCGCAGGAGCAGCAGCCGCAACCTGCTGAGCCGGAGCTTCCGCAGATTCGGGAGCAGCTCCGCCTTTGAGTACAGCAGCAAAAGCTTCTATTTTATTCATCTGATCGGTGAAATCGGTGGGATTATATTCATCCTCCTGAATAAGCTCGATCTCTGCCTTCATAAGGTCGGAAGCATTAAACACCAGGTCGTACAGCGTTCCCATTGAAGAGATCACAGGATGATCCTCACGGATAATATAGAACATATCCTCAATAGCATGTGCAAGCTTAGACATATTGTCAAGCCCCATCATAGCAGAAGAGCCCTTGATGGTGTGCATGGTGCGGAATATCTCGTTGATCTCCTCCTCACCGAAGCTGCTTTCGTTTTCAGTTTTCATAAGGATCTGATCCAGCTGTTCAAGAAGCGACGTTGTCTCAAAGACGTACATATCCGCCATTGCTTCCATTCCTGCTTCAAATTTTGCCATAAAAACACCTACCTATCAGTTGTTGTCCCCCAGCAGGGTCTGTAAATATATATAGTATAATGCTATAAGAAACCTAAGCGGCGGCAGCTGCGCTTGCAAACTCCCAATAACTGTAAAACTATACAGTACGCCATAATATTCTATAGTATATTTTTAATTATACTATAAAAAACTCTTTACTACAAGCCAAAAATGTAATATAATAAGAATAAAGCGGAAAAATTTTTAGACTGTTTTTCGTTCAAAATTAACAAAATTTCATAAATATTAATAAAAAACAATGAATTTTTATCTTTTTACATAGTTTTTATCCAAAATAAACCAGCCATTGCCATTGTACGACAGAATATTTTAAGAAAGGAACGGGCCGTATGTCAGATTTGTTAAGGGTGACCTCACCCGTTGCCCCCAAAGACTACACCTTTAACCAAAGCGCCAAGCCGCAGACTCCCGAACAGGTTTTTGACCTTGGCAACGTAGACTATATCAATAAGACCAATGTCCGTGATGAACAGCTGGGCGAGCAGAATCTGAAGGACCAGACCGGCACGGGACTTCCCAAGCTTCAGACGGCAATATCAAAGGACCCTGCTCTTGCAGCAGTTCTGCTCAAAGGAGTCCTTAGCAGCGAGTCGCTTTCGGCAATAAGCGCTTCGGGCAACGCGGAGCTTCTTAACAAGGTCACCGAGTTTGCAAATGAGATACTTCTTTCCCCGAACGGCATTACAGAGGATATTATCCGTCAGCAGGACGAAGCTACAATGTTCAGCGGAGAACTCTGGAGCGCACTTAAAGATATGATATCAGCTCTGTCGGGGTCACCTGTAGGCGAAGAAATGAACGCCGCCGTGCTGGACTTTCTCAAAGCCGCCGCTTCGGCAGGCTCACGGGATGATATCCTCACCTCGATATCGTCATCGCTCCGCTATCTTGCAGGCGAGACCGCCCAAAGCCGTGAGGTCATGAACCTGCTCCTGCAGACCGCCGACAAGCTCACCCCCGAAACCTTTCCGACAGTAAAAAACGATATACTTGCATTGGTGGGCTATCTTGAAAAGAGTCTGCTTCTCAACGACAAAACACAAAACCTGCTCTCGCTCATTACATATAATCTTTCACGCTTCAACGGCGACTCCTCCGCACTGGGAGAAAGCTTTCAGGCAATACTTAACATGGCACCCGACGCCGAGACCGCCGATAAGCTGAATATGCTTTTCACAAAATTTATTGAAAATTCAAAGCTTCCTGCCGATATAAAGCTTGCGGCACTGAGGGATAACCCCTCCGCTTCGGCGCAGCGCTCAATGACAATGCTTACCGAAAGAGTCGCCGACGCCGTAAATTCGGGACTGAAAAATATTCCTCCCGAGCAGCTTTCCGAGATGCTGAGGGAGATCCCCGAAAACGGCGGAACAGCTTCACTGAGAAAAATTCTTTCACCTTTCGTTCCCGACAACATGAAGGGCGGTCTGAACACGCTTCTTCGGGAATTTGAAAATACTAAGGACCTTAACACTCTTATCGACCGCCTTAGCGTTATCGTGAATCGTACAGAAAATATGGAAAGCAAGATAACTCTTGCCCAGAGCATAAATCTTGTACTTTCGGATATGGCTCAGTCTGCGGGAATAAACTACCGTCCGCCCACGACAATGGAAAATATGCTGGACTTCCTCATAAAAAACATCAACGACCCGTCGCTGAAATCGCTTTCCGCAATGAGCCGTCCCGATATGATACAGGGACTTCTCAGCGCCCCCGGCGTGTTTACTCCGCTGCTGCATTTTCTTGTACCGATGAATATGAACGGTACAAAAGCCTTCGGCGAGCTTTGGGCAGACCCCGACGCAGGAAAAGACCCCGAAACAGGCGAAGCGGACCGTCACCTGTTCCTCTGCTTTGAAATTGAGGACGCAGGCTATTTTGAACTTGAATTGTACTCAAGAGGAAAATCCGTAAATATTGCGCTGATGTGTCCCCAAGGCACAGAAAGGGACTACCTGCCGTTGAAAGAGGCAATCCCTGCACTTGCGGCTTCCTGCGGATACAGCGCCGAAAAAATGATAGTCGAGCCGCTTAAACGCAGGCGCGACCTTACAAACGTATTCCCCAAGCTTAATGAAAGGAGAAGCGGTCTGAATGTCAGTGTATAAAGGAAAAAAGCCAAGCAATGCCGCCGTAGCGCTGAAATACAATCCCGAAAAGGACTACACCCCGATAGTTGTTGCATCGGGTCACGGACACGTTGCAGAAAAGATAATCAACCTTGCGGATGAAAACGGCGTGCCCGTTTATCGTGATGACTCGGCAACAGCGCTTCTCACTATGCTGAACGTGGGTCAAGGTATCCCCCCTGAGCTTTATCAGCTTGTAGCAGGCATTTACGTTCAGGTCATGCAGATAGCAAAGGAAAAGAACAAATATTGATAAAATTTTCCGAACTCTTATTTTTATAATGTTCTAAATTTATCCTCATACGGTAAGACAAAACAGATAGTTTTCCAATCCTTTGAATAATCATCTGCATTGATTACAGCTGTATTACAAATTATTAAGCAACGGTTAAAAGTCATAAAAACGGCTTGATTATTTTGTCTATTATGCTATAATAAGTTTGTCCCCAAGGGAAAAGCCGTTACTATGCGGCTTTTTGCCCGGGAATATTATTGTTGAAAGGATAAAAACACCATGAACATTAAGAAGATTATTGCAGCGGCAGCTGCTCTTGCTTTATGCGCTTCGGTACTTACAGCCTGCGGCAGCAGCGCAGACGAGGAAACAACTACTGTTTCCGAAACCACTACCGTTTCAGAAACAGTAGCTGAAACTTCTGAAGAGACGGAGAGCGAATCAGAATCCGAGACCGAGACTGAAACAGAAGCAGAAAGCGAAGCTTCAGACGAGACCGCTGCTGAAGAAGAGGTTGAAGCAGCGGCTAATCCGCTTCAGCCTATTGCAGACGCGGCTCTTGCCGTAGGCGAGTGGCCTGTTCTCATGGAGGTCACAGACGAAACTGCTCTTAAAGAGTTTTTCCTGCTTGACCCGGCAAATGAGAACTACCGCAATATGCTGGTCCTCCAGTGCCCAATGAGCGCCGCAATGTGCGAGATAATCATCATTGAGGCTGACGATGTAAATGCCGCAAAGACAGACCTTGAAGCACGAAAGAAAAAAGCTCAGGAGCAGGACGCTTTCTACCCCAAGGATATTGAACTTGCAGAAGCTTCCATCGTAGGCACCGAAGGCGATTACGCATACTTCATTTTCGCTTCCGAGCCTTCCGAGGCTGAAAAATCAATCGTTGACGCGATCAAGGCACTTTAATATGTCTCCGAAGCACATATCCGGTCCTATTCCGGATATGTGCTTTTTGCAAGTTATTATATTTTTTTATTCATTTTGCTGTTTTGCTTTTTTGGGGCATTATAAAGAACAAATTGTTAAATTTTTGACATTCCGCCTGTAAACAGCGTAATTTCCGTATGTTATTCCAAAAATATAATAAAATTTTCGTATTTTTGAATAATGGAAATTTTAAATTCCCCTTGACTTATTGACGGTAATAAGATATAATAGTATTTGTGGGAAATTTGAGTGTTTTTGCACGGATTTTTGCGAAAATGCAAAAATATTCACGTTTCAATTCAAATTTTATAAAGGAGCTGCAAATTATGTCACTTACAAAGAACCCTAATGTCAACAAGTGGGTTGACGAAATGATTGCACTTACAAAGCCCGATAAGGTTGTCTGGATCGATGGCTCAAAGGAACAGCTTGACGCGCTTACAGAAGAGGTTTGCTCTCTTCCCGATGATAGCTGGGATAAAATGTACAAGCTTAATCAGGATGAGCTTCCCGGCTGTCTCTACCACAGAACACGCGCTAACGACGTTGCCCGTGTAGAAGACAGAACCTTCATCTGCTGCAAAAATAAAGAGGATGCAGGTCCTACAAACAACTGGTGCGACCCTCAGGAAATGTACGCTAAGCTTACACCGCTTTATGACGGCGTTATGAAGGGCAGAACAATGTACGTTATCCCTTACTCCATGGGTCCTATCGGCTCTCCTCTTGCTAAGGTAGGCGTTGAGCTTACAGACTCCATCTATGTTGTACTCAACATGAACATCATGACAAGAATGGGCAAGGCTGCTTTCGAGAATCTCGGCGACGAGTCCAACGACTTCGTAAGAGGTCTCCACTCCAAGGCTGACGTTGACCCCGAAAAGAGATATATCGTTCACTTCCCCGAGGACAACACTATCTGGTCCATCAACTCCGCATACGGCGGAAACGTCCTTCTCGGCAAAAAGTGCTTCGCTCTCCGTATCGCTTCCTACCAGGGCAAGAACGAAGGCTGGATGGCTGAGCATATGCTTATCCTCGGCGTTAAAAAGCCTGACGGCGATGTTAAGTATATCACTGCTGCATTCCCCTCTGCCTGCGGCAAAACAAACCTTGCAATGCTCATTCCGCCTGAGGGATACAAGAAGAACGGATATGAAGTATTCACAGTCGGCGACGATATCGCTTGGATGAAGCAGGGTCCCGACGGCAGACTTTACGCTATCAACCCCGAGAACGGCTTCTTCGGTGTTGCTCCCGGTACAAATGCAAAGTCCAACTACAACGCTCTTGCTTCCACAAGAAAGAACACCATCTTCACAAACGTTGCTCTTAACAACGATAACAATACTGTTTGGTGGGAAGGTCTCGATAAGAATCCTCCTGTAAACGCTACAGAATGGAAGGGTGAAAAGGTAAACGGCGTTGAATTTACTTCCGTAATGGGCGCTGACGGCAAGCCCCAGAAGCTTGCTCACCCCAACTCCAGATTTACAGCTCCCGCTGAGAACTGTCCCTGCATTTCTCCCGAGTTCAACAATCCTCAGGGCGTGCCTATCTCCGCTATCATCTTCGGCGGCAGACGTGCTTCCACAACTCCTCTCGTATATCAGTCCTTTGACTGGACTCACGGCACATATATGGGCTCCGCTGTTTCTTCCGAAACAACTGCAGCTGCAACAGGCGCAGTAGGCGTACTCCGCCACGATCCTATGGCTATGAAGCCCTTCATCGGCTACAACGTAGGTGACTACTGGGCACACTGGCTCGAAATGGGCGAGAAGCTCGGCGACAAGGCTCCTAAGATCTTCAACGTTAACTGGTTCAAGCAGGATGAAAACGGCAACTTCATGTGGCCCGGCTTCGGCGACAACATGAGAGTTCTCGACTGGATCATCAAGAGATGCGAAGGCACTATCGACGCTGAAGAAACAGCTATCGGTTATATCCCCAAGAAGGGCGATATCGACGTAACAGGCATCGAGGACGAGATCACTCCCGAAGTTATGGACAAGCTTCTTGCAGTTGACAAGGATCTCTGGACAAAGGAAATCGCAGAGATGAGAAGATACTACAAGGAAGACATTGCAGACAAGGGCGGACGTATTCCTGACGCTCTCTGGGAGCAGCTTGATGCTCTCGAAGCAAGACTTGCTAAGTAATTTTAAATAAAAATGTAAAGAAATATCAAAACCGGCTTCCGAGCGTATGGAAGCCGGTTTTATTATTCTATTCCGCAAACGGTAAGAACGCCGCCGTCAACGGTAAAATGCACCTGAAAGTCCGCAAAAGCCATTGCATAGACACGGTCGGGCGAGTGCTGATACTGGGGACGGGGATCCTGAGAAAGTATTTCGATAAGACCGTTCCGAAGTTCCTCCGGAATTTTCAGCAGATATTTTTCGGGAAAATCTACAGTTAAAACGCCTTCCTTTTGAGAAAGGGCAAAACCGTCCGAAGCCTCAGGGTGAGAATCGGTATAGGCAAGATACGGCTTTATATCGTAAACAGGCGTGCCATCCATAATGTCTGCGCCGCTGACCAGAAGCACAGGACCGTCAGGTGTGTGCAGGTCTATTTTTTCAAGCTTGACCGATGAAAGCCCAATCGGATTGGGTCTGTACGGCGAACGGGTCGCAAAAACACCCATGCGCGTATTTCCTCCAAGGCGTGGAGGTCTTACTGTAGGCGACCACTTTTCCGCAGAAGCTTCGGAAAAGCACCACAGTATCCATAGGTGAGAATATCCCTCAAGTCCACGAAAGGCCTCCGGCACACGGTATTCAGGCTCAAAAACTATTTCCGAACGCAGCTCCGTAAGTCCGCTTTGTCTCGGTATCCCGAACTTTTCACGAAACGGACTTCTGACATGAGCAATTACTTTCATATCCGCAGTTATTCTCCCTTTTTGGTCTGAAAATGCCTTGTTACAAAAGCCAGCACCGTATCGGGAACAGGTCTTGAAGCAATAATTGCGGCTTTCATTTTGATGGTGGGAGTTATCTGAGCTTTCCGTGCAAACATTCCCTCGACAGCATATTCTGCCGCATATCCGCTTGAAACACCACGCAGAGGAAAGCTTACCCCTGCTGTGCGGTTAAAATCTGTATCGACAGGTCCGGGACAGAAAGAGCCGATATAAACGTGACTTCCTTGATCGCGAAGTTCCTCCCGTATCGCAGCGGTGAGCCGTACAACATAATTTTTTGTGGCATAATACGTTGCCATAAGCGGACCCGGCATAAAGCCTGCCGCCGACGCAACATTCAGTATATATCCCTTGTCCCGTGCGGAAAAGTCCCTCAAAAACAGCTTTGTAAGAATATGCACCGCACTTATATTTACGTCGATCATTTCAAGCTCGCGGTCAAGGTCAGTAACGGTAAATCTGCCGAACAGACCAAAACCTGCGTTGTTCACAAGAATATCCACTCCGTAAGCGGAAGCTTCCTTATAAAGGCGAATGCATTCCTCACGCTTTGAAATATCGGCGGCAATAATTTTTACACGTCTTGCGCCAAGCTCATCTCTCAGCGCTTCAAGCTTTTCGGTATTCCTTCCCGAAATAATAAGCCTTATCCCTTTTTTTGCAAGCACCCGTGCAATATCCTTGCCTATTCCCGAGCTTGCACCTGTAATAAGAGCCGTCATAAGATCATTCCTTTCTTCTTTTCCTGTTTCTTTTCCTAAGTGCCTTTGCCTGTTCTTTGTAGCAGTTATAGGCTTCCTCAAAAGCGAAATCATCAATTTCCGTCTCGCCGTAGCAAGCGTCTATAAACGGCTTTGTAAGCGGCTCAAGGGAAATTTCCGTTTTCCCTTCAGTAACTGCTGCAAGCTGTTCCGGAGTCAAAGCCTTGCAGCCTATTCCCGTTTTTGCTTCAAGATTTCTGATATGCCTGTTATAAAGCATTATTACGGCTCTTCCGCCGCCTTTATGTTTGACTTTCATTCTGAATATACATTCCATAAACTTAGGTGTTAATATTACTAAAAGTATAAATATTCCAATACCCAGAACGACAACTACTGCCGTCAGGAAAATCACAATATAATCCGGTTCTCCGTTGTTATCGTCATCAGAACGGTTTCCGCCGGTAAGGTCTGCGGCGGTAGGCTCGTATATTACCCAGCCTGCGCCGGGAATGTAAACCTCCGGATAAGCATGAGCGTTTTCGGTATTGATAATATAAATTCCCGAATCTTCACTTCCGGACGGCTGAGGAACAAAGCCCTCCACATATCTGACTGCAAGTCCCGATGCACGGGCAAGAAGCGTATACGCCGTTGCAAAGTCGGAACAGGTTCCCGTCCTGCTTTCAAAAATAAAATATTCGGGCGTGTCAAGCTCTTCGGGGACCTCATAGGCAAGACTGTAAATATATTTCCCACTTTGGAAGTAATCCTCGATAGCCTGCGCTTTTTGATAATCATACTCCAGACCTGCGGTAATTTCGTCCGCAAGAGCCTGAATTTCGGGGGATACCTCAGTTACAGTATCTTCGCGGTATTCCTCTGCTTTGCGCTGTTCCCCGGCAAATTCATCAATAACTTTAAATTCATCGCTTTTTGTGTCAAACTGCCACAAAATTCTGTAAAGAAAATGCCTGTAATCGTCAGAGCTTACATCGCAGAAGCCGCCGTTTATAAGCTGTTCAAGAACGCTTTCGCTGTAATATCTTATAGTATAATCCCCGTTGGCAGGCAGCGCACGCAAGTTTGTAAATATCTCGCCCGAATCGGTTCGCGCACTGTATTCTGCACCGGTGTTCACAAGGCTTGCTTCTGTGGCTCTCAGCGGAGCAAGCACATACACCGCAGGATAATCACGGGCATAAACTATGCTGAAGCTTTCCTTTTCTGTTATTTCAGAAAGCTTCTCCGCCTGCGGATAAAATTCAAGAAATGAGCTGTCATACTCAGCTGCCTTTTCTACCGCTTCCGCAAGCTTTTCATAGCTTAGCAGGGGGCGCTGTTCCTGCCAGTATTTTGTTCCCTGCACATCGTCCAGCTGAACCGTCCAGCACCTTTTTTCGCTGTCGTAATGGTCAAAAACCTGCGCTTTCATATACACAGGGTCTGCGGTACTGATAATGTAAAGCAGTCTGCTTTCGCCCTTCAGATACTCATCTGCATTGCCCGAACTGCTTCTGTATACTCCACGATAGGAGGTCTCGCCTGTTCCGCCGAACTGAAAACGGTTTGCAAACTCTTCAAAGCGGTCGAAATACGGAGTGACCGACGGCTTCGGCACAAGCAGCGCAAGAAGTACCGCCGCTGCGGCAAAATCGGTATAAACCGTAAGCGCCGAACCGCCCGAAGCTTTCGCTCCCTTTAATATATTTTTTCTTCCGTCGGTTATAAAAGCTGTCAGATTCAGCGCAGCCATAACAGCTGCATAAGCGTACGGCGGATTGACCGCTGTTTTTACCGCGATCGCAAAGGGTATCAGCGACACCAGTACAAGCATCAGCGAACGGTAAATAATCCGTGTGAAATAGTAGACAGCAGAGGTAAGGAAAAATCCCAAAAGCAGAGTCAGCGCAAGCAGGAAAACCTCTCTTGTTTCTTCAGCCTGAGCGCCCGAGAAAAACCATATAACAAACGGACGGGCATTTTCTCCGCCTAACAGGGCACCCGGTATAAAGCCTGCCATGATAAGCAGCGCAAGGTAAACCAAGCCGCCGAGCTTTTTAGTCCGCAGATAATCGAAAAGAAAAACAAGTCCTGCCGACATTGCAGCCGCAAGCAGCGTAAAGCCGTTAAACGGACTTTCCGTGTAAATATATATTACCAAAGACATCGAGACTGCGCACATGAGCCATGTCAGAAGCTTTCCGCCGTATTCGGAAAAAGCCTTGCCGAATCTGCTTTCCGTCAAACTTGTTCACCCTCCCGTTCGTGAATGTAAAGCTCCAATCAAGCCAAAGTATACCACAATAAGCAGGGTTTGTCAATTGCAGTCCGGATATACGCACACATAGCAATTTTGATTGCAAAAAAACACCGGAACCCAATTATTGAGTTCCAGTGTTTTTTATTTATGCTGTTTAATTACGAATTACGCATTAAGCATTCCGCATTAATTAATACATTCCGCCTGCGGGCATTGCAGGAGCAGCAGGAGTTTCCTCCTTGATGTCAGCAACAAGGCTCTCTGTTGTAAGAACCATTGCTGCAACGGAAGCTGCGTTCTGGAGTGCTGAACGTGTAACCTTAGTCGGGTCAACGATACCTGCAGGGATCATATCGCCGTAAGTCTCGCTGTAAGCGTCAAAGCCGTAGCCGACCTTTCTGGAGCGAACGATCTTGTCGAGAATTACGCTGCCCTCAAGACCTGCGTTAGCTGCGATCTGACGAACGGGTTCTTCAAGAGCCTTGAGAACGATAGCCGCACCTGTCTTTTCGTCACCTGTGAGTGAAGCTGTAAGCTTTGAAACTGCCGGCATAGCGTTAACAAATGCTGTACCGCCGCCTGCTACGATACCCTCTTCAACTGCTGCCTTTGTAGCTGCAAGAGCGTCCTCGATACGGAGCTTCTTTTCCTTCATTTCGATCTCGGTTGCAGCGCCGACCTTGATAACAGCTACGCCGCCGCTGAGTTTAGCAAGTCTTTCCTGAAGCTTTTCCTTGTCGAAATCGGAAGTTGTGACCTCGATCTGAGCCTTGATCTGACCGATCCTGTCCTTGATATCCTGCTTAGCGCCTGCACCGTCAACAATGATAGTGTTTTCCTTGGTGATCTTGACCTGCTTAGCACGGCCGAGCTGTGTGATCTGAGTATCCTTAAGCTCAAGACCGATCTCCTCGGAAATTACCTGACCGCCTGTGAGGATAGCGATATCCTGGAGCATTTCCTTGCGTCTGTCACCAAAGCCGGGAGCCTTGACAGCAACGCAGGTGAATGTGCCGCGGAGCTTGTTTACGATAAGTGTTGAGAGAGCCTCGCCCTCGATGTCCTCAGCAATGATAACAAGCTTCTTGCCGCTCTGTACGATCTGCTCGAGGAGGGGAAGGATCTCCTGAATAGAAGAGATCTTCTTGTCTGTGATAAGAATGTAAGCGTCGTCGATAACAGCTTCCATCTTGTCTGTATCTGTAACCATATAAGGTGTGATGTAGCCGCGGTCGAACTGCATACCCTCAACTACCTCGGAGTATGTCTCTGCGGTCTTGGATTCTTCAATGGTGATTACGCCGTCTGCTGTAACCTTTTCCATAGCCTCTGCAATGAGCTTGCCTACGCTTTCATCTGCAGCAGAGTTTGCAGCAACGCTTGCGATCTCGTCAGAGCCTGCAACAGCCTTTGAATTGCCCTTGATAGCTTCAACAGCAGCGTCAACAGCCTTAGCCATACCCTTTCTTACGATCATGGGATTAGCGCCTGCGGCAATGTTCTTCATACCCTCGCGGATAAGAGCCTGTGCAAGAAGTGTAGCGGTAGTAGTACCGTCGCCTGCTGCATCGTTTGTCTTTGTAGCAACTTCCTTAACAAGCTGTGCGCCCATGTTCTCAAAAGCGTCCTCAAGTTCAATTTCCTTTGCAATGGTTACACCGTCGTTTGTGATGAGGGGAGCGCCGAACTTCTTGTCAAGAACAACGTTTCTGCCCTTAGGACCGAGAGTGATCTTAACTGTATCAGCAAGCTTGTCGATACCTGCCTGAAGAGCCTTTCTTGCTTCTTCGCCGTAAATAATATCCTTAGCCATAGTAAAAAATCTCCTTTATAATAGTATTGATGTAAGCTTATTCAACGATTGCGAGGATGTCGTCCTGACGGAGGATAGTGTACTCAACGCCGTCAACCTTTACCTCTGTGCCGCTGTACTTGGAAATAAGGACCTTCTGACCCTTCTTGACGAACATCTTTACTTCCTTGCCGTCAACCATTCCGCCGGGGCCAACCTCTACGATCTCTGCAACCTGAGGCTTTTCCTTAGCGCTTCCTGCGAGAATGATACCGCTCTTGGTAGTCTCCTCAGCCTCTGTCATTTTGATAACAACTCTGTCTGCAAGTGGTTTAATAGTCATTTTAAAAACTCCTTTCAATTTATGCAAGTAAGATTAAACTTAATAAATTCGGGGTACAGTGCAGATTTTAGCACTTTAAGTCCGAATGTGTTAGCACTCTTTCTTTTTGAGTGCTAATTATATTTTACCAACATTTTTTCAGAAATCAAGTGTTTTCACAATATTTTCAATTATTTTGGCATATTGTACAAACCGAAATATATTTTTTAATTGTGATTTTACATATTTGTCTAATAAATTGGCTAATATATAATGATATTCCATATAAGGCATGACACATTACAAAAATGAACTTTTTATTTTTTATTTTTAATCATAAAAGAAATATTTTGTTAAATTTACAAATAAGACATTATTTAGAAATTAAATATTCATTTATTAAAGTCCATGTTTTGGTATAATTTAAACGTCTAATTATATAAAAATATTTGCTGTTGTCTTATGCTGAATGACGCAGAATAAGTTTCAGTATCACACTTCACCTCGTTCTGCTGCTCTTACGGCATAGTCTGCAAAACCGACAAGCGCACGGAACGGCATTTTGAAAGGATGGTCTAATATGTCACTCGGAAAAGTTTTAGTAGTTGACGACGACAATAATATCTGCGAACTCCTCAAGCTTTACCTCGAAAAGGAAGGCTATGGAGTTATCATCTCCCACGACGGCGATGAGGCTGTTGTTAAATTCAACGCCCTCAAACCCGATATTGTGCTTCTCGATATCATGCTCCCCGAGCTGGACGGCTGGCAGGTATGCCGCGAGATCCGCAAAAAATCTAATGTGCCTATCATCATGATCACCGCTAAGAGCGAGACCTTCGATAAGGTTCTTGGTCTTGAACTCGGCGCTGACGACTACATCGTAAAGCCTTTCGATACAAAGGAAGTTATCGCAAGGATCAAGGCGGTTTCACGCCGTATCGGTCAGACAAATTCCGAGTCCGAGGTCAAGGAAGTCCGCTATGACAAGCTTGTTGTAAATATGACAAGATACGAGCTTCGCGTTGACGGCAAGGTAATGGATACTCCTCCCAAGGAGCTGGAGCTTCTTTTCTACCTCGCTTCAAACCCCAACAGAGTTTATACCCGTGACCAGCTTCTTGACGAGGTATGGGGCTTTGAGTATTACGGCGACTCCAGAACTATCGACGTCCACATCAAGCGTCTCCGTGAAAAGCTTGAGGGTGTTTCGGAAAAATGGGCGCTCAAAACAGTATGGGGCGTAGGCTACAAGTTTGAAGCTGAAGAGGACGCTAATGCGTAAAAGCGTTTTTACCGAGTTCTTTTGTCTGTGTGCTGCGGTGTTCTCAACAGCGGTAATATGCATAGGCGCAGTTCTTCTGGTCGTTTCCTGCGAAAATTACAAGGTTGACAAGTTCGATTACCTTTCAAGAAGATCGGGTATGCTGCTTGACGCAACCTTTTCATCGGTAGAAAAAAACGGCAGGGTCGATACGGAAGATCTGAAAAATATTTACGGCTCGATGTCGGAATACATCGGTTCGGATATTACACTTATTGATTCAGACGGCGTTGCTTTGGTATGTTCCGAGGCATCGCCGTGTTCGCATACAGGCAAAAAAATCGAAAAACCGACACTTGACCGAATTACGGAGAACGGTCTGTACGAGCTTAGCAGTCTTGACGGTTTTTATGACAGCGATTACTTTATCTATTCGCAGAAAATAAACCTTAACGGTCAAAAATACTATATACTTGCAAAGATAAAGGTCAACAAACTGCCCGAATATATGCTCGGGATCACTGTTACACTGATAATTACCGCGGCAGTAATAATGTCGATAGCGTTGATAATAGTGTATACTTCGACCAAACGGCTGCTTACTCCAATCAGAGAAATGACTATGGCGGCAAGACGGTTCGGCGAAGGCGATTTTTCCCGGAAGCTTCATATTTCAGATGAGAATGAGCTGGGCTTTCTTGCAAATTCCCTTAATGAGATGGCTGCCTCTCTTGAAGAGATAGAAGAGACGCGAAAAAGCTTCATTTCAAACGTTTCCCACGAATTGAAAACGCCTATGACCACTATCGGCGGTTTTATAGACGGTATTCTTGACGGCACTATCCCAGAAGAGCAGCACCACCATTACCTGAAGATTGTCTCAAAGGAAGTAAACCGCCTTGCAAGACTTGTCCGTTCCATGCTCAATATTTCAAAGTACGAAGCTGGCGAGCTTAAACTTTCCACCGAGGATTTCGATATACTGCCGTATATAGTCCAGACCCTTATGAGCTTTGAAAAACGTATTGAGGAAAAGAATATTGACATTCAAGGACTTGACACCGACGCATTCCGTGTAAACGCCGACCCCGACCTTATCCAGCAGGTCATTTACAATCTGATTGAAAATGCAGTAAAATTTGTTAATACAGACGGTTATATCAGATTTGCATTCTACGAAGAGGAAAACGGTATGCGCAGCGTTTCTATAAGAAACAGCGGAGACGGACTAAACGAAAAGGAAATTTCCAAAGTTTTCGAGCGATTCTATAAAACAGACGAGTCAAGAGGAATAGACCCGGGCGGAGTCGGTCTCGGACTTTCCATCGTCAGCTCAATAATGAAGCTGCATGACGGAAAAATTGTGGTTACAAGCGAACCGAAACAGTATGCGGAATTTACATTCAGCCTGAAAAAGGCTCTGGGCGACCGCAGGTAAATCAACCACCATAAACGGAGGATCTTAATGGACAATAATTTTGATGAAAACAAGGCTTCTGTTCCCGATATTGAAAATGCCGCCAAACCGGATAACGACACGGCGGACATCAGCAATCAGCAGACCCCAGATCAACAAACGGCTTACAGCGGAAATATCCCGCCGGCGTCACAATCTACACCGCAGTATGTTCCGCCGCAGAATATGCCGAATATGCAGGGTATGCCGATGCCTAATATGCAATATAACCCGATGGGAGCTTATCCGCCTCCGGTACAGCAGTTTCCGAGCGGTAATCCGCCAAAACAGAAGAAATTTTCAGGCGGCTGCTTCTGGAGTCTGATATCGCTTATTATAATCCTCGTTGCCGCTGTTGTACTGCTTTCCATAGGGATCGCAAAACAGAGCAGCAAGGATAACGGGAAAAATAATGATTATTCCAATATCACACAGGCCCAGAACGCAGAACAGCACGCAGCTGCTCCTGTAGTTCTTCCCACCGCTGAAAAACCCGTGCTTGAGGAAGAATATTATCAAAACGAAGAAACAGGACTTCTTACTACTGTAGGAGTTGCAAAGGCAGTTCTTCCGTCGCAGGTACAGGTCAAGATATTTGATGAAATACCTTATGCGCCCGTTTCGACAGGTTCGGGAATAATCCTTACGTCAAACGGATATATTCTCACCAACGCTCATGTTATCGACGGAGCAAAGCAGATATCCGTTCTGTTTTACGACGGTACCGAAAGCGAAGCCAAAATCATCGGTATGGATAAAAAAAGCGACCTTGCGGTCATTATGGTCGACAGAACAGACCTTGTTCCCGCACAGATAGGCACCTCCTCTTCCCTTGTGATAGGCGAAGAGGTCGCCCTTGCAGGAGCAGGCGGCGGCTTTGAAAATACAGTAACATACGGTCATGTTACCGGTCTCGGACGTGAAATAAATACCAACTACATCAGCAGCTCCACGATACTCTGCATTCAGTCGGACGCAGCTCTCAATCCGGGAAATTCCGGCGGAGCGCTTGTAAATATGTACGGTCAGGTAGTCGGCGTTGCTGTTGCGCTTATGAACCATGAAAAATATGAAAATATCGGATTCAGCATAGCAATTGACGATGCAGTACCAATTGCCGAAGACCTTATCGCTTACGGATATGTTACTTCGCGCACAAAGGTCGGCATAAGCTATCTTTCCATAGGCGACGCCGCAGCAAGTGAATACGGCTTGCAGGCAGGTCTCTGCGTAATGGATATTGACCCATCATGCGATGTTGTAAATGCAGGTCTGAAGCCTTACGATATTATCACCGAAATGGATGGCGTAAGAGTCTACGGCGCTGAGGAGATAACAGAAGTGCTTTCGGGAAAAGTTCCCGGAGACAAAATTATGCTTACGGTACTAAGAAAAAATATAACCGGCGATATTGAGATATTACATAAAGAGATCACTCTTGCCGCAGATACCTCGTCGATATCGGGATATTCAGTCTCAAGCGAAGAAACGGATTATTTCGGCCGTGATATTATTAATTGATAATACTGCAAAATTAAAACCTGAGAAGAACTACTCTTCTCAGGTTTGTTTTTTATCCGACTGAAACGCTTTTTCTCAGGGACGCCGCCCATATCAGCATCACTATTCCAAGAACAGCAAGAGAACCGCCTATACGGTAAAGGTCGGGAGATATCACATCTGCGGCGTATTTTGCAAGACTGCGCACAAGCCTGTCCTGTCCCGAAAACGGGAACTGAACCGAAAACAGAAACGTTGCCGCCAACACGACAGCTCCGCCTGAAATTACAGCGCCGCCTCCCCATGCAAGAGTACGGGCACCCCGTTTATTAATTGCCCTAAGCAGCGGAAGCATTGCCACCGCCAGCGCAGCAGTTCCGACTATAAAGGGTACTGAGCTGAACAGTCTGACTGCCGCAAGACCGTTTTCTCCCACAGCCGCTTCAAGGCTTGATGGGGAAAGCTTGTCAAGCTTTGGCTGAAAACGGTCTATTTCGGAAAAAGCAAGGTCTATATCATGCTGCGAAAGAGGCTTTCCCATTGCGTTGTCTATCAAACCAAGATTCTCACTGAAAACGTCTTTGAGTTTTTCCGAGGTAAGCTTTTCGGGAACTTTTCCGCTGCGTATAAATTCGGCATAACCCGTAAGCTGCGATGTAAGAAAATTCCGTACTGTCGATGTTTCATAGATGGTCCTTATGTCGTCACGGGTAAGCCCCGTACCCTGCGACATAACGTAAATAGCCTCCTGAACGGTTGCGCCGTCCTCAATCGAATATCTGCCGTCAGTGATGACTGCCTGCGCCGCAGGAAGGCTCATCACATCGACCCGACCGGCAAATTCGGCAATATTTTCATTGTCGGTAGCAAGCCGAAGAGCTGCCGCCGAAGCTGACATCAAAATAAACATAAACATAAAAACCGAAGTGATAAGCGAGCCTGTAAACCTTGCCGCACCGGAAACGGAAGAAAATCTCTTCTTTTTTATTACGGGAACAGAGATATCCTTCGGAGCAGGAAAAGGCTTTTCGGGAAGCTTCCTCACGAAGTCGGATTTTTCGGTTTTTTCGGTTTCGGGAGGACTTTCCGCGGCGGTTTCGAGAATTATCGGTTCAAAGACAGTCTGCTCCGAATCCTGCTCAAACGGAACAAGATCAGCTCCGCAGCTTATGCAGCAGGTCATTTTTTCGTTATATTCCTTTCCGCAGTTAGGGCAAATCATTTTCATCAATCCTTATCTTTTTGGAATATTATGGGCATTACAACAATATAATATACCATTTTGTACCAAAAGTCAATGATAATTATTCGACGGAAAATGACAAAACAGCCGGCAGATTTTGTTCTCTGCAGAAATTTTCTGTACCTGCGGTCAAATCATCCCAAGATAATACTTCCGTATATTTCCCCCTATTGAAGTGGAATTACTACGTTCTATCGGACGGTTTTCAAGTACGATAATAAGCATTTCATCCTGCATATAATAAATTCCGTAGGAGTTGAACACATCGGTAGAGCCGCCGTGAAGAGCAGTTCCGCCGCCTGAGAAAAGTCCGCAGGCATAGCCTTTTTCGGAACGCAGCATCTTTTCAAGAGCCTCTTCTCCAAGGATATCGCCCGTATAAAGCGCATGGTTCCATTTGAACAGGTCGATAACGCTGGAATTTACCTCTCCCGAACCCTTTGCAAGGGGCTTTGGTATGCTGTAATACCTCCCTGCGCTGTCATATGCTTTGGAAGTTGTGCCTTGAAAATCGGTATTGCTTTCCGTCATGCCGCATTTATCGAAAATATTTTTGCGGATATAGTCGTCAAAGCTTTCGCCCGAAACCTGCTCAACTATACACGCCAGCAGGTAATAATTCATGTTGCAGTAGTCCATTCTTTCACCCGGCTTGCCGCGGAGAGGAACATCGTAAAAATACTGCATTACGATATCTTCCGGTACAGGTCTGTTTTCAAGCTCGGCGGAGATAAGCTCCTCGGCAGTATCCTCAGGGAAAAAGGTACGGGGCGAGTTGATAGGGTCATCAAGTCCCGACCTCATATGCAGGAGCATATCTATAGTAATATCCTGTCCGTATGCATACTCGGGAAAATATTTTTCCAGACTATCGGAAGTATCAAGCAGACCCTTTTCTTCCAAACCGAGAATGCAGGCAGCGGTCATCTGTTTTGTCATTGAACCTATCTCAAAGGTACTGTGTATATCAAGAGGCAGGGAATCCGGGTCTTTTTCATCAGATGACCCGTAACCCTTTGCAAAAATAATATCGTCACCGACGGAAACCAAAACTGCTCCCTGAAATTTTATTTTCTCAAGATATCCGTCCGTATCGGCAGCAAACTCCTCATAGCGGCTGTCGGAAATTTCCGTAACACTTTCGTATGAACTCTGACAGGCGGTCAGCGGAATAAGTATTGCGCACAGCAATACCGAAGCCATAAACAATTTATTTTTCATGCAGAATATCTCCTTGCCTTAAAAGATATGACGATGTGCTGTGCTATATTATATCATATTTTCGGCGGATTGAAAAGAAAAATTAACATCCGATTTATATATAAATAATACTAATAACCAATAAAACTGTAGACAAAAAAACTTCGCATAATCCATATACGCAAGATTATGCTCGATTTTTTGTACAGTTTTTAATTGGTTCTTAGTATAAAACAAAACGCAAAGCCGCTTTTCATTTTAAAAAAGTGACTTTGCGTTTATTATCAATACAGAGTGATAGTTCCTTAGCCGCACAAGACAATGCGCTGTCTTATGTAGCGTCATTATGCAGACCGAAGCTGATGGAAAGAGCGCTGTTAACCTTTGTCATTGCCGTAGGGTCAAGCTCACCCATACGCTCCTTTAGCCGCTTTTTATCAATTGTCCTGATCTGTTCAAGCAGAACTATGCTGTCCTTTTGAAGTCCGCATTTATCAGCATTAAGCTCGATATGCGTCGGCAGCTTTGATTTTTCACGCTGACTTGTAATAGCCGCTGCAATGACCGTCGGACTGTGTTTGTTTCCCACGTCGTTCTGAACGATAAGCACGGGTCTTATTCCGCCCTGCTCGGAGCCGACAACGGGACTCAGATCCGCGTAATAAATTTCTCCCCTTTTTACTGACACTTCCATACACTCCTATTTTACCGAGTTGCGGTTTTATACTAAAAACCATTTAAAAACTGTACAAAAAATCGAGCATAATCTTGCGTATATGGATTATGCGAAGTTTTTTTGTCTACAGTTTAATTGGTTTTTAGTATTATACCGCTTTGGTGATATTGTTGACGTTTTTTATGAAAATAATCATCAGCAAAAAATTTTTCTGTCCGTTTCTGTCCGCAGAGGCATACCGCCCCCCCGATGATATTATATGCGTTTTTAAACCTCTGCGTTAAAAAACGCTTTCAGCCCGTCCGAAAAACGGACAGGCCGAAAGCGCAGAACACAAATATTGAAAAAGAAGTAAAGAGATAAATGAAGCGCATTTAACAGGAACAAGGGGTTTCCTCACTTCATCTATTTATATTATAGCATACCGCAAGGACATATTTTGTCGTTTTGCGCCGCAGCGTAAAAAATTTTTTCTGGACTTTTTCAGGCAGTTATACTATAATAAAAATATGCCGTCAAGGCGCAAATTTAAAGTAAGAGGTTTACATATGAAAATATTGATAATAAGACACGGCGACCCTGATTACGCCATAGATTCCCTGACCGAAAAGGGCTGGCGCGAGGCGGAAATGCTTTCGGAAAGAATTGCTCCCATGGACGTAAAGGCTTATTACGTTTCTCCCTTGGGAAGAGCCCGTGACACCGCTTCTCTTACTCTGAAAAAAGCGAAGCGTACTGCCGAAACTTTGCAATGGCTTCGTGAATACGATGTAAAAATCGTTGACCGCTATACGGGAGAACGGAGAATTGCGTGGGATATGCTGCCTGCTGACTGGACAGCCGTTCCCGAATATTATGACAAGGATAAGTGGTATGACGTTCCCGTTATGAAAGAAGCGGACATGAAAGCAGGTCTTGAAGCTGTATGGAACGGTCTTGACGAAATTATTGAGCGCCACGGCTATAAGCGTGACGGAATGATATACCGTGCAGAAAAGCCGAACGAGGATACAATAGTGTTTTTCTGCCACTTCGGCGTGGAATGCGTTATGCTTGGTCATCTGCTGGGAATTTCCCCGATGGTGCTGTGGCACGGTCTTATGGCTGCACCCACTTCGGTAACAACGGTCAATACCGAGGAGCGCCGTGATGGTATCGCTTCATTCAGAGTAAGCTCCTTCGGAGATATTTCACATCTTTATGCAAAGGAAGAACCTCCGGCTTTTGCGGGACGCTTCTGCGAGACCTTTGCCAACACGGAACAGCGCCACGACTGATACGACAGGATACAATACGGCATAATGCCAAAAAATCGACGGAAAAATTCTGCATTTTTAATTTTGAAAAGCTGTGTACAAGTCGGCTCAAATATGTTATACTGTATGTGTATGCAATATGAAACGTGCAAGTTTTAAGCTGAAAGGAGCTGTTTGTTTTGAAGCTTGCCGAAAAAATCGGCGGAATGCTCTGCCGCGATAAGTTTGAAGCCGGCTTCAGAAACGCCCTGAGACGGCAGAATTTCCATATCGTCTCAAAGGAAAACGACAGCGTGTATGAAATTTCAAACGGCGCAGCAACATTTAAGATAAATGTGGGCGAAGCAAGAGCCATTTATGAGAAGACCCAGTCCGATGAAGAGCTGGACAGGCTTATCAAAAAGCTGGAACAGGATTTCGTTATAAAGGGAAGAATGGTATCATTCACCAACGGACAGGAGTTCCTGCGGCTTCTTATCATGCGTGAAAAAGACGTTGACAGCACCATGATAAGCGCCGATTTTGTGGATGGCCTGAAAAAAGTCGTTGTTTATACGCCTGATGAGGAAATCGTGCATTTCCTGGACGAAGCCTCCCTGAAACGCTGGGGAGTTCCAAGAGAGGTCGTTTTCTCGGTTGCAGACAGGAATATGTGCAAAATTCTTTCCAAGGCCGAGATCAGCGAGGAGACTTTCTGCGGAAGCATCAAGGCTCTGGAGTTTAAAATAAATTCTCCCGTATTTGTCAGCTCGCTCATAATGTGCAACGAATTCAGAAGCGTGGTTTATGAACGGCTGGGAGCAAAATTTCTCGTAGTTGCACCATCCCGTGAAAGCCTGCTTGTACTGAAAAATATTACAAACGATATCCTTGAGGGACTGGGAACAGTCATCCTCAGCGAATACAGAAAGGCTAAAAATCCGCTTACTACCGACGTCCTGCTGTTTACTCCGCAGAATATCCAGATCGCAGGACGCTTTTCGATAGGCCGCGGTGATATCAGGGAGGAATAAAGCTCATGGCAAATAAATCAAAAAGCACAAATACATATGTCAAGAAAAAAAGTACGCTGGTAAGAATATTCGTTATCTTTATTGCCGCCGCAATGCTTCTGGGAATTATTATTATGCCGATACTTTCCCATGCGGAGGGCAGCGAGGAAAACCTGACGGTTTCTTCCTTTGAAACGGGTAAGCTTGCGGACGCAATAAGTGAGGCAGCCGACGGCACGGACTACAACTTCATCAAGAATGTCGCCGTTCTTTCGGGTACTCTTAACGCAAGCGATTTCAATGCGCTTACGGCTATCCCCAATCTGGAAATTCTCGAGCTTGCAGGCACTGAGGTTGAAAACGGTATAATCCCCGAAAACGCTCTGCCATCAAGGAATCAGCTTTCATTCCTGACCTTGCCGAAAAATACTGCCGAGATAGGAAAGAATGCTTTTTCCGGAAACAGAAAGCTCGTTAAGGTAAAAATGCCTTCCACGGTTACAAAAATTGATGATTACGCTTTTGCCGCCTGTGAGGCGCTGGAGGACATTCCCGTTTCCGAAGCGGTAACATATATCGGCGAGGGCGCTTTTCAGGACTGCAAATCCATTAGGGAATTTGTCATTCCGGCAGGGATCACCGAGATATATCCCAATACCTTCAGCAAGTGCGGCTTTGAGAAAATTTCGATAGGACCAAACGTTAAAAAAATCGGCATGAGCGTTTTTGCTGACTGCAATGCTCTGAAAGATATTTACGCTTACAGCAAAGAAGCACCTGCTCTGGACAGCGATGTTTTTCGCAACGTGGGAGCAACGATACACTGTTATGATGGCTCGGGAGAAAGCTATAAAAGCTGGGAGCAGAACAATATTAAAATTGCCGAGGACCTTACGGGAGAATATTCTCTGACAGCGGAAGTTCCCGAAGAGAATAACGACGTTTACGAAACGGAGGCTTCTGAAGCCGAAACCGAAGCGGCAGCGGAAAGCTCCGAAGCTGAAACCGATACGGAAGCAGAGGAAAGCTCCGTGACCGAAAAAGCTGCCGAAGCAGGAAGCGAAAATGTACAGCAGTCCGGCGGACTTGGCGTGGGCGTTGTTATTGTTATCGTTGTTATGGCGATGATAATTGCAGTTCTTGCAACGGTTCTTATCATGACCAAAAAGGGCAGCGGAAAGAACTCTTAACTGAATGAAAACATTATTACGGATTGTATTCACAGCAATACAATCCGTAAAATTATTATAAAAAATTATTGTTTGTAAATGCAAAAATCTCTTGACAAACAGATTATTATATGATATAATTAAATTTAATTAATTTTTATCAAGTTGATTTTTGACGTGATTTATTACAGTTTATACTTATCTGATTTGGTTTATATTTAGTTTTATAACCATATAAAAAAGATGCAATTTACATAAATGACAAATTAATCCGCTTTGTTTTGTGCATATATACAAAATCAAAAAATGTTGCCAAAACCTGTTGACGTAATTGCTAAAATAGTTTATAATGTTATTGATGTTAGAAATCGTCTAATACATTTAATTAGTTTAACATCCGTTTTGTTGTCTCCTTTCTTTTGTTCTACACATATTTTTTTACTTCTTTTATTTTATTTCATTTGCAGGGCACCGTTTGTCCTGCTATTTTTTTGCCCTGAAAATTGACAAATGACTGTTGTTGGGGTATAATATGATATGTATGCAAATAAACCCTTTTAGGAGGAATATAAAATGTCAAAAAAACCATTCTACATCACGACCCCTATCTATTATCCGTCGGGCAACCCACATATCGGTCACTGCTACACTACCGTTGCCTGCGACTCTATTGCCCGTTATAAGCGAATGCAGGGCTATGACGTTATGTTCCTCACAGGCACCGACGAGCATGGTCAGAAAATTGAGCAGAAGGCTGCCGAAAAGGGCATTACTCCAAAACAGTACGTTGACGAGATAGTTGAAATATTCAAGAACCTCTGGTCATATATGAATATCAGCTACGACCGCTATATCCGTACCACTGACGACTACCACGTTGAGGCGGTGCAGAAAATTTTCAAGGCTCTTTACGACAAGGGCTACATCTACAAGGGCGAGTACAAGGGCAAATACTGCACTCCCTGCGAAAGCTTCTGGACCGAATCCCAGCTTGACGAAAACGGCTGCTGTCCCGAGTGTCACCGTGAGGTAACCGAGGCTAAGGAGGAAGCTTACTTCTTCAAAATGTCCCCATTTGCCGACAGGATCGAAAAGCTGCTTCTTGAGACAGATTATCTCCGCCCCAAGACACGTGCAGTCGAGTTGGTAAATAACTTTATCAAGCCGGGTCTTGAGGACCTTTGCGTATCCCGTACTACGTTCAAGTGGGGCGTTCCGGTAACATTTGATGACAAGCACGTTGTTTACGTTTGGATAGACGCGCTTTCAAACTATATCACCGCTCTGGGCTATGAAAACAGCGCTCACGATGATTATGCAAAATATTGGCCTGCTGACGTTCATATGGTCGCAAAGGATATCATGCGTTTCCACGCTATAATCTGGCCTGCTATGCTTATGGCTCTTGACCTGCCGCTGCCAAAGCACCTTGCTGTACACGGCTGGATAACCTTCAACGGTCAGAAAATGTCCAAATCTCTGGGTAACGTTGTCGACCCTCTCGTATTGGGCGAGCGCTACGGTGCAGACGCTATCCGCTATCACATCATGCGTGAGATGGCTCTCGGTGCGGACAGCTCATTCTCCAACAAGATAATGATAGACCGTATCAATTCCGACCTTGCCAACGACCTCGGCAACCTTGTTTCCCGTACCGTTGCAATGGTAATCAAATATTTCGACGGAACTCTCCCTGCTGAAAGAGAGTCCGACCCTGTTGACGACGAACTTATCGCTATGGCAAAGGCTCTCAGAGGAAATGTTGACGGCTTTGTGGACGAAACTCAACTCAACAATGCACTTGCTGAGATATTCAAGGTAATAAGCCGTGCAAACAAGTATATTGACGAGACTGCTCCTTGGGTGCTTGCAAAGGACGAGTCAAAGAAAGCCCGTCTTGCAACAGTCCTCTACAATCTGCTGGAAGCTATCAGAATTTCCACGACGCTGCTTTCCTGCTTCATGCCTACGACTATGCCGAAGGTGTGGGAGCAGATAGGCGCTGACGAAAGCCTTATCACATATGAAAATGCAGGCAAGTTCGGCGTACTTCCCGAAAATGTGACGGTCAAGAAGGGAGAAGTTCTGTTCCCCAGACTTGACATTGAAAAGGAGACCGAGGAGCTTAATGCTATCCTGCTGAAGAATGCTCCAAAGCCTGCCGAGGACGAGGACAAGGTAAATCTTGCACCTATTGCAGATACAATTAAAATTGACGATTTCGGCAAGGTAGACCTGCGTGTTGCAGAGGTCAAGGCCTGCGAAAAGGTACCCAAAGCAAAGAAGCTGCTTTGTCTCCAGCTTGATGACGGCTTCGGCACACGTCAGGTCGTTTCAGGTATTGCAAAGTGGTACGAGCCTGCTGACCTTATCGGAAAGAAAATTATCGTTGTTGCAAACCTTGCACCCGCAAAGCTCTGCGGAGTTGAGTCCAACGGCATGATAGTTGCCGCAGACGTTGGCGAAGACGCACGCGTTATCTTCGTTGACAAGGATATCCCCAACGGCTCAAAGCTTAGATAATCTGTTTCACATCACAAAAAGCGGAAGCATAGACAGAAATGAAGTGCCCCCTGTCAAGTAGACAGCTGAAAAAACAAAAGAATATTTAGA
>CAMCPM010000020.1 GCA_945876755.1 uncultured Clostridia bacterium
GCGGTATGAGAGCTTCTATCTACAACGCTATGCCTATCGAGGGCGTTGAAAAGCTTGTAGAATTTATGAAGAAGTTTGAAGCAGAAAACGGCTAAAAAACGAAAGCTAAAGCTTTCGTTTCCGAGTTTTACTTTTCTCACTGTCGTGAGAAATTTTGCGCAAGCGCAAAACCGTAAAACGTCGGAGCTTGTTCGTAACCCATAAATATTTTTTTAAAAATTGAATGGAGGGTTTTTACAATGTTTAATATTCAGACACTGAATAAAATTTCAAAGTACGGCACAGACAATTTTGATAAGGCTAAATACAACGTTGCGGATGATATCCAGAATCCCGACGCTATTATGGTGCGTTCCGCAGCTATGCACGATATGGAGTTCGCTCCCAACCTTCTTGCTATTGCAAGAGCAGGCGCAGGCGTAAACAATATTCCTGTTGACAAATGTGCAGATCTCGGTATCTGTGTTTTCAATACTCCCGGTGCTAACGCTAACGCTGTTAAGGAGCTTGTTATCGCAGGTCTTCTCCTTTCTTCCCGTAAGGTAGCAGACGCTATGCTCTGGGCCCAGACACTCAAGGGCAACGGCGCTGAGGTCGGCAAAATGGTTGAAAAGGGCAAGAGCCAGTTTGCAGGTCCTGAAATTATGGGCAAGACTCTTGGTGTTATCGGTCTTGGAGCTATCGGTGTACTCGTTGCAAACGCTGCCGTTGCTCTCGGTATGAAGGTAGTTGGCTATGACCCGTTCCTTTCCGTTAAGGCTGCTCTCGGTCTTAACCCTGCTGTTAAGGCTGTTAACGATGTTAAGGAGATCTACGCT
Organism: uncultured Clostridia bacterium; assembly: GCA_945876755.1. Lineage (GTDB taxonomy): Bacteria > Bacillota > Clostridia > Oscillospirales > Ruminococcaceae > RGIG8773. The sequence continues at coordinate 819 of CAMCPM010000020.1, forward strand.
TCTTCCGATTACATCACTATCCACGTTCCTTACAATGCAGATACAAAGGGTACTATCAATGCCGACACTATCGCACTGATGAAGGACGGCGTCCGCGTACTCAACTTTGCAAGAGGCGAGCTTGTTGACAATGCTGCAATTATTTCCGCTCTTGAAAGCGGCAAGGTTTCCGCTTATGTTGTTGACTTCCCCTCAGACGAGGTTCTCGGCGTAAAGAATGTTATTGCTATCCCTCACCTTGGCGCTTCCACTCCCGAATCCGAGGATAACTGCGCTATGATGGCTGCTCTTGAGCTTATCGACTACATCGAAAACGGCAACATCAAGAATTCCGTTAACTATCCCGATGCAGAGATGAATGCAGTCGGCACTAAGATCTGCATTATGCACAAGAACATTCCCGCTGTTATTTCTCAGCTTACAACTGTTCTGGGCAATGCAGGAATCAACATTGACAATATGGTAAACAAGTCCAAGAAGGATTATGCTTACACAATGATCGATGTATCCGGCGATGTTAACGATGATATCACTGCAAAGCTTGCAGCTGTTGACAGTGTTATTAAGATAAGAGTCATCAAGTAAATTTATATCCCGAGCAGCCCCCTGTTCGAGAACTTTTTAAAGGAGTTGTGTTTATGGCACAATTTGAACCGGATAAGAAAACTATTGCAACAGTTGTGGTTTTCCCATTTGTTTTTCTTATTTATTTTATTGTAGGTAAAGGTTCAGAATATGTGAAGTTTTGCGCAAACCAGGGTCTTGTGTTTACGATCATCGAGGTCATATGCTGGGGTGTTGGTGCAGTGCTTGGCGGTATTCCATTAATTGGAGCCGTTGTCGGTTGGGTACTGAAAATTATTGGTATTGCAATGCTCATTCTGATAGTTTATCAGATGATTGGTGCATATAAAGGCACGATCAAGCCACTTCCCATAATTGGCGATGTTGAGCTTATCAAGTAAGAAAACGAAAACGGTATGACCACGGTCGTACCGTTTTTTATAATTGCACGAAGGAGATTTTTATGAAAAAACTTATACTTTTAGTAATATTATCATCACTTATTACATTTTCAAGCTGTGCTGCCTCAGACAGCGAAAGTCAGACTGACAAGTCCGTCAGCGAAACAGTACAGGCTGCCGAGCTTACTCCTGAAGAAAAGGAACATAACGATATGGTACAGCGCTCATTCGTGCAGTTCGGAAATACACACCGCCTTGAAAGCAAGCTTGCAAAGGCGGCAAACGGCGAAGAAATGACTGTTGCCTACATTGGCGGCTCTATTACCGAGGGTGTAGGCGGCACTCCTGACGAGTGCTATGCAAAGCTTTCCTACAACTACATTGCCGAAAATTACGGCACAGGCGATAATGTGAAGTACGTCAATGCAGGCGTAAGTGGTACGCCGTCCATTCTGGGAAATCTCCGCGTTAAAAAAGACGTGCTGGATCATGTTCCCGATATCGTTTTTGTGGAATTTGCCGTAAATGACGGCATTGACCAGATCTACAAGGATTCATACGAGTCTCTTGTGCGTACAATTCTGAACAGCGAAAATGAGCCGGCTGTAATTCTGCTTTTCACTGTGACGAAAACGGGTCACACCTGTCAGGAGCATATGAAGCAGATAGGCGAATACTATGAACTGCCGATGATAAGCGTTCCCGACGCTATACAGCCCGAAATTGAGGCAGGAAGAATGACCTGGGCGGATTACTCAAACGACGAGGCGCACCCCAACATTGAGGGTCACAAGCTTGTTGCCGAATTTATCTCAAACTATTTTGAATTGCTTAAAGCGCGTGACGCAGTCGAATCCGAATATAACGTTAAGCCAATTGCAAAGTTTGGCAATCCTTATGAAAATGCTTTTCTTGCGGAAGTCGATTACGACAACTCAAATGAGAATCTTCAGGTCGGCGAAACGGGCAGCTTTTCCGTGGAGGCACGAAGCATTGCGGATTTCAAAAAGGGTGCATGGGTATACTCCGGTGAAGGCACTGAGCCGCTAAAAATATCCGTTAAGGGCAACAGTCTGTTCCTTGTCTGCAAGAGAAACAACAGCTCCGAAATGGGCAAGTTTGAGGTATATATCAACGGCGAAAAAGCAGCGACGATAGATACAAATAAAAGCGACGGTTGGGGAGACCCTTGGGCGTTCCAGGTAATAAAATGGCAGGGCATCAGGGATATGGAAGTAGAAATCGTTTCCACAGAGGACAGCGCAGGAAAGACTATTGAAATTTTTGCAATAGGCTGTTCACAGAACGAAAGCTTTATGTAATTAATACCGGAGAATTCCGCATATGGGAAAGGAAGAAAAATATGCCTAAAAAAACAAACTGGGGAATACTTGCCACAGGAAAAATCGCACATACCTTTGCAAAGGCGGTCAATTCCGTACCAGATGCAAAGCTTTACGCCTGCGCTTCAAGAAATGCGCAAAAGGCTGAAGAATTCGGCTCTTTATACGGCGTCGAAAAGTCCTACGGCAGCTATGAAGAGCTTGCCGCCGACCCGAATGTGGATATTGTTTATGTTGCTTCACCTATGAGTTGTCACTATGAAAATGTGAAGCTTTGCTTTAAGCATAACAAAAATGTTCTTTGCGAGAAAAGCATTACTCTGAATTCGGCGCAGCTTGAGGAGCTTATTTCAATTGCAAGGGAAAAGCAGCTTTTCTTTATGGAGGCTATGTGGATGAAGTGTCTGCCGGCTTTTCTGAAAGCAAAGGAATGGGTATCTGATGGTAAAATCGGGGAGATCAAGGCTATCCGTGCGGATTTTTCCAATCCTGTTGAATTTGACCCTAACGACAGGCTTTTCCGTCCCGAACTGGGCGGCGGAGCACTTCTTGACCTGGGAGTTTACCCTATAAGCTTTGTAACGGCTTTTCTTGGCTTTGAGCCTGAGAAAATGATTTCCTCCGCAAATATAGGCGGTCTCGGTGTTGATATGGACGAGGCTGTTATTATGAAATATAAAAACGCTTATGCAAGCCTTGTTTCGGGCTTTGACATTGAAAATGAAAACCGTGCGGTCATTGTAGGTACTGAGGGAAGGATCGCTTTTGACCCGTGGTTTTTCTGTACGGACACCGTGCGCCTTTATGATAAAAGCGGAAGGTTTAAAGAGGAAAGCGTTACGCCGCACCTCTGCAACGGCTATGAATATGAGGTAACAGAGGCGCAGAAATGCATTGCCGAGGGACGTAAAGAAAGCGTCCTTAATCCGATTTCGGATACGGCAGGCGTTATGAAACTTATGGACAGGCTCAGAAAAGATTGGAATTTCCATTATCCCGAAGAAAATGCAATTATTTAGATGAAAAAATTGCAATATATGTTGTATTTTTTATTTATATATGGTATAATGTTACTTAATAATATATCTATTAATTTGTAATTTTATTATTAATATTATTAGTATATAAAGGAAATAATTATGAAAAATCCAGCTGATAAACATGAAAAAATGCCGCTGATGAGAAGCCTTGTAATTCCGCTTCTTGCGGCAACAATTCTGCAGGCGTTCGTTTTTTACGGCTCGCTGACGCTTACCGATACCTTAAATGATATTAACAAGAGCAGTGAAAGGCTTCTTAGCGAAAGCGCTTCAAAGTGTTCTATGTACCTTGAAACGGAAATGAACCGCAAGTGGGGAATACTTACCGGAGTTTCGGACGCAGCAGAAAAAAGCTTTAAAAAAATTGCAGAGAAAAACAATGTTTCAGGCGATGAATTTCTGAAAAGTAGCAGGTGTACATCGGAATTCCTTCTGAATATTTCCGATGATATGCTTGAGACTCTGCGCATCAATTCTGCAAGCGGCATTTTTATTGTACTTGCAAACTCTGACAAAATGCCGGATACATCTGCACCTTCAATTTTTAACGGCATTTTTTTCAGCGACGGAGATTCGCAGTATAATCCCTCAGACTATTCAGACCTTATGATGGTGCGCGGTCCATCGTCAGTATCGGAAAAACATTCTATTCCTCTGGATATAAGCTGGACCGATAAATACAGATATACGCCGGGCGAAACCGATATGGACTTTTTCTTCACTCCCGTTTCGGCGGCGTACAGATATCCCTATGCAAAAACGGAAAATCTTGGCTACTGGAGCAGACCTTTCTATCTTTCAAGCGGAAACAAATATGAAAACGAGCTGATGATCACATATTCAGAACCGCTTGTTTATGACGGAACTGTTTTCGGTACAGTGGGAATTGCCGTTTCAGTCGACAGAATAGCAGGGCTTCTTCCGTCAGGCGACGCTGCCGGCGGAACAAGGGGATGCTATGCGCTTATTTCTTACAGCGATAAAGGCAGTATTGCGGTAGTTGACGCCGTTTCGGAAACATACAACGGATTTGAACAGTACAGCGGCAAGCCTGTTCAGTTTTCAGATTTCGGGAATGGCGTTATTAAAAAAATCAATGATGTAAAAATTAACGGAAATCAGGCTTACTGCGCTCTTAGCACTCTGAATTTATATCCTGATAATTCGCCTTATGAAAGTGAAAAATGGGCTGTTGCCGCTGTTGCCGGCAAGAACGATATTTATGCGGATACGGGTGAGATACGCCTAAAGCTTATGATTGCGCTTGCAGTTTCGGTTGCCATAGGATTTTCGGTAGTATATATTATGGCAAAGCATACGGTAAAGCCGATCAAGGCTCTTGCGGACAGTGTAAAAAAATACGGCGGAAGCAGCTGCATTGAACCTATTGAAACGAATATTTCTGAAATAAACGATCTTTCCGTTATGCTTAACGAGCTGAGCAGAAAGCGAACGGAATATCAGAACGAGCTTATTACCGAACGTGAAAGATATTTTCTTGCATTGCAGAGTATTGACGATAATATCCTTGAGTACAACTGTGAAAGAGACATTTTTTATATGTACTATTTCCGTCCGTCGCAAAACAACGGAAAGATAACAAAAAGGGAGTATCGGGATTTCCGCAGCATGGTTATAAACGGGGAGATCTGTCACAAGGATTATATACAGACCTTGCTTGATTTTATTGACGGCAGTATTGGTGAGGACGGAATTTATCTGAAAATTAAAGCCCCTAAAGCTGAGGATGGATATATTTGGACATTTGCTAAGAGCAAAAGCGTTTATGACAGCAGCGGAAAGCTTATCAGAATTATCGCAAGCGCAAGGGACGTTACCAAGGAAAAAGAGCAGGAGCAGCTTCAGCTTGAAAAGGAACGCCGCGACCCTGTAACAGGCTTTTACAAAAGCGAATACGGAAGCATTCTCGCTTCACGCTTTGCGGTGGAGATGGAGGGGAAAGCTGCTATCAATGCGATCATTCGTATTGCCGACATGGAGGATATGTTCAAACGGTATGGTCAGACCTTCTGCAATGCGGTCCTTGAAGAGGCTGCCATTGTTATCCGCAGGCTTGTTCCTGAGAATTTCATCATTTACCGCGGCGGTATGGACGAATTTATTATTCTTACTACATATACTTCAAGGGATGACGCACGGGCGCTTCTTCGCAGTATAATGGACGGTATATCCGGCATTTACAGCGGAGGAAATGTAAAAATTGAATGCGTTGCCGGCGCTTATATCAAATATGCTGATGAACCGCTTGACGCGGCAAGACTAAAAACAAGATTTGCTTCCGAGGCGGCTTACCGTTTCAGAGACGAGTTCGGAGGTATCGTCTTTGTTGATGAGGTAAGCGGAAAAACCGATTTTATGGAGGATTTCAAGAAAAACGGTCCTCATTGCTTTATGCCGTTCAAGGATACGGAAAGCGAGAAAAGCTCAGATATTATCACGTTTGCATTCAATATTTTTGAAAAGACCGACGATGTTTCAACGGCGCTCCAGATACTTATCAGCAAGGCCGGAAGAACTCTCGGTATGGACAGGATCCTTATTTTCGGCATGAACAAGGATTACTATGCAGTGAGAATTGCCGAGCAGTGGAACGCACCCGGAATGTCACCTATTGAGGTCAAGAATTATTCTCTGGGTAAAGCTGCCTATACCGACCTTGAAAACAAGCTTATCGAAAATGACTTTAAAATTGCCGACACTGCAATTTTTGAAAGAGACGCTCTGCGTGACGACGGAAAAATGAGAAGCGAAGGAACAGCTTATTCAGTGCCTATACGGGATAATGACGAGGTAAGCGGCATTATTGTTTATGAATGTAAAACCGAAACCTCGGATGAAAGCCTTATCAGCTGCCTTAAAGAGCTGACGAAAATTATTTCCGCATACATTTCAAAATCCCGTACAACTCAGGAAAGCCGTGCAAAGAGCGAGTTCCTGTCAAAAATGTCCCACGAAATAAGGACGCCTATGAATGCTATCATCGGTATGACGGCAATTGCTATGTCCTCGGAAAATGTAAGCCCGTCTACAATGAAATGCCTTGAAAAAATTGACAGTTCGTCGCATTATCTGCTGTCGCTTATTAATGATATACTTGATATGTCCAGAATTGAAAGCGGCAAAATGACTACCGAGGAGACATATCTTAATCTTGACAGTCTTATTTCACAGCTTGATACCATGATAAGAGTACAAACCGACAGCAAGGGTATATGGCTCAGAGTGGAAAAGGACGCTCCTCATATCCATCTGCTGGGCGACCCTCTAAAGCTTAATCAGATACTTGTCAACATCATGGGCAATGCTGTAAAATTCACTTCAAGCGGCGGAATACACCTGAGAGTTATCGAAAGCGAGGGTGATTCCGACGGTACGGTAAATGTATTCTTCTCGGTAAAGGATACGGGTATCGGAATAAGCGAGGAAAACCTCGGAAAGATATTTAACAGCTTTGAGCAGGCAGATTCGGGTACTGTGAGAAAATACGGCGGAACAGGTCTTGGTCTTGCGATAAGCAGCAATCTTGTGCAGCTTCTCGGCGGAAAGCTTGAGGTGCGCAGCACTCTCGGCGAGGGTTCGGAATTTTTCTTCACTATCCCAATGAAAATTACAGAGCCCGTTAACGAGGTAGAAACCGCAGCGGCAGACGATATTGACTTTACTTCAAAGCGTGTTCTTATCGTTGAGGACGACGAGCTTAACGTTGAAATTGCGCAGACTCTTATCGAAGCAGAGGGAATAAAAACCGAAACTGCCGAAAACGGAAAAGCTGCCGTTGAAAAATTTGAAGGCTCGGCGGAAAATTATTACGATGCAATTCTTATGGATATCAGGATGCCTGTTATGGGCGGAATTGAAGCTACGAAACAGATAAGGGGACTCGACAGACCCGACGCTGCTAAAGTACCTATCATCGCAATGACCGCAAACGCCTTTGACGAGGATATGAAAAAATCTGTTGAGTGCGGAATGAACGGACATCTTACTAAGCCTATCGACATGAAAGAGGTCATGGAAACGTTCCGCAGGATATGGTCGGCAAAATAACCTGCTATCGGGGACTGGCGCTCCTTTATTACGGAGCGCTGTCCCTTATTGAATTTTCCCGAAAGGTCGTTTTAAAATTGTTTAAACTCAGCAAAAAGAATACTGCAGTGCTGCTCATTATACTGTCTGCACTTTGTTTTACGGGTATGAATGCCTGCGTAAGGCTGTCTGGCGACCTGCCGTCGATACAGAAAAGCTTTTTCCGTAACTTTGTTGCGGCGGTATTTGCGGCGGCAATGCTTATAAAAGAGCGGACTCCTATGAAGATACAGAACGGCTGCCGAGGGGCAATGTTTATGCGGGCTGCCTGCGGCACGGTTGGGCTTCTCTGCAATTTCTATGCGGTAGACCATCTTGCTCTTGCGGATGCTTCAATGCTGAACAAGCTGTCTCCGTTTTTCGCGGTAGTTTTCTCCATATTTATTCTTAAAGAAAAGGCATCTCCGGCGCAGCTTGCGGCGATAGTTATCGCTTTTGCAGGAAGCCTTTTCATAATTCGTCCCACGTTTTCAAACATGGAGCTTGTGCCGTCTCTTATCGGATTCCTCGGCGGAATGGGAGCAGGTGCGGCGTATACCTTTGTGCGGTATATGAAGCAGCGAGGCGAAAAAAGCACGATGATAGTATTCTGCTTTTCGGCGTTTTCCTGCATTGTTACTCTGCCGTTTGTGATTATCGGCTTTGCGCCAATGACCGCAAAACAGCTTGTTATTCTTCTTATGGCAGGGCTTTTTGCCGCAGGAGGACAGTTCTCGATCACGGGGGCGTACTCCTTTGCCCCTGCGAAAGAGGTTTCGGTTTACGACTACTCACAGGTCATCTTTTCTGCAATTGCAGGATATTTTATCTTCGGACAGGTTCCTGTTCCCCTAAGCATAATCGGATATGTGATAATCATTTCTGTGGCGGTATGGACGTTCATTCAAAACAACAAAAGCAAGGAGAGTATACAATGAAGCTGATATTCAAAGGTAAATTCACATCATATGACGCACTGCCGAAAGGCGAGCTGCCCGAAAATGCAGTAAAGTTCAAAGAGCCGAAAACTTTGGCAGGTGTAAACTGTATGGCGATGCTTTTTATGCTTCCCGTACTTTTCGGAATGATAATAGCTGTTTCTTTAAGGGGCTGTTTTGAAAATTTTGCCTCACTAAATTTTATCGGACTTATTATTTCATTTGTAATGCTTGTTCCTCATGAGCTTATACACGCTCTTTGTATGGGCAAAGATGCTGAGGTTTATATGTATTATTCATTGAAGCATTTGATGATGTTCGTGATAACGCTTTCACCAATGTCAAAAGCACGGTTCATAGTTATGAGCCTTATGCCTGCGCTTGTGCTGGGGGTCGTACCATTTCTTACGGGAATTATTTTCTTTCCGAATTCTCCGTTTGGCGGAGTGCTTATGACGACAGGCTTTTACTGTGCAATTATGGGCGGCGGAGATTTTATGAACGTGTTCAACGCAGCAGTTCAGATGCCCAAAGGCAGTCTTACACAGCTTTCGGGAATGCATTCGTACTGGTTTATGCCGGAAGAAAAGTGTTGATTTTCGGCGAAAATGTGGTATAATTAAAGTGGTTGTTTTATTTTGAATTTATAAGATAAACAAGAATTTAGCATACTATCTTTCTGTGTTTTTCAGCGAAGCGACTCAAGCTGGTCCAGCGCAGCCGCGCTGGTCAGGTGTCCAGAGGGCGGAAGCCCTTTGGTCGCGCTCCGCAGAGCGCGAAATCCTTAGCTTGGCGCCGCAGCGCCGCCTTAAAAGCGCTCCGCAAAGGTGAATTTTGAAGCGGAAGCTTCAAAAGAGGAACGCCCTGTAAGAGAGGGCGTTCCTAACAACGGCGCAAGCCGTTGCTGTTCTATCAATTCAAAACAAACTTATATCGTCAAAAACGTGCCACCGGCACGTTTTTGAGGTAAAGTTATCTTAAACCTGCAACAAGGAGGGGCGGTCGTGTCCGCCCCTCCTCGAAATGCTGTCGCATTTCTCACCTCCTGCCCCGTTTTTTTGACGCCTGCGGGCGAAGCAGGTGTTTCGCCGTCTGCGGACGGCGACCAAAGGCTCTGCCTTTGGAAACCGCAGCCTTGAAAGGCTGGCGAACTTTTTTGAGTCGCTTCGCTGTGAAACACAAAAAAATAGTACGCTAAACTATAATTTATCTTAGTATTAAATCTATTGAAATATTATTTTTATCGAAAGGCTGATGATTTTTGTTTAGTAAAATTGATAAATTCTTCACGGACAAGCGCAAGGGCTTTGCCGCTTTGGGAGCGCTTGCTTTTGTTGTCTTGTGGGCATTTCTGTGGAATATATTCCCCATGGAGTTCTACTCCGTTTTCTTTGCGGATATTATCGGCAGCAACATTATGCTGGTTCTGCTTAATGCGGTTGTGCTTATGCCGTTTTTCTATATTTTCACAAAGCTCACCCGAACCAATTTAAGCTTCTGCAAGACGGTGCTTCTGAACATTGTCTGCCTTGCGGCGGTTGAGTATGTGTTCTCGCTTTTTCTGTTCAGCGATTATTTCTTTTGGTGCATAATTGCTGTTGCGATCCATGCTCTTATAAACTTATGGGTGTTCGGCAGCGCAAAGGTTCGTGACGGAAAGGCTCCGAAGGGAATGAACGCACCTGTACCCGAAGCAGAAGTCTCAATAAAAAAGCAGCCCTTGATCACGGTGATCTGGGCTGCGGTATTTGCCTTTGCTATTGACGCGGCAGGCTTTGCTTTGTTTTATATCATTGCGCATATTTTCGTAGATTGAAAATAATTATTCTTTATTTATCTTGACTGCTACACATTGACTTCCGTTCTCTTCAAAGCGGTTCAGGAAGCTTTCCTTTAAATAGGGCGTTATCTCATCCTTGTCATCGCAGTCCATGAAGTAATAGCAAGTGCTGTCATAGCCGCAGAGGACAAGCGTGTGTGAGTTTCCTATCCATGTGAACGGCTCGCCCGTATCGTTGAGAAGCCACTCGGCAGGCTTGCGGTAGTTGTACGGCTTCATATCGCGGCTTGCCCAGACTATCAGCGGTACGCCCTCATTGAGAAGCTTTTCAATGTCAGCCGCATTGACGTCATCAAGTGACAGCGCCTCATAATCGGGAGCTGCATCAGCAAAATATCGGTTAAGCGTATCGACTATTACAGGTGCAAAACAGCCGTAGCCCCAGTTGTAAGGGTCTCCTGCAAACACCTTGTACGGGTCGGGACCGTGTGAAACCATGTTTTCGTCGTATGTAAAATTATCGTCCCAGATAAGATAATTATCAGCGAGATAAAGCTTGTCGGCGTCAAAGCCAAGGTATTGCAGAACAGCCGCTGCGCTGGTTATTTCACAGCCTATGGGCAGTTCGGGATACTGACTTATAACGGGAACGTCAAGCAGGACTTTGCCGAAAATGGTATCGGGTTTTTCGTAGCCCTCGCCCAGCTCTTCGACGGTGTAGCCGCAGTAAAGTGTATGAGGGTCGGCGTTAAGCTCGCTATAGCGCTGAATTTCGGCGGCACGCTCGTCATAGACCTGTCCTGTATAGGCATAATCGGCAATGACTGTACACACAGCGGTACATATACCAAGCACAGTTACAAGGACTTTATTTCTCACAGCGCACACCTCCGATACATTATTTTTACCATTATAACATAAAAAAACATTTTCCGCAATATGCGAATAGGCGGACGAAAGGAGTAAGTTAACATATTATGACAGGACTTGTACTTGAGGGCGGAACTTTCCGCGGAATTTATTCGGCAGGAATTATGGACGCTTTTCTTGAAGAGGGGATAGAATTTCCATACATTGTAGGCGTTTCCGCAGGAATTTCCAACGCATTTTCTTATGTTTCAAAGCAGTTCGGCAGAAACATCGAGATACTTGAAAAATACCGCAATGACAAGCGTTATCTCGGAATGGGCAACTATGCCAAATGCAGGAGTATGTTTGGTCTGGACTTTGTTTTCGGGGATATACCACATGAGCTTGTACCGTTTGATTACGAAACTTTTAAACAGTATACGGGCAAATGTCTTGTGGGCGTTACCAATGCGGAAACGGGCAAGCCGGAGTTTTTCAATGCTTTTGACGATGATGACAATTTTCAGTTTCTCAGGGCAACCTGTGCAATGCCGGGATGTTTTCCTGCAATAATGATAAACGGCAAGCCTTATTACGACGGCGGACTGGCTTCTCCGATTTCCGTAAAGCAGGCGCTGAAGGACGGCTGTTCAAAGACGGTGATTATTCTTACTCAGCCGGAGGGCTTTGTAAAAAAGTGCGGAAAGAGCAACGTTGTAATGAGCCAGCTTATCAAGCGCAGATATCCCGAAGTGGAGATGCTTCTGCTCGTGCGGCACAAGATATACAACAAGCAGCTTGAATTTTGCCGTGAGCTTGAGCGAAGAGGAAAGGCGGTAATTTTCCGTCCGTCCCATGCGCTGAACAGCTTTGAAAAGGACGAGAAAACCCTCCGTGCGGTATGGCAGGAGGGCTATGATGAGGGCAAAAGGCGTGCCGAGGAAGTCAAGGCTTTTATGGCGGAATAGTGTTATTCTGAGTTAAGGCAATATTTAAAAAGGACGGCATCAAGCCGTCCTTTCATTTTTTCAGTTATAATTACGAATTACGCATTACGAATTACGAATTAACCTTACGCCTTGTTTACAGAACCGAAAAGCTCCATCTTTTCCTTAACTGTAGCCTTGATAGCCTCAAAGCCGGGTGCGAGAAGCTTTCTGGGGTCGAAGCCCTTGCCCTGCTGATCCTTGCCCTCTTCAACGTACTTTCTTGTAGCTGCGGCAAATGCCAGCTGGCACTCTGTATTAACGTTGATCTTTGCAACGCCGAGAGAGATAGCCTTCTTGATCATATCCTCGGGGATACCTGTACCGCCGTGGAGTACGAGAGGCATATCGCCAACCTTTTCCTTAACAGCAGCAAGTGTGTCAAAGGAAAGTCCTGCCCAGTTTGCAGGGTATTTGCCGTGGATGTTGCCGATACCTGCTGCGAGCATTGTTACGCCCAGATCTGCGATCTGCTTGCACTCGTTGGGGTCAGCACATTCACCAGCGCCGATAACGCCGTCCTCTTCGCCGCCAATAGAACCAACCTCAGCTTCAAGGGAGATGCCGAGAACATCGCAGGTATTTACGAGAGCAGTTGTCTTAGCGATATTTTCCTCGATGGGATAGTGTGAGCCGTCGAACATGATAGAAGAGAAGCCTGCATTGATACAAGCCTTTGCACCCTCAAATGTACCGTGGTCAAGGTGAAGAGCAACGGGAACTGTGATGTTGAGTTCTTCAAGCATACCCTCAACCATGCCTACAACTGTCTTGTAGCCGCACATATACTTTCCTGCACCCTCGGAAACGCCGAGAATTACGGGAGAATTAAGCTCCTGAGCGGTAAGGAGGATAGCCTTTGTCCACTCAAGGTTATTGATGTTGAACTGACCTACAGCGTATTTGCCCTCACGAGCCTTGTTGAGCATTTCTTTTGCGGAAACGAGTCTTGACATAATATAAACATTCCTTTCGCGGGGAATATCCCCGATAATTTCATACAAATTTATTATACAATATATAGCGCAAAATTGCAAGTATTTTTGTGAAAACTTTTATATCCCGAACCATTTGTGCAGAAAGCCGTATGTATCAAGCTGCTCGATTATCATGCCTGCCGTACCTATAAGCATGAGCGCAGGCATTGCCGCCAACAGAACGGCCGCTGTCAGTCTGTACAGCAGAAAATGAACGGTTGTGAAATATTCGTCCGCTTTATCCGCAAAAACGGTGATTTTATCTCCGGCAGACGGCTTGAACGCTGCTGCGCTTGTAAAATCGTCTTTGCACAGCAGCAGAACGTGTACACCTCTTTCATCTTCATAGGTCACGACCGGAATGCATATTTTAGGTACGCTGTCTATGTATTCAATGCTTCCCTGAATGACCTCCGCCCGGACTTTTTTGCCTTTAAGCATAAACAGAATCGTTTTAAGCGGCTTTGAAAAGATACGGAAGATAAGTACAATAAGTACTACGGAGAAAATTGCAGGAAGTATCAGTTCCAAATAAAAGCCGAAATCAAACATAGAGCATATCACACTTGCGTATAGCCTTTGTGGGACAAGCGTCGGCACAGGCTCCGCAGGCGGTGCATTTGCTGTAATCAATGCGGGCAAGGTTGTTTTCAACGTGAATAGCGTCGTGCTCGCACTTTTTCTCGCACATCTTGCAGCCTATACAGCCGCTTTTGCATACGCTGCGGACTATCTTTCCGATTTCCGTAGAGGAGCAGCATACGTCGATTTTCTTGTCTATGTCACGGAGGACGATAAGCTTGTCGGGACACGCCTTTGTACAAAGTCCGCAGCCGATACACTTGGATTTATCTATCCTTGCAAGACCGTCCTTTACAATAATTGCATTCTGGGGGCAGACCTTGGCGCAATCCCCGAAGCCGAGACAACCGTGGGTGCAGACCTCAGAGCCGTTGTAAAAACGGTTTGCCGCCTTGCAGGACTGTACTCCCTGAAAAACGAATTTGCTTTCGGTAGCCTTGCAGTCGCCGTTGCAGAGAACTACTGCTACCTGGGGCATTACAGCCATTTCTTCCATGCCCATGATCTCGGCTATCTTTTTGGAGCATTCAACGCCGCCGGGCTTGCACATATTTGTAGGTACGCCGTTTATTACGATTGCCGAAGCATAGTCTGCACAGCCCGAAAATCCGCAGGAACCGCAGTTGACCTGTGGAAGAGCTTCATTTACGGCTTCGATGCGCTCGTCGGTCTTGACCTCGAATATCTTGGAGCATACCGTCAGCAGCACCCCTGCGGCAAGTCCGATAGCGCCGAAAACCAGCATGGGTAAAATATATGTTGACATATTTATCCGTTCCTTTCCTGACTTTATGATTTAAATTAACCGAACAGTCCCGAAAAGCCCATAAAGCTTACCGATACTATTGAAGCGGCGATAAGCGTTGCAGGGATCCCCTTAAAGGTTTCGGGAATATCCGAGCTGTTGACTCTTGAGCGTACTCCGCTGAAGATAACAAGAGCAAGAGTAAAGCCCAGACCTGCTCCCAAAGCGTTTACCACCGACTGCAAAAGGGTATAACCGCTGTCGATATTGAGGATAGTTACGCCAAGTACCGCGCAGTTTGTGGTAATAAGCGGCAGAAATACGCCAAGCGCATTATAAAGGGACGGTATTTTCTTTTTAAGTATCATTTCAACGAGCTGAACGAAAAGCGCTATTATAAGAATAAATGCAATAGTTTTCATATATTCAAGTCCCATGGGAACGAGAATAAGCGTATAGATTGGGTAGGTGCAGAGTGTGGCGCAGACCATTACAAAGGTTACCGCTGCGCCCATGCCTACGGCGCTGTCAAGCTTTTTAGATACGCCCAGGAACGGGCAGATACCCATGAATTTTGACAATACAAAGTTGTCGACGAGCATTGCGCTCATGAGGATTACAAGCAGCTCTTTCATTATTCTGCGTCTCCTTTCTGAGCGTCCTTGTTAAAGGTAGGACAGCTCTTTGCGTTGGGACAGTTTGCACAGCCGATCTCCTGAGGCGGCTTCTTGTTGGCAAGCTTATTTACAAGAGCGATAATTACGCCGAGTGTGAAAAATCCGCCTGCGGGCATAATGAACAGAGTCATTGTAACGGGCAGGTGCAGGTCAATTCCCATCCACTGACCCGTGCCGATTATCTCACGGACGCTTCCCATTGTAAACAGCGCAAGTGTAAAGCCCAGACCCATTCCCACTGCGTCGAGAATGGAAGCGAAAACACCGTTCTTTGAAGCGAAAGCTTCTGCTCTGCCGAGGATTATGCAGTTAACGGTAATAAGCGAAAGGAACAGTCCAAGGCTGTCATAAAGCGCAGGTATATAGCCTTTCATAAGGAACTCGATAAGAGTTACAAAGCTTGCGATAACAACGATAAAGCAGGGCAGGCGAACTGCCTTGGGTATAACGTTTTTCAGCAGGGAGATAACGATGTTGGAGCAGATAAGTACAAAGGTCGTGGCAAGTCCCATGCCTATACCATTTGAAGCCATCGTTGTAACGGCAAGAGTAGGGCACATTCCAAGCAGAGTGACAAGGGTCGGGTTTTCCTTTATGATACCCTTTGTAAGCTGATAAAGATTGCCTTTCTTTTCGGACATTACTGCTCACTTCCTTTCATTTCGTCATAAGCCGCAAGTGCGGTTTTTACGGCGGTATACATACCGTTTGAGGAGAAGGTCGCACCGGTCACAGCATCGAGAGTAAAGCTGCTTCCGTTACCTCCGTCCTCAAGCTGGGCGTTCATTTTCAGGGAAGTTATCTCCGCACGGGAACCCCATACAGCCTTTGCCTTGACAGGTTCTCCGCTTTCTTCCGAAATGGTCATTTCGTATTTTACGCCCTTGAATTGGGAGAGAAATTCCTCGTTCTGTACCTTTGTGCCGAGACCGGGAGTTTCGCCTATCGTCATAATAGATACGCCGCATACCGAGCCGTTTTCGTCAACGCCTACAAGAACATGAAGTCCGCCTGTGGAGTAGCCGTCCGCAGTAATTTCAAAGGCGGTGTTTGTTCCGTCGGAGAGAATCGAAGTCACACCCTCGCAGGTCTTTACCGAACCGTCGTCGTTTTTGAGCATCTCGAAGCCATCTGCCGAGCCGAATACCTCGGTAAGTCCCGACGTAAGCTTTTCCGTGATAACGCCTGTGTTGTCAACATAGGTCGCTTCGTATGCCGCAACGAGCAGTCCGCAGGTGATAAGGCATATCAGCGTCAGCACCAGAGGCGGCTTGATTTTATCTTTAAACATAATTTCAGTCAGTCCTTTCCGAATCAGTTTTTCTCAGCCTTGACGGGCTTCTTTGCTCCGAAGGGCGAAGTCTTTGTCAGTCTGTCGATATAAGGCGTGAGCAGGTTCATAAGCAGTATCGAGAAGGAAACTCCCTCGGGGAAGCTTCCGAAAGTACGGATAATAAATGTTATCAGACCGCAGCCGATACCAAAAATAATTTTGCCCTTTGTTGTTATCGGAGTTGTAGCGTAGTCGGTAGCCATAAAGAACGCTCCGATAAGCAGACCGCCTGCAAGTACGTCGTAAGCAGTTTCGGTAAGACTGCCTGTATAGATAAATGTCAGCAGCGCAAATGAGCCAATGAAGGCAACGGGAGTCGCTGCAGAAATGACCTTTGTAATAATAAGGAAAAGTCCGCCGAGAATCAGCATTGCAGCACACGTTTCACCGATACAGCCGCCGGTTTCGCCCCAGAACATTTCCGAAAGGGTAAAGGGCGCCATTTTGAAGCTTGAGCCGTTTTCGGTATAATTGAGCCACTGAGCCGCAAGAGGAGTTGCGCTTGTTTCGGCGTCAACAGCATTGCTGTACCAATAGGGTTTTACCCAGTTTGACATCTGCGGAGTAAATGAAAGCATAAGGACGATTCTTGCAGCAATGGCAGGGTTTGCAAAGTTCTGACCGATACCGCCGAAAAGCTGCTTAACGATAACGATAGCGATAAAGCTGCCTATAACGGCGATGTAAAACGGTATAGTCGCAGGCAGGTTCATTCCGAGAAGAAGTCCCGTAACTATTGCGGACAGGTCTGATACCGTCTGCTCACGTTTCATAACGATTCTTGAAAGCGCCTCGAACACAACGCAGGAAATCACGCATACCGCAAGGACGGCGGCAGCCCTTGGTCCGAAGAAGATACATCCTGCCGCAGCAGACGGAAGCAGAGCAATAATAACCATCAGCATAATTTTTGCCGTAGACATATTCGTCGCACGGTGGGGCGACGGAGATACAAATAATCCTTTCAAAATATCAAATCCTTTATATAAAATTCAGTTTGGTTACTTTCTTGGAATAAGTGCCTTTGCAAGCTGGTTTATCTCAGCCAGCGGACGGTGTGCAGGACACGCATAGGAGCAGCAGCCGCAGTTCATGCAAAGCGTAACTTTCAGCCGCTTCAGTTCTTCCACGTCCTTGGCATTGTAAGCCTTTTCTATCATTACAGGCATAAGCTCAAAGGGACAGGTCCTTACACATCTGCCGCAGCGTATGCACGCTGTTGTTTTGGGCAGGCTGCCCTCCTTAAAGGCGAGAATTGCGTTATTGTTTTTCAGCACCGGCTGGTCGGTATCATAAAGGCACAGACCCATCATAGGTCCGCCGTAAAGAACCTTTTTTGCTTCTTCTGCGCCGCAGTATTCAAGAATTTCGGAAACCTTAGTACCTATCGGTACAAAATAGTTTCCGGCGTTTTTGGTTACTGCGTCGCCGTCGACTGTAATTCTTCTTGTAATAAGAGGCATACCCGTTTGCGTATAGCGGTAAATCTCCGCCACGGTGGAAACGTTCATTACCATAACGCCCTGATTTGACGGAAGCTCGCCCTCGGCTACGATACGTCCCGTTGCGGAGTAAACGATGACCTTTTCAGCACCCTGAGGGTAAGCCGACGGAAGAGTCAGTATCTCAATGGACTTGATATCCGCCGTCTTGCTTTTCATAAGCTCGATAGCATCGGGCTTGTTGTTTTCGATACATACCTTGCACAGAGGAATACCAAGATATTTCTGTACAAGCAGGATACCCTCGATAACATCCGTTGTACGCTCCATAAGCTCACGATAGTCGCTTGTTATGTAAGGTTCGCACTCTGCGGCGTTGATAATGAGAGTGTCAATAGGCGTTTTCACGGCGTCATAATTAAGTTTTATGTGGGTAGGAAAACCTGCGCCGCCAAGTCCCGTAAGACCGCTTTCCCTGACAGCGGCGATAAAGGACTGTCTGTCTGTTATCTCAGGCGGATTGATATCGGGACATACAGTCTGATTTCCGTCTGTTTCAATGACTGCCGCTTTGCAGACTGCTCCATTCGGCAGCAGATAATCAATAACATCGGCAACCGTTCCCGAAGCCGGCGAATGAATAGGCGCTGACATAAACGCTCCCGTGTCGCCTATCTTTTGCCCGACAGTGACCTCGTCGCCTTTTTTTACAAGGCAGTCACACGGTGCGCCCATGTGCTGCGACATTGGTATTACCAAGGTCTTCGGCAGCGGAAAATCCGTTGTTTCACACTTTTTGGTACCCTTATTGTGATTAAGGTGTATACCGTTCAGTTTGTTCATTTATAATCCTCCCTGTGTAGTATATATGGTAAATGTTCTGTTTAACTGTATTTATTTTTGAAAATAACTCTTTCAAGCTTCGGGAAAACCGCTTTCAGGACAATGCCCGTGCATATTCCTGCCGCAATCGAGCTTACGGCAAGTATAGGCGCATATGCGAAGATAGAGTTTGTACCCAGAACCGTCCTCGCCGCAAGAAGCTGCCCGAAGGTATGAGCAAGCGCTCCGAGAACGCTTATCAATATGTATGAAGCGTTAGTTCTGCGGAAAAGTAATGACGTGACCGCAAACGCCGCCAATCCTCCGCAAAGGGACATTAGCCCTGCGGTAAATCCTCTTGTCAGAAAAACAAATGCCGATTTCAGAAGTACAAGCAGTACCGCCGACGGAAGATTTATGCAGAGTATAGCCGCCATTATAACGATATTTGCAAGACCTATTCTCATTCCTGCCGGAAGAAAAGCCGAGAAAATGCTTTCTATCAGGTTCAGTGCCGCTGAAACGGCAAAAAGAAGTCCCATGACCGCCGTATAGCGTGCAGCAGAAACGCTGTCGGGTTTAAGTTTGCTCATCGCAGTATCACATCCGGTTTGTTTTCATCGGGAAGTTCGCTTATGATCTCGACTGTAACCTTGTTGGGTACGCAAATAATGACTTCTCCCGGACTTGAAATCGGGAATGTCCTCATACAGGTATGGTCGCTGCAATCGCTTTCATAAACGCTTATATGGCGTTTGTCATCGATAATAAAGCTCATTCCCTTGATTTCAGGGAAAGTGTATATTCCCTCGCCGTCAAGGTCAAGCTTTGCAGCAGTCTTGCCGCCGCAGGTTATCAGTGCATATTCTCCCAACGTGCTTTCGGTAAGCCTTGGAATTATAAAACACATCAATATTACGGCTATAATACACACTATTATAATTGTATCTCGTATATTCAGTAATTTTCTGTTTTTATCATTCATATTTATAACCGCTTCCCTCATCGGGAATAAAGCCGCCGCAGTCTGTGTATATCTTTCCGTTTACATCGGCGGCTACAACTTCAAATTCTTCATATGCCAGCCACTTGCCGATATTTTCCGTACCCTCGGTAAAAATCAGCGTGGAAAGGAAATCCGACATGATTCCGCCGTCGGGCGTTTCGGCAGGGACAATGACCGTTACCGATGATAGATCCGTTTCAACGGGTCTGCCAGTTTTTATATCGAGGATATGGCAGTAACGTATGCCGTCCGCCTCAAAATACCTTTCATATCCGCCGCTTGTTGAAATAAATGCGGCGTCCGTCTCAATTATTCCCATATAGCCTTTTCCCGTTAAGGGGTCTGTTATGCCTGCGCGGAATTTTTCACCGCCCGGTTTTTCGCCGTACATAAGAATAGTCGAACTTAAATTTATCACGGCGTAATCTGTATTTGTGTCTTGCAGAATACTGTATGCCTCGTCACAGGCATAGCCCTTTGCAACAGAGCCGAAATCAAGCCTTGTCCCCGGCAGAAATTTTTCAGTGCCGTATATAACTGTACTCAGCGCATCTGTAATTTCTTCATCTGTCGGGACTTTCGGTTCGGGAGTGGAGATACCCCACAGTTCGGTAAGTGCTCCACAGGTGACGTTGACTCCGTTTCCGTATCGTTCCGAAAGTGCGTTTGCCTTTTCAAGACAGCTTTTATAGATCTCATTTTCGGGAAGCGAAAGGGCGTCCGTGCCGTAGCAAAGCTCAAACGCACCGTTCATATCCTCAAAACTTTCGGAAATCTCTTTTAATGCTTCCTTCGCACCGATGCCCGAAACGGTAAGCTGCGCATATGTGTCAAAGACAAAGCTTTGCGCCGAAACCTTTTTCTCAGGAGCGCAGGAGGCGAAAGCAAGGACTGCTGCCGCAGTGATAAAAATTTCGATTAAATGACGTATTTTCACGCGGCGTTTCCACTTCCTCACAAAAAATCATACATATTATATTTTACAACAATTTATTAACATAGTCAATAGAACGTTAAAATAATAACAGCAAAACGTCAAATCGCAAAAAAAGGTAGGTATTTGCTTGTGAATGAAAGCAGAAAAATTATACAAAATGTATAATTACGCATAAATATAAATCTTAACAAAAATTTTTTTGCGGAAATATAAAAAATCACATTTTTTTGTTAAAGTTATTAAAGTTCCTGCCGATAAATAAAACAGAGGGATTTTTTTATTACTATTATTATGCCTGTAAGCAAATGCAGGTGCGAAAGGACGGGATTACTTTTATGGAAATCAAAAATTACGGTTCGGTAATGTCCGCATACATGAAAAATACCTACGAGCCTGCAAAGAAAAAGCAAGGCGCACCCGCTGCAAAAAATGTTGATAAGGCTGAGTTTTCTTCCTCTTCAAGCGCAGGAGCTCTCGCAGGCGCTAAGGCTTCAGCAAAGAAATCGGTTGAAAGCTTTGCTTCTGCTGAAAGGATCGCTGCTCTGAAATCCATGATATCGGACGGTTCTTACAATATCCCTGCGGAAAGCGTTGCGGCTTCTATTTTCGAGGGTTAAGAGGGATATTATAAATTATACTTAAAGTAATATTTGAGTATAATTATACGAAAGGAAAAAATTATGCCCGATTACAATAAAATTATTGCTTTTTTTGACGAGTATATCGCTCATTATAGGGAGTTTCTCCAATTTGAATATTCCAAGCTGGACATGATAAACCGCGATGATATCGAAAAGCTCAGCTCGTCTCTTTCGAATGAGCAGGCGCTTATCATGAAAACCAACTCCCTTGAGAGCAAACGCATTAAGCTGCTTGAGGGAACGAACGGCAAAAGCTTTGCGGAAATTGCGGAAAATGCTCCCGGAGAATTCGGAAGAAGACTTTCGGAACAGCACGAAGAACTTTCGGCGCTGATATTTAAAATCAAAGAAATAAACGATACTGCAAACATTATCGTTTCGGAAAGACTAAAAAAGATACAGAGAAAAACCGCCGAACTTGACGTTTACGACGGAAAGGGCACTGTAAAACACGAGCACGCTTCAAAGGCGGCTATTTCAAAGAATGTTTGAGGAAGGACTGATCTAAATGCCATCAAGCTTTTTAGGACTTTACGTTCAGCGTGAAGCGCTGCTTATTTCACAGAAAGCGCTGGATATCACAGGAAACAATATTTCAAATATAAACACTCCGGGTTACTCAAGACAGAGAGTGGATATCTGTTCGATAGCAAATTCAAAGGGTACGCTTGGATATGATACCTCAATCTCTCTTGCAGGAATGGGTTCGGAAGCCGTAGGCGTTGCTCAGATACGCGACAGACTGCTTGACAATAAGGTAAGAGTATACAGCGGCGACCTCTGCGATGTGGGCATCAAAGTAAATACTCTTTCCGACGTTGAGGACGTTTTTGACAGCATTGAAGCAGATGAACTCGATGCAAGCTTTGCTTCTATCGTAAACAAATTCAAGGAGGCCCTCCAGAGCTTTTCCGCCGACCATGCAGACAGAAGCGAAATGGCTAACATTGCTAAAAACAGTGCGGAAAGCGTTGTTAAGTGCATTGTAAACTATAACATGAAGCTTAACGATATTTCCGAGCAGACTCTCAGCGAGGCAAGCTCTACTGTAAAGAGAATAAATGCAATATTTGCCGAAATGGGTAGCCTTAACAATCAGATCAAGGATTCATATATTTCAATGGGTTATATCCACAGTACCGCAGGCAACTATGAGGTGCTCAACGATTACGGCCCCCTTGAGCTGAAGGATAAAATGCACAGTCTCCTCGACGAGCTTGCACAGTACGGAAATATATACGTTACCGAAATGGACGACGGTACATTCACCGTTGATTTTGCAGGACAGAGAGTCGTAGAGGGCAAGAAATATGCTCAGATGGCTACTACTCAGGAAAAACCCGACCCCACTCAGCTTGAGTTTATTATTTCTAAAATAGAGCGCGACGCCAATGACAAGATCATAAGCGGCCTTTATGACAAGGACGACTGGTACGACCTTAACGTAAAGTACGAAACCGGCGGAAATACTCAGCTGCTTGTAAGAAACGACAAGGCAGGCGATACGATAAATATCACCGGCGACGGCGGATTGGGAACAGGAAAACAGCTTCTTGATTCCGGCTCTCTCAGAGGTTACCTCGACGTTTACAACGGCAGAGGCGAATTTGCTAAAAATTCCGGATATATCAACGACAAATACACTGCACAGAACGTTGACACCGCAAACGAAGCTCTCAGCAAGCTTGCAGATTACAATAATGGTGTTGATATCGGAGATACCGAAAAGCTTATAAAGCAGCTTGAAACCGTGGGTGCAACGGTTAATTTCTCTGCTGCCGACAATAAATATTCCGTTGAAATAGGCGGCGCACAGGTACTTGACGGCACTACTGTTACCGACATTACTGTAGCTCAGGCAACTCCGCACAAAACAATTGAAAATTACTACAACGGCATTGAGTATTACCGTGATATGCTTAACTCCTTTGTAAGAACAATGACAGATGAATTCAACAAGGCGTTTGCATTGGATACCGACGGAAATCCTCTTACGGACAGCGACGGAAATCCCATTGAGCTGTTCACATATGAAAATGACGACGGCGTTGCCGACTTCAGAGATGCTGCCGCAAACTTCAGAGTTGCCGACTGCTGGAACAAAAATCCCGAGATCATTTCAAACCCCAAGGGCGATAATCAGTTTGAAGAACTTAACAACGTTTATATCAACAGGCTGCTGGGTATATTCTCTTCCGACCAGGAATACGGAGACGGTTTTTATAAGGACCCGCAGAAGTTCTCACTTGAAAAGTTCGTAAGCCATATTTGCGATAACCTCGGTACCCAGGTCGAGCATGAAAAGGGCGTATATGACGCAAACGACATCATGCTCACAAGCGTTGAAAAGGCAAGAAGCGAGGTAATGGACGTAAGCATGGATGAAGAGGGTATCAATATGATGAATTATCAGAAATGGTACAATGCTATCTCCAGAATGATATCCACTATGGATGAAGCTCTTGATAAGCTCATCAACAATACAGGAATTGTAGGTCTCAGATAAACGGCTTAACAGCGGAAAGGACTGAATCCAATGAGAGTCACGAATAATATTACAACAGGACAGTTTTTAAGAAATAACAACATGGCGCTGACAACAATGCTTAAAAGTCATAACAGAATAATGACCCAGCGCAGGTTTAACCGCGTTTCTGAGGATTCCATCAACGGAAGCAAGGCAATGACGATCCGCCGCCAGCTCCGCGACTTGGATATATACAAGGACAACCTCAGCAGCGCAAAGGAGCTTTTCTCGGCTGCCGAGACAAACCTTTACTCCGTTGCCCATGATATTTATATAAAGGTCGAGGAAAAGCTTGTTGCCGCAGCAAACGGTACATACGAGCAGATGGACCTTGATATCTTTGCAGTAGAGTTCGATGAGCTTGCTGACCATATGGTGAAAAATCTTAACGCCGATTTTGCCGAAAGGCAGCTTTTCGGCGGAACGAGCAATGACCCGACTCCGTTTGAGATAAATCAGGTAAAGATAACCGACGCTGACGGAAAGGTCGTTTTCCCTCCCGAATATGAGCAGTACATGAATGCTGACGGAACGATCGCAGATGGTTATCCGAAGAATGTTACCTATAACGGCGTTCCTCTTGACTTTGATGTAACAAGTGATATTATTCTTCCCGACGGAACAATTTCCAAGCTTGCTGCAGGCGAGTATACGGTAAGCCATTATAATTCCAAAAAAGGCACATGGGAAGATCAGCCGAAGATAGATGTTACCGAGGCTATAAATCAGAAAGACAATTCTCTGATTTATCCCGGTTCAAAGCCGATATACATTGATATCGGTCTTGGTATAAAATATAATGATAAATATGAGGTTGACCCTCAGACGGCACTTGATATTTCAATGAACGGTGCTGCTATAACAGGAAACGGTATTGATATTTCAAAGGTTGATACTAAAGCAAAAATGAATATTGTTACCGATCCGGGCGGAACAACGACTGAAACTCCGGCACTTGACGCTGACGGCAATCCCATTTATGAGGTTGAACGCAATGATGACGGCACGATGAAGCTTGATGACAGATTCAGCAAGAATCTCATTCAGCTTGTGCTTGACGCAGCGAAGGCTCTCAGAAATGGAGATCAGGGTACGGTAAATGCAATTATCGACCGTGCAAAGGACGCCAACAACCATATCCTCACAGAGATAACAACTCTCGGAACAAAACAGAACAGCATAGAATTTTATCTTAATAAAACCGAGGATTACAAATTCAATCTCAGAGAGCGCCAGAACCTTGTTGAGGGTACTGATATGGAAGCTGAGATCACAAATTATGAAGCTGTTAAGGCGGCTTATGACGCAACGCTTAAAATCGGTTCACAGCTTCTTCCGCACAGTATTTTTGATTTCATCTAATAAAAAGCAAAAGCGGTTATTTTAATGCAAGGACGGTTTGCCGTCCGTGAAAGGCGGGTTATTGATATATGGAGCAGCTGCTAAGTATAAAACACGTTCCGATAAAAGTTGAAGTAAAGGTTCAGAGGGCAGAGCTGAAGCCTGTTGAAAATACGACCGGCAGCGCCGGAACGCCATCGGTGCAGGTTTCTGCAAAGCAGGACGGCGGTCTGCGCTTTCAGGCGGAACCTTACAGAGTCGATTTGTCGGAAAACAGAAACTATGATGTTTATATTCCGTCGGGAAATTCTGACAGCGGATTTACTCTTACATATGAGGCTATTGCAAAGCTTGCCGACAACGGAAATGCTTCTTCCGGTAATGTAAATGCAGGCGGAAACAATCAGTTCACTGCACAGAAGGCTTCAAGAAGCATCGAATCGGTACTTCAGTCTCTTCCAAAGAGCAGAAACAGTGCGGTAAGCTATTCCGACGGAACTCTCAGCATCAACTATCAGATGAACAGCAGCCAGCCGGTGGATCTGTCATCCGATATGCCTGAATTTGAATTTGTTCCGGGAAGCATTGAGTTTATCATCAAGCAGATGCCTGAGCTGGATATCGAGTATTTGGGCGAACCGATATACTTCCCCAGAAGCGCAGACCCCAATTATGAACCGCCGCTTGATGTTCTTGCGTAACGAAAGGATCTTAAAATGACTATTAAAACAAGGGATTTCGGTGAACAGAAAATTTCCGAGGATAAGATCATAACCTTTCCCCACGGCATTTTTGCTTTTGAGGATGAACACAAATTCATTATGCTTTCTCCTCTCGGCGAGGATAAATACCCTGCGTGGCTTCAGAGCGTGAACAATGAAAATCTTTGCTTTATCGTGTTCGACCCGAACCAGATAGCCGAGGATTATTCAGTTACCGCCGATGAAGAGAGTATTTCTGCGGCAGGCTTTGAAAAGGGCGAAAAGCCGCATTATCTCGTTCTCGCTGTTGTTCCCGAGGAATATAAGGACACAACGGTCAATATGAAAAGTCCGATCATGATAAATACTAAAAAAATGCTTGCGGTACAAACTATCGCCGCTGAGAATTATCCGATAAAGTTCCCCATCTTTAAAAAGGAGGGAGACTGATGCTTGTTATAACCCGAAAAAACGGAGAGGGTCTCCGCATTGGCGAGAATATCCGAATAACCGTTGTTGAAACGGCTAAGGATAGGGTTAAGATCGGTATTGACGCTCCTTCCGACGTGAGAATAATCCGCAACGAGCTTTTCGATACCGAAAGATTTAATATTCAGGCAGCGGTGCATAAGCCTGCCGCCGACCTGCTGTCAATTATAAAAAATCAGCAGAATGAAGATTAACGGTGAAAGGTGGAATCTGTATGTCATCAATTTCAAATAATACCAACAGAGTTGCAGGCTTGATTTCCGGCCTTGAAACGGAAGATCTGGTCAAGGCTATGTCCGCCAATACAAAGGCGCGCCTTAACTCGAAAAAGCAAAAGCTCCAGACTCTTCAGTGGAAGCAGGAAAGCTACCGCTCTGTAATAAGCAAGATCTCCGATTTCAAGAATAAGTTTCTTGATATTCTCGGTGAAAAATCCATTAAGTCCAATGCGGTCATGAAAAAATGTACTGCTACTTCTTCAAATGATAAGATAATTACAGCTACCGCCGCTCCCGGCGCAACAGCTGCGAAATATACAATTGCCGAGGCTTCAAAGGCTACTACCGCTTCAATATCCACAAGCGGAGCTGCCGCTGAGGGAAGCATCAAGCTGGATTTCTCCAAAAATCAGGAGGGCAAGAATTATTCCGTAAACGTTAGTCTTGACGGTGCTTCAAAAACTATCGTTTTTGAAGGCGGAGCAGATGCGGAAGTGTCCAAGGCTAACTTCCTTGCTGCCGCAAACAGCGCTTTCGGCGATATCAAGAACGCTTCACAGAGCTTTGAATTCAAGGACGGTTCTACGCTGGTGTTCAACGGCGCTTCCGATGGCGTATATCATACCTTCGGCGTAAGCGCAGGCGAAGAGGCAGTAGGTCTTAAAGCGGACAAAACAAGCAAGATCACATCTGCTTCAACTCTCGGCTCTATCGGCTTTACACAGAAGCTTTCTTCCGAAAACGGAAGCTACAACATAAATATCAACGGTATATCGTTTGAGTTCACGAACGACACTACCGTATATGAAATGATGAATGCGATCAACACATCGGACGCTGGCGTAAAAATGTCGTTCAGCAACGTTTCACAGTCCTTCAAGCTTGAAACGAAAGATACCGGTGCAGGTCAGGAGATAAACGTATATCAGACAAACGGAAGCCTTCTGAACGCTGTGTTCAATATGGGTGAGGATAAGATCGGTACAAGCTCTGCCGATTCTGCGATGATCGAATATGAGATCAACGATTCCTATACACAGAAGCTCAGCTCTGTTGTTACCGACAAGCTTACACGAGGCTTTGATACGGGCGATACAAGCACTTATAAGCTTAACCTTACTCTTAACGGTGAAAGCGTTGATCTGGAGCTTGACCTGAGTGCCCTTACTAAAAAGGCGGATGGTGATGACGATTATACTGACGAGGAAATTTCAAAGGCTATCAGTGACGCTATAAAGAAGTCCTATAATGACAAGACAGGCGAGACTCTCTACGATGACAAAATTTCTATCAGCTATGCTGATAAGTCTCTCACTTTCAAGTCAGAGGATCATAAAATCGAGATCGGCGCAAACGACCTTACACTTACCGAGGGTTCAAACAACGTAAAAACCGTTAAGGGCGATAAAATGTACGTTATCGCCGAGGGCGTAAACGAAATGAAGTTTACAGTTAACGGTCAGGAGAAAACTCTCAGTGTAACGGGTTCAGCCGGTATCAGAATAAGCGACCTTGTAGATGCAGGTCTGTTTACTCTCCGTGCTGACGGAACTCTCGTGGCGAACACCGAAATAACTGCTGCCGATGACGCTTCAAGAGAGATGTTCAACAAGTATTTCGGCAAGGAGACTCTTTCGCCCGCTACTTCAAACGACACGCTGACAGCTCACGGTTCAAACAGCAAGCTTGTACTCAGCAGCGACGGAGAAAATTTCGTTACATATACAAGCGCAACGAACCTTTACACCTTTGACGGCACTACTATCAATGTTTCTTCAACGGGCGGCTTCAAGGCTGATACCGAAGAGGACTACATTACAATTGATACCAAAAAGGATACAAGCGGCATCAAGGATATTGTCAAGGAATTTGTTGCAGATTATAACAAGCTTCTTGAGGACCTTTACAAGGAAACCTCCACGTCACGTCCTAAGTCAAACGGTTCGTATTACGACCCGCTTACAGACGAGCAGAAAGAGGAAATGTCCGAGGACGAGATCAAGAACTGGAACGAACAGGCTAAGGTCGGTCTGCTTTACCGTGATGGCAATGTGCAGAAGTTCCTTTCCGAGATCAGAAGCGCAATGACAACTGTTGTGGACGGTTTCTCGCTTTCGGATATGGGAATCAAGCTTACCGACAGCTGGAAAGAAAACGGCAAGCTCGAAATCGACGAAAGCAAGCTTGAAAGCTCGATAGAGGCTTACGGTGACAAGATCGCAGATCTGTTTACATCATCTGACGGACTTGCAGCAAAGCTTGAAAAAACAGTTGACAGAGCTATTTCCACCAAAACAAAGAAATACGGTTATCTTACTTCTCTCGCAGGTATGGCAAATACCAAGACAGATACAGATAACCAGATATACAAGCAGATAGAATCTCTTCAGAGCATTATTGACAAAATCAATGAGAAATACGAGGCTGAGCAGAAACGGTATTGGGATCGCTTTACAGCGCTTGAGACCTATATGGCAAAAATGCAGCAGCAGTCCTCATATTTTACATCAGAGTAATAAATTACGTTAAACGTTTTGCAGGCTGCTGTACCGGCGGCTTGCAGCGTTTGATCGTGATATTTAAAGCAATATTACCGAAAGGAATGGTGTCATAATGCAGCAGAACCCGTATCAGAAGTTTATGCAGCAGTCTGTTACCACAATGACTCCGGGACAGCTGGTGGTTGCACTTTATGACAAGGCTATAACAGAACTTAACAAGGCTATATATTTTATCGAAGAGGAACCGAGTATTCCGAAAGCGCACAACTCCATAACAAGAGTTGCGGATATTGTGGATACTCTTGACGCACACCTTAAAGAGAAGTACGAGATCTCGCAGAATCTTGCAGCAATGTATCAGTATTTCCGTGAAAATCTTGTGCAGGCAAATATCAAAAAAGACGCAGAAATTTTAAAAATGCTTCTTCCGTTTTTCAAAGAACTGAGAGACGCTTTTGCGGAAGCGTCCAAGGGCTTTTGATAAGGAGTTAGGAGGCTGTTATGAACGATAAACCGCTTTTAAATCTTGTTGACAGAAAGATCCGTGAAATGGAGCGATACAGCGAGATAACAAACCGTATGCTTTATGAGGATATTGACGGAGTAGGCGAGCTTATCGAAGAGCGCCAGAGCATTATCACCTCTATGGACGGTATATCGCTGGACATAAAGCAGTTTATAAGCGAGCAGTCTATGGAGCACCGCGAAAAGCTTGATAAGCTTATGAAATTCGAGGACATAGACGGTCTTAACGGAGAATTGCTTGAGCTTCAGGAAAAAATAGGGCGCATTCGCGAACTGAAGGAACAGATCATTGAAGGCGATGTCGCCGCATATAACAGGCTAAGTGAAATGCGTGACGAACTCAGAGACAAGCTGGAGCAGTCTGCAAAAGGCAAAAAAGTTGTCAACTATTTTTCCAAAACGTCAATTAATGTCAATAAAGGAAAAAGGTTGAATATTTCAAATTAATGTGTTATAATAAAATCTGTCGGCTGAGTATGCCGGCAGATTTGTATTTGCGTCTGTAGCTCAGTTGGATAGAGCGTCAGACTCCGACTCTGAAGGTCGCAGGTTCGACTCCTGTCAGGCGCACCAATAAAACCCCTAAAATACATCATTTGGCTTATGTCAGGTGACGTATTGTTTTTTGAAAAGTCATTTTTTCTAACACTTTTCTAACATCATTTTTCTGACAGAATATCGTTAAAACATTCAGCCATGTTGATTTTAGCGGAGTATTGCAGATGGGAATATATGTTACCCGTTGTTTGAACATCGGCGTGTCCCATCCATTCCTGCACCTCTTTCAGATTAAATCCTGCATTGATTAGAATTGAAGCTGCGCTGTGTCTCAAATCATGAAATCTGATTTTAGGCAATCCGCTTTTGTTAAGTATCTTCTTGAATTTATGCGTAACATAATCGGGCTTTATTTCCCTTCCATCATCATATCTGCAAATATATTCACTCTTATGATAACAAT
>CAMCPM010000021.1 GCA_945876755.1 uncultured Clostridia bacterium
CAGGTGTTTCGCCGTCTGCGGACGGCGACCAAAGGCTCTGCCTTTGGAAACCGCAAGCTGGGCTCAGCTTGACCAGCTATGCAAAACAAATGCGTCAGCATTTGTTTTTGAAAGGCTGGCGAACTTTTTTGAGTCGCTTCGCTGTTTACTACAGAAAAAAGTACGCTAAACTATAATTTTTATGACAGAGCGGTGATATCCTCAATGGTCAGCATCGGCTGGACTGCTTTATTTATCGAATAGGCAATAAGTCTTGCTGTACGCTCCACAAGCTTATCAATATCGCGGGGTGTGACCATCATATTGGGCAGATGCTTATCGGGAGGATTCCCTGTGATATTCTCGACAATTGTATGCATATCCACTACCGTGGGTACGCCGATCGCTATAACAGGTATTCCCAGAGTCGTTTCGGAAAGCTCCTTGCGGCGGTTCTGTACTCCGGATCCCGGGGAAATCCCCGTATCGGTAAGCTGTATCGTACTGCCAAGACGGGAAATATCCGAACAGGCAAGGGCGTCGATAACTATTACACAATCGGGCTTTACCGAATCGCAAAGGGATCTTATTATTTCTGCGGCTTCGATGCCTGTTTGTCCCAGCACGCCCGGAGCTATTGCGGAAACACGGTTGAGCTGCTTCAGCTCGTGTCCTTCGGGAAGAACATCCCGAAGATGACGGGTCGCAATGATTTGAGAAACAACGAGAGGTCCAAGGGCATCGGGGGTGATATCCGAATTGCCAAGACCTGCTATCAGCGCAGTTTTGCGCTCGCTGCCTTTAAGTGAAATTATTTCGGCGGCTATGTTTGCTACCTGCTCGTCAAAATCCTCGGGACTGGCTGAGAGGCGGTCGGTTTCGACGGTAATATATCGTCCCCTTGCTTTGCCTATGCGAAGCCCTGCAACGGCGTCGGTAACGATTATCTCGGTGATCGAACAGGCAGAGCTTTTGCGCAGCTTACGCTTTATCCCTTTCGGCAGACTTGCGGCGTCCTCGTCTATCATTTCTACTGCAAGGTCGGTTCTTACTGACATGATTTTTCATATCCTTTCATAATGATTTTCGGCAAAATAGCTAAAAAAGTGTGAGAAAATTTTTCGCTTTTTTTAATGTTGCCTATTGAAAAAAGTCTCGGAAAATGTTAATATTATATTTAGGCTTTTGCAGGTAACTGTATGCGGTTAGGGCAGTCGTGCTGTCAAATCCTTAACGGTACCTGATAACTCAGGTGGGTCATTACACCTCCGGCGAGATCATTCCGTGTCAGGTCTTGCTGACGGTTATGCCGATTTTATGTTATTATTACCGTAAAAAATCAAATTATCAAGGAGAGATTAGCTATGCCAAATATTAAATCCGCTAAGAAGAGAGTTAAGGTTATCGCTACAAAGACAATGCAGAACAAGGCTGTTAAGTCCAACCTCAAAACTGTTCTCAAGAACGCTGACGCTGCTTGCGCTGCTAAGGCTGACAATTCCGAGGCTGCAATCAGACTCGCAATGAAGAAGGTTGACCAGGCTGCTGCAAAGAACCTTATTCACAAGAACGCTGCTGCAAGAAAGAAGTCTCAGCTTGCTAAGAAGCTTAACGCTGCTAAGGCTTAATTTAATGCAATTTTTCAAGGCTGTCCGAAAGGGCAGCCTTTTTGTATTGTTTTATGCGTTTTTTCGGGTACGGCTATTGTAATTTTCCGCGAAATGTGTTATACTTAAATTTAGATTGTTGACGGAGGAATTCTGTTTTGTATAAATCCGGTATGAAATTTTTTGCGGCGGTTTTGTCGCTGCTTATGTGCGGCTGCACTCAGGTGGCGGAGGAAACTCATTCTGTGGTTACCGAAACTTCGGCTGCCGAAAATCCCTATCCAGTGGAAGTCGGTTCTTTGATTTTTGACAGTTCTCCCGAAACGGCAGGGTCGCTTTCCCCTGCTGTGACGGAAATTATCTGCGAACTTGGCTTCGGTGATAAGATTATCGGGCGAAGCAGCTACTGCGATTACCCCGAAAGCGTTAAGGACAAAACCGATCTTGGGTCGTCCGCAAATCCTGACGCAGACACCATTATTTCCGCTGCGCCTCAGCTTCTTATCTCAATGAGTCCTATTGCAAAAAAGGATATTACTGCCATTGAGAATGGCGGTACAAGGGTATGGATCATTCCTGCGCCCGGATCTGTGGAGGAGCTTTACGGCTGTTACGGCGAAATTGCTGCTGTTTTCGGCGGCAGACTTAACAGTGCGGCTGCTGCGGAGGACGCTCTCGAACCGCTTAAAAAGTCTTTGAACGAAGCGGAAGGCTCTATGGACAGCTTTGTTTACATTATGTCTCCGGAACTTGCGGCGGCTTCAAATTCTACATTTGCAGGGGACTTCTTCTCTTATTTCGGAAAAAATTCCGCAGGCGATATGGATGACATTTCCATGACGGCAGAGGAACTTCTAGAGCTTGACCCGAAGTGGCTCATTCTTCCCGAATATGTGGACAGATATGAACTCCCGGAGGAAACGGCGGAGCTTTCAGCTGTGAAAAACGACAGGATAATCGTTCTGGACAAGGATATCCTTGAAAGGATAGAACGCCCAACTTCACGCTTGGACGGGGCAGTGTATGATATTCTTGAACAGATAGAAAACATAGAGAACAGTTCCGGTGGGGAAAATACGGCTGAAAATGAGGTCGGAGAATGATCCGTTACCGCATTTTTCGCTATTGACATCGGTTAAAATATACTATATAATAAGATTTTAGAATAGTTGAAAGGATTGGATCAAAATGGCTGTAAAAAAGGTTAGAATGTCCGCAGAAGGCTATAAAAAGCTGGAAGCAGAACTTGAGTATCTTATTACCGTTAGACGTGCTGAGGTCGCTCAGAAGCTGAAAGAGGCAAGAGCTTTCGGTGACCTTTCCGAAAATGCGGAGTATGACGAGGCTAAGAACGAACAGGGTATTCTTGAAGCTAAAATTCAGGAGATGGAACTGACTATTGCAAATGCCATCGTTGTTGACGAGTCTGAGCTTTCCAATGATGAGGTAGGCGTTGGTTCTGTAGTTACTCTTAAAGACCTTGAACTTGATGAGGAAATGACTCTTCAGATAGTTGGTTCTACCGAGGCTGACCCGGAAAACAACAAGATCTCCGAGGACGCTCCCATCGGCGTTGCTGCTCTGAAAAAGAAGGTTGGCGACATTATCGAGGTAGAGGCTCCTGTCGGAATCATTAAGATGGAGATCCTTGCTATCAGCAAGTAAAAAATATTTTTCAGTTATTATTAATGCAACATAAACCGGAAAGGATTGTAAAAAATGTCCGAAGAAAATCAGATCAATGCTGCTCCCGATGAGGAGCAGTCCGAACAGGATATTCATATCTTAAAGAAGATCCGTATAGACAAGCTTGACGAACTCAAGGCACAGGGAAAAAACCCTTTTGAGGTCACAAAGTATGACGTTTCTATCTCAAATGCGGAGCTGAGAAAGGCTTATGAGGAGTCGGAGGCTAAGGCAATTTCCGAAGCTGGCGACGATGAGGAAAAGCTTAAAGAGCTTCTTGAATCCGCTAAGATCAACGTTAAGATCGCAGGACGTGTTATGTCCTGGCGTGATATGGGCAAGGCAAATTTTATTGACGTCCGTGACGGCAGCGACCGTATGCAGGTTTACGTTCGTATGAACGATATCGGTGCAGACGAGTTTGCCGAGTTCAAAAAGTGGGATATCGGCGATATCGTCGGTGTTGAGGGCTTTGTTTTCCGTACAAGGAAGGGCGAGATATCCGTTCATGCCCAGAAGATACAGCTGCTTTCAAAGTCGCTGCTTCCGCTGCCCGAAAAGTGGCACGGTCTGAAAGACCAGGATATGCGTTACCGTCAGCGCTATGTTGACCTTATCGTTAATCCCGATGTTGCCGATACATTCAGAAAGCGTTCAAAGATAATTTCTTCTATCAGACGCTATCTTGACGGTCTGAACTTTATTGAAGTTGAAACTCCTATGCTGGTTGCAAATGCAGGCGGTGCCTCTGCAAGACCTTTTGAGACGCACTACAATGCTCTTAACGAGGACGTAAGACTCCGTATTTCCCTTGAGCTTTATCTGAAGCGCCTTATTGTCGGCGGTCTTGAAAGAGTTTACGAAATAGGCAGAGTTTTCAGAAATGAAGGCGTTGACACTCGTCACAACCCTGAGTTCACTCTTATGGAGCTTTATCAGGCTTATACCGATTATTACGGCATGATGGATCTTACCGAGAATATGTTCAGATACCTTGCAAACGAGGTTTGCGGTACTACTACCATTCCTTACGGCGAGCATCAGATAGATCTGGGCAAGCCCTTTGAGCGCCTTACCATGATTGAGGCTGTTAAGAAATACTCGGGTGTTGATTTTGCCGAGGTCAAGGATACTGCTGAAGCAAAGAAGCTTGCAAAGGAACACCACATTGAATTTGAGGAAAGACACGAGCGCGGCGACATCCTCAACCTGTTCTTTGAAGAATATGTTGAAAAGCATCTTATTCAGCCTACATTTATTATGGATCATCCTGTTGAGATTTCTCCGCTTACCAAGAGAAAGCCGGAAAATCCCGATTATGTTGAACGCTTTGAGCTGTTTATAAATGGTTGGGAAATGTGCAACGCTTACTCCGAGCTTAACGACCCTATCGACCAGAGAGAGCGTTTTATTGCTCAGGAAGAACTTCTTAAAAAGGGTGATGAAGAAGCTAACCGTATTGACGAGGATTTCCTCCGTGCGCTTGAGATCGGTATGCCTCCTACGGGCGGTATCGGATACGGTATTGACAGACTTGTTATGCTGATGACAAATTCTCCGGCTATCCGTGATGTTTTGCTGTTCCCGACAATGAAGAGTTTGGACTGATAAATCGCATAGATACGTCATTTCAGCCAAGCAAGCGCAGAATTTACGACCAATTTACGACCACAAAATAGCGAGAGAACACGTTAATAAGATTTAAACGGTTAGACTTAATGTCCAACCGTTTTTTATTATTTTTCCTCACTATCTTGTATTTAACTTCTTTAGTATACCACGTTTTCTCAGAAAATGCAATTTTTATTTGCTTATTTCCTATATCTTACATTTTATACTTTGGAATCAACACTCTTACTGCACTTCCACCATTGCCACGTACCATAAATCTCCATGACTGTACAGATGCCCTACCAATTATGTATCTGAACTATAAAGTTCCATCTGCCATACAAGAAGCTTTAATTTTTTACACCAAGGACATTCTTCATAAGTATTATGCTTACCGTCAGGATAAAACTTTGTACAATCCAAATCATCTCCATAAACCTTTGCTGGCCTGTATGCTGAATCCCAAAATTTATCTATCAGTGTTTCTTTTCCAAACTCGTCATAAGATTCGCCTTGTTCATATTTGTAGTATACAGATATATTTGTATTCATCTGTAACCATTCAGCTGTTTCTTTAGGTCCATCCTTGCCTATTACATTACACAAACACGCTATAGACCACATATCTTTTGACATATTCTTAAGTACATCCCATGTGTTTATGCCTGTGCAACTATTCAAATAAAGTTTCTTTAAATTTTTACATGTTGCAAGCGGGGTGATATCCTTTAGACGTCTGTTACAATCAAGATTCAAAAGTTTAAGCTTATCTTTGTTCGCAAAACCTGTTATATCTGTCAATCTATTCCAAGAAAGTTCTACGTGTTCAAGATTATTACAGTCCTTCAGACCGTTTACATTGTCAAGATGTGAAAAAAATATCATTATTGTTTTAAGCTTTGTGCATCCACTCAATGCATCAAGATTTGTAATTCTTGTATGCTTAATATACACACTTTCTATCTTCTTTGATGCACTAAGGCCGTCTATATTCGTCAAATAGG
Organism: uncultured Clostridia bacterium; assembly: GCA_945876755.1. Lineage (GTDB taxonomy): Bacteria > Bacillota > Clostridia > Oscillospirales > Ruminococcaceae > RGIG8773. Next base: position 5,888 of record CAMCPM010000021.1, read on the forward strand.
GTGCTACATCTATTGTCACATACTTTAAATTAGGCATGTTGTACGCAAAATCCAAGTTCGTTATCTTGGCGGGATTGGTCCAATCACGGGTTGTAAGTGTTAAATCTACGAGATTTGTAAAGTATTTAAGACACTCCAAATCTTTATCTGTACAGCCACTTATATCTATTTCCCATCTAAGTTGTTTGCCATTTTCATTATCTGCATCACCCTTCGGATATACTGGATCTGCTTTGCCATTTACAAAACTATTTGTCACCTGTGTATAATAGGTCTTGCCCTTTATTGTTACTGTTGTAGGTACACCCTCCGGTGTTTTTGTTGTTGATGTTGCAGTTGTTCCTTTCACTGCTGTAAGCTTTTCTTTATCTACGCTCTTTGTTACATCTTTCTTGCCTGTCTTGTCATATACCTTTCCGTTCCATACGCCGTTCTTGTCAAACTTATAACTGTAACTTCCTATCTTCACTGTCTTGTTCGTTACTCTTCTTCCTGTCTTGCTGTTAAAATAATACTTCTTACCATCAATCTCCTGCCAACCGGTCTGCATCGCACCGTCTTCATCAAAATAATAGTAGTTCGTTACTTTCTTCTTATTTTCTGTCTCTGTTATCTTTACCATACCGGTCGCACGAAAACCATTCTGCTTTATATAATACTTGTTCTTGCCTATTGTGAGCCATCCCTTTTTGGCGTACTTGCCATTGTCATACTGATATTTATAACCGTTGCTAACTGCTACCCATTTATCAGCACTTACTGTCATTGCCAATGTTGACATTGACATCATTCCGGCGAGTACCAGTGCTGCAAGCTTCTTTATACCCTTTTTCATAATGTAACCTCCAATGTGTTTTTAATTGTGTAACTAACTAAATAATACCACATTTTCGTTTGCAAGTCAAGGCAAATATGCTATATAATAAAATTTCTGTACATAGCTAAAAATAAATATTAAATCGCTGTTTATCCAATGATAAACGGCATTTTTATTGTTTGCATGTTTGTTTACAAAAAGTTTACAATGTGATGAAGGTGTGCATCAACAGCGAGTCAGTTAATTGTCTTGGAAATTACCGGCAGCTGGGGCGGCTTGATTTTTAGAATGATTGTATTATAATGTAAATAGAAGGAAAAATCAGGGAGCTAGTGCCTGTGGTTTCTGACAGGAAGTTAAAGTGTTACATATACGCATATAAACAAGAGATTTTAGAAAGAAGGAATTAATTATGACTAAAGTTGTTGGGATGAGTTACACCATTAATGATACTGGTGCACGCAAGAGTACGTTGTATGTAATGCCTGAATTTGACGATTATTACAATGATAGTGAAGGCAAACGTGGTTCGGTGGGGCACAAAGTTGAAACCATTTATGTGGGTGAATATGATGTGACAAACCTTAAACCAGGTATGGTGATCGAAGTGTCTTATGGAAAGGCTGTTAGTACGAGAAATGGTATTTATCAGCCAATTCAAAAGATTGACGTTGTAAGCAACAGTAAACAACAAACTTAATATGTGGGGGATTTCCCCCATATATCCATTACAGAAAGGTTGATTCTTATGGAATTAATTATTGCATTAATATTATTATTTGTGATAGTAATTGCAGGGTATTATGGTGTGTGTCACGTTATACGCATTTGGACAGGCTGCGATTTTGAACAGGCGTCTACTAAATTGCACAACTATTTTAATGGTACTATTACATATGATTTTACAAATGATAATAGTTTTGTAGATGCTGTATGGTTTAATGTACAAAATATAATAGGTGTAAAGCAATTTGAGCAACTTAAACGATTGTCAAATACTGCAATTGGTACACCATTGCTTACGTTTACTGTTTATGGTGGGTTACCTACAATAAACATCTGCACATTTTGCGATAGTGATACTAATAAACAGAGATTGGAAACAGCATTAACTAATGTAGTCAAAACATATCTGAATACGTATGGATATGATAATACTATTTTAGTTGAATGGAAGATGTATGAGAATTTGCAATTACCTTATTTGCAAATTAGATATGCACGAACAAAAGCAGAGCGTCAATTGATTGCTTCCAATCTTATGTATGAGCAACAACGTATTGTTGCTAAAAATAGTACGTTGATTGACGAAGAAGACGAGGAAGATTTAGATGAGTAATGAGCGATTTATGATTGGATATGATTTCTTTATGTTTTCTGAACAAGGATTAAAAGTTCCACTGTCTGCTCCTGTTGGCAGTCATCTGATTGTTGTTGGTGGGTCAGGCTCGGGCAAGAGTACGGCGTTGCTTTACTGGTTGTGGAAACTTAAACAGCATAGACCTATTTTGTATATCGCTGATTTTAAAAAGAGTAACGAATTTTGTGGTATCAGCAAGAATTATGCTGAATATGAAGAGTGTTACTTACTTATTAAAGATTTTTATAATGAATTTCTAAACACCCCAGAAGGTGGTAATGGGAAAATAAAAATCTTAATTATTGACGAGATTGCAGGATTGTTAACGCATTTCTCTATGAATAAAGGCACTAAAGAAAAAGCGGACGAAATCAGGCAGATTATGTCGTCGATTCTTATGCTCGGCAGGTCGCGCCGTTGCTTTCTTTGGCTTTCAATGCAACGTTATACTGCAAGCATATTTCCGTCAGCAAGCGGAAGTGCCGACAATTTTCACGTTTGTATTGGATTGGGAAATCTGTCTGTTGATGGTCGAAAAGGTCTTTTTGCAGGCGAACATTTTACAGGTGAGGATGAGTTGTTGTATGGTCAGGGCAAAGGGATAGTTTTAGTTGACGGTCAGCAACTCAAAGGAATTATTATTCCACAAGTATCGAAGCAGAAGTTATTAAAACTATTACAAAACTAACCACATCGTCAAGAGGGCGAGCGTCGGCGAAGCCGTAAGCCGCCCCTTGACGTAAAAGTTAAATGCGTATAGTATTACCATTTAACTTTTGTGACAGGTGACAAAGGGGGGCAAACGCTTACCCCCACTACATAATTTACGCACACGAATATGTGTGACAACAAAAGAAAGGACGTGACAGCGTATGGCATTTAGTCCAAAGCTACGTCATAGATGTTGGATGGTAACCATTCACATCGCCAATATGGAGAAAATGGGTTTAACAGAAGAACAATACAAAAATCCTGAACTGCTTGCAGATTTTCTCGTAACAATGTGGCAGAACAGCGGAAAAAACAGAAAAGCAGGTGTTGCTGTGTGTGTATCTGCGGATGGTCTCTATCATGTACACGTTGCTGCATATAGCAACACAACAACACTGAAAGCAGTTGCAGATGTATTCCATCAGGCTCACGTTGAGCCTCAACTTAGCGGTAAAGATACCCTCACCACTTACTTGAAGAAGGAAGGCAAATTCGCAGAAAAAGGCGAACAAGTCCTATACACAACAGACTTGGATGTTATTGAAGACAGTCAGGGCAATCGTAGCGATTTGGATATGATTGAAGAACTTCTGCAAAAAGGCTGTACACCAAACGAAATTTATGCACAGTCTTTCAGATATAGAAAGTATGAAAAACTGATTAAATCTGCATATTTGCAACAACGAATTGACGAAACCCCATTGATAAAGGAAATGTGGAATGAATATCACTGGGGTGCAAGTGGTACAGGCAAAACGTACACGTACATTCAACTATGCGAAAAACATGGTGAAGAAAATGTATACATATGTAACGATTATAGTAATTCAAGCGGTAGTGGCGGTGGCTTCGACATGTACGCAAATAACCCTGCCAAATATATTGTGCTTGATGAATTTCGTGGTAATATGCCATATAACACACTATTATCACTGTTAGATAAATACAGCCGTAATCAGCAACATTGCAGATATGCTAATACATATGCACTGTGGACTAATGTGTATATATGTACAGTATATCCTATAGAAAAGGTGTATGAAATGATGGTTGGAGAAACATCTCGAACCACAGATACATTTCAGCAGTTTTTACGTAGAATCAACAAAATTGTATACCATTACAGAGATATAAATGGTGCGTATAAGACCTATGAAATGCTTCCAAGTGAGTACAAAAACGGTAAAGATATGCAGTTGCAAGCTGCTATGTCAGACGCACTGGCAGTTGTTGAGGACAACATGAAGGAAGTTGAGAAAGGTGATAAAAATGAAATATTGGAAGCGTTCGGCGCTCGTCAGATTGAAAGGTTGATAAATAATGGTGAAACAAATACCGATTTGGGAAAAGTCTAATTTAACACTTGAAGAAGCTGCTGCATACAGCAATATTGGTGTAAACAAGTTGCGTGAGATAACAAACGGAAAAGATTGTAGCTTTGTTTTGTGGTGTGGCAATAAAAGATTGATAAAGCGTAAACTGCTTGATGAATATCTTGAAAAAGCTTTTTCAGTGTAAATTTAATGTAATTTTATGTTGACATCGAGGGCACGTTTGAGGTATAATGTATATATCTTAACGTGTTCTCTCTACTTAATAATGAAAGGATTTTTTGTTATGGCAATAGAGAGAAGAAAAGATAATAAAAACCGCGTTTTAAAAGACGGTGAACACCAAAGGGCAAATGGTACATATGAATATAAGTGGAGGGATAAAAAGGGGAAACGACATTCTGTGTATGCTAAAACCCTTGATGAACTGAGAAAAAAGGAAGTTGACGTTCTGCGAGATGTTTTAGACGGAATCCGAGTAGATAAGAATAATATCACAATCAATGACTTATATTATCGATGGGTTCAGCTTAAAAAGGGCGTAAAAGCTAACACATTCCAAAATTACAAGTATATGTATAGTCAATTTGTTGAGCAAGATTTTGGCAATACATGCATTGTCGGGTTGAAGCGTTCTGATGTGAGAGCATTTTACAATCACTTGGCAGATGAACGACATGTAAAGGCAAATACGATTGATAATATACATACTGTTTTACATCAGGTATTAGAGTTTGGTGTGGAAGACGACTATTTGCGTTATAATCCCTCTGACAATGCTTTAAAAGAACTCAAAAGGGCACATAATGCTGATTCTGAAAAGAGAAGATCATTGACTGTTTCAGAAGCAAACTTGTTTGAAAGCTTTCTTTTTAAGGAAGGGCAGTATCATAGATGGTATCCGATATTTACTATTATGATGTGGACAGGAATGCGTGTAGGAGAAATAACAGGTCTTAGGTGGTGCGACATTGACCTTGAAGAAGGAATAATTAACGTTAATCATACGTTGGTATACTTCGACAAAGGTGGTTATGAAAGATGCGGTTTTGCCATTAACACTCCCAAAACCAAGGCAGGGGAAAGAATTATTCCAATGCTGCAAAAAGTCAAGGAAGCGTTTTTGATGGAGAAAACGTATCAAGAAGAAGTAGGACTTAACTGTACTGCTGTTGTTGATGGATATACAGATTTTATCTTCATAAATCGCTTTGGCGGGGTACAGCATCAAGGAACACTCAATAAAGCTCTTAGAAGAATTATCAGAGATTGTAATTATGAGGTGTTGGACAAGGGTATGAAAGACCCTGTGCTGCTTCCAAAGTTTAGCAACCACTCTCTTAGACACACTTTCACCACAAGAATGTGTGAAGCAGGCGTTAATATTAAGGCTATGCAGGATATATTAGGTCATGCAGATGCAGAAACGACCTTGCAGATTTACACAGATGCTACAAAGGATTTGAAAAAGTCTGAAATGATTGGTTTAGATGATTTTTTCAAGGCACAGGAAGGTCAAGAAAATGTGGGTTAATTCTTACGACCGTCTTACGACTGATTTACGACCATTTATAAAGACTTATGCAGATTTATATAATCAAGGCATAAAAGGTACATTACCAAATAACAGTTATAAACGCTTGTAAAGAGTTATAAATTATTGGGTATGAGTTCCCGACGATGAAGAGTCTGGATAACTGAACGGGGTAATTTTTCAGGGGTTAAATAAAGCCGTACGGTGCGGTATTGTTGAATTAATGAGGGGTCCGAGCAGTAGACTTATGACCCCTCGTTTTTATACCGGAACACCAGACAGGCAGCTATATTGACTATGTTGAAAGGAATTTGAATTTACCTATGTCAGAGAATGAAAAAAATCCCCGTGAAAACGAAAATGAAGCTTCAAACGACAGCAAAAATACCAAGTCGTTTATGGAATCTTACCGTGAAATCGCCGAAAGAGAACGTACGGAAGAGCTGAAACGTGAAAGCGAGCTTGAAGCTGCAAGGGCAGAACGTGAACGCAAGGCTCGTGACGAGTATGCAGAAAAGCTAAGGCAGGAAAAGCTGGAGCTTCTCAAGCTGAAGCAGGGTATCATTTCGGAAGAGGATATTCCCAAAGAAGAAAAGGTGGAAAAGCAATACACTGTGGGAGAAAAAGTAAGCAACTTTTTCTATCACAACAAGATGTACATAATTTTTATTTCGCTTATAGTAATCATATTGGGATTTCTCGCTTTTGATATGCTTACAAATGTAAAGCCCGATGTTTCGGTCATGTTCATTGCAACTGATTACAATGTTACTTTTATGACAAGTAAAATGGAGGACGTTCTGGAGCAATACTGTGAGGATTATAACGGCGACGGTGAAGTTTATGTGCGGGTAAGCTATCTGCCTGCTATTGTTGATACTACCGGCGGTCAGTCGGGACTTTATTATCAGCAGGCGGATCAGACAAAGCTGGTTGCCGAATTTCAGGCGGCGGACTCTATCATCATCATTGCCGATTATGATTCCTGCGAGGAAATAGGCATTGCAGAAGGTGTGCTTGCAGATTTGTCCGAAACATATCCAGATGATGAAAATGTTTCTGAACTTGGCTATATGCTGAATGGTACTTCTTTTGCTGAAGATATCGGTTATGACGGTCTTGCGGATAATTTATTCATAGGCTTCAGAAAGCCTGTCAGCGGTTTCGGAGTCAGTGAGGAAAAGTTCCGGAATAATTTTAATAATGCTGTTGAACTGTGGACGAATTACATTAACGGCAATGTGATAAATCCTGCGGAGGAAGCTGCGGAACAGTAAAAATCATACATATTGGAAAGAGGGAGCAGACATGGGTAAATTTCAGCTTCAGATAGATGTGGAACCTAAAGATATACCTTCTCTTGACGATCCGCACAAGCGCGATTGTACCGATGCTATCAACGGAGTTATCAATCACACCTTCAAATATACTCTGTTTCTTTCCTTGGGTGTGATGGCTTTTTTCGGTGCATACTCGCTGTTTGGCTTTACCTATCTCATGCGCATGGAAAAGGTTCTTCCTCAGCTGTCAATTGTTATGCCTTTGATTTGTCTGGTTATCTTTCTTCTTGAATTTATATCCGGAGCTATGCACAAGTGGGCGATAATTGCTGAGGTATTACTCCATACGGTACTGGTATTTACCGTTATGCTGAAGCTTCAGACAGTATGGATAATCCCTTTTGCGATTTACGGTGTTATCGTTCATATGAAGCTGCTGACTCTGATTCCTTTGTATAAGGTCCTTTCGGAGCAGAAGGGATTTCCGGAGTTTACTTCGCTTCCGTGCAAGGATGACATTACTGTTAAAAATGACAAGGCTAAATAAAAAATCAGAACCTGAGAGGATGATTTTTCTCTCAGGTTCTTTTTGATAATTATAACAAAAAGGGGCTTTTTAGAATGTTCTGCAAGTTTTTTCCCATAGTTAGGATTTATAATATAAATCACCCAATATAAATATAAGCTTAAATATTCGTTCAAAAATTGTTGCAAGCGTATTTATTGGAATTTGTGACAAGGGGACGCCCTCTATCGCAGGGCGTCCCCTCTTCCGCGCTTTGCGCGGAATTCACCCCTTGCGGAGCTCTTCTAAGGCAGGGCTTTCGCCGTCTGCGGACGGCGACCAAAGGGCTTCCGCCCTCTGGACACCTGACCAGCGCCAGCCGCGCTGGACCGGCTAATGTCGCTTCGCGGTTTTCTACAACAGCCCTTTTGAATTATTATATTATATTATGCTTACTGCTTTTCAGCAATTACTGCTACGCCTGGAAGAACCTTGCCCTCAAGATATTCGAGAGAAGCGCCGCCGCCTGTAGAAATGTGGCTCATCTTATCTGCAAATCCAAGCTGCATAACTGCTGCTGCAGAGTCGCCGCCGCCGATAATTGTTGTAGCGTCTGTCTCTGCAAGAGCCTTTGCTACTGCAATTGTACCCTTAGCAAGTGTGGGGTTCTCGAAAACGCCCATAGGACCGTTCCAAACAACTGTCTTTGCGGACTTAACAGCTTCTGCATAGAGAGCCTGTGTCTTTGTGCCGATATCAAGACCCATCTTGTCAGCAGGGATCTTATCGGAATCAACTACTTCAACTGCGATCTCGCCGTCGATAGGATCGGGGAATGCAGCTGCAATTGTTGTATCAACAGGGAGAAGAAGCTTCTTGCCGAGCTTTTCTGCCTTTTCCATCATTTCCTTGCAATATGCAACCTTTTCGTCGTCAACGAGGGAAGTACCTACCTCATAGCCCTTTGCTTTGAGGAATGTATAAGCCATACCGCCGCCGATGATAAGTGTATCGCACTTTTCAAGCAGGTTGGAGATAACGTTGAGCTTGTCTGCAACCTTTGCGCCGCCGAGGATAGCTACGAAAGGACGAACAGGAACCTCAACTGCGTTTCCGAGATACTGGATCTCCTTCTGCATGAGGTAGCCTACTGCTGTTTCCTTAACAAACTTTGTAACGCCTGCTGTAGAAGCGTGGGCACGGTGTGCAGAACCGAAAGCATCCATTACGAATACCTGACCGTCAACAAGGTCTGCAAGCTCCTTGGAAAGGTTCTCGCCGTTCTTGGTCTCGTCAGCGCCGCGGAATCTTGTGTTCTCGAGAACAACGATATCGCCGTCAGCCATAGCTGCAACTGCTGCCTTTGCATTTGCGCCTACTACTTCATCGTCTGCAGCAAATGTAACCTTTGTGCCGGGGAGAAGCTCTGCGAGTCTGTCAGCTGCGGGCTTGAGTGAGAACTTAGCCTCGGGGCCGTTCTTGGGCTTGCCCAGATGTGAACAGAGAACTACCTTGCCGCCGTCAGAGATAAGCTTTTTAATTGTGGGGAGGGCTGCCTGGATTCTGTTATCGTTAGTGATAACGCCGTCCTTGAGGGGAACGTTGAAGTCAACTCTTACGAGGACTTTCTTGCCTTTTACGTTAATGTCTTCAACAGTAACCTTGTTTAAACCTGCCATTGTAATGACATCCTTTCATATTAAAGTTTTACTGAAATACGGGTGAACGGAAAACCGTTAAAAAATTAACACCCTATCAAATACTATTTTATACTATTTCGGCAGATTTAGCAAGGGGTTACGGAAAATTTTTCGGAAAATTTTTTACTGTATTTACAATATGGTGAAAAAATGGTTGTTACAGAAGAAATAATCGGCTTCAAGCGGGCGGTATATACTATCATCTAAAGAAAAAATCACTCCTGACAGACATATCAGAAGTGATTTTACAGCTGAACTTAATTTAGTTTGTATTTTTATCTTAATACTTATCATCGGGAGATTTGAATCCGATCACTGACGGGTCAAATTCAATATCTGAATAATCGTCCTCTTCTGTCGGGAACTCTTCATATCTGACTGTTTCCGGGTCGATATACTTTCCCTCCATATCTTCCGTATCCTCATCTTCATCTTCGTTTTCTGCGGAAGCTTCACTTTCGTCCGCAGCTTCAGCTTCTTCCGTTACTTCCTCGTCCTCTACGTCCGGTTCGTATTCGTTGTATTCTTCCGGAACAGGTTCTTCCGATTCTGCGGTATCAAGATTTTCTTCTTCGGTTTCTTCGGAAATCCCGAAAACCTCATCGGTATTCAGATCGGCAAACAGGTCATCGTTAAATTCATTGTCGAAATCATCGGATTCGGGTTCGCTGAAGTCTCCCTCAAAGCTGAACTTGCTTATCATTTGTTTAAGCATTTCGGACTGTCCCGAAAGCTCTTCTGCGGTAGCGGCGCTCTGCTCGGCAGTGGAAGCGTTGCTTTCGGTAATGTCTGTTATCTGCTTAACGTGCTTTCTTATCTCATTGATGGAGTCGTTCTGAGCCTGAGAATCGTTTGTGATGGATTTGACCTTTTCGCTGATATCGGCTGCGCTGATGATGATCTCGTTAAGTGCGTCTGCGGCAGTTCTTGCAACAGATGTACCGTGCTTAACATTTTTGAGTGAATCCTCAATAAGCTGTGTAGTCTGGGCGGCTGCGTCTGCACTCATATTTGCAAGGTTTCTTACCTCGTCTGCTACTACTGCGAAGCCCTTGCCCGAATCACCTGCTCTCGCTGCTTCAACTGCTGCGTTAAGCGCAAGGATATTTGTCTGGAAAGCGATATCCTCGATGACCTGGATTATCTCGGATATCTGCGCCGAAGATTTGCTGATATCGTCGATAGAACTAAGCATTGCTTTCATGTCGTTGTTGCAGGAATCGATCTGCACGCCGATCTCGTCCACAAGCTTTTCTGTCTGCATTGCGGCGTCGGTATTAGAGGATATCTTATGCTTGATATCTTCGATCTGGTCGTAAACGTCCTTTATGCTTTCGGACTGCTGCGATGAGCCTGAGCTTAACAGCTGTGCGCCAGAAGCTACCTGAGAAGCGCCGTCGTTTACCTCGCCGGAAGCAAGGCTGATCTGTGCAAAGGTTTTTCTGAGGTCTGCAAGAATGGCGTTGAAGCTGTATTTTATTTTTACAAAGTCGCCCTTGAAGTCCTGATCCATTTCAAATGCAAGATTTCCTGCGGCGATATTGCTGAGCGCGTCGGAAATATAGCCTATGTACATTTTCATTGAACGCACTGTTTCGTCCAGCGAAGCGGAAAGGACTCCGACCTCGTTCTTCTCCTTTGAAATTTTAACGGGAGATTCCAGATCGCCCTCGGAGAGAGCTTTAAGACGGTTGGTGGTACTGATTATCGGTTTTACTATGTTTGTCATTGTAACAAGCGTTACTATAAACGAAACAACAAGAATTATTATTGAAATAATGAGAATAAGGGTCATGCTTGCTTTAAGCGGAGAGCGGAACTCGGATTCGGGAGCTGTGAGAATTGCCGCCCAGTCTGTATTTGCAATAGGAGCATATGCTACCTCGCATTTTACTCCGTCAACAACGGCGGAGGTACAGCCTGTTTCACCTGCGAGGGCAAGCGCATGGATCTCTGCGATCTCTTTATATTTATTGTCCGTTTCAGCCATAGCAGTATAATTCTGCTGGTTTATTACGTTCTCAAGGTTTCTGTCAACTACTGTTCTTCCCTCGGAATTTATCAGATAAGCACCGCCTGTTTCACCGAAGTTAATGGTATCTACGATATCTCCCAGAGTTTCAACGTCGAAGAAAAGCACAAGGGTATAGCCGGTAACGTTAAGCATTCCCGGAACGATTATCGTAAACTCGGAGCCTGAGCCGTCGGCTTTAAGCACAGGGTCGGTCATTACTGCAATATTCTTTTTCTTTGCTGTGATATATGCGTCGGTTTTTCTGATAGGCTCATAAATTTCCTCGGTATCATATCCGTCTGAGCAGGCATAGGGGGCTCCGCTTTTATAGAGGATATAGTCCCTTGCACCGATATTGGTATCGCGTATCTGCTGGTTGATATATGCCTGCGTACTTTTTTCAACGCCGATGCCGCTGCTGGCAAGGGTACGGAGGAGGATAACCTCAGTCTGGGCTTTAAGCATATCGATACGGCCGCTGATATCGGAGGCGGTCTCGGTCGTTATTGGCATTACCATTTCGTCGATAGTTGTATTGATAGCCGTTGACATAGAAATGAAGTTCACCAGAGCCATTGTAATAACGGTGGCGAGTGAAAGTATACAAACGCAGATGACAAGCTTCAGCTTCAGACCTCCGTTTTTTATTTTTTCGGTAAAGTTGTTGATTTGCATTTTCATTATATGGTACCTCCAGATTTCCTATGGTAAATGTTAAATCATTAACAGATAAATTTACATATTTAGATATAATACCCGATAATATAATAATACCATATATTTTTAAGTAATGCAAGTATAATTTGTTAAAACAGTTCAAATTTAATCGTATTATTAAAGAAATTTATGTGAATATTTGCATATTGCGGCTTGACCTGCGGCAGTTTCGGAAAATACGGCTTGTTGAACGGAGCTTTTTGTGGTATAATTATTGTACGAAAGGAGCGTGACGGTATGGCGGATACAAACGAAAGACTTCCCTATCTCCGTGAAAAGACTTCTAAGCTGACACTTTCGCCGGGAGTTTACCGTATGAGAGATAAAAGCGGCGAAATAATTTATATCGGAAAAGCGAAAAATCTGCGCAACCGGGTCACGAGCTACTTCCGTGAAAATCCCGACCACACTCCCAAGGTCGCAAAGATGGTTTCTCATGTATATGATTACGACTTTATCGTTACCGACAGCGAATATGAGGCGCTTGTACTGGAATGCTCAATGATAAAGCAGCATATGCCCAAATATAACATTCTGCTGAAGGACGACAAGGGTTACAGCTATATAAAAATTTCCGACGGAGAGTTCCCGAAAATTACTGCGGAAATGCAGAAAAACGGCAGCGGAACTTTTCTTGGACCGTATACAAGCACGTTTGTGACTAAGCAGGCTGTTGAGGAGGCTAACAAGGTTTTTATGCTCCCTACCTGCAAAAGAGTTTTCCCTCGTGATATTGGGAAATACCGCCCGTGTCTTAATCACCACATCAAGCAGTGTATGGGTGTTTGCACCGGAAAGATATCTGCGGAAGAATACGGAAAAATAATCGAACAGGCTGTGGACTATATCAGAAACGGTTCGGAGGCGTCGGTCGAAGTTCTTACCGAACAGATGACAAAGGCTGCTGAGGAGCTTGATTTTGAGCTGGCGGCAAAGCTCAGGGACAGGATATCCGCCATTAAGCGTGCGGCAGACAATCAGAAAATTTTTGCGGAGGATATGCGTGATACCGATATTATTGCTGTTGCGCAGAATGGTGAATACGCCTGTGCGGCTGTGCTGATGTACCGCTGCGGACGGCTTTTTGACCGCATTGAATATGATCTTGGTGACTTTGACAGCGAGGAGAATATGCTGGAGGACTTCGTTTTGCAGTATTATTCCGACCCGACGAAAATTCCCCGTGAGATTATTACCGAGGAAGAACTGCCCAACGAAGAAATGGTTGAACGTCTGCTGCGCGAAAAGTGCGGACGGGCTGTTGACCTGTCTTCCAAAAAGCGTGGAAAAGGTCTGCGGCTTATTATGATGGCGAAAGCCAACGCAAGCGACAGTCTTGCTATCAGGGCAGGACGCACAGGCAAGGAAATTGCGGCGCTTGAGGCGCTGGGGAAGATACTCGGTCTGCCCGAACCGCCCGAATATATTGAAGCTTATGATATTTCAAATCTGGGAAGCTCGTCTATGGTCGCAGGAATGGTAGTATTTGAAAACGGACGTCCGCTGAAAAAGGCGTATAAAAAGTTCTCCATAAAGGAAACGCAGATACAGAACGATTACGCCAGCATGAGAGAAGTGCTTGAACGCAGATTCAAGCACTACAAGGACGAAAATGAAAATGATGAGGGATTCTCTCGTCTGCCCGACCTTATCCTTTTGGACGGCGGCAAGGGTCAGGTGAACGCTGTTGAGCCTATACTCCGTGAGATGGGGATAAACGTTCCTCTTTTCGGTATGGTCAAGGACAACAATCACCGCACTCGTGCTATTGCTACCTCAGGTTCGGAAATTTCCATTTCTGAGACTAAGGCGGCATTTATGCTTGTAACAAGGATACAGGACGAGGTACACCGATTTTCCATTACCTATCAGCGGAAAAAGCACGGAAAGCAGTCATATGAAAACGGGCTTACCAAAATCAAGGGCATCGGTGAGAAAAAGGCTCAGAAGCTTTTTACCGCTTTCAAGACCCGTGAGGAATTCAAAAAGGCTTCTCCCGAAGAAATCGCCAAGGCTGCAGGTATCAGTCTTGAACTGGCGGAACAGGTCTATGATTTTGTGCAGAACGAGTTGTAAAAAATTCACATATTAAATTTGTTATAGGTGTTTACAAAGCGGATAAAATAATGTATAATATTTATTTACAGGGATAATTTTTTTGTTTAAGGAGTACCGCAAATGCGTGTTATTACAGGTTCCGCAAGAGGAAGAAGGCTGAGGACTCTTGAGGGTATGGATGTGCGTCCTACCACTGACAAGGTCAAGGAAGCTATTTTTTCCATCGTGCAGTTTGATATAGAAGGCTCCGCCGTTCTGGATCTGTTCTCCGGTTCGGGGCAGATGGGCATTGAGGCGCTGTCAAGAGGTGCAAATTCCTGCGTTTTCATTGACAACAGCCGTGCTTCTCTTGAAGTCACAAGAGAGAATATTGCTGCTGTAGGCTTTCAGAAGCAGGCAAGTGTTTCTAATATGGACAGTATTGATTTTCTTAAAACCTGCAAGTACACCTTTGATCTGGCTTTTCTTGACCCTCCTTATGGCAAGGGACTTATCGAAAAGGCTATGCCGCTACTATGCGAAAAGATGTCGGACAGGGGGATAATCCTCTGCGAGCATGAAAAAGGTCTGGAGCTTCCCGAAAATTACGGGAAAATGTTCAAGCACAGGACTTACAAATACGGCAAGATAGAAGTGACCGTATACAGAAACGGAAATGGGGAAGATGACGAATGAGCAAGAGAATAGCGGTTTGCCCCGGAAGCTTCGACCCCGTCACTTTCGGTCACAGGGACATTATTCAGAGAGCTTCAAAGCTTTTTGACAAGGTTATCGTTCTTGTTTCGGTCAACGCAGTGAAAAATCCCAGCTTTACGGCAGTTGAGAGAGTCAAGCTCATTGAAAAGGTCACAAGCGATCTTGACAACGTCGTTATTGATATGTGGGACGGGCTTCTTGCCGATTATGTGAAGCAGGTGGGAGCGTGCGCGATAATAAAAGGTCTGCGTGCGGTCTCCGACTTTGAATACGAATTCCAGATGGCTCTGGCGAACAAGATACTTTATGACGGTGCGGAAACGGTATTCCTTACCACGAGTGCCGAGAATATGTATCTTTCTTCAAGCGTCGTAAAGCAGATAGCCGCTTTCGGAGGCGACATAAGCCATTTCGTTCCCGAATGTATTCTTGAGGATATTAAAGAAAGGCTTTGGAAAAAGCCCGATGAGATGAAGTAAACAGCTTACAGAAAGGATAGGTAAAAATGATTATTGACGATATTCTTGATATGATGGACGATCTGCTCGATAATGCCGCTTCGGTGCCTTTTTCAGTGAAAAAGTCGATCGTTGACTGCGATCAGATGCGAGATTACATAAACGAAATTAGACTTAATCTTCCGCAGGAGATAAAGCAGGCAAAGCTTATTGTACGCGACCGTCAGTCTATCATCAACGACGCCAACAAGGAAGCTGACAACATTATCCGCCGTGCTGAGGACAGGGCAAAGGTCATTGTTTCCAATGATGAGATCACAAAGGCTGCCAAGGCAAGGGCTGTTGAGATAATGAATCAGGCTCAGAGCAAGGCTAAGGAGATCAGGAATGCTGCAAACCAATACATTGACGATGTTCTCGTAAAAACCGAGGACTGCTTGCAGGCAAATCTTGCAGACGTGAGAAAGAGGAGACAGGCTATCAAGACGCTTCCTGCTCAGAATTCCCAGAATACTAAATAAATTTAACATAATTCCGTACGGTGGACGGAAGCAAACATGACCTGAGAGTATTTTTTCTCGGGTTGTTTTTGTTTTTTAAAGCTATCGGGAATAATAAAAGTATATTTATACAAAATTCTGCGTTCAATTCTTTAATATTTGCCTTTGTCAAATAATTGACAAAGCAGTTGGAATATAGTATAATTAACCTGTATAAATCATTCTAATAAAAAGGAGTTTTTCAATATGAACAAGAATCTCAGAAAAGCAATCATCGCAGGCAACTGGAAGATGAACAAGACCCGTCCCGAGGCTAAGGAGCTTCTGGAAGCTATCAAGCCCCTCGTTGCTAACGCAGAAGGCAAGGTCGAGGTCATCGCCTGCGTACCTTTCACAAACCTTGAAACTGCTGTTGCTGCAACAGCAGGCTCCAACGTCAAGGTAGGCGCAGAAAACTGCCACTTTGAAAAGAGCGGCGCTTTCACAGGTGAAATTTCCGCAGATATGCTCGTTGAGGTCGGCGTTGAGTACGTTGTTCTCGGTCACTCCGAGAGACGTCAGTACTTCGGCGAAACAGACGAGACTGTAAACAAGAGAACTAAGGCTGCTCTCGCTGCAGGTCTCAAGCCTATCGTTTGCGTAGGCGAGCTTCTCTGGGAGCGTGAGTGCAACATCACCGAGGAGGTTATCGCTCGTCAGATCAAGCTTGACCTTTTCGATATTTCCGCTGAGGACGTTAAGAAGTGCGTTATCGCTTACGAGCCTGTATGGGCTATCGGTACAGGCAAGACTGCTACTGCTGACCAGGCTGAAGAGGTTTGTGCATTTATCCGTGCTACACTCGCTAAGATCTACGACGCTGCAACAGCTGATGCAGTTACGATCCAGTACGGCGGCTCTATGAACGCAGGCAACGCTGCTGAGCTTCTCTCAAAGCCCAACGTTGACGGCGGTCTTATCGGCGGCGCTTCCCTCAAGGCTGCTGATTTCAACACAATTGTACAGGCTGCTGTAAACGGCTGATTTACAGTATAATCACATATGAAAATATCACGTTTAAAGCGTGTAAGACGTGAAGAAAAAAAACGGAATAAAACCGTTTCCGCAAAGTCACGGAAGATAACTGCCGCCATTTGTACGGCAGTGCTTTCCCTTGCGCTGGTCTTCTTCTCCGTCGATTTTATCCGTGCAAAGAAAAGTAATCTGCCGCCGGTTTTCTGTATTCCCGTTATACAATATGAAAACGGCAGCGAGGATTACTACGGACTCTTTTATAAGGTATGGAAGGACTATGACCCTTTTGAGGACGAAACACGGTACTATATGGGATTCTGGCTTCTTCCGAAAAATTTCAATATCTGAAAGGAATAATTCCAATGAGCAAAAAACCTCTTGCTTTAATTATTATGGACGGCTACGGCATCAATAATGACGCTTACGGCAACGCTATTGCAGCCGCAAAAAAGCCTAACCTTGACAAGTATTTTGCCGAGTGCCCAAACACTATCATCGGCGCTTCCGGTCTGGATGTTGGACTCCCCGACGGTCAGATGGGCAACTCCGAGGTCGGACACACTAACATCGGCGCAGGCAGAATCGTTTATCAGATGCTTGTTAAAATTTCAAAGTCTATCAAGGACGGCGACTTCTTCTCAAATCCTGCACTTGTTTCCGCTATGGAAAACTGCAAGGCTAAGGGCAGCGCTCTTCACCTGATGGGACTTCTCTCCCCCGGCGGCGTTCACAGTCACATGGAGCACCTTTACGGTCTTCTTGAAATGGCTAAGAAGAACGGTCTGGACAAGGTTTACGTTCACGCTTTCCTTGACGGACGTGACGTTCCACCTTCGTCTGCTGCTGAGTATATGGAAGAACTCGTTGCTGAGATAGGCAAAATCGGTGTTGGTTCCGTTGCAACGATTTCCGGACGTTTCTACGCTATGGACCGTGACAACGCATGGGACCGCGTTGAAAAGGCTTATTCTGCGCTTGTTTACGGCGAGGGCGTTCAGGAGACCGACCCTGTTCAGGCTATTAAAAATTCCTATGACAACGGTGTTACCGACGAGTTTATGCTCCCCACAGTCGTTGACAAAAACGGCATGATAAAGGCTGACGACAGCGTTATCTTCTTCAACTTCCGTCCCGACCGTGCAAGACAGATAACACGTTCCTTTGTTGACGAGGCTTTCACAGGCTTTGAAAGAAAGAACGGCTTCTTCCCCGTGAAGTTTGTTTGTATGGCTCAGTACGATGCTGAAATGCCCAACGTTTCCGTTGCGTTCCCTCCGGAGGCTTTGGTAATGACTCTCGGCGAGTACATCAGCAAGCAGGGTATGACTCAGCTCCGTATTGCCGAAACACAGAAGTACGCTCACGTTACATTCTTCTTCAACGGCGGTGAGGAAACGACTTTTGAGGGCGAGGACAGAATACTTATCGACTCCCCCAAGGTTGCAACATTTGATATGAAGCCCGAAATGAGCGCTTACGAAGTTACCGACGCGGTTGAAAAGGCAATCGACTCGGACAAGTACGATGTTATCATTCTCAACTATGCAAACTGCGATATGGTCGGTCACACTGGTATTTTTGATGCAGCAAAGGCTGCTGTCGAGGCTGTTGACGAGTGCGTTGGAAGAACAGTAAACGCAATTCTTGCCAAGGGCGGCGCGGCTATTATAACTGCCGACCACGGCAACGCAGACAAGCTTATGGAAGCTGACGGCTCGCCTTTTACTGCGCATACTACAAATCCCGTTCCTCTTATCGTTGTTGGATACGGCGACTGCAAGCTCCGCGAGGGCGGCGTTCTTGCCGATATCGCTCCTACAATGCTGAAGATACTCGGAATTCCACAGCCTGCCGAAATGACAGGAAAATCACTTATTCTGTAATTAAAAAAGCTTTCTGACTTATTTTGACATAAACAATATTAAAAACTCCCGATATTTTATCAAATAGTATATTTTGTTTTAAATTATCGGGAGCTTTTTGTGTAATTTAACACAATGTAATCGTTCTATTTGTTTAAAATGATACTTGACACTTTGGGCAATTTATATTAAAATTATTAATAATAAATGGCATTGATGTGTAATGTTTTTTTGCACAGCAAGTCTAAATTAAGGAGAGATTTAATATGAAGAAATCAAGAATTCTCGGTGCTATCACAGCCGCTGCTATGGCTGCTGCATCAATCGTTACAATGGCTGCTCCCGCTTCCGCTGCTGAAAGCTACAATGCTTACCTCGGCGTTCAGGAGCCTACATACTGGTCCTTCAGAAACGCTTGGAACGACGCAGAACTCGGTAAGGGTACAGAATACTTTGACCACATTACAGCTAACTATCCTGCTGCTCCCGAAAACAAGGGCGGTACATTCACAGATGCTGCTATCACAGGTGACGGTACATACTCTGTAAGCCTCACAGGAGATTTTGACTTCGGCGATTCCGAAGCATTCTCCCTCCTTTTCGTTTCAACAGATATGCCTATCGACTGCGGAGCTACGATCAGCGACGTTAAGGTTAAGATCGATGGCGACACAAAGTACACATTTGAGGAAGCTTTCCTTAATCCCGATGAAAAAGAATATATCAGCATCCTCTGCATCAACCAGTGGAACCCTGATATTAACGAGCTCTTCGGTTATGTAATGCCTTCTTCTTCCGTTGAAATTGAATTCACAGTTTCCGGCCTCGGCGACGGCGCTGCAGCTGCTGATACAACAGATGCTCCCGCAACAACAGACGCTCCTGCTACAGGCAACGTTCCTGCTGCTGTTATGCTTTCAGTAATGGCTGTTTCCGGTGTTGCTGTAGTTGCTTCCAGAAAGAGAAAGTAATTTACTTCCGAAAATTAATCTATAACAAAATTTTCAGACTGCTGCTACCGCAACACGGCGGCAGCGGTCTGATGTTTTAATTGGAGTAAAACGATTTCATAACGTATATTTTCAGAAGTATTCCTAACGAAAGGATGGATCAACAGATGGCAAGCAACACAGATGTACTTTCCGATCTGGAAACGAAAAGTCCGCAAAAAAATAAGCCTGTCACTCCGAAAACTATGACCGAAAAAATTGCCGATAAGCTTTACTGGCTTATGCGTTCTGCAATTATTTTCAATATTATAATGCTGTTTTTTCCGGCGTTCAATCCGGTCAGAGTCAGCGAAAACATAAATAAAAATATGTCGCTTTTCTCATGTGCGCTTTCGTATGAGTCTATGCTCAGCACTTTTAAAGCAACTTTGAGGAGACAGGAATACCTCGAACCTGCTTTCAAATCTCTGAGCTTTTGTGCTGTAATTATTGTAATTGCTGCAGTAATTGCCGCAATCGGCGGCTGTATGTCGCTCGGAAACAAAAAGCTTAAAAAGTTTGGACTTATATTCTCATTTGCGGCAGGTGCGGTTGAGCTTGCAGGCGTTATTCCTATTAAGTCAATCGTTCAGAACCTTGCAAACCAGTCCGCAGCAGCAGGCAAATTTGAGGCTATGAAGCTTACATATCCTATTGCAAATATTGTTCTTATTGCTATTGCGGCAATAATGATGATAATTTCCGTCGCAAATTTCTTTCTCATTCCAAGAGTGAAAAAAAGCGACACTTTTGAAATGGAGCCCCGTTTCCAGCTTTTCCTTATGATGCTACCTATTATTGCTCTCGCATTTGTGTTCAGCTATCTCCCCCTCTACGGCTGGAGATATGCTTTCTTTGAGTACCAAGCCGGTGAGACTCTCTCAATGGATACATTTGTAGGCTTTAAGTGGTTCACTTCTCTTTTCCAGAATGCCGCTACAAAGCGCGATATTGTAACTGTACTGAAAAACACTCTCGCAATGAGCGGTCTCGGTATCCTGACAAGCTGGGTACCTATGGCATTTGCTATCTTCCTTTCGGAAATCAAAAACACCCACTTCAGACAGATAGTTCAGACTTTTACAACTATCCCTAACTTTATCAGCTGGGTACTTGTTTATGCTATTGCTATTGCCATCTTCTCAACTGACGGCTTTATCAACACTATGCTGAACAGCTTTAATCCCGACGGTACGCCTGTTACCACAAACTACCTTATGTCCAACAGCCATATGTGGCTAAAAATGCTTGCATGGGGACTCTGGAAAGGCGTGGGTTGGAGCGCTATTATCTACATAGCTTCAATTTCCGGTATCGACCAGGGACTTTACGAAGCCGCTACTGTTGACGGTGCGGGACGTTTCGCAAAAATGTGGTACATTACCGTTCCCGAGCTTATCCCAACATTCTGCGTTCTGCTTCTTATGTCCATCGCAAATATCCTTTCAAACGGTATGGAACAATACCTGGTATTCTCCAATGCCGTAAACCGTGAATCCATTCAGGTTCTTGACCTCTACGTTTACAACCTTGGTCTCGGCAATGGTCTTATTCCGCTTTCAACCGTTATCGGTATGGTTAAATCGGTTATCAGCGTAATTCTTCTGTTTGCTGCAAACGGCGTATCCAAGGCTATCCGCGGCGAGAGTATTGTATAAGGAGGCACGGACATGAGCGAAATCAAGCTTAGCCTGAAAGAAAGGCACGAAGAAAAAAAATACTTCAAGGAACACAAAAGCCATATCAAGCCTACCGCAGGCGATATTGTTTTCAATATCATAAACTATGCTTTCTTTACAATTTTTACCTTGAGCTGTATTTTCCCGTTCTATTATATCTTTATAAACACCATTTCTGACAACTCTCTTGTTACAAAGGGTGCAATTACACTTATCCCTAAGGGTCTGACCATTTCCAACTATATTCAGATGGGTAAGGTAAACGACCTGTGGAATTCCGTATTGATCACATTCCTCAGAACTGTTATAGGTACTGCGCTGATGGTATTCGTTTCTGCTCTTGCAGGCTATCTCGTTACCAAAAAGGAAATGTGGCACAGACAGTTCTGGTACCGCTTCCTGGTAATCACTATGTACTTCAATGCAGGTCTTATCCCTTGGTATCTGAATATGTCAATGCTGGGTCTGACAAACACCTTTGCAGCATACATTATCCCCGGTATCGTTTCCCCTTACAACATTATTCTTGTTAAGACTTACATTGAATCTATCCCTGCCGAGATCGAAGAAAGCGCATACATAGACGGCGCAAGCTATTGGAAGATATTCTACAAGATCATCTGGCCGCTGAGTCTGCCTATTCTTGCTACTATTGCTATTTTCGGTGCGGTAGGTCACTGGAACTCCTTCCAGGATTCACTTATCCTCAATGCAAATACCCCTGAGCTTTATACTCTTCAGCACAGACTTTACATCTACCTGAACCAAAGCTCGAACCTTCAGGCGTTGGTTCAGCCCGGTGCAAGCAGCTCGGACAGTGCCGCTCTTGCAAATCAGATGAATACAAAGATAATTCAGTACACCATTTCTATGGTTACGATAATTCCTATCCTTTGCGTTTATCCGTTCATGCAGAGATACTTTGTCAAGGGTCTTATGCTCGGTGCGGTCAAGGGTTAAACAAGTCGTTATTTCATATTGAAATAAATTTTTAGGAGGAAAATTATGAAACTCAAAAGAATTATTGCAGGGCTTACCTCAGTGGTAATGCTCGGTTCTCTTGCAGGCTGCGGCTCGGTAACTCCCGATGTTACTCCCGATGTTACTCCCGATGTTACCGATCAGATAGCAGGAGACGAAAACACTGCGGATGCAGCAGACGGTTCCGATGCTGCTTCTGACGGAACAGAAGGCGCAGAAGCTTCAAGCAATGTTCCGACGCTTAACGAGCTTTATGGTGACGATACCATTCAGATCACGGTATTCAGCCAGCTTGCAAACTACTCCGGTAAGCTTACCGGTTGGTTTGCCGAAGTCATGAAGCGTGAATTCAACTGCGAAATGACCATTATCCCCGATACCGACGGTATGTTCGATACCCGTATGGAGTCGGGAAATCTCGGCGATATTGTTGTATTCGGTTCAAACGGCGACCAGTATCAGCGTGCAGTTGCAGAGGGTATGCTTTATGATTGGAATGAGGACGACCTTCTTACCAATTACGGAAGCTATATCAAGGAGTATATGCCTTACGCTCTTGAAAACAACGCTAACCTCAACGAAAGCGTAAACGGCGAAAAGGTTGTTTACGGCTTCGGTCACAACGTTGCTTCAAGTACAGAGGATCACGAAGCGTTCTTCTATACAATGGACCTTCGCTGGGATCTGTACAAGGAGCTTGGCTATCCTGAGATAAACAATATTGACGAGCTTTATCAGCTTCTTGTCGACATGAAGGGCATCTGCCCCAAGGACGAAAACGGCAACGAAACATACGCTGTTTCTCTCTGGCCTGACTGGGACGGCAACATGGTAATGTACGTTAAGGCTTTTGCTACCTGCTACTGGGGTTATGACGAGATGGGCTTCGGTCTTTACGATGTTGAAACCGGTGATTTCCATTATGCGCTTGAAGAAAACGGTCCTTACCTCAAGAGCCTTAAATTCTTCAACAAGCTCTATCAGGCAGGTCTTATCGACCCCAACTCCATGACTCAGACCTATAACGAAATGAGTGAAAAGGTTCAGGCTGGCGGCGTATTCTTCTCGATCTTTGACTATGCAGGCTCTGCACTTTACAACACAGAACCTCACCTCGAGGCTGACAAGGGTATGTACCCTGTTGTTCCTAAGGACGCTTCTCCTCTTTGCTATGGTATGAATGTTCTCGGAGGCAACAGAATCTGGACTATCGGCGCTAACACAGAATACCCCGAGCTTTGCATGGCTATCATCAACTACCTCTCAACTCCTGAGGGTTATATGACATACTGGTGGGGACCTAAGGATCTTTGCTGGTACTATGACGATGAGGGCAACACCTGCTTCACAGAGCTGGGTGAAGCTGCTTACAAGGACAGAAAGGGTACTATGATGCCCGATGAATGGGGCGGCGGAAACTTTAACGACGGTACATTCCAGGCAAACAACACAACATGGTCAAAGGACGCTTCAAACCCCGATTCAAACGGTGAAACATATAACTGTGAAAACTGGAAGAGCAGACGCAGCGACGCTAAGTACGGAGTCCTTGACGACTGGAGAAACTTTACAGGCGTATATAATTCCCAGGAATATATGAACACCACAAACTACAAGGTTGCACTCGGTACATCTTACACAGAATCCAAGCGCTCCGAAGAGCTGAAGCTCATCTGGGAGCAGGTTGCAGAGTGTCTTGTAAACTACTCATGGCAGGCTATCTATGCAAGCAGCGATGAAGAGTACGACAGAATCGTTGCTGAAATGATCAAGAAGTGCGGCGAGTACGACCCTAACGGCGAGTGCCTTGCATGGTGTGAAAATGAAGCTTCCATCAGATGCGCTCTTGAAGATCAGGTTAGATAATTTCAAAAATTGTTTTAGGGGTACCTTTAAAGGTGCCCCTGATTTTAGCCGGAAAAACGAAAGGATTTTATTATGGCAGGATTTTTCAGCACAGACAGCAAGCTTTACAGATTTATGTGCAGACTGACGGACGTTTTAAAGCTTAACCTTTTGTGGATAATTTTCAGTCTGCCTGTTGTAACGCTGGGAATATCTACAATTGCTGCGTCTGCGGTCTCACTGAAAATCGCAGATGGACAGGAGGGTTATATCGCCCGTGATTTTATAAAGGCGTTTAAGGAAAACTGGAAGCAGGGCATTCCGATGTCGTTTATTACGCTTATTTGCATATGGACGGTTTATCTTGATTTTCAGCTTTTTAATAAAGCCGAGGAGCATGAGGTCATGTTTCTGATAATTGGTATAGTTGCGGCGTATTTGTTTACCTTTTCCCTGCTGTACGTTTATCCGCTGCTTGCACGGTATGAAAATACAATTTTCAACAGCCTGAAAAATTCTTTTCACATAAGCATGAGATATTTTCTTCGCTCACTTCTGCTGGTAATTATTGTCGCATTTGAGATTGCGGTTATGATATGGAACCGCAAAACAATGATACTTCTTGTGCTGGTAGGTCCTGCATTTGTTAATATTACCATTTGCAGCTTTGCGATAATGATTTTCCGTGATATAGAAAAGACTCCCGGAAGCGTAATAGAAAAAAATACAGATGAACAAAATGAAATCGGCAATGCGGAATAAAAATTAACTTGTCAAATATAAAACCGTTTTGATGTTATTGTCAAAACGGTTTTGCTTTTTATATAATGCGCAATTGTCGGAAATGTCAGATAAGGTAAATTAGAATTTATCAGACAAAATACGAGGGGGAAACCTATGAGGGGACAAGGAA
>CAMCPM010000022.1 GCA_945876755.1 uncultured Clostridia bacterium
TCCGCATAATCGAAAAGCATACGGCACAGCTTGAAAATGTCCGTGCGGATATTGTGAAAATGGTAGACGATCTTACTCTCATTGCTGGTAATACTGCGGAGCTTTCCAACAGGACCAGCGGAGAAGCAGCGGAAATGTCCTCGGGATTTTCTGAAATCGGACGTTCCGCCGCAGAACTTAAGCGCATTGCCGATGAGCTTTCACAGTGCGTGAACGAATTCAGGATATAGTTCCCCCAAAATAGAGTATACACGCATATAAAAGCATAAACGTCTTTAAGGCACGTCAAAATGTTGGGCCTTAAAGACGTTTTGTGCGTGAAAAAAGTTTTTAATGACTTTAGGCAATGCTGCACAGTCAGATTTAATCAGCACTTCCTTAATCTGTTCATCTTTTTCATTTGAACCCAATTGATTTTACGTAAGTATTGACAAGTTCTGAAAAAATGTTGTAAAATTTATAATGGTATACGGTTGTATTTTAAATCAATACTGCTGCAAAATAGTATAAGGAGAATTAATACATTATGGCTGTAAAAATCAATAAATTGGAACTGGAGTATGTTGTACCTTTTAATTACCATTTACCTGATAATATGTCACTTGCTGACATTACTGATATATATCAAAAAAAGTATAAATTTGAAATATTTAATCCTGCTACGACCGAATATGCTGCAAATGATTTTCTTGAAAATATAAATGGTATTTTTGAAACAAACTCCGATTATTCTATTGCTGTGGCATTAAGGGTGGCTAAAGAAAAAAAGCACGCCATAAACCTCATGGATAACGAAGGGCACAACATAAAAATAGAAAACCATACTATATATTTGTTTGAAAATGGAATTGGTTTTTTCAGATATAAGGTTACACCTGACAATAAGCTTCTTGAATGTTCGGATGAATTACTCAAATTCTGTAATGTTTTCAAGGAGGTTTCATACAGCCACAGTTCGTTTAAGCTTACTCAGATGACCAACGAAAAAATTGAAATTGATTGTGCTCTTAATGAAAAATTTATTGCAAAGAAGGAGCTTATATATTCATATCTTACCGAAAACAGTTTCAGCGTTAGCAATGATGGAAAGCTAATCGAAAAAGGCAGCCAAAGAATTGTCCTTGATAATGATGATGAAATAAAAAAGCTTACAAAATCAGATTCCGAAAAAACAAGCTTTCTGTTTATTGAAAGGAAAAAGGAATTTCATACAGGCAAATGGATACATGAGATCCTTTCAGATATACCTGAACTCAGTTTTATGCCTGAACGCAAAGGAAACACCCCCGATATAGCATTACAAATGAGTTATTCGTTTATAACTTCCGATTCGCAGGACGAAACTCTTGATTATCTTTTCAGAATAAGTCACGGATATTCTGCGGCATATAACAGATATCAGAATGATACCGAGGATGTATTTATACCGTTTTCAAATAAATTTTATCAGGCTACGGGAAGAGGAATGGCGGAGTGCGCTGTTGAGATACCGAACAATGACAGCAATCGGTTCTCGGGCGGTGAAGCGGCTCAAAGAGCAGTAAATTACTTTTATATATACATTCTGGTCCTTCATCAGTATTATAGTCTGATTTACAAATTAAATCAGTATTCAAGCAATATAACCTCAATAAATAATGATAAAATGACTTACAGTATGGATCTGCTTAAGCAGCAGGTTTATGAGATAAATCATTTTTCGATAAAGAATATGTTCTCGGGAGTAAGTTACCTTCCTAACTGCAATGCATTTTATCTTTATGTACAAAGGATAATGAATATAGAGAAGCTGTATTCCTGCACATCCCAGCGTATGATCGGTATGACAAAGCTTATTGAAGAGGCAGACGAGGAACGGCGCGGCAATTTGCTGTACATATTCACCATCATAGGTGCTGTCTTTGCGGTAACGGAAGTGATAAGCAACACTTCCGGAATGGTATCAAGCTTCGTTGAAAATGGAAACGAAGGGAATGTATGGACATATACAGGTATTATCCTTGTTATATTGCTTCTAATAAGCTGTATTATGTGGGCATCGGGAAGCTTGTTGAAAGCGCTGCTGCAAAAACGAAGCACAAAAAGAAATCGGAAGAAAAATAAATTGTTTTGATTTACGGGAGAAATAATCATTATGAAAATAGAACAGCGGAAGCGTTACTATATAATAAAAGTGCTGTTATTGACTGCAATAAGCTGTATTCTGAGCAAAGGTCCCATCGGGCTTCTGGTAGGGCTATATATTTTTACGACCGATTTTGTCTGTATGTATGCGCATAAAAAAGATATTGATTTTTTCAAACCTTTGTTTATTGCAATAACAGCCTGCATTGGCGGCATTATGTTTGTTCCTGCGGTAGCCGTTTTTCAGGTTTTTGCTGTTGCAAAAGCTTCCGAAGCTATGGGCAGGCTGAAATATTCCGATTGTGAGGGCATTTCAAAGGCAAAGCGCCGTATGAAAATCCTTTTATTTCAACTTGTTATAATTGTATGTTCATTCCCATGCTTTATAATAAATAACGGAACGACAGATAATGTATTTAATATAATTTTTTACGCGGTTATTTATATACTGATAATCAAACCCGTTTATAAGCATATCAGCAAAAGCGGCAAGAATATTTCAAAGTCAATGCTTATTTCTTCGGGCATATATGTAATTTCCTTGCTGTTTCTGGTTGAAATGGATATCTTTTTTGAAATATCGGTGCAGCTGATTAAATTGGTAATATGCGCATTTATTTTGACAAAGATAGAGATTATTTTCAAGAAAGCTGCCTGGTGTAACGATGACCTTACTTACTCCCACATCAATAATGTGAATTTAAGACGAATGTATATACTGATGCTCACTCTGATCACTGTAATGATCGGCATACGGGACAGCATAGTGGGTTCGTTTCCGCTTTTAATATTGTGGCAGCTTATCGCTTTGCTTATGCTTGTGATAGTAATATCTGTTGTTTCGGATGTTATAAGGAGAAAGCATCCCGAGAAGTATCTGAAAAAGCTGCTTATCCAAAAAGGTATTGCAAATCAGCTGATCGTGACAGCAGATATAAGAAGCTTGTCATATATGGGAGAATGGCTTGGCAAGGCAAGGATAAGGTCATACCCAAGACTAAAGACACTTATGGTCAGCGATGCGCAGACGACCTATACATATCGGGTCGTAAATTATGAAAAATATCTTGAGGAAAAGCGCGGATATGAATCAATGCGAAAAAAGTCTTTCATCATATACGGGGACAACTTTAAAGTGTTTGCGGACAGCACCGCTGACAGATTATCAGCTATCATTGACAAGTATTTTAATGAAGGCTTCAATGTTTTTCTTCTTATAAATTCCTTGGGGGACAAACGCACAAAGGCAATATATGAGTCGGTTGCAGAGAAAACCAAGGGGAAATTAAATCTTATTACGGGTGAAGATATACCTGCGGAAATGTCATTCCCGGAATATTTGTGCAAATTCAGAACTTGTGAAAATGACGCGGAATACGGTCCCGAAATGCAGGACAACAAAACGCAGCTTAATACCGAATCCGACATAGCAAAAGCACAGAATATTGCGGATAACACAGTCAACAATGGTGGAATAGATAACGGCTCAGCAGTTCCCGAAGCAGAATTGGAGACTGTAAAGGTGAATTCTTTGCAGCAGGAGCAGTATAACATACCGGGAAGCTCTATGCCCGAAAAAAATGAACAGCCTGCCATATATAATATTCCAACAAATCAGAATATGGCATCGGTGCAAACCCAATATTTCGGCAAGATTTCTTCAAAAATATCAACAATTCGGCAGCTGATTTATTATGCCCTTGCACTTATCACCCGAATCCCCTGGAGTGATTTTCTGATAAATGTCCTTTTTGTCAAGCTTAGTAAAAAGCATAACTCTTGGTTATATGGCGCAATTAAAAAATACTACAATGTATATCAGCCAATCATTTTTGCTATCACGCTTGCGTTAAATCACCTGGTATATATAAACACAGCAATATATTACAGCGGTACTTACTATAAAAACGAACTTATATCGGAAGAAAGAATGATCAGCGATGAATTGGTAACGACGCTGAGATTTATTGTAAATCCGCTTGTACACTTGTTCATTGCAGCGGCATATCTCGGAATAATGTATTTATGCAGCAAGCACAAAGCACCTGTGGTTTCCGAGCAAAAGTCGCTTATAATCAATATGGATATCAGCGACATTATGAATCCTTCTTATTATGCGCGTTTGTCTTTTTCCGACGAGTTGAAACAGGCAAATGAAAGAGAAACTGTATTTGAAAAAAACGGGACGCTTTCTGTCAGCTATTATTATTATCGTCAGTATGAAGATATATTGTCACGGATAAAGGATAAAACAATAGTTATTCATGCAGAAAGAAGCTGTAATTATTATAACTCAAAAAGAAAATTTGATATGTTTAAACAAATTGAAATGCTGTGCGGAGATTTTTCCCGTGTTTATATAAATACACGTTTTCCCGAAACATATCCCGTAACAGACACATATATGATCATCAGAGGGGGTTATTTTGAAAGCATTTATTCAATTATACTTTCAAGCGATAATGTAAATCAAAATATATATGCACTTTCAACGCAGTACACGTCGATGCTTGTCAACACGCTGACAAACGAGCTTAATTTGGGTATGAGCAATGATAATAACGAGTTGAGAGTATTATATAGTCAGCTGGAACAGCTTAAAAGACATTACAGTATGCTTGAGATATTCTATGAATATATGAAAACAGCCGAACTCTTTATGCATTATACTGCATTGTTGGTCAAGCCTGTTATTGAACTCGGAGAAAAAGGAAGCTTCGAGATGACTGTCGGCAAAATGGAAGATGAAGTTATGAAGGGCAAAAGCAATGATAATGTCATTAACATAATCCCATTTATGGCAGGAAATAATGAAGCAGCAGTAACCGAAATACAGAACGAACTGCGGAAAGCAACAGAGTTTTTTATTAAAAAGCTTAAAATCGCTGTTCCTGCAAAGCAGTCAAAAACCAAATGCTGTTTTGAGCTGTTGACGAGGATAAGAAATCTTTATATCGGACACGGGTCACTAACATATTCCGTTTCGGAAGAATTCATTACCGCGTTTATTCCCGTAGCTTCAGTAGTAATAGCTGAATGTATGGCTATACTGAAATCCGTGGAGGGCTGTACACCTCTCGTTGTGAAGAAAATGCCGGTGGTAACAGACAAAAACAACGAAGAAGCAGTGGAAATGCTTATGGCTAAAAAAATGAATACCGGATTATTCCTGATGAACAAAATCGTAAAAAGCGATACCACAGGCATTGAGTATATAAATCCTATAACGGGTGAGTTCTGTCGGGATAATATGTCCGAAACGATTTTACTTAACTGGAATGGTGAGAATTTTATAAAACGGGAGGCGAAAACAGATGAATAATAAAAAGCCTCAGATAACAATTTGTGCAGTAATAGTTTTCTTGCTGTATATGTTGATGTTTGTATTATGCATAGCAAAAATCGGATTCATACCTGATAGCGATGCCAAAAGAAGTCTCATATCAATAATTAATTACCTGGCAATTATCAGTATTATATCACAAGCTTGCAGCTTGGTAATTCTGAAAATCAGACAGCGTATGCATACCCCGATAAAAAGGCAGAGCAATCCCGATGCGATTTACATAAAACCGATAAAAAATGTCGTCTGCGATTTTCTGAATATCACTTTTTCGGGACTTGCAGTGCTGGCATCTGCAATATCGCTGCTGCTTTCGATCGCGCTTTGTTTTATGAGCATATGGATGGTGGATGATAACCTTTCCTCGGGTCTGGAATTTCAAAGCAAGCTTTTTAGCTTTGACCTTAATGTGATTTTTCTTGCTGTAACATTTTTGTCGGTACGTATATTTACAAAAACAAACAGCGATCTGTTTCACAAAAAATGCACCGATAACAGAATAAAGGACAAGAATTGTCCGCTTGAGGAAATAGAAATGACAGTCTTCTACAACCGCACACGCTATATGCTCGGCACCTACGGCAATGAATTCAGAAAAGACAATGTTATGTTCATTGATATTGAGAATGAACTTATACCTATACGTAAAGACATGACGGAGATCAATAGATATTTATATAATCTTGATAATTACATTTTTATTATTGATCATGATGATATAGCACCGTGTGAAAAAGCAAATCCCATACCGCCGATAAAGCAATACTCCTCTCTGGGTGAGCTTTTGTATGAGGTGAAGTGTGAATATCAGATGTTGTCACCATTATCAATGCTTACGGTAGGAATAATAAATGCGCCCGATGAACTGACTGTTTCACAGGTTAAGGAAAATTTAAATGTTCAGTGCAATGTTTTGCTTTATAAAAATTGGTGTGATATATCTCCGGAGGAACTTATTGTTGCGCCCGACAACAGCACGTTCCATACAAAATCAAATGTTGAAGTCCCGGTAAGTCACCAGGTAAAGCAAGATATCTACAACGGCATTGCTGTAAACTTCAATATGCTATGGGTAATTCTCGAGCGTGAAAGCGGATATGATATTAATTTTTCCAGATGTGACAGTTACTTTATAAAGCTGCTTAGGGAAATGCTTTTTGAGCAATCAGAAACAAAACGCGTTATGCTTGGATTTGACTTGCTTGATTTTATGCTGAGAATGTTTTCTATTCATTGCTGGATGATAAATAACGGAGAATCATCTTCAAAATATGAGATACCCACAAGCTTTTCCATGCTTTCCAAGCAGATAATAGATAACACACAAAATACAGCGGCGATTTACGAACATCTTTCAAAGGTTTATAAACTGCCAGATATTGCTGTAAGCTGCATAAAAAAAATAGAGGTATGCTTCGGCTATAAAATCAACGGTGAAAGCTATAACTTCCGTGGTATGATGTCCTTATTGAACGAAATAAGGAACAAAACAAGAGGTCATGGCGTTCTAACAGAGGCTAACAGCGGGGCGATATGGAACTTTCTTGTTTGCGAGATTTTTTTCCTGATGAGATTTATTGATGTTATGGATTTTGCCATATACAATGATAATGGGCATTTCTTTACCGAACATAGGGGAGTTAAATGCGACATTTCTTCGCTGATAATAACGGAAGGCGCTGTGCCGTGTATTCCTGTAAACGCATCGGGCACAAGGAAAAATTCCAAGAACAGAAAAATGCGGTACATGAATTACTTCAGCGGAAAATATATTGTTCCTGATGTCATAAAGCAATAAAAAAAGACCTCATATGAGGTCTTTTTTTACTGTAACCGTGTGATTTTTAATGCTATATTATTTTACGGGCAAATGAAATAAAGTACGATTTATCATTATTTTCGCAACAATGAAAATATTCTTTTTCCAAAAGGTCGTTAATTTTTTGCGCAGGACTTCCCTTTTCGGTCAGAATACCTCCGACAAAGGAACAGTTGAATCCTTTTTTTACCTTTTCCGCATCATATTCAAAATCGCCGGACTCGTCAAGCCATAATTCAAAATATTTCATTCAATTCACCATATATTCTGAAATAATTATTACATCTGCTTATATGTTTGAACAGAAATATTATACATAAACTAAAACAATATGTCAAGATGTAAATATAGCTTAAATCCATCAGCAGATAAAAAACAGCCTATACATCATATTTCAATGAAGTGCAGTAAAGGAACGCAGTACGAAGAAGTAGTGAAGTTCTATCACGAGGTTCTCGGACTGAAAATCGCCCGTATCTGGGGCGACGAGAAAGTTTATCGAAATGTGCAGAGATACCTATACTGTGGAATATCATTAGAGATTTGTTCCGCTTGTTCCCGATGAAACCCTTCAGATAGCAGGCAGAGCAGAAAGAAAGGGAAAATATGACATAGTATAACGTTATAATTGAAAAAGGTGATTTCCCCGATAATACAATTGTTATCACATTTTATGCTCCAAAACAATTGTGCATTATAAGCATATAAACTATGTTTTACTGTGCTCTTAATTATGTGGCTTATGAGTAATTTATTGCTCAGGGAAAAAAGTACGAAGATTTGTTTGATATGAGACTTACGATAGTAGAATTCACGGTTTAAGCGAAAAGGAAATGAAACTTATCTCCATTTTTTACCTCTTAAAACATTTTGTATCCCAGTAACAACTATACCTCAAACAAACCTGCCTTAACAGGTTATGTTTCCGCTACTCTTTTTTATTTTTTGTCACGCTTCTATTGTAATCCTACACTTGATTTTCGCGCTCTGCCAATATACACGCTTGACATAATCTGTGAAAAGTGATAAACTTTGTAACATATATATATCGTTAAATTGACCTTTCAGGGGTGTGTTTGGTTTTGAATATAATTATTGTAGGCTGCGGCAAGGTCGGCGGTGAGATAGCAGAACGCCTTAACGATGAGGGCGATAACATCACCGTCATCGACATTGATGCCGCAAAGGTAAATAATGTTACAGCACGGCTTGATGTGCTGGGTGTTACGGGAAACGGTGCAACGCATCTTGTTCAGCAGGAAGCGGGCATCAGAAACGCCGATCTTCTAATTGCCGTTACAGGCTCTGATGAGCTTAATCTGCTCTGCTGCCTTATCGCAAAAAAGGAAGGTAACTGCCAGACCATCGCCCGTGTAAGAGATCCTCAATACAGCACGGAGGCACCATATCTCAAGGAAGAGCTTGGTCTTGCAATGGTCATAAACCCCGAATTTGCGGCAGCTGCAGAGATCGCACGTGTACTCAGATTCCCGTCCGCAATAAAGATAGACACATTTGCAAAAGGCAAGATCGACCTTATGAAGTTCCGTCTGCCCGAAAAATGCGTGCTTACAGGCTGTTCCGTCAAGGAGATAATGTCAAAGCTCAAGTGCAATGTCCTCGTATGCACCGTTGAAAGAGGAGATAATGCGTACATTCCTAACGGTGATTTTGTGTTTGAGGAAAAGGATATAATCTCAATAATCGCATCGCCCGCAAACGCAAACGCATTTTTCAGAAAGATAGACTACAAGATAAATCAGGTCAAGGACTGCATTATTGTAGGCGGCGGAGAGATAGCTTATTATCTCTGCAAAATACTTAAGAAAACGGGGATCTCCCTGAAACTAATAGAAAAAGATCCGAAGCGCTGTGAAGAACTTTGCACTGCCCTTCCCGATGTCACCGTTATCTGCGGAGATGCCGCCGATCAGCATACATTGCTTGAAGAAGGACTTGTAAACGCTAACTCCTTTGCCGCCCTCACAAATTTTGATGAAGAAAATGTAATGCTTTCCCTTTTTGCAAAGACAAAGGGCTGCAAAAAGCTTGTTACAAAGATAAACCGTATCGACTTCTTCGATGTTATAAAGCAGCTTGATCTTGATTCGATAATCTACCCCAAAAATATCACCTCGGAGCTTATTGTCAGCCATGTCCGTGCGATGAAGAACACCATCGGAAGCAATGTTCAGACAGTTTACAGCATCATAAAGGGCAAGGCGGAAGCAGCGGAGTTCATGATAAGAGATAGTTCACCCGTTCTCGGAAAACCTCTGATGGAGCTGCGGTTCAAGCCGAATGTCCTTGTTGCCGTTATCCTCAGAGGAAACAGAGTCATTATCCCTCGAGGAAGCGATGTTATCGAGAAGAATGATTCGGTCATAGTCGTTTCGGATATCCGTCCGCACGATATTTCTGACATTCTCGAATGACGAGGTACATAGTATGAATTTTTCTATGATAGTATATATCCTCGGCTGGATATTGAATTTTGAGGCGCTTTTCATGATAATCCCATTGGCTGCGGCAATACTTTTCAGGGATAACACCATATTGTCCATTCTGCTTACAATGGGAATATGCGCCGCAATAGGCTTGCCGATAACCCGAAAAAAACCTAAGGAAAGCACACTCCATTCCCGTGACGGATATGTCATCGTGTCACTGAGCTGGATAACCCTCAGCGCATTCGGAGCACTGCCCTTTGTATTTTCCGGTGCTATCCCGAATTACATTGATGCGCTTTTTGAGACTGTTTCGGGCTTTACGACAACAGGTGCATCTATCCTGTCGAATGTTGAAGCCGTTCCGAGATCGCTGCTGATATGGCGCAGCTTCACGCACTGGGTAGGCGGAATGGGCGTGCTGGTATTCATCATGGCATTCCTGCCGCTTTCTGGCGGACAGAATATGCACATCATGAAGGCAGAAAGCCCCGGTCCATCGGTCAGCAAACTCGTCCCCAGAATAAAAACCACTGCCCTGCTGCTTTATGCGATATACTTTGTTCTGACGGCTATTGAATTTATCCTTCTGTTGTTCGGCGGAATGACCGTTTTCGATGCGCTCAACACTTCCTTTGCAACAGCAGGCACAGGCGGATTTTCTGTAAAAAATAATGGACTGGCGGCATATTCAGAAACAGTCCGCGCTATTGTGACAGTATTTATGATACTGTTCAGTCTGAATTTCAACATCTACTTTCTGATTTTCAGCAAGAAGTTCAAGGACGCATTCAGAGTATCCGAAATATGGTATTATCTTGCGATAATCTCAGCTGCTACGGGTTTTATTACCTTTAATATCAAAGGAATGTTCCCGTCAACAAGGGACGCATTCGGGAATGCGATATTCACCGTTTCGTCCATCATCTCATCAACAGGATTTACGGCTGTGGATTTCAACCTCTGGCCCGAAATATCCCGAACGATACTCGTCCTGCTGATGTTCATCGGCGCCTGCGCAGGCAGTACAGGCGGCGGTATCAAAGTGTATCGTATAGTTATCCTGTTCAAAAGCATGGGAAAGGAGCTGCATACGCTTATCCACCCCAAGCAGGTGAAAAAGATACGCATAGATTCCCATGAGATAGAGCATGAGGTAATTCGCTCGGTCAATGTTTTTATGGTCTGCTTTATCCTTGTTTTCGTAATTTCGCTGCTATGTATTTCCTTTGAGGACTACGATATGGTAACGAACTTCACAGCCGTTGCAACAACGATAAACAACATAGGCCCCGGACTTGAGCTTGTCGGCCCGACCTCAAACTTCGCATTCTTCTCACCTTTTTCCAAGCTCGTTCTGATATTCGATATGCTCGCAGGAAGGCTCGAGCTTTTCCCGATGCTTCTGTTGTTTGCTCCCGTTACATGGAAGAAATGATAAGAAGGCAGTAAAGCTTGCCGAAATCGAGAAGCTTTCAGTAAATATCCGCAAGCTCAAATCGGGTACGTAGTATAAGTACATTGTCCGTGTATACGTTGACGAAAAATGACAAAATCGGATATTGTGACGGTTAAGACTAATACTAAACACCAATAAAATACAGGAAAAAATCTGCGCCGAAATCCAATATATCCAAGATTGTCGGCTTGATTTTTTCCAAATTTTAAATGGTGTTTAGTATAAGGCAGAATAAAACAGCATAAAACAAAGCAGGCGTACACCTAACGAAAAGAAAGGTGTATGCCTGCTTTTATTTTCCTAACAAGCTGCAGGAATACTCTTTAAGCTCCTTTGTAAGCCCCTCAAAAGCAATAAATTCATTGTAGGAGCTTTCCTCGGACAGTTTACTCTTTGTCCGAAGCATTTTACAAAGTTCCGAAAAATTAGTTGTATTAAATGTAAAAAAATCATTGCATACTTCTGCATACCGAGCTATTAACTTGTCACCATTTCACATTCAGCTTTGCTTTATACGATATGTAAACCCATCTTGTACCAATTATACAATCTTGTACCAAATAATACGCAAATATCCAAATATAGCACGATTTGTAATCAAAACTTCTTGATTTTTTTGACAAAATATGCTAAAATAAATATATCTATATATCACAAATCTATGTTTACAAAACCGTTATATAAAATTCAGAAAAGCGAGATGAATACAATACGATATCTCTGCCTGTGAAACCTTTGAAGAGGTGGGTATAAGAGGTTTTGTATCCGACTTTGCTTCGGATTTTACCTGTATGGAGGTATTGCAGGGTGCTTCTATCTCATAGCTTCTCTCTATGGAGGGACGTGAGTGGCGTCAACAGTACGAGAGCGGTGCAACAAATCAGCTTTCCGAAGAGGTATGGCTGCCCGTTTTGAGAAGTTCTTCGACTTAAAGGATAAGGCATGTCTTGGCGCAGAGGACGCTGCCTATGAAAACAGAGTGCCCAAGGATATGTTCCTTGAGGGCAAGGCTGCAATGTACCGAGGAACAGGCGCAGATATTATCACCTTCCCCGGAAGAGGCGAGGACGAAGTGCTTCTTATGCCCTATTTCGGCGATACCGAACAGGACGGATGGTATCTTACCTATCCCGCATTCCAGATAGCTGCTTCCAACAAGGGTATGGACGATCCCGATAGAGAGAAGCTCATTCTTGATGTTATGACTGCTATGCTTAATCAGGACGGTCAGAATCATATCTCCTACGGTAAGAATATGATACCCTACAACAAGGACGTTACCTTGGAGCTTCTTCCCGAGCTTGAAAACCTCAAGCCCTACATTGATGAGAACAAGATGTATATCCGTCTTGCTTCAAACGATATGTTCCGTATTTCCAAGGACGTTGTACAGATGATACTTAAAGACGAGGTAAAAACACCAAAGGAAGCTTTGGATGCTTTCAATGCCGAAATGTCCTCCGACAACCCCGAGGACGAAATTGCAGCTCATATCGACACCGCATATTCCAATGACTTTACAAAAGAACACGGCAATATGGCACCTCTGCCGTTTGCAATACTATAAGAGCAGAAGCAGGCGTTGGTAACGCCGCATCACTTGTGGTTTTGTGTTCTGTTATCATAACGGCAATTCTGTTTTTCACAAAGGATAAAATTCTGTGGCTTTTCGGCGCAACAGAAAACAACATTGACTATGCGATGGAGTATTTCATATATATTTTGATTGGTATTCCGTTTTTTATGTTTGGCGGCGCATTTGCGTGTGTTATCAGAGCAGACGGCAGCCCTGGATTTGCAATGTTGTCCACGCTCGCTGGCTGCGTGGTGAATGTTATTTTAGACCCTATTGCAATATTTGTTTTGGATATGGGAATGAAGGGAGCTGCAATAGCAACTATAGTTGGTCAGATTACAACCGCAATAATGCACATATATTATCTCTTTCATGCAAAGTCTTTTCACCTGCAAAAGAAAGATTTTCTGTTGAGCGGCTCGGTTTTGAAAAGAAGCCTGCCACTTGGAATAAGCAGTTTTTTAACGCAGGTTTCCATTACGGTAAATATGACCGTGTTAAATAACGTTTTAGTTGCTTACGGCCCGCAATCGGAATACGGGGCAGATATTCCGCTGTCGGTAATGGGAATTGTTCAGAAGGTCTTTGGAATTGTTGTCGCCGTAATTGTCGGAATTGCGGCAGGTTCGCAGCCAATCGTCGGTTACAATTACGGTGCAGGAGAGTACGGACGGGTAAAGAAGCTGTATAAAACAATGATTGGTGCAGAGGCAGTTGTCGGAATAATTGCAACAATTCTATTTGAGTGTTTTCCTTTACAAATCACGCAAATCTTTGGCGCACAGGACGGGCTCTATAACGAGTTTTCAGTTCTTTCGTTCCGTATTTATTTAAGCACTATACTGCTCTGCTGTATTCAGAAAGCAACAAGCATATTTATGCAGGCATTGGGAAAGCCGGTTTTGTCAATGGGATTATCATTGATGAGAGATTTTGTGTTATGCGTTCCGTTAGTGCTGCTTTTACCCCTTAAAATAGGTATTTACGGTCCGCTGTTTTCTGCGCCGATAGCGGATATTATATCTTTCATTGCCGTAATTTTTGTTATTATATACTTACGCAAGCTGCTTCAACCTAAAAAGAGCAAACTTTGAATGAAACGTATGAGAATAAGTAAGAATATCCATAATATATTTACCTTGTTTAAATTGAGTACGCTTTTTCCAAAAGGAGTATTTACGGGAATGTAATATATACCACATTCAAAGCGGACGAGCTTACCGCTTTCGCATAATGAGAAAAGCTGCTTTGCGATTCAAGGCTTTGAATAATCTTAAAATTCAATATCTGACGAAAAATAACTTTAAAGCATATACACCCAGTGCCAAAAGTGTGTTTGTTCAGTTATATTTATAAAAGCAACTTCTGCCTTTAAATAATGCACTCCCCTAGTTCCACTCCCCCACAGTAAGAAACTTCCGTATATTAAAGTGCTTGATGCCGTTCCTGCTCATATCAAGCTCATCCATAGACACAACATACTTCGGAAAGTTATCGGGAATCTGCTCCAAAGCACCGAATTCACGCTTGATAGTGTCGGAGGAGGCAAGAATATATATGACCTGAACATACAGCTTGTTATTCTGTTTATGACAAACAAAGTCAATCTCCTTGTCACAAATCCTGCCGACAGTTACCTTGTATTCGCAGCGAAGCAGCTCCATATAAACTATATTTTCAAGGATAAGATTGATATCACGGGTGTTGCCGCCGAAAACAGCTTCTCTCACACTGTGGCCGGACATATAGTATTTCTCGTTTACAGAAAGGATCTGCTTTTCTGCCAGCTCTTCACGCTTGACCTGATAGAACAGGTATGCGTCAATACAGTATTTGATATAGTTCAGAACAGTTTCGGTAGCTACATTACGGTTCTCACTCTTAAAATACTTGGATATTGACGTTGCCGAAAAGGTTATACCGATATTTGCCTTTACATAAGAGATGATTTTCTCCAGCAAATTAACATCTCTGACAGTATTACGCTTCTCGTTTTATCATCGACATAACTCCCGGGTACAGTATGTTACTATTAGTATTATATAACATTTGTAACTTATAAGCAAGCGCTGAGGTGAATTTTTATTAGCTGTAACTGATAAAATACTATTGTTATGGTTTTATAGTAAAAGTGCAAGTATTTTTATGTTATACATATTGACAAAATACGATAAAATATAGTATAATTAAATAATATGAGCATATTTTTTATACTCTTCAAAAATATGGGGGAAAAACTTTTATGAAAACAATAAGTAAAAAAAGAATATGTGCCGCAGCCATAGCAGCAGCTCTCTGTGCGGTATCCTTCAGCGGATGCGGTGTCGCAAAGATCAAGAAGGATCCCGCTGCATACCTTATTTCACTTGAAAACAATATAAAGGACAGCGTATTGGAATTCTCCGATTCAGACAAAGCCTCAAAGGACAGCGTTTCTGTTGACTTTATGCTAAGCGAGCAGTTTGTCGAGGACAAAAATTTCACCGGACGCGATGACATAGACGCGCAGGACATCAGAGGTTCTGTTATCATTGATTCGGCATGCTCGGACGGCCTTTCACAGAACATCATCAAGCTTAAATTAAACAATGAAGATATCGTTACCGTTGATACATACAATGACAGCAGTAAAAAGAATATGTATCTCAGCATTCCTTCCGAGAACAGCACATGTTATAAATTCTCCTATTATGCGATAAATGAATATGCTGACGAGATCGGTATATCAAGCACTCAGGA
This sequence comes from uncultured Clostridia bacterium, assembly GCA_945876755.1. GTDB lineage: Bacteria > Bacillota > Clostridia > Oscillospirales > Ruminococcaceae > RGIG8773. The sequence goes on from CAMCPM010000022.1 coordinate 15,508, forward strand.
TGTTGTTGACACATTGTCGGGTATATATACTTCGTTTGTTGATAGCTATACAAATCAAATCAAAAACAGCAATGTGACCTTTGAGCCTAAATATGAGCTTGAGGTCAACGGAGTAACACAGACCTGCATGGAGTTCACCGTTGAATTGGATGATGATGCTACTTTGGATATTGTTGATGATCTCATATCGGGTTTCAGAAAATCAAACAAGGCGCTTTATCATACTATCTACTCCGAAATTGCCAAAGAATTAGACGATGAGAAATATGAATTAAAGCCTGAGTTCACCATAAAGACCTACGTTGACAGCTCCGATAATATTATCGGCAGAAACATTGAAGCCGATATAATTATTAACTTCCCCGAGTATAAGGAAACGTTTGATATTAGCTTTGAGATCTCCGACCTTTCAGCAAGAAAAGGCAAGGAGCTTGCTTTCATCAAGTCGGCCGAATTATCATTTGATGGTGACGGAATGATATGTGATGCAAATGTATCTGTTAATGGCAAAGGCTCTGTCGGCAAGGGAAAACTTCTTTCGGGAAATATGATACTTAGCAGTGATTTCTCAGCAAATGACAAATATACAGAAGACGAACTGGGATTTATAAACCAACTGGATAATATGATGCTCAGCTTTGAAAACGTTGACATCAATGCCTCAAAGAACGGATTTATAACAGGCAAATTCACATTTGACCTTGAACAGCTGCGTCGTTATTCGGAATGGAAAAAAAATAAATTAATAGATTATTATGGTTTACCCGAAGAAAATATCCATTCAAAGTTTGAAGATCTCTTCGGATATAAAGCGGTCCTTACCTGTGACAACAAGGACAAGGATAAGTTGGTTGATTTCAGAATAACCGATGGCATTTCGGATTATTTTTCCCTTTCGGTACTCGTCAGAAACGAAGAACTTAAAGACACTTTGACACTTCCATCCGATTATGTTGGTATTGACGATCCTTATGATATTACGGACGAGGTCGACATTTACAGTATATTGGAAAAAGTCAACCGTATATTGGGTTCTGATATCGGATAATGGATCATTTATTTGAAAGGATGACACGAATTCAACCGTAATTAAAAAAATATACAGTCAAAAATATAAGTACCCGATACGCAATATATGTGAGCCGTATCGGGTACTTATATCTATTTTTTTACTATAACTTTTTGTGATTTTAATTTTACACTTCATTTATCTGCTGTATATTAATTTATAAATTACTGCTCTTCATCTCATAGATAGATGCAGGCTTCATTGAATCAACTTTTGCCTTAAATTCATTAATATCAGACGAGAACAGCTTTTCAAGCTCAAAAGAATATCCTAAAACAACATCAGGATGCTTCTGATTAACTTCATTAAGAAAAACCACCGCATGCTCCGCTGACATTATGTATTCCACAACGGTGCCATCAGTCATACAGATAGTTATACAGCCGTTTTTTTGAGCAGTATTCTGATGGCTGTAAAAGATCCAGCATATTTTTTCAAAAGGTATCACTTTATCTATGCATATAAAATACTTATTTCCTACAGAACAAAGCGAAAGACTGTGAATCCAAGTGTTTTTAAATTCCTGTTCAACATCGTTAATGTCTATTCCAACGGATCTGCAATACCCTTTGAGCTTATTATAGTTTATGCCGAAAAAGTAAACCAAGCTAAAAATTATACCGATAATGCAGCCAAATAAACACTTGCTTATTGCTGAACTTTTTGGCATTATATAAGCTATTCCAAATGCCGCAGCAATAAACAGGAACGCCACAGCTAAACATATGAACGCAATTTTCGTATCAGTAATGTATCTCAGCGATTTTGTATTTTTAGGTGAATTTTCAATTTTTTTCGCTTTATTTTCATCAAAGTTAATTTGCATTTTTATTTTCCTCCATACAAATCTGATTTATCCTGCTATAAAGTCTCTCGGCATCGGCAGCTCCAGCATAAAGCGGCAGCTTACGCATATCCAAAACGCTGTAGCCGTAATAAACATTGATAATAGCACATTTCTTTTCTTTTCCAATATATTTTATTGGCATGACCTTTCTTATCAATGAAAAAGGCAGAATCATTTCTCCGTGTCTGTTGTTAACAAAAAGACGCGTTTTGGACAAAAAGAAATATTGCAATTTATCGGGTTTTGCGGCTTTCATTCTGTATGATATCTCTGTAAACAGTAAAAACAATGCCAACAGTATAAAATATATAAATCCATAAAATTTAAAGCTTTTGCCAAACAGCATTACGTTTATGAACGATGAAAAAAAGGTATTAAGCAAAGCTATCAATATTGTAATAAGCACCCTTATCCTTACGTTGTAATCACGTCTGTAATGATATTTGACCGCTGTGACTGCTGCTGCATCAACAACACAATCATCCGGTGCGAGCTGCGCAAAATACTTACTTTCAAGCTCACTGTAATTAATTTCTTTAGGCTCCATAATATTTACCCCATCATATAAAAATTGTTGGTATTACGCGTACTGTCATCGGACAGCAGGCAAACGATAGAATGATATAGGCTTTGCCCATTATTTTGTATTGTGATTCTAATTTTAAAAACGACTTACATATTTTTACTCACAAAATCTAAATAATGCCTTTACATTGTACAATAAGTTTCAAAATGAGTCTTACAGTTATTGTTTTCTTTTTCAAAATAAACTATGAATGAATGAATGTTTTCCGACATTTTCTGGTGATACACATTTAGAAGCAAATAAAACTCGTCGATATAGCAGCGTATGGACTTGTGTTCGGCTCTGTTCACCGTAACTCTGTTCCATACGCAGTTCTGCACGTCTGATAAACTTCCGCTTACCGATATGTATTACGGGTATGTCCGAACGTGCGAATTGATCGATTTTGTCTAACTTGCTTGACAAATTAGGCTTATTATTGTATAATGTGACTAATAGAAAGAATAAACACACAATGGAGAAAACATATTGAATGTAAATAACATAATCGCATAGGAATAGAAAACAACGTTGAGGATAAGAAGTATGTGATTATTTACCAAAACAATATTTGATAGGTGGTGATGTAAATGTATTACAGTATAGGAACATTTTCAAAGCTTACCAGAACAACCATTGCCGCACTTAGATTCTATGATAAAGAAGGTATATTCAAACCTGCATATACAGATGAAAACACCGGATACAGATACTATTTGTCATCACAGCTTTCAGAACTGCAGGAAATTATTTCTCTTCGGCAGATCGGTATGTCTGTTGAACAGATAAAGGATATCATTATGCATGATCAAAAGAAAGAACGGCTGGAAAAATATCGTCTTGATCTGGAAAATAAAATATCCGAACTTTGTATGCAGCTTAACAGGCTGAAGCTTATGAATAACGATCAGTCACCTTATGATGTCACTATTGTTGAACTAAACGAACAAATTGTCTTTTCAAAAACAGCTTTGGTTGAAAGCAACAGGAATCTTTACCGTTTTATTCAGGATACCGAACAAGAATTTTTCACTCAATATCCCGAGCTTAAAACAGCTTCTCCCGATTACTGCTTTTTGACATATCTTGACAACGAATACCGCTGTGAAAATATGACGGTGGAATACAATATGGCATTGGCTCCGGGCAAAATAGTGCTTGACAATATCACTTTCAAAAAACTTCCTGCCTGCAAAGCAGCCTGTATATATTTTAAGGGTTCAAATAAATATATCGGCGCAGGCTTTGCATATCTGTACGACTGGATAAATAAAAGCGGATATACTGTCTGCGGCACGCCGAGTCATCCGCATCACAGACCGTCAATTGCAAAGGGTGCTGCGGTAAGCGGAATGGTGGTCGGCGGTCCGAACAAAAATATGCAGGACGAACTTGCAAGACAGCTCTTCCGAAACACATATCCTGCGTTATGCTACATTGATGACCATGAAAGCTATTCTAAAAATGAAGTTGATACATATTGGAACACGCTCGCTGTAATGCTTTTAGTTTACATTATAAAAAACAAAAACATTTAAGTCGCTTTCCCCTAAACAGCTTGATTTATCGATAGCTCTTGCAAAAAAATGAAATAAGACGATTTATAATAAACACCATTTAAAATTTGGAAAAAATCAAGCCGACAATCTTGAATATATTGGATTTCGGCGCAGATTTTTTCCTGTATTTTATTGGTGTTTAGTATTAGTCTGTTTCAAATGTTATTTTCAGAAATTATTTCAAAAAACGATTATTTCCAGCGGTTAAAGATTAATATATATAAAATAAAGGAGCTGTTTGCAGCCCCTTTATTTTTTTAGAATATTTCAGATAACGCTTTCCATTCTTCGTTTGATATATCTTCCGAAAAAATAGTATTGCTAATATAAAGCGAGGACTCCTCCCCGCTTCGGTATTTTACTGCACTTATTGAAACATTAAAAAACATTTTGCTTATATCTTAAACCTTGATACCTGCTCATTAAGAATATCCGCCTGTGATTTAAGCTCAAGACTTGCAGCAGCACTTTCCTCTGCAGAAGCCGTGTTTGACCGGATAGTTGCAGTAATATTCTCAAGCCTTGAATTGATCTCACGGATAGCCTTTGTTTGTTCCTCCGATGCCGCAGAAATGTTTTCCATAAGCTTCATAAAATGCTTTGCCGAATCGCTTATTGTTTCAAACGACCCCTGAGTTTTCTTGGCTACTTCCGCACCCTTATTTACGGCATCACTGCTTCGTCCGATAAGCTTCATAGTATCCGATGCGGCTTCGGAAGACTTGGCAGCAAGCGTTCTTACCTCGTCCGCAACAACTGCAAAGCCCTTGCCGAACTCGCCTGCCCTTGCAGCTTCAACAGCCGCATTGAGTGCAAGTATATTCGTCTGGAAAGCAATATCCTCAATAATAGCAATAACTCGCTGTATCTCGTCCGATGCTTCCTTTATATCGGTCATAGCGTCGGTCATATCCTCAATATTCTTACCGCCTTCATTAATATCGTACATAACGCTTACAAGCAATTCGGAAGCCTTTTCAGTTATTTCTGTATTCTTTACTGCATCCGACTCAATACCTTCCGTCATTGAAGTGATCTCATCAATAGCTGCAGCTTCATTTGCAGTATTTCCCGCAAGTAGATTCGCACCCGAGGAAAGGTTCTCCGAGTCTGTAAAAACCCTTCCGCCAACGGAGTTTATCGCTGTCATAGTTTCTCTCATGCGGGATACTATTCTGTCAAGCGAATTCTTTATTCCGATGAAATCTCCTTGATAATCGACGTTACTGTTTACGCTGAGATCACCATCACTCATTGCCGAAAGAACGCTGTCAATGTCCGTTATGTAAGAGGAAAGAACAGCAACGGTTTTCTGCAAAGACTCCGAAAGCACCTGTGTTTCATCGCCACGCTCGTTCTTATCGCACGGACTGGAAAGATCGCCGTCTGAAAGCTTTACAAGTCTGTCTGTGACCTTTGTGACAGGTTGGAGGATCCCCTTGGAAACTGCAAGTGTGGCAAAAACAGATACCGTAATGCAGACCACCATAGCACAGGCAAGCATTACAAGCATTTTGTAATATGATTCAAACAAATGGTCAAAATCTGCCGCATAGACAATGTAATAATCCGAATCACCGATCGCCGAATAATTTATAAGAGCCTTTTTTCCATCCATGACCGGAGAAGCATCTGTATAGAATCCCTTTTCGCCGTTCTGAAGATATTCCAGAGTATTTTCAAGTCCCAGCGAAGAAATATTCACGCCTATGCTCTGATATTCCTCTTCCGAGCTTACAATAACATCACCGAAACTGTTGGTGACAAATGCAAACTCCGTGTCCGTAATACCATCGAGATATGCACCCAGATAATCATACGAAAGCTCACCGATAAGAATATCCCCATCGGTTTTATATGCCGCAAGACTGACAGCCTCTCCGTCGATCTCAGCCGTAGGAAGAATTGCAAAATCTCCATCATTCATTTCCCGAATTACAGCGTCGCAGTTCTCTGTATTATATATCGAATCTGACCAAAGACTGACTCTGTCAAAAGTAGAATCACCGTCATCGGATAACTCTGCCGAAGCAAGACTTTCTTCCAGAAAGCTGACCTCATCACAAATGGAAGCCGCACAATTCTCTGTGATCCTTTCACCAAGCCTGGTATTATTATTGTATGAAACATTATAGGAAGCAATAGCCGAGGACACCGCAAGAATAATGCCTGTACCCGAAACAGTTATCGTACAAAGGCGCATAAGTCTTGCTCTCAATGTAGTTTTCACGCATTTTCACCCTTCCTTTTGTTTTATACTAAACGCCATTATAATCATTATAATTATGGAGAAGAAATTGGCACAAAAGCTTGCGTATATGTAGTTTTGTGCCGATAAATTCCCATAATTCAATGGGTGATTAGTATTATTAGCATACCATATTTCGACATAAAAAGCAACATTTTTCACTTTATCTTATCAGAAAAATATCAGGATTTTTATCCGTAAAAAAGCGAGGTGTTTGTAATATTTGAGAATTAGAGCTTTATGCGGAGGATAATGGCGTGATAGTTATTTCCGTATTCGGGGAAAATCTGTAATCATGCTTGACATAGGAAAAGAAATATGCTATAATCAAGAAAATCGAACGCGTTCAATAATTGGAGATGAGCATATGAAAAAGGACGAAAAGCTTGGTATCACTAAGGAAAAGCTTATAAATGCGGCGGCTGAGCTGATGAACGAATGCGCCGACTGCTCGGAGGTGACTTCAAGGGCTATTGCGGAGAGAGCAGGAGTGCGGCTTTCAATGATAAACTATTGCTTCAGCTCAAGGGATGCTTTGCTTTTTGAGGCGTTTTCCCGAAACGAGAAGGATTACAGAGATGACCCGAGGATAAAAAGCATTATCTGCTCGGATATTTCCCCAAAGGAAAAACTTCGGAAAATGCATTATGCGGCGGCGGAATTTCTTATAAAGGAGTACAAGTTCACAAAGGCGGTGACGGGATATGTGCTGCTGCACAGAGATCTTTCAAAAGAGCCTTCAAGTCTGCCTTTTATACGGGCACATTTCGGCGAGCGGAAAACCGAGGAGGAATGCAGGGTCATTGCATATGAGCTTTCGAGTATGATGCAGCTTGTTATTTACAGGCTTGAGGATTTTGCAGGCTTTTCGGGGCTTGACCTTCGGGACAGGGAGCAGCTTCACAGACTTATTGATATGCGGATAGATATGCTTTTGGGGGAATAATATTATGAGGTACATATTTTCATTCAAAGATATTTCGGAAGATGTGAGCGCTTTATGCGGCGGAAAGGGCGCTTCTCTTGCAAGGCTTACAAAAATGGGTATGCCCGTTCCTGAGGGCTATGTTATTACAGCAAGCGCATTTGACAGTGGGATAATTCCGGAGGCTTTGGCGGAGCTTGAAACGCTTTTATCGGGGCTTTCGGATAAAAACACCTATGCCGTGCGCTCTTCGGCTCTCTGCGAGGACGGAGAAAATGCCTCATTTGCTGGGGCGTTTGAGACGGTAACAAATGTCAAGCGTGAGGACATTATCACGGCGGTGAAACAAGTAGCAGCTTCGGCGGACAGTGTGCGTGTGAAACGCTATGCCGAAAGTTCGGGGACGGACAGCGGTGGAATTGCGGTGGTCATTCAGCAGTTTGTGAACCCCGAATTTGCAGGAGTGGTGTTTACCGCTGACCCCATAAGCGGCAGTGCTGCGGTCATGAAGGGAAATTACGTCAGAGGCGAGGGCGAGGCTCTTGTTTCGGGTGAGAAGAACGCCGAGGAATTTGCATTTGACGCTATGAAGTTTTCCTACACGGGAAATTTAGAATTTGAACGGTACGCAAAAAGGCTTTATAAATACTGCGAACGAATCAGAAACGGATACTGCGGACCAATGGACATTGAATGGGCAGTATCGGACGGAAAGGTTTATATTCTGCAGGCTCGTCCCATTACGTCCCTGGGGCGTATGGACAGGGACAGCTTTAAGGTAAACGGCAGTCTTTCGGGGGAATATCTGCTGTCAAAAACCAATGTGGGCGAGATCTTTATGCGCCCCGTTTCACCTGTGACCTTCAGCGTGCTGGAGATAATCTGCGATGCGCTTGGAATGCCCTGCTTTATTGACAATATATGCGGTCAGCCTTATGCAAATCTCAGCGTTATATGTTCGCTTATTGTGGCTTTGGGTGTGAAGGAAGAGGCAGCTTTCAGAATGATAAGGGAAATTGCGGGAGAGCTGCCCGACGGCATCAGCGTTCCCGTATTTCCCTTTGACAAGAGAAATTTCAAGAAGAAAATGAGGACGCTTTTCCTTTCCGGGGGCAAAAATAAGACGAGCCACAAGGAAAAGCGTGAATTTAAAGAAAAAATGAGCGAAATTGCCGATGAATTGATAAATGAGATACGCCGTCTTCCCGACAACAATTCGCTGTTCGATTTCTGGGTAACAAAGGGCAATGCTTTTATGTCAAACGCTCTTGGGGCGATAATGAAGGGAGTGAATATTTTCCCTCTTTTCGGCACGAAAAAACGTCTGTCGGACATATGCGGCGAAGAGCTTGCAAATGAACTGTGCTCGGGAGGAGCAGGTACTCTTGACAGTATGAAGCCGCTGTTACTGCTTGAGGACGTTATAAGCGGAGATATGTCACGTGAGGAATATATAAAGCTCTGCGGACACAGGCACGTAAACGAGATGGAGCTTTCCGCTCCCTATCCCTATGAGGACTCCGATTTCCCCCGTAATATTATAGAGAAGCACATAAAATCGGGGGCAGATATACATAAAATGAGAGCGGAACAAGAAAGCCGTTATAATGAAGCCGTCAATAAATTCAAGGAACAATATCCCCGAAAAGCAAAATGGCTGGACAGGACTTTGCGAAACTTTAAGGAAGCTAACCGCTCCCGTGAGGAGGTGCGGAGCAAGGGTGTGAAGCTCTTCTGCATAATGCGAGAATTTCTGCTTAGGGTCGGTGAGATAAACGGCATCGGCGAGGATATTTTTATGCTGTATTTTCCCGAGACTATGGAACTTCTGAAAGGCGGCAGAAGTGTATTGGCATACATTCCCGAAAGACGGAAGAACTATGAAAAAAATCTTGCATATCCTCCGTTCCCGAATCTTATTTACGGTCGGTTTGAGCCTGAAAAATGGCTTTCGGACGAAAACAGAAGGCGGGATTTTTATTCCGAAAAGCATTCGGACTGTTCCCTTTCGGCGGACATAAAGGGATTCCCGGGAGCGGCAGGAGTTGTTACGGGACGGGTAAGAGTCATTTTTAGCTCCGACTGTGCAGAGGAGCTTCTTCCTGGAGAAATTCTTGCGGCTCCTGCAACGAACATCGGCTGGACTGTGATCTTTCCCAGAGCGGCGGCCATTATTACCGATATAGGGGCACCTCTTTCCCACGCCGCTATTGTAGCGAGAGAATTCGGTATTCCGGCGGTGGTTGGCTGCGGCAATGCCACTACGGTCTTAAAGACGGGAGATATGGTCACGGTGGACGGTGCAAGAGGCATAGTTACGGTAGAAAAGGGATAATACAAAAAATCACAGCACCCGTTATGAGTGCTGTGACCGAAATTGCATAGTATTTACCAAAATCAGAACGCTGCCTTAAAAATTTCAATAATGTCTTCCTTGGTAAGCGGAGCAAATGAACCTTTCGAGCCGTCGCAAGCCTTCTGCGCCATAATATCGAAATTCTTATCGTCTGTGATGCCGACTGCTCTAAGGTTTGCGGGAAGTCCCATTGTTTCGAAGAAGAATTTCTTCAGAGCGTCAATACCGGCATGAGCAAGTGCCCAGTCATCGTTACCGGTAAGTCCCCATACATTTTTAGCAAAGTCAACAAAATTGCTTAACGTATCTTCATTAAGGATATGTTCCATCCATGCAGGCGTAAGGATAGCAAGACCTTCGCCATGTGTTATGTCATAGAATGCGCTCAGTTCGTGTTCCATTGGGTGAACGCACCATGCAGGCTCGCTTCCTGCGCCGATGTTGCCGTTGATAGCGTGTGTGCCTGCCCACATAAGGTTTGCACGAGCATCATAATTGGTCGGGTCATTCAGCGCAATGGGACCGTTCTTTATCATTGTTCGGAGAAGTCCCTCTGCCATAAATTTTTGGCAATCGGCATTTTCCTTGGTGAAGTAGCTTTCCATAGTGTGGCTCATCATATCGGCAGTTCCTGCGGCAGTCTGCTTCTTTGATACGGAGTAGGTGTATTCGGGATCAAGCACAGACATAGTTGGAACCATAAAAGGAGAGCCTGTTCCCCACTTTTCATTTTTGGTAAGGTCGGAAATAACTGCAAAGGGGTCCATTTCCGTTCCTGTTGCAGACAGTGTAAGAACATCAAATATCGGAAGCGCAGCGGTTATCTTGGACGAGTCAAGAACAAGGTCCCAAGCGTCGCCGTCGTACTTTGCACCTGCGGCAATTACCTTTGCACAGTCAATAGTGCTTCCGCCGCCGATAGCAAGTATCATATCAATGCTTTCCGCTTTGCATATCTCGACACCTTTGCGAACAGTTTCAATTCTTGGATTTGGCTCAACGCCGCTAAGTTCGGAAACCTTAATATCGGATTTTTTCAGAATATCCATTGCAGTGTCATAAATGCCGTTTTTCTTGATAGAGCCTCCGCCATACACTAAGAGAGCTTTCTGACCATAGTTCTTTAACTCGTCAAGGTGAGAAATCGTACCCTTGCCAAAGTGAATGGTAGTAGGAATATGAAGAGTGAAATTATACATATAATTTTATCCTCCTGTTTCTTAAACGTTATTTTATTTCATTGTACCACAAACTGAAAAAATATACAAGAAAATATTTTCCCCAAATTTAATTTGTATTGTATTGTGGCAAAAACGACTGATAAATAGTTTTGACACCCAAATTAAACCGAACCTATTTTACTATCTGCACCTATTTAGAAAACCAATTCTCAGCTCTTTTCCATTACCTTACGATTAATTTCATTGATCTTCTTTTTCATTGATGAATACTGGCTGAACCAGATAACTGCATAAATAAAAATGAAAATACCGAAATACTTTATCACTCCTGCTGTGCTGTGTTCCATCCATCTCATAAGAAAAGCTATGGGAAAAGTTGCTGCTGAAATTATTATAAGATGCAGTACTGTCATTTTCAGTATGCTCCATTCTGTTTCCCATATAGCGGAAGCTCCGCCGAATGCCGCTCCGTAAAGCATGGAACAAAAAGCCTGTACCATTACAGCATTGATCTCTGTCCCAAAGTCTGATATCAGTTCAGGAACGACTGCATAATATGTGCCATTTCCCACTGAAAGTGAGATAACTATTGTAATAATAGTGCTGAGCGCAAGCCCGACAGGTGCGCCGATAAGACAGCGCTGCAATACTTTCTTTTTCATATTAAACACCTCATATTCCTAATACTTCTTTAATTCTGGATACATATCTTCTTGATACATAAGTTGACGTTCCGTTGTTCATCATAACGCAAATAGTTCCCGAAAAGCTAAGGTCAAAGTTCTTCACTTTTCTGAGATTGATGATCTCGGAATTGGAAATTCTCGCAAACGGCTTGCCTTTAAGCAGTTCTTCCAGTTCATACAATCTTCGTCTCACAACGTATTCATCCGAATCTGTAACTGCATATACCTTTCCTCCTGCTGAATATATTTTCAGAATATCATTCGGTTCAAGGATTTTCACGTTTTCTTCCTGAATGCCGGTAAGCATCTGCGGTTCAGCTTCCGAGAGCATACGGACGATACCACTTATCTCTTCAGTCATTTTATCGGTAAATACTATGACTTTGGGTTCAGTAACAGAACTGTCAATTTTTATTTCCACCTGCATTTTCTCACCTCCCGTGTCCTCACGCTCTAATTATACATAGGCAGAATGAGAATTTCAACAGATTTTCTATAAGTGGTCGTTTTGGGAATACAAGCGGCAGATAAGAATCGCTTGAAGGGCATTGGAGTGCGTAGCAGCAGCGATTCGTATTTTGTCAATAGCTATTTTCTCTCACTGATTGAAAAGTCTTTAAAATTCGTTAGGTACAATTTCTTGACAAGAAGGCAACGGTGTGGTATAATAGTAGCAGAAAACGAGCGTTAGCTTGGGCGCGACGGAAGGTGATATGATAAAGCAATACAACTATTTATGCAAAAAAACTGTACTATAAATCGAAATTTGTGGAGGTAAAATATAGATGAATCAAGGTAGAATTATTGTAATCACAGGT
>CAMCPM010000023.1 GCA_945876755.1 uncultured Clostridia bacterium
TTAGTTTTTCCTTGTCCCCTCATAGGTTTCCCCCTCGTATTTTGTAAGCTAAACTTTAATTTATCTCATACCGACGCTGTGCTGAATACAGTATACCTTATTGAAAATAGCCCACAATTTTTCTAATCATTCCCAGCGTAATCTTTACCGGTTATTATCTGTAAAAGAGCAAAAATAAAATCTGCGATAAATTCTGTTATTTTTTTATCAAAAGGTATTGCAAAATTGAGCAAAATAGGTTAAAATAGATGTATGTGGTGTTGATGTATACAACACCGGAATAAAAAATAATTTCTTTTAGGAGGAAATTTATCATGGCAGTTAAAGTTGCAATCAATGGTTTCGGACGTATCGGTCGTCTCGCATTCAGACAGATGTTCGGCGCAGAGGGTTATGATGTTGTTGCTATCAACGACCTCACAAAGCCTTCCATGCTCGCACAGCTCCTCAAGTATGACACAGCTCAGGGCGGTTACTGCGGCAGAATCGGCGAGAACCTCCACACTGTAACAGCTGACGACGAGGCTGGTACAATCACAGTTGACGGCAAGACCCTCAAGATCTACGCTATGGCTAAGGCTAACGAGCTTCCTTGGGGCGAGATCGGCGTTGACGTTGTTCTCGAGTGCACAGGCTTCTACTGCTCTAAGGAGAAGTCCCAGGCTCACATCGACGCAGGCGCTAAGAAGGTTGTTATTTCTGCTCCTGCAGGCAACGACCTCAAGACTATCGTTTACTCTGTAAATGAAAACACACTTACAGCAGATGACACAATCATCTCCGCTGCTTCCTGTACAACAAACTGCCTCGCTCCTATGGCTAAGGCTCTTAACGATTATGCTCCTATCCAGAGCGGTATCATGTCCACTATCCACGCTTACACAGGCGACCAGATGATCCTTGACGGTCCTCACAGAAAGGGCGACCTCAGAAGAGCAAGAGCAGGCGCTGCAAACATCGTTCCTAACTCCACAGGTGCTGCAAAGGCTATCGGTCTTGTAATTCCTGAGCTCAACGGCAAGCTCATCGGTTCCGCTCAGAGAGTTCCTGTTCCTACAGGCTCCACAACTATCCTTACAGCTGTTGTTAAGGGCGCTGACATTACTAAGGAAGGCATCAACGCTGCTATGAAGGCTGCTGCTTCCGAGTCCTTCGGCTACAACGAGGATCAGATCGTATCTTCCGACGTTATCGGTATGAAGTACGGTTCTCTCTTCGATGCAACACAGACAATGGTTGCTAAGATCGCTGACGACCTCTATGAGGTACAGGTAGTTTCCTGGTACGACAACGAGAACTCTTACACATCCCAGATGGTAAGAACAATCAAGTACTTTGCTGAACTCAAGTAATTCAGTTTGCTGAGTATTGATAGATAATTATTCCCCGTGCTGTTAAGGTACGGGGAATTTTTATTTGAATGTGAAATTTGGAATTAGGAAAGTGAAATTAGAATTTAGCGAAGCGACAATAGCCGGTCGAGCGCGGCTGGCGCTCGCAGGGTTCTTAGGGGCAGCGCCACTAAGTCGCCGCGCGCACGCGACGAAACATCTTCTTGCGCCCCGTGGGCGCGCCTGAGAAACGCTCTGAAAGAGTGAATTTTGAGGCGGCAAGCCTCAAAAGAGAGAGTCTCTGCAAGAGAGAGACTCTCTAACAACGGCGCAAGCCGTTGCTGTTCTATCAATTCAAAACAAACTTATATCGTCAAAAACGTGCCACCGGCACGTTTTTGAGATAAATTTCACTTGGAACTTGCAACAAAGGGGACGCCCTCTGGACACCTGACCAGCGCGGCTGCGCTGGACCAGCTTGAGTCGCTTCGCTGAAAAACACAGAAAGATAGTATGCTAAATTCTTGTTTATCTCAAATTAAAGTCACCGAGCCACAAATTAAAAAATTTCTCAAAAGTAAATTGCGGAAAGGGTGCAGGCTCAGCCTGCAAACTATAATTTATATCATACTAACGTCACCGAACCACAAAAGTAAAGGTATCAGACCGTGCAGGTCTGATACCTCTTTATTATACCAAGTCTTCGTTTTCTTGTTTGCAGTCACCCTCAACAGTGAAATCTACCTGTCCCGAGCTGACATTCGCCGCCGCACAAACGACCTTTATAGTATCGCCTACACGGTAAACAGGCTGACCCTCTTTGAGCAGAGTAAAATGCCCGTCGTAGTCATATGGACCTTTTGCAAGAGTGTCGACCCTGACAAGTCCCTCAACGGTGTTGGGCAGCTCCACGAAAAAGCCAAACTCCTGAACCGATGATATCATTCCCTCAAAGGTTTCGCCGATATGGTTCGTCATGTACTCCGCAATATAGCAGTCATCACAGCTTCGCTCCACACGCATTGCGGTAAGCTCACATTCCGAGGACTGCTGCGCCGCCTCCTTAGCAAACCCTGCATAGCGTTTCTGCATATATTTAACGGGCTGCTTATTATAGCAAAGGTCGGTGAGAATACGGTGTATTGCCAAATCGGGATAACGCCTTATAGGTGATGTAAAGTGAGCGTAATCGTCCAGAACAAGTCCAAAATGCCCGATAGGCTCGTCAGCGTACTTAGCCTTTGCCATAGAACGCAGAACAAGATTGTTTACCACAGGTGCAAGGGGCATATCCTTGGTCTTTTCAAGGATTTCCGCAAGATGCTTTGGCTTTACACTTGTAAAATGCGGAACGGCAACTCCCATTCGTGAAACGATCTCTATAAGCTCGTCAACCTTTTCTGGAGCCGGGTCTTCATGAATACGGTAAACAAACGGCACGCCGCTTTCCTTGGCAAGCCTTGCCGCCGCCGTGTTCGCCATAAGCATGAATTCCTCAATAATAAGCTCACTTCTGCCGCGCTCACGCTTTTTAACGTCAATGCAGACGTCGTTTTCGTCGATAATAAGCTTACACTCCGATGTGTCGATCTGGGGCGCACCTCGGTGAAGCTTATTCGCCGTCAGTATCGCCGCAAGTTCGTCCATAAGCAGAATCGTATCTATAAGACCGTTATACTTTTCTGCAAGCTCAGACGGTATCTCCGTACCGTTTTTAATGCAGTCCAGCATAGTGTTTATCTCGCTGTAAACGCCCTTTACCCTTGACCGTATCACCGTTTTGCTGAATTTGTAAGAAACCAGCTTTCCCTCGGGGTCAAGCTTCATAAGGCAGGAGAATGCAAGTCTGTCCTCATTTGGGTTAAGAGAGCATATGCCGTTTGAAAGCTCCTTGGGAAGCATAGGCACGACCTTGTTTGCATAGTAAATGGAAGTACCCCTGAGCATTGCGTCCTTGTCAAGCTCGGAGCCTGCCTTGACGTAAAAGGAAACATCGGCAATGTGTACGCCCAGCTCCCAGCCATTGTCTGTTTTTGAAACTGAAATTGCGTCGTCAATATCCTTTGTGTCCGCACCGTCTATGGTGAAAATTATCTCATCGCGCAGGTCAAGTCTGCGGTCTGTTTCGCCCTCGGGGATACCTCTATGCTCGGCAAACTTTGCCTCGTCAAGTACGCAGGCAGGAAATTCCACTTCCACGCCGTTGCTGTAAAGAATGGCGTCGGCGCTGCTTTTAGCCTTTTTGCTGTCACCGAAAATTGCTGTAACACGAACTCTGTGGTCGGAATGCCTTTCTCCCCTGCGGACGATTTCCGCAAGTACCTTGTCGCCGACTCTGACGGGGACGTCCAGTTCGGAAACTATCATAGGCTCTTTTGCAAGTGTATCCGGACGGATACAGATGGTTTTGCCGTCCTTTTCAATAGTACCCGTAAACTCGGCGAAGCCCTCTTCGGCAATTGAAACAACTTCACCCTCGGGAAGCTCTCCCCTCTGTGGAAGAAGCCTTGCCATAACGATATCCCCCGGCATTGCTCCCATAAGGAATTTCCCCGGAACAAACACTTCCGAGCCGTCATCACGCTCAATAAAACCGAAGGTACGGTTTATCCTCGAAACTTTTGCACGGAAAAGTCCTGCCGCAGTACAAAGCTTTATACCGCTTTTGCCTTCGATAATAATTCCTTCGCGCTTCATTTCGGAAATTGCTCTTGCAAAAGCGGCAGCGTCAGGCTTTCTGCCCTTGCATTTTGAATAAAGCTGCTTGTAAGTAACGCTTTTCTTTCCTGCCTGTGAAAGCTGTTCCCGAATTCTGTTTTTGTAAATATCCTTGATATCTGCCATACTGAACCTCCCTTAAACAAATTGATATGAAAAAAGTCCCGTGCTTTAAAGGGCACAGGACTTAGCGGCAATATTTAGCCTTGACTGATCTTGTTCATTATTGCAGGAATAACGTTCACTGCTATCGTAACAATAAAGAACACAATTGCAAGAAGCTTTGTAAGCCTTGCGAGAGCCTGCTCTCTTGAGCTGCTGACGTTGCCCTTGCCGAAGAAGTTGTCGCTCTGACCCGAAAGAGCCGAGCTCATATCCTGCTGCTTCTGCTCCTGCATCATTGTAATAACAATAATCAAAATGCTGCTGATGAGCATTAAAACACCGCCGATTAACTGAATTGCGCCGAATTCCATTGGTTTGACCTCCATATTATTATACGTTATCCCTCATATTATATCACAAAGTATTTTCAATTGCAAGTATTTTTTGAAATTTTATCTTCTGTTCTTTTTAGCTGATTTTTTCGCTACCGAGTACCCGAAAGAGCCAAGCTTTCTCCCAAGGGAAAAATATTCTCCGTGGGAATAAGCCATAAGTCCCGCCTGCTGAAGATTTATTTTGCCTTTGCTGTCGATATAGCGTCCGTCAACGTTTACCGCAAGTATCTCAGCCAGAAACATATCGTGAGTACCCAGCGGCTTCACTTCAACGACTTTGCATTCCAGCGAAATGGGACTTTCCGAAATTACCGGAGCGCCTACCTTTGATGCCGCTTCAAGATGCAGACCGCATTTCTTTATCTTGTCCATATCCCTGCCGCTTTTCACTCCGCAGAAATCCGTTTCACGAACCATTTTCGACGTGGTAAGATTTATAACAAATTCGCCGCTTTCCTTTATTATCCCATAGGAATGGCGCGAAGGGCGCACCGAAATATAAGTCATTGCAGGGTGTGTGTTGACGATACCCGTCCACGCAACGGTAAGAACGTTTGCTTTTTCGGGCGTTCCGCAGGAGACCATTACCGCAGGCAGCGGTGCAAGGAGAGTTCCCGGGTTCAGTATCTTTCTTCCGTAATCAATTCCGGACCTGTTTTCGGGCATTGAAATACCTCTTTCATAAGCTTGTTTTTTGGTATGTCCACATCAGAAGCGGACGAAATATAACTGTTTTTATTATACCATAATAATGTACCAAAATCAACAGTGAAACGATAAAAGCAGCCGGATAGAAATACCCGGCTGCCGTTATTAACAATATGTTATTATAGTATCACAATTTTATAGAGTTCGCAATGATATCAACAGTGCCGTCAATGCCGAACTTCTCACTGTTCAGCGTCATGTGATAATTTTCATGCGCCGACCATTTGCGGTCGGTATAAAAATCGTAGTAGCATTTTCTCTGCTTGTCATTGCGCTTCATAAGCTGGAACGCCTGCTGCTCGGTAACGTTCATACGCTCCATAACACGTTTTACACGAGCCTCACGGGGCGCATAAATGTATACGTTCAGCAGTTCGATATCCTCGTCCTTGAGTATGTAGTCGGAGCATCTGCCGACAATAACAGCGTTTTCGGATTTTGCAATATCCTTTATTATCCGTGACTGAAGCGCAAAAAGCGTATCGTTTGCCGAAATGTTTACTCCGAAGCTGGTCTGACCTGTCTGGCTCATTGCAGCGTAAAGCCATGGATTTGCCGCCTTTTCGTCGGCATCGTTCAGTGCATCGCAGCTCATTCCGCTTTTTTCCGCAGCAATGGCAATAAGATTCTTGTCATAAAAAGCAAATCCGAGCTTTTCTGCAAGCTTTTCACCGACTTCACGTCCGCCGCTGCCGAATTGTCTGCCTATAGTAATAATTTTATTCATAAATACGTTCAGTCCTTTCCTATCGGATACCGATTTATTTGATTTAATTATATCACTTATGCACAGAAAAATCAAGCGATGTTGAAAATATTTTTACAATTTGTCAACAAAAAATCCGTGACGGATTTTCACATCCGCACGGACAATATTACATATACAAATCAAAAACAGGCAAACTCAGGAATTTCTCTGAGAATTAAGCCACTCGGCATACTCATTTTCCGAGATTTTTTTAGTCATAACCCCGAACTGGAAATCATGAGCCTTTGCAATGAACGAATTAAACGCCTGCAAATCGCCGTCAAGCTTATACTGTTCCTGCTTCTGATGATAAATTTCTTCATACAATAAGGTCATAAAAGCCTCTCCTTTGCAACAATCTGTTTGTAATTATACCACAAAAGGGGACAGGTTTCCATAGTATAATTATACAAAAACGAATAAATTTACTGTAAATATTTCCGAATTCAAAAAATATTTATAAATACTCTTGATAAAACCGGAAAAGTATGCTACAATGAAAAGTACCAAAAATGTATTGAATGTATTTTCCCATTTATGTAAAAAATTTACTTTTGCTTGTGCTTGTTATCTTGACTCGGCACAGGCTTTTTTTGTTGCTAATAACCAAACACAAATTTTCAGACAACTCTTTTTTGTTAAAAAGCAAGAAAGTATTTAAAAATAATATACATTTTGCGTATCTTGTTGTATAATGAAGTATATAATGTCAAACAAAATTTCGCTTTAAAAGGAGAATTTATAATGAAAAAGTTATTGTCTGCGGTAATAGCCCTTTCATTGTGCGGACTTATGCTCACTGCCTGCGGAAGCAAAGATACCGCCGAGACCGAAACCCTTACAGAAAGCATTACTGAATCCGAAACAACAGAAACAACTACTGAAACAACTACCGAAGCAACGACAACTTCCGAAACAGAAGCAGAAACCGAAACCGACGACAGCGCAGCTCCTGCCGGTACTGTTTACGCTTCCATCGAAGAATTTTCCAAATCGGATGTTTTCTCGCTTCCTACCGAAGCAATTGCTCCCGGCGACAGCTACATATACAACTTTATAAGAGTTTTTGAGGGCGCAAAGGAAATGTACTTTGACGTTGAATCGGTAGACGGCAGCATGAGCATGATGATGGCAATTTCCGCCGACAAGATCGCAATGAAGATGCAAGAACCCGAATCCGGCTCAAACATCACTATCCTCATCAGAGACATGAAAATGTATATGATCGACGAAGCCTCAAAAAGCGGCTACTACTCCAGCATTGACGAAAGCACACTTGCTGATTACGATGTTGAAGCTCTGCTCAGCGAGATCGACATTGACGAATCCATTGAAAACGCTGCGGACGTTAAAGTATGCAAGGTCGAAATAGGCGGCAAGGAGTATACCTTTGAAACTGCCGACACAGGCGGAGGCTTCCTTTTTGACGCTGACGGCAAGCTTTGCGCTATCATCTCCCCCGACACTGACACTGATATGAATGCTCTTGTCGTTAACGAATTTTCCGGCGACGCTCCGGACGAGATATTTGAGCTTCCTGCGGACTGCACTCTTGTTGACATGGAAGCTTCAATGAATTCTGCCGAATAAAGCCGTATCAATCTTTATAAAAGCAAAGCAGTCATATTCTTTTGCGGAATATGACTGTTTTTTGTTTTATGAAAAACATATTATCCTGCTGAATCGGCAGGATTTTCAATTTTGTCAACAGCATTAACGTCCATAACCTCTATCATATAGGAATATTCCGTTTTGCCGTCTGAATTGCTCTGGGTAAAAAATACAAAATTTCCGTCCTTGTCAAACTTATAGGTCGTCTGAAATTCAGCCAGAGACGTACCCAGCACTTCGTTTATCTTATCGGTATTGTAGATGTAAAGATAGATCTTTCCTCCGTCCGGGTCGATCTCCTCGCTTGACGTCAGTACAAAAAGATTTTCATAGAAAAGCAGCCCGCCCGTTGAGTACGGGTGAGGGTTATCCTTGTCATAGCCTATATAGCCATCGCTGCCTTTTCTGTAAACCGAAGCATTCCCGCCGTCAATGATCTGAAAGATACCGTCCGAGCTGTATTCGGCATAATAGTTTCCGTCTGTGACCTTTTCATAGAGGTAGGATTGGCTGCCGTCCGGATTGTTCACAAAGGAAAACGCCTGGTCCATTTCGCCTGTGTCAAGATTTGTCAGCAGATAGCGTCCACTCTGCCAGTTTTTTGCCTCGTTACGGAAAGCCTCCACCTGCTCCATGCCGTGCAGGCTGTTCTCTTTTTTCAGAGAGCAGCCCGTCAGCAGACAGCAGCATATCAGCAGTACCGCAGTAAAAATTCTTTTCATTGTTTAAATCAAAGCTTCCAAAGCTCTTCAGCGTACTGCTTAACGGTTCTGTCAGAGGAGAACTTTCCGCTGCACGCAATGTTCATCCAGCACTTCTTGGAGAACACCTCACGGTTTTTGTAATCGTAAAGCGCACGGAGCTTGGTGTCAATATAGCCCTCCAGATCGGTCAGCAGGAAGTAGTGGTCGGGCTTGTGCCAGCTTGTACCGTTGATAAGAGCATTGTAAAGCTCACCGAACATACCCGTATCGCCGTCGTTGAAGGTGCCGTCAACCAGCGTGTTGATGACCCTCTTTACGCGCTCGTTGGTGTAGTATATCTTCTCCTTGGGACGGTAATTAGGCTTTATCTTTTCGATTTCCTCGACTCTTGCGCCGAAGATATATTCGTTCTCCCAGCCTGCTTCCTCGACAATTTCAACGTTTGCGCCGTCGTATGTGCCGAGAGTTACCGCACCGTTCAGCATGAACTTCATGTTGCCCGTGCCGCTTGCTTCAAGACCTGCCGTAGAGATCTGCTCGGAAATATCGGCTGCCGGAATGAGTTTCTCCGCATAGGAGACGTTGTAGTTCTGAACGAAAAGGACTTTCAGCTTGTCCTTGGTGTCGGGGTCGTTGTTTACAAGCTTTGCGACCTCGTTTATATACTTGATGATGCCCTTTGCTCTGCGGTAAGCAGGTGCAGCCTTCGCGCCGAAAATAAAGCAGGTCGGCTGTAAATCGGGCAGCTTGTGTTCTTTTATCTGGAAGTACAGGTCAACAATAGAGAACGCATTGAGAAGCTGTCTCTTGTATTCGTGCAGGCGCTTTACCTGAATGTCAAACGCCCAGTCGGGGTTAAGCTCAACGCCTTCGTGCTTCTTGATGTACTCGCAAAGCTGTACCTTCTTTTGACGCTTGATATCCATAAAGCGGCGGATAGTATCGCCGTCATCAACGAATTTTTTCAGCTCTGCAAGTCTGTCAAGCTCGGTGACCCAACCGTCTCCAATTTTTTCTGTAATAAGAGAGGACAGTTCGGGATTGCAAAGACCTATCCAGCGGCGTGGGGTAATACCGTTTGTCTTGTTCTGGAAGCGGTCGGGGAAAATCTCGTACCAGCCCTTGAGAACGTCGTTCTTGAGGATATCGGTGTGAAGCTGAGCAACGCCGTTTGTATGAGAGGAAGCAAAGATAGCCATTCTTGCCATATGGATACGTTCGCCGTCAAAAATGCGCTTAGCGTTTATCTGCTCCTCGGTCTGACCGATAGAACGCAGATACTTTTCAAGATGTGCGTCGATCATCAGCACGATCTCGTAAATTGTGGGGATAACGCTCTTGAACAAGTCAGCGCCCCACTTTTCAAGCGCCTCGCCAAGAACGGTGTGGTTGGTGTAGTTGCAGGTTTTCTGCACGATATCGAACGCCTCGGTAAAGGACATTCCCTCCTTGAACATGAAAATTCTGATAAGCTCGGGAATTGCAACCGTGGGGTGAGTATCATTAAGCTGGATAGCGTACATTTCCGCAAATTTGGAGAAGTCATTCCCGTGTACCTTTTTGTAGCGGCGGATAATATCCTGAATTGAAGCAGACACGAAGAAATACTGCTGCTTCAGACGGAGACGCAGACCCTTTTCGGTGTTGTCGTTGGGGTAAAGCACGTTTGAAATAGCCTCAGCAAGAATAGTGCTTTCGCTTGCGCCCACATAGTCCTGATTATCAAATTTGCCGAAATCGAAGCCCCTTACAGGCTCACTCTGCCACAGACGAAGAGTGTTTACAGCCTTTCCGCCGTATCCGATGATAGGCACGTCGTAAGGCACAGCCATAACGGACTGGTCTGCAAAATCTACCTTGACCGCTTCATTTTCTGCTCTTACGCTCCATGCGTCGCCGTAATCGAGCCAAGCATCGGCGCTTTCCTGCTGGAAGCCGTTGCCGATCGACTGCTTGAAAAGACCGTACTTATAGCGTATACCGTAGCCGTTAAGAGGAATATCATGTGCCGCAGCCGAATCAAGGAAGCAGGCTGCAAGTCTGCCCAGACCGCCGTTACCCAGCGCAGCGTCCTCTATTTCTTCAAGGCAGTTGATGTCCACACCCTGCTCGGAGAGTATCTCTTTAGCCTCGTCAAGGAGTCCTGCGCAGTAAAGGTTGTTGAACACAGCACGTCCCATAAGGAACTCAGCGGAGAGATAATAAGCGCGGCGCTTTTGATTGTGGCGCTCCTCGGTCCTATCCCAGAGGGGAATAATTTCGTCCATTACCGCACGGGAGAGAGCGTTATGGAGCTGCTTGGGAGTTGCACCCTTTATGTCGGTACGTCCGTCAATGCGGAGATTTTCGTTTATTTTTGTCAAAAACTGTTCTTTATTCATTTTTACGCCAACCTTTCAGTAGTATAAAATCATATACATTTTAGCACATTTTTGTAAACCATGCAACTATTTTATGCAGACTTTGTGCAGATTAAACATTTGAAACTTTATTTTTTCTACAAAGCATGATTTGGTTCTGCACCCGTTTCGTAATTTAGTTTCGTGTAAATATTTACTTGAGGCTTGGTAATGTTAATATGAGATAAACGAGAATTTGCAGGCTGAGCCTGCACCCTTTCCGTAATTTACTTTTGAGAAAATTTTTAATTTGTGGCTCGGTAACGTTAGTATGAGATAAACAAGAATTTAGCGGAGCGACTCAAGCTGGTCCAGCGCAGCCGCGCTGGTCAGGTGTCCAGAGGGCAGAAGCCCTTTGGTCGCTCGTCGCAACGAGCGAAATTCTTAGCTTGGCGCCGCAGCGCCGCCTAAGAAGCGCTCTGCAAGGTTGAATTTTGCGGCGTACCGCCGCAAAAGAAGGACGCTCTGCAAGAGAGAGCGTCCTTAACAACGGCGATAGCCGTTGCTTTCCTAAATCTTTCAATCAAAATTAAAGTGTCAAAAACGTGTCACAGGCACGTTTTTGACGATAAATTTCACTTGGAACTTGCAACAAAGGGGACGCCCTCTATCGCAGGGCGTCCCCTCTTCCGCGCTTTGCGCGGAATTCACCCCTTGCGGAGCTCTTCTAAGGCAAGGATTTCGCGCTCTGCGGAGCGCGACTTAGGGGCGCTGCCCCTAAGAACCCTGCAGCCTTGAAAGGCTGGCGAACTTTTTTGAGTCGCTTCGCTGAAAAACACAGAAAAATGTACGCTAAACTTTAATTTAGCATCCTATGACATTAATTTTTGTAGGGGACGGGTTTCCCGTCCCGAAAACCGCGGGCGGCGAAACGCCGCCCCTACAGTAGTTTGCCTGATATTAAAGTTACCAAGCCGCAAAAATAAATCATATGCTTTTGTGTATTGATTTGTTAATAAAATCATGCTATACTTGAATAAGTCTATAAAAATTCAAGAATTTAACAACTACATATAAAAAGAAGGATTTGTTATGTCAAAAAATTACGACGTCATAATCGCAGGCACGGGAGCAGGGGGACTCTACTCCGCTATCAATCTTCCTCAAAACTTAAAGGTGCTGCTGATAACAAAACGCGAACTTATACTCTGTAACTCCGCCCTCGCTCAGGGAGGTATCGCCGCCGTCTATAAACCCGAGGACGACAGCACACGCCTGCATACCAATGATACTCTTATTGCAGGCGGCTTTAAAAATAATCCCGACAGTCTGAAAATTCTCGTAAACGAAGCCGCTCACGAAATTGAAAAGATAATTTCACTTGGCGTAGATTTCGATAAGGACGAGAACGGAAACCTCCACCGCACCCTTGAGGGAGGACATTCACGCCGCCGCATTTTCCACCATAAGGACTCCACAGGCTTTGAGATAACCACAAAGCTTCAGGAAGCAGTCAAGAAAATGCCAAATGTGGATATTCTCGAAAATGCCCTGCTTTGCAGAATAAAGAAAACCTCCACAGGCTTTTCCGCAGATATTTCCGTAAATGATATCCACGAAACCTTTAACAGCCGCTATTTTATTATGGCTACGGGCGGTATCGGCAGAGTTTATGACTATACTACAAACTCCGCAATAGCAACAGGCGATGGTATCACTCTTGCCTATGAAATGGGGGCAAATATCAAAAATCTTTCGCTTATACAGTTCCACCCGACTGCCTTCAATAATAAGCATACCCGTGAGTGCTTCCTTATATCCGAAGCAGTCCGCGGCGAGGGAGCGTATCTCCGCAACAAGGACGGCGAACGCTTTATGCAGAATTATGACGAACGTCTGGAGCTTGCACCGAGAGATGTTGTATCCCATGCGATAGTTACCGAAGGCAGACGTCTTGATTCGGACGAGTTTTATCTTGATATTACCCATAAGGACCCCGAGTTCCTGAAAAATCGCTTCCCTATGATATATAAGTACCTGCTCAGTCAGGGAATAGATATGACAAAGGATATGATACCGATATATCCCTGCCAGCATTACCTGATGGGCGGAATAAACGTCAATACCCGTGCAATGACTACAATAGACGGACTTTACGCCGTGGGCGAATGTTCACATACGGGAGTACACGGCAACAACCGTCTCGCTTCAAATTCTCTGCTTGAAGCATTGGTGTTCGGCAGACAGGCAGCTGAGGACATTGCTTCAAGAATGGAAACAGGAGCGCAGACTCCGCTTGACGAACTTGAGAGCGCAGATTTCCCGATAAATGCCGACGCAGTACCTATTCCGCAGGGAATAAGAACGGAGATTAGACATATTATGCAGCGTTCGTACTTCGTTATCCCGAATATGCAGGAGGCTCTTGCAGGCTTTGAGCGCATATCTGAGATCAAGAGAATGTTGGAGGACGGCAATTTCGTTATCGACCACAACTATGTGGAAGCAAAATCCCTTGCAACAGTGGCATATCTTATTTTAAAAGAAGTAATATAAAAGCTTTACCCGGAAGAGAATAATTCTTCCGGGTAATTTTTGTTATTGAGGTAAATTTAAATAATTACAACAGTTTCTTTAGTGACAGCAGTCACAGATACCGTGCTTTACACGATCTGCTTCTTCAGCGCGTTTTGCATCGTTCCAACGGTCAAGAGTTCCCGTCAGATATCCCGTAACACGTCTGATACGCTCAAAAGGCACGTCTGCAAATTTGTACTTCAGGTCAACAAAATCGCCGTCAAGATTTATTTCAAGATAAACAAGCTCCTTGCCGGGTTCTTTTGCAGAAACGTGTTTAATATAATTATTCTTTTCTTCCTCTGTAATAGTGCCGCCGTTAACAACAATTTCCATAAAAACATCCTTTCCTGTTTTATTGATTAAATTATACTATTTTAGTATAGATTTGTCAAGTGCTATTTTAAAAAAATCCTGTAAAATTTATGCCGTTATTTTAATTTTTCAGCATATCGTTATAAAAAGTCTCGCCGAAAACGTTTAAAATTGTGAATTTTTTTAATTACCCCTTGCAATAATTAGTTATTAATGATATCATATGATTATGAATGTATTGCCGCAATCCGGCTTTTAATGAAGGAGTGTGTTCAATGAATTACGGACATTTTGACTTGGAGAAAAAAGAATATGTTATTACCAAGCCCAATACACCTGCACCTTGGGCAAACTATCTGGGCGACCCCGAGTACGGCGCAATGATATCAAACAACGCTGAGGGTTACAGCTTTGTTAAATCAGGCGCAAACGGACGTCTCCTCCGTTACCGCTTCAATACAAATGTTGCTCTTCCCGGAAGATTTATCTATATCCGTGACAACGATACCGCTGATTACTGGTCTGCTTCATGGCAGCCTGTTGGCAAGCCTCTTGATAAATACAAAAGCGAGTGCCGCCACGGTACTGCTTATACGGTTATTTCCGCTGAGTATGCAGACGTTAAATCCGAGGTTACATATTACGTTCCTAAGGGAAAGACCTATGAGGTATGGAGAGCTGTCATCACCAACCTTTCAAGCAAGGAAAGAAAGCTTTCCGTTTACGGCTTCTGCGAGTTCACCAACGACAACAACTACGAGCAGGATCAGGTAAACCTCCAGTACACACAGTTCATCACAAGAACAACATTTGAGGAAAACAAGATAGTTCAGCATATTAACGAAAACAGCGGCAAGGACGAAACAGGTTCCAACCACAAGGAGCGTTTCTTCGGTATGGTAGGCGCAGACGTTTGCGGCTATAACGGCGACCTTAACCACTTTATCGGTTCATATCGCACTCTTGCAAATCCTATCGCTGTTGAAAGCGGCAGATGCGACAATGTTCTCAACTACAATGCCAATGCCTGCGGCGCACTCCAGAGCGCTATCACTCTCGGCGCCGGCGGTACTATCGAGCTTATCTACATCGTAGGTCAGAGAAACAATGCCGAGGCAACCGAAATTCTCAACGAATACAAGACCCCCGGCAAGGTAGATGCTGAGATCAAGGAGCTTAAAAACTTCTGGCACGGCAAGCTGAACAACTTCCAGATCAATACCCCCAGTGCAGAGTTCAACAATATGATAAACGTTTGGAACGCTTATCAGTGCTTTATCACATTTATCTGGTCAAGAGCTGCTTCCTTTATCTACTGCGGTCTGAGAAACGGCTACGGCTACCGTGATACCGTTCAGGATATTCAGGGTATTATCCACCTTGATCCCGAGATGGCTGCCGATAAGATCCGCTTCATGCTTTCCGCACAGGTAGACAACGGCGCAGGTCTGCCGCTGGTTAAGTTCAACCACAACGCAGGTCATGAGACTTGTCCCGATGAGAACGACGAGAACTCCATCTACGCTAAGGAAACAGGTCACCCCTCTTACCGCGCAGATGACGCTCTCTGGCTGTTCCCCACAATTTCCAAGTACATTGGTGAAAGCGGAAACAAGGCGTTCCTTGACGAAGTTATCGTATACTCCAACGGCGGCGAGGATACCGTTTACAACCACCTGAAGAGAGCTATCGACTTCTCCATGAACCACCTTGGTGACCACGATATGCCCGCAGGTCTCCACGCTGACTGGAACGACTGCCTCCGTATGGGCAAGAAGGGCGAATCCACATTCGTTGCATTCCAGCTTTACTATGCAATGTCCGTTATCAAGGGCTACGCTGAGGAAAAGGGCGACACAGAGTACATCAAATACATCGACGAGGTACAGGGCAAGCTTGGCGCTTCTCTTGAAAAGTGCTGGGACGAGGACAGATGGATCCGCGGCATCCGCGAGGACGGCGTTGTTGTCGGCGCAAAGAAAGACCCCGAAGCAAATATGTGGCTCAATCCTCAGAGCTGGGGCGTAATTTCCGGCTTTGCTTCAAAGGAGCAGGCTGAAAAGTCCATGGAATCCGTTCACGAGATCCTTAACACACCTTACGGCGTAAAGCTTCTTGAACCTCCTTATGTTAAGAACTACTTTGACGGTGCGCTTATGCACATCTTCAACCCCGATACAAAGGAAAACGGCGGTATCTTCTCTCAGTCACAGGGCTGGGCTATCCTTGCAGAGTCTATGCTCGGTCACGGCAACAGAGCGTTTGAATACTTCATGGAGTCCTCTCCTGCCGCTATGAACGACAAGGCTGAGATACGTGTTATCGAACCTTATGCTCACGGTCAGTTTACCGAGTCCACACGCTCACCTTTCGAGGGACGTTCACACGTTCACTGGCTCACAGGTACAGCTTCCACAGTAATGGTAGGCTGTGTAGAGGGTATCCTCGGTATGAGACCTAATGCTGACGGACTTGTGGTTGCTCCTGCAATTCCCTCCGAGTGGGCATGCTACACTGTTAATAAGATGTTCAGAGGCAAAAAGCTCAATATGACCTTCAACAACCCGAATCACGTTGAAAGCGGAGTAGCTTCCATCGTACTCAACGGCGAAAAGCTTGACGGCAACTTTATTCCTGCCGATAAGCTCAAGGACGTAAATGATGTTGTTGTAACTCTCGGTTAATTTTCTAAGTAAATTTTAAAACACGGTACTGTTTCGGCAGTACCGTGTTTTTGCTTTATACTACAAAAAATCTTCGCATAATCTTGCGTATATGGATTATGCGAAGATTTTTTGTCTACGGTTTTATTGGTTATTTGTATTAGAAACCTATGACATTAATTTTTATCCCGAAATTAATAGTGAAAAGTTAATTTGTAGGGGCTGAATCTATTTCCGCCTGTTGTACAGGCATATTTATTCGGGCGGCTGATAGCCGCCCCTACAATAGTCTTTATGATATTGACGTTACCGTGTTACAAATTATAGATGCGGCAAAGTGCAGCCTTCGTTTCACCGTTTTGAAAAACGGCAGAAACGAATTGATCAGTGATTCCTTTATTCCGAGGTTATACAGCACATCCTCAAGCAGCATTGTCATATTGTTCCTGACCGTATAAATGCGGTATGTGCCGTTTTTGAAATATCCGGGAAATATGATATTCCGCAGCTTCTCCACTATCTCAATGATAACTTCCTTTTTGGGGTGGTCAAAGGTTTGGATATCGGTTTGCTCCGTCTGTCAGCATATGTTGTATGACATCTTTAGAAAGATATACTGCCGCCTGTCTGTGACAGAATTTCTTTTCCCGTACCGTTATAATGTGCAAGCCAATTTTCATTGTTGCTGTACTGGTCAGGATATGCTCAATTTTTTGTACAGTTTTTAATTGGTTCTTAGTATTACCACGAAACTTTTTTAACAAGGCAGAAAATCATTTTCTCCACTTTTTAATTGGCTCACTTTTACAACAGTTATCAGAAGTGGCAGGAAAGTTCATCATCCATTCCGCATATTCTTCCTCGTTTATGATTTCGTCACTCAGCTCTTTTCTGCTAAAAATCCGACAAAATGGTGCAAGAAAACGATCGTGGAGATCCTTGAAAAGCATAAAAAATGTCCCCTGCCTTTAGAACAGGGGACATTTTCGTATTTATATCTGAACAGAATAATTCGGAGCTTCCTTAGTAATGTAAATGTCATGAGGGTGAGATTCTTTAAGACCTGCACCCGTGATCTTAACAAACTGTGCCTTTTCATGAAGCTCTGCGATCGTTGCACATCCGCAGTAGCCCATACCTGAACGGATACCGCCCACAAGCTGGAAAATAGTATCGGAAACCATTCCCTTGTAAGGTACACGTCCCTCAACACCCTCAGGAACAAGCTTCTTGCTGTCTGTCTGGAAGTATCTGTCCTTTGAGCCGCAAGCCATAGCGCCAAGAGAACCCATACCGCGATAAACCTTAAAGCGTCTGCCCTGATAGATTTCCTCCTCGCCGGGAGCTTCATCACAGCCTGCAAGCAAAGAACCGAGCATTACAACGTTTGCGCCTGCTGCAAGAGCCTTTACAATATCGCCGGAATACTTAATGCCGCCGTCTGCGATAACGGGAATGTTATGCTTTGCCGCAACGCACGCAACGTCATAAACTGCTGTTATCTGGGGTACGCCGATACCTGCAACAACACGGGTCGTACAGATAGAGCCGGGGCCGATACCGACCTTGAGACAATCTGCGCCTGCTTCAATAAGAGCCTCAGCAGCAGAGGCAGTTGCAATATTTCCTGCAATAATCGGTGTATTGGGGAATGCCTTTTTAACTTCGCGTACAGCATTTACAATGTTGATATTGTGACCATGTGCGGAGTCAAGTACTAGAACGTCAGCCTGAGCGTCGATAAGTGCCTTTGCACGTTCCATCATGTTTGGAGCAACACCGATAGCTGCGCCGCAGAGAAGTCTGCCGGACTTGTCTCTCGCAGAATTTGGGTACTGAACAGCCTTTTCAATATCCTTGATAGTGATAAGTCCCTTTAAAGTGCCTTCGTCATCAACGATTGGGAGCTTTTCGATTTTATGCTGCATAAGGATCTTCTGTGCGCCCTTGAGGTCTGTGCCAACGGGAGCAGTAACAAGATTTTCCTTTGTCATAACGTCACCGATTGGAGTGTCAAAATCATTGAGGAAGCGAAGGTCACGGTTTGTAAGGATACCAACCAGCTTGCCTGCCTTGTCAACGATAGGCACACCGGAAATTCTGTACTTGCCCATAAGCTCGTCAGCTTCGGAAACAAGTCTGTCGGGAGTAAGAGAAAACGGGTTTACGATAACGCCGTTCTCGGAACGTTTTACCTTGTCGACCTCTTCGGCCTGTTTTTCGATTGACATATTTTTGTGAATGATACCGATACCGCCTTCTCTTGCGATAGCGATAGCCATATTGGCCTCGGTAACAGTATCCATAGCGGAAGTCATGATCGGAGTATTAAGCATAACATTGCCTGCAAGTCTTGTTCCAAGGTTGACCATGTTTGGAGTACAGTTTGATTCGGCAGGGATAAGAAGTACGTCATCAAAGGTCAGACCCTCCTTGACGAATTTGTTTGAGTAGTTCGTTTCCAGCATAAAAATAACCTCCCCATAATAATTCAAGCTTTTTAAATATTTCTAATAAGCATATCACTTTAATGCCGTTTAGTCAAGATATATTATATGAATTTTCAAATAGAAAAAAGCTGTGAATTAATCTTTGTTTTTGTGCAAATCTAACTTACGGTGTTTTTTAAAGAAAAGCACAAGCGTATAAACAGCAAGACCCGCAATGCCTGTTATGCTTGCAGCAGCGCCAATCATCCTTGCTTTTGAATGATAAACAAGCTTTACCGTATGGTTTCCTTCGGGAACGGGTACAGACATAAATCCGACGTTAGCCTTGATGATATCGGTTTGTTCGCCGTCAACATAAGCAGTAAAATTATCATCATATGCAATGCTGAAAAATACAAGCTCCGGCTTTTCAAGCACAATTTCCGCAGTACAGCTGTTGTTATCTGTTGTAAAGCTGTAAGCAGATTTTTCAGCACGCTTGTCACACTCCGCCGAAAGCTCTTCGTCCGTCAAAGAGTGTATTTCATCTGCGCTTATTTCGTCAAGATACTCTGAAACACTTTTGGTATCTTCAACAACCATTGCCCGAAGCATAAATTTCGCTCTTTCATTTTCTTCAAGAGTCAGCCAGTCATCCTCAGAAACACAGTTGTCATAGCAGAATCCTATGGGAATAAAGTCGGGGTTTTCATATAATGAATACCCTGTCTGCTGTTCAAGAAGCTTGTATTTTTCGGAAAACTCCTCCGGTATTTTATTTTCCTCATTTCTTCCGATGATCATTATTTCTGCGGAGCAGAGGCAGGCTGAGGCATAATCGCTTGAAATTTCCCCCTTGCTTACGCCGATATCGCTGCAATATTCCATAAAATAAGGATTGACCGTGCTGTTAAAGGTATACATATCTTTTTGCCCGAAAATAAGATTAACGTTGCAGTAATTATCGCTTGAAACCGCCCTGCTGCCGTATTCCGTATCCATTTTATCTGTGGGATAATAAATATAAGCATCCTTCTTTTCATTTGGACTGCCTTCCTCGCCTATTCCGAAAAGCAGAGTAGTCTCCATAAAAGCAAACACAAACACTGCGGTAACCGCCAGAATTTTTTTGGAATATGCGCTGTCCCTTTCAGCCTTAAAAATCAGCAGAGCAGCAATGATTATTCCAAAGACGGCAAACGCTATCTGGACCCACTTCTGCATATTGCTGTAAAATACCCATGCGTCATCCCATAATGCCAGTATGCTCATAGGCCGTATAATAGTAAATACAATCAATCCGATAACAAATACCACACTTGCAGCAAGACCGTACCTGAAGTGCTTAGGTTCGTTTTCAAAAGCACATACCGTCATGACCGACATTATTAGTGTCGGAGCAAACATCCACCGTGCGTAATATGCTGCGTTTCCAAGCGTAAAAATACTGTTAAGCACAGGTATAAAAGCTATAACGATACAAACAGCTGCAAGCTTTGTCTGCCAGCTTTTTTTATTTGCCGAAGCATAAGCCAGAACACCGGACATCCCGAAAAGAGGCAGATACATTGCCTGAGACGACCATCTTGAACCGTATGGATATTCGCCTTTGTAATCCGGGAAGAAATTTGTATAGCCCTGAAGGTCGGGAGGTATAAAAATTGACTGTAAAATCCTTAAATAACGCCATGGAGTTTCATATATAAGCATATCCTTAATGCTTTCAAAACCGTTGCTGAAACGGGGATTATCAAGCAGGCACTCCACTGCCGGAAACAATACCAATCCTGCCGCAAGCACTCCCAATACCGATTCGGCGGCAAGACAGAAAAAATCCGTTAAATTTATACGGAAGCTTTTGTCGGTAAGTCTGCACAAAAAATAAATTATCAGAAAAATAACTTCAATGCCGAATATATAATAATTCGTAAAAGCGCATACCGCAGCAGTTATTCCGAAAACTCCCCGTTTCTTTTCTGTAACAGCGGCTTCAAGCGCCGTAAGCAGAAGCGGGAAGAATACCAATGCGTCAAGGTAATGAAATATAAAGTTTACCATTTGGTATCCCGAAAAGGTATAAAGAAGCGCTCCTGCAACCGCATAATCGTTGTTTTTACAAAATCTTGACGCGTATATATAAGCATTCATTGAGCAGAAACCGAATTTCAGCATTATCATAAACGGAATGGCATACAATACCGCATCGGTCGGAATAAGCGCCATAAGCAGGGTAAATGGACTGAAAAGATTATAGAACCCGTACGCACCTATATAATCAAGCCCTGTTCCGGCGTTGAAATCATATTCCGGCAGAGTAAGATTTCTCCAGTTCCGCTGAAGACTGATCGTAAACGGGATCTGCTGCGCATTGAAGTCTCCATAAAAAATGAACGGCAGACCGCTTTTTAATATAAACGACAGTGCCGGCAGTAAAAATATACCTGCACCCAAAAGAAATGAAATCAGAAAATATTTTTTTCTGTCTGCCGAAACGTTCATGATGCTTCCCCTCATCAATATTACTTTATTTTACCGCTTTCCTCAAGCAGTTTGTACAAAGTCGGCTCAAATGAGAACTCAGACATAAGCGCCTTTACTTCGTCAAGATATTTTTCACGTCCGCGCGGAAAACCATCACGCTTTACTGCACGGATAAGAATATTCTTAGGAGTATGCTCAAAGCCCACAAATTCAAGAAGCTGAGTCTTATATCCGCAGTATTCAAGCAGATTTGCCCTTATTGCATCGGTACAGAGAGCCGCCGTCCGTTCCTTTATTATTCCGTATCGAGTCAGCAGAGAAAGTTTTTCCGGCTTCATCTGTCCGCAAAGCTCATGCTGGCAGCAGGGCACGGAGAATATCATATCGGCATTTCTCATTACAGCATTGTGAAGAGCGAAATCCGTAGCCGTGTCGCAGGCGTGAAGCGTTACGACCATGTCCACCTTGCCCTGCACGGAAGCTCCGCTGATATCTCCCATTTCAAAACGCAGGTTTTTATAACCGTACCTTTCGGCGGCAGCATTGCATTTTTCGATAACATCCGCTTTAAGGTCAAGACCAAGCATATCCACCTCTGCGCCGAGAATTTCCGTAAAATAATGATACAGCACAAAAGTCAGATAGGATTTTCCGCAGCCGAAATCAACTATTTTCAGTTTCTTTCCCGAAAGACCTCTTTCACGCACAGCGTCGTCAATAATCTCAGTGAATCGGTTTATCTGACGGAATTTGTCATACATCGGCTTGGCTACTTTGCCCTCTTTGGTAAACACGCCCATATCCACAAGGGCAGGAAAAGGCTTGTCCTCGGGAATAATATAGTTTTTCTTTCTGTTGTGGGAATTTACGGCAGGTGTAGAGTTTTACTCTGTAAGCTGTTTTTTTGTAAAAAGCACCTTGCCCTTTTTGGAAACAGCAATACCGAACTCACGGCTTTCGCCCCAGGCGTTAAGCTGACAGAAGCCCTCGGAGAGAAAATCAGCGCAGCGCTTTAAAGCATTTTCGGCAGAAAGGTTCTCGTGAAAGACTTGTTTTTCGGTGTACTTTTCAAGCTGATAGCCGCTTTCTTTTTTAAGCAGGCATACTCTGCGGTATTCAGAGGATTTTGGCGGCTTGCTTATAACGATTTTTGATGGGATGTCCTCAAAAATCGTTTCGAGGTGTAATAAAAATTCGTTCATGGCTTTACTCCGGTTTACAGTTTGTTTCTCAAATTATACCATAGCGGAGAAAGTACGTCAAGTTTGCGGACTGTGATTATTACATAAATTATAGTTTAGCGGACTATCTTTCTGTGTTTTTCAGCGAAGCGACAATAGCTGGTCGAGCTGAGCCCAGCTCGCAGGGTTCTTAGGGGCAGCGCCCCTAAGTCGCCCTCCGCAGAGGGCGAAATTCTTTCTTGCGCCCTGTGGGCGCGCCTAAGAAGCGCTCCGCAAAGGTGAATTTTGAAGCGGCAGCTTCAAAAGAGGAACGCCCTGTAAGAGAGGGCGTTCCTAACAACGGCGAAGCCGTTGCTTTTCTATCAATTCAAAACAAACTTATATCGTCAAAAACGTGCCACCGGCACGTTTTTGAGAT
>CAMCPM010000024.1 GCA_945876755.1 uncultured Clostridia bacterium
CCCCCTTTCCCTTGCGGTTTTCTCCTCGCGCTCCTCTTTCCCTAAACCCTTTCCCTCTCCGGCTACCGATGTCTTTTTATTGGGGCGATTACCAATTCCATATTAAGATAAATTCTTGTTTATCTCATACTAACGTTACCGAGCCACAAATTAAAAATTTTCTCAGAAGTAAATTACGGAAAGGGTGCAGGCTCAGCCTGCAAATTCTTGTTTATCTCATACTAACGTTACCGAGCCACGAAAGTAAATATTTGCGCAAAGCAGATTACGGAAAGGGCGCGGCTTCGGTCGGTATCACTTTACGTTTTCGCTTGCCGCTTCAAGCTCGATAAAATGCTTTGCAGCACGTCCCGAGCGTCCGCTGCGGCGCAATGCGTATGCCTCGGCACGGGCAAGCAGGTCGGGAGTACACTCTATGCCGTATTCTGCCGCAAGCTTTTCTACGATTTGCAGATAAGTGTCCTTGTTAGGCTTCAGGAAGGCTACCTTTAAGCCGAAGCGCTCCGAAAGAGAGATAAGCTCCTCACGGGTGTCGCCTGCGTGGACGTCGTCCCCGTCACGTCCTGAAAAAGTCTCCTTGACCAGATGACGGCGGTTACTTGTGCAGTAGATAGTCATATTTGGAGTCTTTGCGGCAGCACTTCCCTCCAGTACGGCTTTTAGGGCGCTGAAGTTGTCGTCATCCGCCGAGAATGAGATATCGTCTATAAAAATTATGAATTTAAGCGGATTTGCCGCTATTTTTTCGATAACCACGGGAAGCTCCCCAAGCTGTGCCTTTGTCAGCTCGATAAGGCGCAGACCCTTGTCACGGTACTCGTTTACGATAGCCTTTACCGTTGATGATTTTCCTGTGCCTGCGTCGCCGTAAAGCAGTACATTGGGCGCAGGCTTGTCCCGAAGCAGAGCCAGCGTGTTTGCAATGACCTTGCCTCGTTCAAGCTCGTACCCCGAAAGCTGTGAAAGCCGCTGTGGGTCGGGATTTTTCACGGGAACAAGTTTGCTGTCTTTAAGTATGAATGTGTGGTATTTCGCAAAAATTCCAAAGCCTTTTGTATGCAGGGCAGCGATCCGCTCGCGGTAGATTTTCAGGAAATCCGCTTCGTATGTATCCCAGCCGGAAAAAGGCTTGCTGCCGCCGGCCGGATCAACAGCTGCCCATGCCTCGTCCGAAGAAAGACGGGACAGCCGCTGTAAAAATTCAAGCTCGTTACGCACAGCCTCGTCGATATGGGAGGGGACCTCCTTATATTCGGCAATGCGCTTCATATAAGGGTTTTCGTCCTCGGTAATGACTTCTATCAGAAAGTCTGTCAGGGAATCGCCGTGCTCGTAAAGGCTTCCTGCAAAATCGCCGTAGCCGTCCGCAGTTGGGGATTTAAGAAAATTCAGCAGCTTTGCAACGGTCTTTTCGGCAAGAATACCTCTGAAAACCGCCAGTGACTGCAATTTTTCGGCATATTCATTTAACATAAAAAACAGCTCTTTTCAAATGATTTTACAATTAATAAAATAATGCTGCAATCCGGTGTTTGAAAATTATTTAGTATTAATTTTGATTATACCACAACGGTTCAGGCAAGTCAATTTCAGTATACGCTGAAAACCCGAAAATCCGCACACAAACGGATCTTCGGGTCAAGCTTAAAACATATTGTTTCTGATTTCCTTTGCCGCGTAAGCGCCTTCGAGAGCCTGTCCCTCAACGTCGGGGTGAAGACCATCCTTGAGGTATTTGCCCGTGCCGCCTATAACCTCAAACTTTTCGCAGATGCCG
The DNA here is from genome assembly GCA_945876755.1 of uncultured Clostridia bacterium. Lineage (GTDB taxonomy): Bacteria > Bacillota > Clostridia > Oscillospirales > Ruminococcaceae > RGIG8773. Next base: position 1,778 of record CAMCPM010000024.1, read on the forward strand.
CTGTTGTGGAAGCAGTCGATTATCTGTGCGCCCATTGCTCCTGCAACCTTTTTCATAACCGTATCAATTTGCTTTTCGATTTTTTTGTTATGCTCGGGGGTTGCCGTCTGGATAGGAGTAAGCACAAAAATTCTCGCTTTGGGGTACTCTTCCATAATACGCTGGATACACCAGCGCATAGCGCCTGCCTCGGTGAAAAGGTCAATGCTTTCGTTGCCGTCAAGGGTTTTGCCCTCAAGAGCCTTTTCAGCGTCTCCGAGAGAGTTTATATCGTCGTTTGTACCCATCGCAAAAGCAAAGATATCGGGAACGGGTGCAATTCCGTTTTTTACGTCGGAAATAAAATGCTCGATATGTACTACTGCGCAGTTGTTTGCGCGCTTCTGAAGCTCGTCCAAGTCCTCGGTAGGCTCCCAGCCATCGCTTATTCCTGCAAAATCGGAATCATTATAGCTCTGGGTCGTAACTGAACCGTTTTTACAGGTGATAGTTCTTTTATACCACACCGCGCTGCCTACCGCAACATTGTGGTGTGAAGCCATATGCAGCGTGTTGAAAACGTGCCACGACCACTGCTGTCCTGCGGTAATACTGTCGCCGTCAACGCCGAAATTTAATTTTGAAAAATCCATAACGAATACCTCTTTTTTTTAAATATATGATAAGTATATCATAATAAAAAGCCAAAATCAATCGAAATTATTTTAAAAAACGACCTGAGAAGAAAAGTTCCTTCTCAGGTCATGTAAGATCACGGTTTTATGATTACTTTGTGTTTGAAAGCTTCCATCTGAATGTGGATATTCTCTGCGCCTTGGTATTGTCGTAGGAAATATTGCTGCAAACCGTACTCAAATCGTTGTATCGGTAATCTACCTTTGCACTCTTTGAACCGAATGCAAGTGCCGATTTAACTGCGTCTGCTCCGTAGTTTCTCTGGATAACAGCACCCAGCTTGTGGAACTGTCTTTCAAATTCAACGATTTCCTTTGCAAGGATAGGCTTTGTATCGCATACGTTATAAACGCCCTGATAATTTATTCCGCCTGTTACGGTAAGTACACCCAGTATAAAATCCACAAGATTATACAGACAGCAGAAAGAGAAGCCGTAGTCGCCATAGCCGTAAATATACGAGCAGTTATCCTTCGGGTCGTAAATTCTTGCATGGAGGTTAGGTACATATGTCTTTGTATAGATAGGGCAGACTCTTGCGATAACTCCCTTTGCCGAACCTGCACCCTTTATTGCCTTTGCAAGAGCCTTTTCACTGTCATATTTCATTTTTGCATAAGCGCTTGCAGGCTTTTCATCGGAAGTTTCACGAATAGGCTCACGGGTCTTCTGGTGAGCATAGACCTGATGTGTGCTGACCATGATAATATCCGATACGCCTGCTGTAACAGCAGCCTTGTAAAGATACTTGTCAACTGCCGCAGACTGCTTTTCATGTGCCGGTGTAATGATATTAGGCAGGTCGTTGTCGACCGTGCAGGCAAGATGAACAAGAACGTCTATCTTGTTATCGTTCATAGCACGGGAAACAGCGTCCTTATCCTCTATAGGCGCCTGTATAAACGTATAATTGGGATTATCAACATTTGTATTTGGTGTATTGTCAACTCCGACAACCTTAAAACCTTTAGCAAGCAAGGCTTCTGAAAGCTCGCTTCCGATAAGACCGGACGCACCTGTAACAAAAACAGTTTTCATAAAAGCCGTCCCTCCGTTCCGTTATTCTATATTTACTCATATACATTATACCACAAATATTAAAAATTGCAATAGACTTTTTGCCGAAATCGGTATATTTTTTCTGAATAATACGCTATAATAGTAAAAAAACTTGCTGAAAAACAGTACATTTTACATAAAAGGAGAGCTTGGCAGAATGGATATAACACTTCCCGACAGGGTCACGGGGAAAAGATACAACACGCAGAATGCGTATTTGAAAGCAAGATTCGGCAAAAAGACGGTAAAGGTCAGTCTTAACGGCGGATTCAGCTGTCCGAATATTGACGGTACAAAGGGAGTTGGCGGCTGCACCTACTGTTCGGCGAGGGGCAGCGGCGATTTTGGCGGAGATCTCGAAAAAAGCATTGCGGAGCAGTTTGCTGCGGTCAAAAGCAGTCTTGAACGCAAGTGGGGTACAGATCTGCTGTACATTCCGTACTTTCAGGCGAACACCAATACCTATGCGCCCCTTGACAAGCTGAAACGGCTTTTCGGAGAGGCGCTTTCTCAGGAAAATGCTGTTGGTCTTGCAGTTTCTACTCGTCCCGATTGTATTTCGGAGAAAACTGCTGATTATCTTGCGGAGCTTTCCCGTCAGACTTATCTTACTGTGGAGCTTGGCTTGCAGACGGTACATGACATTACTGCTGAAAAAATCAACCGCTGTCATACCTATGCGGATTTTTTGCACGGGTACGGAGTGCTAAAAGAACGGGGGATAAACGTCTGCGTACACATTATAAATGGGCTTCCGGGAGAAAACCGTGAAATGATGCTTGAAACCGTACGGAAAATTTCCACGCTGGATATTCATGCGGTAAAAATTCATCTTCTGCATATTATCCGAGGAACGGTGCTTGCGGAACAGTTTTTGCGAGGGGAATTTTCCGAAATGTCTATGGAGGACTATATTGAAACGGTATGCGACCAGCTTGAACTTCTGCCGCAGAATGTTATAATAGAACGTCTTACGGGAGACGGGGACAAGTCATCTCTTATCGCTCCGCTGTGGAGCAGGGATAAGAAATCCGTCCTGAACGGCATTGACAAGGAACTGCGCCGCAGAGGCACAGTTCAGGGAGACAGGTTTGTAAAAGCCTGATACCCTTTTACATTTACCCGAAAATATGCTATAATGTCTTTAACCGATTTTTCAATGCTTTTGAAAGGAATTGCAAAATGAAAATTCTTCATACCTCCGACCTGCATCTTGGTATTTCACTGTGCGGACTGCCGCTGCTTCCGTATCAGAAAAAGTTCTGCGGTTTTTTATGCGAAGCTGCCGAAGAAGCCGATGCTGTAATAATTGCCGGGGACGTTTTCGATACCTCGGTCGCCTCCGCCGAAGCGGTAAAATGCTGGAGCAGTCTTGCCACAAATCTGTGCCTTGAAAAGAAAATTCCCGTGATAGTCTGTGCAGGAAACCATGACGGAGCCGCAAGGCTTTCCTCATGTGCCGATTTGCTGAAAGCGGCAGGACTTTACATTTCGGGCGCTCTTGAGGACGCTTTTACTCCTATTATAATAGGTGATACTGCGATATATTCCCTGCCGTATTTCAACCCATCAGACGGTGCGGTACTGCTTGGCTGCAAGCCGACGGCTTCCGCTGTAATGAAGGCTGTTACCGAAAAGATACTTGCGGAAGCGGACAAGTCCAAAAAGCTGATACTTGCGGCGCACTGCTTTGCGGCAGGAGGTTCGGCGGCGGAAAGCGACATTTCTGCCCGTGCGGCTGAGTCGGTAGGCGGTGCTGAAAATATACCGCTTTCGGTATTCGACGGGTTTGACTATGTTGCCTTAGGTCATCTCCACAAGGCGCAGACTCTTAAAAGCGGCACGCCGATACGTTACAGCGGCACGCCTTTGGCTTACTCATTCGGTGAAGCGGCGCAGAAAAAGACGGTCACTTTTTACGATACCGAAACAGGTGATATCACGGAAAAAGAGATACCCTCGCCCTACACCCTCAGAACTGTTGAGGGTGCTTATGAGGATATTCTTACTGCGGCGGAGAGCGACCCGTGCCGTGATGATCTTATGAAGATAACCGTTACAGACCGTTATGCAGGGGACAATATGTTTATGCGGTTAAAGGAGCTTTATCCCAATCTGCTGCATTTTTCGGGAAAACAGCTCGAACGGGGCGGCGGCGCGGAAATTACCGCAAAAGAGGCGGCTGAACTTGATATTATCTCGTTGGCAAAGCGGTATTCGGAAGAAAAGAGGGGTACTGCTCCCGACGAAGATGAACTGAAGTGGCTTGCCGAGGCTTTGGAGGAAATACAGTAAAACAAAACAACGGCAAGATTTAAAAATATCCTGCCGTTGTTTATATTTGTTATATAGCTTTAAAAATTACATTCTTAATTATCCGCTTTAAGCTCAGAAATAATATTTATAAAGCTTTCAACGTCGTTGAAATCCTTGTACACCGACGCAAAGCGCACATATGCCACCTGGTCGATCTCCTTGAGGTTCTGAAGCACTATGTCGCCGATCTCGGACGAGGTTATCTGGGTCTGCATATTGTTTGCATAGCAGCTTTCAACGCTGTCGACTATCCTGTTTATGTCGTCTACCGACACGGGACGCTTTTTCACCGCTGTGGACAGTCCCTTTATCAGCTTGTTCCTGTCGAAAAGCTCAAGGGTATTGTCTTTTTTCAATACCAGCAAAACGGGCATTTCAACGGATTCGTATGTGGTAAATCTTTTTCCGCAGTTTGTGCATTCACGTCTGCGGCGTTTTTTCCCGTCGATAGGACGTGAATCCACAACCTTTGTATCTTCATAATTACAAAACGGACAGCGCATTGTTAACCGTTCCTCTCAATAATTTATTACAATAAAGTATAACACGCATGATACAAATTTGTCAAGAATTTTGTTATTTCGGTTGAAAATAAAGACGGATAATGCTATAATATTCTTATTGTTTTTACGGGAGAAATTATATTATGCGGAAAATAAAACGATATAAAAGCCAAAGGAGAGTAATAATCTTGCGCGGAATAAAATATTTATTGGTAATAACGGTGCTGCTTCTGGCGCTGGCTTTTGTCCTGACAACGTTTGTATTCAAAAAGGATGGCGGAAGCGAAGAAACAGTCAGCGAAACGGTTTCTTCAGCCGAGTCCGAAACTACGGCTGAGCCTGAGAAAAAGGAGGACGAGAACATAGACAATGCATGGGCTATGTTCCTTGTGAACAAGAAAAATCCTCTGCCGCTTGATTATGACAGCAGGATAGAAACAAAGGTCATATTTGAAAGCTGGCGTGAATATTACCTAGATGTGAGGGCTGCGGAATATTTTGAAAAAATGCTTGACGCCGCAAAGGAGGACGGCATTGACCTGCTGGTCGTGTCGGCATACCGCACTATCGAATATCAGCAGCAGAATTTCGACAGGAGCGTTCAGGACAGAGTCGATAAGGGTATGTCCTATGACGACGCTTATGCCGATACTCTTGCCGAGGTCGCTCTTCCCGGCGAAAGCGAGCATAATGCAGGTCTTGCGCTGGATATCATGTCCCAGGATTACACAAGCATGGAGGACGATGGATTTGAAAATACAGAAGCCTTTGCATGGCTTGACAAGCACGCTGCCGAGTACGGCTTTATACTTCGCTATCCAAAGGGCAAGCAGGAGATAACCGGCATAATCTATGAACCGTGGCATTACCGCTTTGTGGGTGTTTATTATGCGAATGAGATCAAGGAAAGCGGCCTTTGTCTTGAAGAATACTACGAAAAGAACGGCTGGCTGGACAGCGACGACAAGGCGACCGATATGCTCGGTCCTGTCAAAGAGGAAAAGCCTGCTGAAACCGCTGTTCCCGAAAACACAGAGCCGAAGGAAACTATGCCTACAACTCCTTATTCGGAACAAAAAGCGACAATTATCGTTTGATTTTTGTTAAAATTCAACAAGATATTCCAAGAAAAATTTACTGTATATGTACAAATAAATCAAATGTACTTCTTGACAAAATAGGGCAAATATTGTACAATATTAAAAACATTACATTAATTTATTAACTTGGTGTTAAGACATGATGAATTTTGTCATAATGCAAGGTACATTGAAAGGAAATATAAATATGTCAAAAATAGGTAGAACTATACTTGTTGCGGTTGATATGCTGCTTATGGTTGTAGCGGCTGCCGTTACCATTGCATTTTGTGTACTGTTTACAAATGTTGAAACCCAAAACCTGCAGGAGTCTGCACGCATATCATCAAATGTTCTGGAATTTGATATACAGACAAGGACGGCTGAAACGGGAACGCTTGCAAAGCTTCTTGCCGACGATGCAAACTTCCGCAAGGCAGTTGAAGAGGACAATGAAGCGGTCATTACCTCCACATGGGAAAGCATAACGAAATCTCCCGGAATGTTCGGCGTTTTTGTCAACAGCAACGGAATTATTGCTATGCAGACAGAAAACTGCAGCCTTTCGCCGGAGGGTATTTTTGAGGCTCTCGGTGCAAGCAAAAGCGGCCTTGCTTCAGACAGTCAGCTCTATCTTTATTACAGAAGCGTTGCCAAAAACGAGGGCGTGACTGTTATTATCGGATATTCCTACAGTGACACGGCAACTGTTGACGGAGTTATGGATCAGACGGGAAGCCATGCGACAATTTTCTATGATAATCTGCGTATTTCAACAACTCTCACCGATGAAAACGGAGAAAGAGTTATCGGAACCACAATGCTTGATGATATTTATGAAAAGGTCGTAAAAAACGGCGAGACCTATCAGCATGAAACCAAGCTGTTCGGCAAGGATTACATGGCTACATACACGCCGATCATAGATGAGTACGGTGTTATCAAGGGTGCATATTTTACAGGCTGTCCTATGGAAAACATGATCGCAAACCGCAATTGGGCAGTTGTTATGGGAATTATTGTCGGTTTTGTAGTGATCTTCTTTGCCGGCATACTTGTTATAGTTTTTGTTAAAAAGCGTCTTGCCGAGCCTATTGTTATGGTTAAAAATATGGCGGTCGAAATGGAACGGGGCAACCTTAAAAACAACCCCGGAATCACCGGCAAACTTTATAATAATGAGATCGGAGAGCTTGCCGAAGCTATCAACGTTGCAATTTCAAACCTTGATACATATATCAGCGACATTTCCAAGCGCATGGGCGAAATGTCGGAGGGAAATTTCGCTTATGATTCCGACGTCGAATATCACGGCGATTTTGTTAATATCGGCGAGTCTGCCGATGAGCTTGCTTCAAAAATGAAAGACGTTATCAACAGCATCAATATTTCTTCGGACGAGGTTTACAGCGGTTCCGAGCAGATCGCAAACGGCGCTTCTTCTCTTGCGGAGGGTACAACACGTCAGGCTGCGGCTACTGAGGAGCTTTCCGCTTCGCTTAACGAGATCTCCGACAACATTGCTCTTAATGCAGGAAATGCGGAAAAGGCTCAGAAGCTTTCGGACAACTCAATTCAGCTTGTGAACGACCAGAACGTTCAGATAGGAAATATGCTTGAAGCTATGAGCAATATTGAATCCAGCGCAGGCGAGATCAACAAGATAATCAAGGCTATTGAGGATATCGCTTTCCAGACGAATATTCTTGCTCTTAATGCTGCTGTTGAAGCTGCAAGAGCGGGTGCTGCCGGAAAGGGCTTTGCTGTTGTTGCGGACGAGGTAAGAAACCTTGCAAACAAATCCGCTGAGGCTGCAAAAACTACCTCCGCCCTTATCGGAAGCTGTATAGAAGCGGTCGACAACGGCTCGTCAATTGCCAAGGGCACAGCTGAAGCAATGGCAAAGGTCATTGAGATAACAAACGAAACTAACCGTCTTATCGACAGTATTGCACAGCAGACTATAAGGCAGTCTGAGGCTGTTCAGCAGGTAAAATCGGGTATAGATCAGATATCCGAGGTCGTTCAGCAGAACAGTGCTACCGCCGAGGAAAGCGCTGCAAGCTGCGAGGAACTTAACTCTCAGGCATTGACTCTCAGAGATAAGATATCGATTTTCAGAACGTAATGCTTTTATTTCATTAACAAAAAATCAAGGGTACCGAGTTTGTCGCTCGGTACCCTTAAATATTTTTATTCATCTTCAAAATCAAGGTCGTACAGATCAAGAACCGCTTTTATTTCGCTGTAGCTGTAGCCCTGCCTCAACAGTGCGGATCTTACCTTTTTTACGCCCTTTTCATCGGTCAAATAACGCTCATATTTTCGTTCGACAAGCTGTTCAAGACGTGCAAAGCTTTCTTCCTCGTCTGCATAAGGCTCAACGACTTCTTTTATAATACTGTCGGAAAGTCCCCTGCGGCGAAGTTCCTGCTTTGCCTTGAACATACCCACACGCTTCACCTCGAAAAGCTCTCTTGCACGAAGCTCGCCGTAGCGTCTGTCGTCGATGAGCCGCATTTCCGCAAGCTTTTTGCAGACATTCATGCAAATGTCATCGGAATAATTCGCTTCCAGTTTTTCATAAAGCTCCTTGAAGCTGTAATCCCTGCCGTCCAGCAAATAGAGCGCACGCTCGCGGGCTTTGCGGTATTCATTAGCTTCCTTGATTTCCCCGACGGCTTCTTCGGGAACGTTCATGCCCTCTTTAAGGTTGTATTCCGAAAGAATGGAGCTGTGTATGTAAAGCCTTGAATCGTCCTCAAAGACAACACACATGGTACTGCCTTTAAATTTGGATATTTCTGTTATTATCATAATTATTTTACAGGAGTAAATTCTTCAAAATCGTCGTCGGCGTCGATAATGACATTAACGGGAGCTTTATTCGGTGCGGGAGCAGCCTTTGCAATAACTTCTGCACCTGCCGCAGCGGCAGCTTCGGAAGCATCCTGAAGCTCGGCAGCCTTTTTGCTTTTTTTGGAGGTCATAATGATCTCGTCAGATTTTTCCTTGATTTTTGCCTCGATCTCTTTCATTGAATCGGGATTGTTCCTGAGCCATTCCTTGGCGTTGTCACGTCCCTGACCGATCTTGTTTCCGTTATATGAGAACCATGCGCCGCTCTTGTTGATAATATCAAGGTCGACTGCAAGGTCAATTACTTCGCCGTCACGGGAAATACCCTTACCGAATAGAAGGTCGAACTCGCACTCCTTGAACGGAGGAGAAACCTTGTTTTTAACGACCTTGCACTTTGTTCTGTTGCCGATAATTTCCGAGCCATTCTTGATAGCCTCGCCCTTTCGTACCTCTATACGCACCGAGCTGTAGAATTTGAGGGCACGGCCGCCGGGGGTAGTTTCGGGGTTGCCGTAGATAACGCCTATCTTTTCACGGACCTGATTGATGAAGATAGCAACGCAGTTCGATTTTGAAATTACAGAGGTAAGCTTTCTCATAGCCTGTGACATGAGACGTGCAAGCTGTCCCACATGGGTATCGCCCATTTCTCCGTCGATCTCAGCCTTTGTTACCATAGCTGCAACCGAGTCGAGAACGATAACGTCCAGTGCGCCGGAACGCACGAGAGCCTCAGCAATTTCGAGAGCCTGTTCGCCGCTGTCGGGCTGTGAAACCAGCATATTGTCGATATCAACTCCAAGAGCCTTTGCATAAACAGGGTCGAGAGCGTGTTCGACGTCGATGAATGCGACCTCACCGCCCATTTTCTGAGCCTCTGCAACTATCTGGAGGGCAACGGTGGTTTTACCAGAGCTTTCGGGACCGTAAACCTCAACGATACGTCCTCTGGGAACGCCGCCGATACCGAGCGCCATATCGAGAGTCATAGAGCCTGTAGGGATAGCGTCAACGTTGTAATCCGCTGCCTGACCGAGTTTCATGACTGCACCCTTGCCGTACTGCTTTTCTATATGCTGGATGGCAGCGTCAAGAGCTTTTTTCTTTTCCTCTGCGCTTGTAAGCTTAACGACTGACTCTTTGGCGCCTGCCTTCTTTTTTGCATCTGCCATAAATTATCTTCCTTTCTGTGCAAAATAAAAAATCGAACATTTTTTCTTATTTTAGCATTTTTTTCAGCTTTCGTCAATAGGTTTTTTATATTAAATAAAATTTCTCATAAAAACCAAGCCCGAAAAGATCTTTCATTCCGGGCAAAAGCATTTTATTTATAATCATTGTTATATCTTTGCAGGAACTGCTTTGTACGCTCGTTTTTCGTTTCGCCGAATACCTGTTCCGGAGTGCCTTCTTCAACGATAACTCCGCCGTCCATGAAAATAACATGGTCTGCAACGTCCCTTGCGAACGCCATTTCGTGGGTAACGATGACCATTGTCATTTTTTCCTTTGCAAGCTCCTTGATGACCTTTAAAATTTCTCCGGTAAGTTCCGGGTCAAGCGCCGAGGTAGGCTCGTCGAAGAACAGCAGCTCGGGATTAAGCGCAAGCGCACGGGCAATTGAAACTCTCTGCTGCTGACCGCCCGAAAGTTCGCATGGATAAGCATTTGCTTTTTGTGAAAGCCCCATCTTTTCCAGCAGAGCCGCAGCGGTTTTCTCTGCCTCCTGCCTGCTTTTTTTCAGTACGCATACAGGCGCTTCGGTAATATTCTTCATCACGCTCATATGGGGGAAAAGGTTAAAATTTTGAAAAACCAGTCCTATTTTAAGTCTGATAGCTCTCAGTGTTTCGGCAGGGGAATAGACAGGCTTGCCGTTCTTGTAGTCTGCGATAAGATCCATTCCGCAGACCTTTACAGTTCCTCCGCCTGCTTTTTCAAGCTGGTTTATGCACCGCAGAAGCGTTGACTTGCCGCTTCCCGAAGGACCTATTATCGCAACTACTTCGCCTTTTTCCACATCAAAGGAAATATCCTTCAGAACTTCAAATCCGTCGAAGCTTTTGGAGAGGTTCCGCACCTCAAGTATTGCCATATTAAAACTCCTCACACGTTAACTTGCCGTTATCGGGTATTATTTATAGTAATCCAGCTTTTTTTCGATTGCCGTGAAAAGCACAGTCAGTACAGCGTTCATAACGAAATAGAACAAGCCTGCGATAAAAAGCGGAGTAAGGTTGCTGTATGTGATCATCTGCTCTTTAGCCTTGCGGAATATCTCCGCATAGGCGATAGCCGAAGCAAGGGAAGTATCCTTTACCAGAGTAATGACCTCATTGGAGCTTGCGGGAACGATTCTTTTCACAACCTGCGGAAGGATTATTCTGAAGAACGTCTGGGTCTTTGTCATACCGAGAGCAGCTGCTGCTTCATACTGTCCTTTCGGAATAGATTCAATTCCGCCTCTGAAAATTTCCGCAAAATACGCCGCATAGTTAAGGGCGAAAGCAACAATAAGCGCATTGAACTGATAGCTTTCGCTTTTGATATCCACTCCTGCGAAAAGGTTTTGAAGAAAAGCCGAATCGGAAACCTTCATCATCGGTATCGCATAATAGATAGTAATTATCTGGAGCATAAGCGGTGTTCCGCGCATTATCAGGATATATACATTGACAAGCCATGATACCGGCTTGAATTTACACATTTTTAGAAGTGCGACGACCATACCGAGCGGTATGGAAAAAATAAGAGTAAACCCGAAAATTTTCAGGGTAGGAACCAGATAACGGGCTATTATCCCTGTACATTGCAGGATCTCATCCCAGCTCAAAAAATCACCTCATATCAAATGCACGCCATATTATCACGGCATTGCTTTATTACAACATTACAACACAGTACCCATTCATTATACAACAATTATTATAAAATAGCAATAGCCGTACCGAATTTTGAGTGTAAATAAACTTTGAAAAATAATCTTGCAAAATCAGACGGTATATGGTATAATTATAACATATTATTAATTGTTTTGGAGGCTGTTATGGAAATTAATTTTCATATTCCCGATTTTACCAATCACCTTTATCTGAATTCTATCCTTATTAATTCAATAAATCAAACGCCAAAATATTTTCACGACGGACTCAGGATCGCGTCGGTTTTCGGAAGCTTCGGCAGCTGTGTATGGAACGGCGGACGCTTTCTCGGCGGCGGTCAGAATCTTGAAGCCGTAAAGCATATTACAAATGTTCTTAATGAAAAGGGCATTCCTCTTCGTTTCACATTTACCAATCCTCTTATTGAAAAGAAGCATCTCGGTGACAGCTATTGCAATCAGATACTCCGTATTGCAGACAACGGCATGAACGAAGTAATAGTTATGTCTCCTATCCTTGAAGAATATATCCGGGAAAATTATCCGAACTACAAAATCACTTCTTCTACCTGCAAGCAGATAGAAAATATGGACGGCGTTAAGGAGGAACTTAAAAAAGACTACAAATATGTAGTGCTTGATTATAATTTCAACAACAAGTTTGATATGCTTGAGCAGATCGACGAGGCTGACCGTTCACGCTGTGAGATACTTGTGAACGCTTGCTGTATTCCGGGCTGCAAACGCCGCGGAGATCATTACCGCAGTATAGGACAGGATCAGATAAAAGAGTGGGAACACAGCAAGGATATGCTTTCCAAAAAGCCTTTTCAACCTTCAGAATTCCATTGCGAATATATGAAGCAGACGATTTATGATACTGTCGGTTATTCCACACACGTTTCGCCTCAGGCTATTTTTGAAAAATATCTGCCTATGGGCTTTAACAATTTCAAGATCGAGGGAAGAACAGTTCCCGATATGAATCTTCTTGAAGCTTACATTTATTATCTTGTTAAGCCGGAGTATCAGAATGAAGTCCGTCTGAAAATGCTTCTTACTCTTACCGGAAAGCATAAATATTTTGTGTAAATACAATAATACAATAAAAACAGCTGCTGTAAGTTAATTACAGCAGCTGTTTTTGGTTATATCAGATGATCAATATGAAAGAGGATGGCAGCCGATGAATATTCCCTGTTCTGCGAGGGTGTCCTGTTCGTCGCTTGTGAGAACTCGCTTGTATTCGTCGGTAAGGGGATCTTCGGACCATACAACATAATTTACCGAGTAAATCTCAGGGTCGATCTCAGCGTAGAAATAGCCGCTGAAATCCTCGCCAAGGTAATCCGACATTGACTTTTCTGCATTTCCGATAACAGCGTTGTATCCGCTGCCCTCAGCAACGGTGCCGCTTACGGTTTCACCGTCAATTGCCATCATTGTCATTTCGGAAGCCAAAGCTGTAAAGCAAATTTTAGCATTTGCATTTGCGGAAGCTTTCTTTGATTTATTGATGTAATCCTTCATCGAGCTTGCAAGAGGGCTGTCCTCGGCAAATTCTTCGAGAACGGCAGTGAAGTCGCTTTCGATGTTTTCTGCAAGAGCGTCCATTTCCTCTTCGGTAATGTCAAGGAACTCTTTTTCGGCGTCAAGTTCGGGCATTGCACCGCCCTTTGTAAATGATATAACACCCTTGGGAGCGTATGAAACCTCGCCTGCGCCTTTAACAAGAGCAAGCTTATCAACGGTAAGCGTGAAGGAGTTCTTCTCGGTTTTGATTGTTCCGTCTGCGGTTCCGGTAATTTCCACAAGAGGAATATCAAGCTTGATATTATAGCTTTCACCGTTTCTTGTGCTTGTAATGGAAGCAACGTCCATAGTTTCTGTGCCGTTGTCTGCCGTAATGGCAATAACAGAGCTGTCCTCACCGTAGGTAATGTCAAATGTAACGCTGTATGCTGTTTCATCGGCATTCATACCGAATACAAAGCTCTGCTTTTCAGCGGTTTCGGGATTTGCACCGTAAAGAGCATTAATGTAAATTTCGCCTGCCTCACCCATTGAAACGCCGTTGAATGTGATATCTGATTTCATAAGAGTATGAGTCTTGCTGTTTACATAGTAAACGATCTTCAGACTGCACTCCTCAAACTCGTCAAGCAGTGCCATGATTTCCGATTTCATGTCCTCTTTGGTGTAATACTGAGCCATTTCTTCGTCAAGCTTATAATCCTCAAGAGCCGCGTCCACCAGCTTTTCAACAAGTGTGTAAAGGTCGTCCTTGGGGATATCATATGTAAGAATGTTTGCACTTGCGGTCTCACCGCCGATATCGCTGTCAACATTTTCTTCAATAACGGGAGGATGTTCTTCAATGTATGCGTTGATGATGTCGGCATACTTGTTCTGAACTTCTTCGCTTCCTTCGACAGCTGCGGCGATCTGCTCGGCGTACTCAAGAAGCATATCATACTCGGACTGTTCAAGCTCATAAGCTGTACCCGAACCGGGAGCAAAAATTGAAGCCGCAAGCTTTTCCTTAAGAGTCTCAAATGTCACATCGTAAATATGGCTTCCGGAATTTCCGCTTGTGCCGATTTTCATTCCGTTCTTGCCCATAAAAGCGTAGATGCTGGCGGCGGTTCCTTTTGAGCCGGTCATAGTGTAGGTCTGTGCGGATTTCATATCCTTTTCGTTGACATAACATTCTCCGCTGAACTTGATACCCTCGATCTCAAACTCAATGTTAAAGGAACCGTTCTCGGCAGCCTCGTTCATAAGACGGTATTCCTCGCCGAAAGCTCCCTTGACCATCTGCTTCATGGTATTTTCCGAAGCCATGGAGATATACTCGCCCGGCGTCTCGTTCATCATTTTGGTGTAGTTAGTACAGCCTGACAGCGTTAATATTCCCAAGGAAGCTGCAGCGGTACAAACTGTGGTTTTCACCAATGTGCAAAATTTACCCATATCAAAACCCTTTCTATATTTTAATAACTATAATAAAACAGCAAGACACATTATACGTCATAATATGTTCAATGTCAATTAATATTTAACATTTGTAAACTCTTTGATATTATTTTTTATAGTATAGTAAATATTTATGTAAATTAATACGCTTTACTTGTATAAAATGCAAAAACGGTCTCATAAGCCTGAGACCGTTCCGTATTCATGTTCATTTTTTTCTGCGCTTGTCCGGGGGTGTATATCTGTCCGGGAGCTTTTTGGGGTGATTGACCTTTCCTGCTATCTCAAGCATTTCTCTGCGGAATTTTTCACGCTTTATGTCCCGTTCACGGGTCTTGTCGGCGCAGTGCCGTATGTGTCTTACTATTCTTTCTCCGTAGGTGTAAAAGTCGGTAATTTCAATGCTTGACACCGTTTTGCCGCCGTTGCTGTCGTACCAGCTGCGGTCAAATTCAATTCCGTTGTCGGTACGGGTATATCCGAGCCAGCTTGCGTCCTCGTTGAAATAACGGGCTTCGGCGGTAATGGTGATATGGTTGCGTATGCACTCGACGTTTTTTACGTCAGACAGCTTCACGACCCACATTTTTTTGTAGTTTATCCATTTTCGCTCACGAAAAACAGTTTGCGTATGCTGTGAGACTATCATTACCGAATCGGCTATCTGGATATATGTATGCTCTCTGTGAGCCTTGATAAGCACATCCTCAATAAAAGAGCCTGCAAGGCACACGGCGAAGCCGTAGGCTATCGAAGCATATGCGGCATAAAAGACCGTGCGGTACATTTCCTGCGGCAGGTCGCTGTCAAGCCGTACCACAAAAATCATAACGATAATGAAAAGCGATATCAAAACGCTTACAGCAGGCAGCACAGCAAGAAAGATACGCCTGTTGTATTTTGCTGCAAGACGTTTTTCATTGACTCTTATCATCTTATGCAAAAGGCGTTCCCTCCCTGTAAAGATCCTGTACAGTCTGCGTTACAGCAGTTTTTTTATTATCCGCAGGTTGAATCGCTGCTTACAAGCGGCAGCGTTCCGTTTTTCTCTTCACGAATTTTTATAATATATTCCCGATATTTTTTTAAATCTCCACGATAGATAAGCTCCGCATTTTTGATGCTGCGGAAATCCTCCGGCTCAACAAGGGACGGGTGCTTTTTGATATCGTGGTTTATTCCGCTTTTACCGAGAACGAATCCGACCCATACAGAGCATACGAACTTGTTTCTCATTTTGTACGGGATATGCAGCGCCATTGGAATTAGCGCGCCGATATCATAGGAATAGTTTTCGCGGTTAAGAATAAAATGTCTTATCACATCACGGTATCTGGACATCTGTTCATCGGTAACGGGAATGCGGTAGACCTCGCTTGGAATTGTTTTGCACGCTCCGAAAACCTCGGTCAGTATATCCTCATGGTTGAAATTAGCAGGAAGCGGCATTTCCTTTTTGTCACGGCAGAAGCTGTACATCTCGGTGAGAAGCTCGTCCGAGGCGATGGAAACGTGAGTATAGCGCTTACCGGTCGCAGCGCCGATAAGCTTTGAAAATACCGTACCCGTACGAGTAAGTATCAGATATATGTATTTCTTTTCCATATGGTTCTCCGAATAAAATGATTTCAGCTGTTCCGGCTTTACTTTAAATTAACGTCTGCGGTCAGGCTGAATATACATATACATTATATCATTTTCTTCCCGTTTTGTATAGGGCGGAAAAGCATTTTATTGTATTTTACACAAAAAAGAGCAGGCAGATTTAATAAAACGTATAAGTTGAAAAAATGCTATTGCAAAATCAAGATTTTTTTTGTATAATTAGAAGTGATTTGAAAATAACGGTTAAGGGGATACCGCTGATGATAAATAAGGATAAAATCAGCAGAGTGCTGGTTTACAGCTCAAACGGCAAGCTGTTGATATCAACTAAATCCGTGTACTTTCCCAAGGACTTCTTCAAGCTCCGCGGGCAGGACCTTGTTATGCTTAAAGGCGCGGATTTTCCGCTGATCTCAAAAGGCGAGCCGGTCGAGATAATTTTTGAATATGTTAACGGCAACCGAGTTAAATATAATACGACCATCGACCTTTGTACCGAGTATCAGGTGAACTTCCATGTAGGCGAGGGCGAGGTCCTAAAGGAACGCCGCAGAAGCTTTAAGGTCTCGGTTGATTTTGACGGGCTTTCTCCGTTTTATATCCGCGGTGAGGAAATGCTTACCTTTGACGACCCCATCATACTTCATTTTGTCAACCTTAATCTCGGCGGAGCTTACTTTAAATCCGAGTCTGAATTTGAATGCGGCGACCAGGTAATGCTGAATTTTATGGACGGTGATATGCAGCTTCTTGCCGAGGTGCTGAGAGTCCAGCGCAACGATGACGGAGATATCGACGGCTACGGATGCAGATTTCTTGACGTCAGCCAAACGCAGGAGGAACGTCTGGCAAGATTTATTTTCGAGTGCCAGCTCCTTGAAAGAGAGCGCCGCCGCGCTGCCGAGGGGAATAACTTTTAAGCAAGTAAGCGAGGAAACTGTGTATTATGGCGACTGTGATTGTTGTTACAAATCAGAAAGGTGGAGTGGGCAAAACCACTACCTGCGCTGCTTTGACGGGAATTTTCCGCAGCAGAGGCAAGCGTGTGCTTGCAATTGACATGGACCCTCAGGGAAACCTTTCCTTTTCGCTTGGAGCAGAGGACGAGGGCTACACTATCCACGATGTTATGACAGGAGACTGTGACATAAGAGAGGCAATCAAGACTACGCATATCTGTGATGTTATTACCTCAAATATCCTGCTTTCGGGAAGCGAGCTTGAGCTTACCTCCGAGCGCAGGGAATTTATTCTGAAGGATATTCTTCAGATAGTAAAGTACAGCTATGATTACATTATTATAGATACTCCGCCTGCATTGTCGATACTTACTATAAACGCTTATACTGCGGCGGATGACCTTATTATACCAATGACGCCGGAGATACTTTCTTTGCAGGGAATCGCACAGCTGAGGGAAACTATTCTGGCGGTAAAGAAATATTACAACAAAAAGCTGAATATCCGCGGTATCCTGCTGACAAAATTTGTTCAGAAGCAGACTCTTGCCCGTGAGGTCGAAGAGATGGTCCAGATAGTTGCAAAGCAGCTTCACACACAAGTGCTGGACGTGAAAATTTCAACATCGGTAGCCGTTGCCGAAGCTCCCGCACATCAGGAGGTCATCACGACTTATTCTCCCAACTGCCGTGCGGCAAGGGATTACGTTAAGCTGGCGGAACTGCTTTATCCCGAAATCGCTATCCGAAAAAACAAAAAATAATTACCGGAAAGGAACCTGA
Source organism: uncultured Clostridia bacterium (assembly GCA_945876755.1). Classification (GTDB taxonomy): domain Bacteria; phylum Bacillota; class Clostridia; order Oscillospirales; family Ruminococcaceae; genus RGIG8773. The sequence goes on from CAMCPM010000024.1 coordinate 19,476, forward strand.
TATATGGCGCTCAAAACAGCCAAAACCAATAAAACCGACGCTGTTATGCGCCTGCTTACGGGTAAGAAAACCGCTTCAAACCCTATCCTTGACAGCAGCTTCAAGGAGGAAAAAATAACCGTTAAAAGCAAGCCAAAGGCTAACGGTGCGGAGATAGATATTACAGGCGAGCTTGTAACAGAGTTGCTGCCAAGCGTTATGGACAGATTCAACTGCTGCCGCTGTGCGCTTTGCTATGCCGACGCGGTTTCGGAAGCAATGGACGCAGTTCCTACCATGAAGGTGAAGATCAACGGCAAGGACGACCTGAAGCGTGCCGAAAATATGAAAAAGCAAAGCAGGCACGAGATAATGTCTATACTTGTCCGGCTTGCAATTGAAAGAAGAAAGTTGCCCCGTCACGACCAATAATTATAATAACCAAAAGTTGACCGCCTCTGTTTTGAAGGACAGAGGCGGTCATTTTATGCTATCATTTGCAGGGCGCACATTGCTGCCGTTCCGGGAAGTCCCAGCGTAAGTGCAATGAACACCGTAAAGGTATTCAGAGGAAGGGCAAGTCCGATATCGACGCCGAAAAAATGCAGCAGAACAAGTCCGGAAACGCCGCTTATCATTCCCTTTAAAGCGGTTTTTACGGGCTTTTCCGAACACATATAATGTATGAGCATTGCCGCTGCCGAAAGTAGCATCACGCCGTAAACCGAAAGTTCTGCAAGGGTCATTCCAAAATACTCATTCTGCATTTTATATTTCTCTCCTTTGCAAGTCTTATTAGATAATCGTACCGTGACTTCATGGCAAGCTCCTCGTAAATAAGAGCGTCAACAAGCTCAGGCTCGGCGGTCATATCAAAGCTTTCGCGGATCTGTGCAAGCCGTTCTGTCACGAAATCCAGATCCTCAAACAGCTGTCTGCGGAATTCCTTGTCGCATTCGTTTAATTTCCTTTCACTCAATATTTTCATAATCAATATTGTTTTCCCGAAGCGGAAAACGTCCTCCTCTCACGACTCTTTATAAAATCAGATATCCAAGCGCAAGTATCAGCTTGATATCCGCTTTTTCTTTTATGAGAATGTACATTATCAGCAGTATCATAAGCTTTTCGTTGTCAAGCTTTATATTTGACAAATCGGGGAAAAAGCTTTCCTGAGTTTTCGGAGGATTCTTTTGCTGCGGAATATTCTTCTGCTGAGGAACGTTACGGGCGGATTTCCCCGAAGTATATTTCGGCGGAAGCTGTCCGGCAGAGACGTTCTGCGCATTATGACCTCCGTATGTATTTTCACGGCGGACAGGCTCGAATCTGGGCTGCTCCTGTCTCGCAGGATAATTATTCTGCGCCTGTTTCATAAACCGGTTTCCCTGCTCGGCATACTGCCGCGTCATTCTGTTCATCTCCTTCACACGCTGTTCCGCCTGCTGAATACTGTTATTATTCATAGCATTTTCTCCAAATCGTTAAGCATACCGTTATCACGCATGGCAACAAAAATGTTATACAGCTTTAAAAGTCTGACTGCCTTGTCGATCTTTTGCTGCTTTTCGGAGGAAAGATGCGGTTTCAGTGCAAGAAGCAGACTGCAGTCTTTGTCCTGTGCCGATACAGAGCCGATAAGCTGCATTATTGCGAGAGGGTTTATACCGCCGCTTTCGCTGCTGTCCGTATTTTCCGTCTGGGGCTGAATGCCGTCCGAACTGCCCGAAAACATGGCGGCAAGCTCCTGTATCTGCTTCATGCTTTCCTCGTCGGTCAGCAGAGATTGTATTTTTTCAGCAATGTCGTCCAGAATACTCACCGCCAGTTTTAATGTATTTTCTGCTTGAATATATGTCTGTTATTTACCGCCGGTCAGCTTATTGTAAAGCGCCTGCGCCTGCGGTGTAGACATGAATTTCTCCAGCATTTTCGGGTTGCTTACCATCTGGTTGAAGGTAGCCGCCTCACTTGGTTTCATGTTTTTCAGCGCCGAATCAAACTTTCCCTGCTCCAGGTCACGCTTTAAGCTTTCGGCAGGAACGCCAAGCTTTGCACTTACGATACCGAGAAGCTGTTCCATCTGTTTCGGATTCATGTTAAGATCTGCCATAAAAATCCTCCGTAAAATTCAAATTAGCTCTTTCTTTCCTTTACAGCATATGTTATAATAGCTGTAAACAGAACTTATTACATAATATGAAAAGGAGCGTTTTTGGTGAGAATAATAGTTATGTCCGATTCTCACGGACAAAGCTCGCAGATGGAAAGAATTATCCGTGCGAACCCGGAAGCGGATATGTTTGTTCACCTCGGCGACGGCGAACGTGAGATAAGCGAGATGCGTATAAAGTATCCGAATATAGATTTAAGAAGCGTTCGGGGCAACTGCGATTTCGGCAGAGAGTCTCCCGATTTTCAAATTGTTGAGTGCGGAAAGGTGCGGATATTCTGTACTCATGGGCACAGATACAGTGTAAAGGGCGGCACGGAAATATTGCGCTCCATCGCTCGTGATAACGGCTGCAGCGCTGCATTTTTCGGGCATACTCATGAGAGATACAACGCCCGTGAGGACGGGATAGATATTCTGAACCCGGGAAGCTGTTCCTGCCCCCGTGATGGGAACAAGCCGTCCTATGCTTTTGTGGATGTGACCGAAGCAGGCTTTTTTATGAATATTATAGATGTAGGATTTTGATTTAATTCGTAATTCGTAATTCGGAATGCGTAATTAAAACGAAATCAAAGATTTCGTTTCCGATGTTTTTTCGCAAAGCGAAAAAACATCGGAGAATAAAAAGTTCGCCAGCCTTTCAAGGCTGCAGGGTTCTTAGGGGCAGCGCCCCTAAG
>CAMCPM010000025.1 GCA_945876755.1 uncultured Clostridia bacterium
TCCTCTTTCCCTAAACCCTTTCCCCCTCCGGCTACCGATGTCTTTTTATTTGAGCGGTTACCAATTTTATACTTAGATAAATTCTTGTTTATCTCAAATTAAAGTCACCGAGCCACAAATTAAAAAATTTCTCAAAAGTAAATTACGGGAAGGGTGCAGGCTCAGCCTGCAAATTCTTGTTTATTTCAATCTTTAAGAAATCATCAGTCCGAGAATCGTAATGCCCTTGTCTTCGCTGCCCTCGGCAGGCTTGATCTCAATTGTATGCTTTGCAACCTCGTTTGTGAGAGTGATCTGCTTTGTGTTTCCGTAATTTCCCCAGCCGCCTGTGAAATCTGCTTCAAGCTTGCCCTTGCGCTCGCCGTCCACATATACCTCATAGGTTCCGCTTTTGCCGTCGGTAGTACACATAAAGAACACACCAAAATTTCTGCACTCAACGTCAAACGTAAGCGAACCGCCCGAAACGGTCTTCCAGTTGTTGTGGAACTGGTCATAAAAATCCTTTTCAACTACCTCAAAGCCCTCGGATGATGTCGCCGTAATATCCGCTGCGCTGTACATCTTTGCATTTGCGAAATAGTCCTTGGTATAGCCCTCAGCGGTAAATGCCGACGGTTCTTCAGTTATGGTATCAAGCTTGTCATATACACTGTCAAGATAGCGGCTTAAAATCTGACCGATAATGCTGTGTCCTGCGTCGTTGGGGTGAATATTATCGGGAGAAATATCCTTCCAGCTGAGAGTTCCTGCTGCAACCTCGGGATAGACCGCGTCGTGATAGCTTATCATCGGCAGGTCATATGCTGCGCCGATTTCCTTGTGGACCTCCTGAAGGCTGGTGCCGTCCTCCATTGTTGTAAAGAGAAGCATTACGGCAGGATTGCTTTCATATGAAAGAATTTTTCTCACAAGGCTGTCGTAGGAATATTTATTCATAGTTTTATCGGTATCATTTACCGAAAATTCCACGATGACCACATCAGGAGAATATACAAGAAGCTGGTCATCGACACGGTGTACGCCTAAGTAGCTGTTTGTACCGCCGATACCTGCATTGACAAATTCAATATTTCCGTTCGGGAACTTTTCCAGCCACCAGCTATAGAAAAGCGATGCGTAGCAGTTTGATGTGCTTGATGCGCTGCTTCCCTGCGTAATAGAGCCGCCGATAACCCCGACGGTAACTTTTTCGCCGTTCTGCGCTTTCTTCATAGCGTTTGCAAGACGAGCAAGGTTTCCCTCGTTCATAATTGCTCTGCCGTACATTTTATCAGACACGCCGCTTGCAAGGTCAACGGGGACGCCCAGGTCAACTGCGTTTACATCCGCTGCTGTCGTAACAGCAACAGGAGACTGCACTTCCGAAGCGGTTGTTTCCTCGGCAGCACTTCCATTTTCTCCGCAGCCTGTAAAAATTGCTCCGCAAAGGGCAGCTGCCGCAATAATCGAAATATACTTTGAGGTATTATTTTTCAAAATCATCAATCCTTTTCCCTGTTGTTTTTTGTAAGCGAATCAAGATACCCTGCAACGAAAACTGCCGCAGAATTACAATAAATCGTTGTTTCATTAGTTGAAAAGCTGTAGCTTATATCATAATAACACTTTGCCGGGGGAGCCTCGGACGGGATATTCCACTGAGTAAAATCATCCTGAGACTGCTTGCTGGGACCGCACACCAAAAGCCCCGGAACAGGCTCTTCAATGTCATCCGCTTCTGACGGTCTGTGATGCGGATGCTTTACGGATTCGCTTCCGAAGCCGGTAACATAGCACATACCCATGGGATTTTTTCCAAGGATATAATTCACCTGCTCGCAAACTGTCTGCAAATACTCTTCGCACCTGAAAATTTTATATGCCAGTATCAATGTGATACTGTCCGTCATCGAATACATATTGCTTCCTCGGATATAATCGTCGGGAGACTTAGCCGTGCCGTATCCGCTCTTTTTGCTGAGGCTGTAAAGATTATCCGCTTTAATGCGTATCTGCACCTGAAGCATCTGCTCAAGACGGCTGTCCTTAGGCTGACTTCCGAACAGATATGAAATCGCACCGAAGCCGCCGTTGTCACGGTTAATAAAGCCTATGGCACTGATACGTCCGCAAAGCTCATGGATACGGTCATGGAAAAGCTTGTCGCCTGTAGTCTCGTAAAGCTCGCACACTGCCCAGAACATATCATCATCGAAATTGTCGTCATAGAAATCGCCTGCCGCATTTAAAGCGATCAGCGGCGGATTTTCAAACGGAACAAACTTAGGGTTATTCATAAGCCATATCCATGCGTTGATGGAAGCTTCATGCAGTCTTTGTGAAAAGTCAGCATCAAAGTCACGGTAAATTCTTGAAGCAAGGGAAAATACAGCGCAGGAGCAGGCTGTTGCCTGATGTGAGCGCGGAAAAACATAATGTTCGGAATGGTCATCCTCAGGCATAACAAATGAAACGCTCTCCGCTGACGCAGCCTTATGATAAACTCCGCCGTCCCGTGCCTGCATTTTCAGCAGCCATTCAAGACCTATGCGGCATTCATTCAGAATATCGGGAACGCCGTTTCCCGACTCGGGAATACCGGTAATATCGTTAAAGCTTTCGGGAAACAGCTTATAAGCATACAGCAGATGTCCGAGAGTAGTGCAGGTGCAGACAGAGAATTTTCCGTAGCCGCCCGAATCGTGCCAGCCGCCGCTGACGTCAAGACGTTTTGACGGGTTTTCAAACAGCGGAACAAAATCGCTGTGGCATTTTCCATGGGCATAATCGCCTGCAAAACGTTTATCATGTATGCCGCACCTGTTGTAATAAAGTCCTTTCAGCAGACCTGTTTTCAACGCCTTATAAGGGTGTTCCGAAATTTCAAACACGCAGGATTTTTTTCTTCCGGCTTTTATGTAATATTTTCCGCACATATTAAATGAGGAAAAATCGATCGGCGAAACTGTATCGTGCGAAGAGGGGTCGAAAACGGAATCTCCGGTCAAACCGGAAAACATTGTTTTTCCGGTTTTTGCATCAACGATCTGAAACGACTCTGCCGTACCGACGAATGCAGCGGTCTTAGGCATACTGCTGATATATCCCAGCTGGTTAAGTACGATTTTTTTACTCATTCCGTTTTTCGCCCCCTTGCGTTTTATTGTTAAAATAATTATACATTATTTTATCCCAAAAAGTAATAAGCTTTTTTATAGCTTTTTTAACTTATTTATTAATTATCACTTGCCAAAGCTGCATTAATATGCTAAAATTATACTGAAATATATTTTTCTGCCGAAAGGACTCAGATAAAAATGAATATCACACACAATGATGAAAAAATTATTTATATGGGAAGGACCGATTCCTATCCCGATGAAACAAGACTTTTCTACGCAGGCTCGCAGGCAATTGTAAAATTCCGCGGCACAAGGCTTGATGTAACTTTCAACAGTACATCATATTGGGGAAGTCTTTGCCTTGGAGTTGTTGTTGACGGAGAAATGCGCGGCATACCTCTTTCATATGATAACAACCGCAAGGATATAACCGTTGCCGCAGCGGAAGGTCTTGCAGACGGCGAACATAGTGTTATTATTTACAAGCGTCATGCGGCAAACCAGAGCCTTTCGATAAAAGGCTTTGAAACAGACGGTGAATTTCTTGCTCCCGAACCTCTGCCCGAAAGGAAAATTGAAGTATACGGCGACAGCGTTTGCGCAGGCGAAGTCATTGAAGCATATGATTATACCGAAAAATGCGACCCGGAAGGTCACGACAGCAAATATGACAACGTATGGAACAGCTTTGTCATGCAGACTGCAAGAAATCTGAACGCACAGATACACAATATTTGTCAGGGCGGCATTGCGCTTTTTGACGGCACGGGATATTTCCATGCGCCGGATTATATCGGTCTTGAAAGCGTGTACGACAAGACCTGCTACTTCCCAGAGGGCGGCGAGCCTACACAGTGGGATTTCAGCCGCTACACTCCCGATATTGTAATTATTGCGATAGGTCAGAACGACAAGCACAACGGCAGGACAGACAAGGATGATATCGACATTGCAGACCCCTCCTACCGCAGCGAGTGGAAAACTGCTTACATAAAAATGGTGCGTGACCTTGACAAGCATTACGGCGGAGCAAAATTCGTGCTTACTACGACGATACTCATGCACGACCCCGAATGGGACAAGGCTATCGACGAGATAAAGGACGAGCTTTGCGGAATGGGCATAAAGGCTTATCACAATATGTTCAGCCGCAACGGCGCGGCAACTCCCGGACACCCAAGACTTTCCGAGCATAACGAAATGGCGGCGGAGCTTACCGCTTTCATAGAAAAGAACGTGCTGTAAATTTTCAGAATAAACAAAAACGGCTGACGCAGGTTTTTCGCCCGTGTCAGCCGTTTTTATTTTGATTAAAGCCTTGTTGGCTTACGTTCACAATTCGTTAATCTCATATATATATATATATATATAATTGGCAAAAAAATTATGATAAAATTAATGTGTTCGCGGCAAAAAGCCGAAATACACCAAATAATTACATAAGGGGTTAATTGTATGAAAAGAAGAATTGCATTAGCTCTTGCACTCGCGGCGGTAGTATCGCTGTCAGCCTGCGGAGCAAATACCGAAAATGCGGAGGAAACATCGTCTGCGGCACAGGAACAGACCACAACGGCAAGCGAAGCGGAAGCTGCAGAAGCAGAAGAAACCACAGCAGCCGAAACTACTGCAGAGGAAACCACAACAGAAGAAACCGAGCCTGCACCCGAGATAGTTGAGCCTGCGGCAGAGGAGTTTGAGTGCGAGTATGACGCTGTTCTGGGCGGCACAATGATAACAATGTATAAAGGTGACGCAACTGCAATTCGCATTCCTGCCGAGATAAACGGCGACGCTGTAAAGAAGGTAAAAATCAATTTTAACGATAACCTTACTTACATTGAGGTTCCCGAAGGCGTAATCGAAGTTAATTTTTGGGATTGCGGAGCGCTTGAAACGGTGATTTTGCCTGAAAGCTTAACTACAATTTCCGAACACGCTTTTGCGGAGAATGTGAAGCTTTCTCAAATCAATATTCCTGCCGGAGTTACAACCATAGGAGATAGTGCATTCAGGGAATGCAAAAGCCTTACACAAATTGAACTTCCCGAGGGCATTACAGAAATAGCAAACAGCACATTCTCAGAATGCGAAAGCCTTACTGAAATTAATATTCCGGATAGTGTCACAACCATAGGTGATGGTGCATTTAATAAATGCAAAAGCTTAACCCACATTGATATTCCCGACAGTGTCACAACCATAGACAGTGCATTCGGTGGAAGCGGCATTACAAGCTTTACTGTTCCTGGAAAAATAGGCGTTGTTCCTAATACAATGTTTAGCGAATGTAAATCGCTTGAATCTGTGAACATACAGGATGGTGTAACAGAAATATGTTACTGGGCGTTTTACGGATGCAGTGAATTAACTGAGGTAAAAATTCCGAACAGTATTAAGACAATCAATTTGACTGCTTTTGAGGCTTGCGATAAATTGCGGGAAATAACTCTTCCCGATGATATTGAGAGTTTATCAAGAGATATAAATGGCATGCCTTTTGAGGGTAAAGCTCTGACAGTAATATATCGCGGTGAAAAATATACTCACGGAGATAACTATTGGCAGGATCTGTATGACGCAGTAAATTCCTGACAGTAATATAAAAATAACAAAAAGCACGCAGCCCATAACAGGTCTGCGTGCTTTTGATATTATCAGAGCATTGTTGCTCTCAGTTCGTCGCCGCTCTTCATTGAAAGGTAAGCAGGGGCAATGTCGAACACCGTCTTTGCGCCGCTTGCGCCCTCTTTGTGAAGTCTGTATGCTGCTCTTGCGTATGCAACAAGAATACTCGAGGTGAACTCGGGGTTTGAGCCAAGCTTCAGGCTATACTCAACAATATGCTGAGTTTCGCCGTTCACGCCTGTTTTTCCGCTTCTGATAACAAAGCCGCCGTGAGGGATTCCGCTGTGGTCACGGTCAAGCTCCTCCTGAGAAATGAAATGTACTGTTGTGTCGTAATCTGCAAAATAGTTGGGCATATTCTTGATATCGGATTCAATCTTAGCCTTGTCAGCGCCCTCTTTTGCAACTACAAAGCACTCTCTGATGTGCTTCTGACGGGTAGTAAGCTCGGGGTTTGAGCCGCTGCGTACTGCTTCGATAGCCGCTTCAACGGGGATAGTATACTGCTTTGCATCTGCAACGCCCTCAACACGTCTGATAGCGTCGGAATGTCCCTGTGAAACGCCCTTGCCCCAGAAGGTGTAGTCCTTGCCATCGGGAAGAATACAGCTGCCGTAAAGTCTTGCTACTGAGAACATACCCGGATCCCAGCCCACGGAAATAATGCTTACATTGCCGCCCTTTTTAGCCGCTTCGTCAACAGCAGCGAAATACTGGGGAATCTTTGCATGGGTATCGAAGCTGTCGATAGTGCAGAACATTTCGGCAAGCTTCGGTCCCTGAACGGGAAGGTCGGTAGCGCTTCCGCCGCAGAGAATAAGCACGTCAATGTCATTTTTGTGGTCTGCAATATCGTCCATTGCATAAACGGGAACGCCTTCCGTCATAATTTTCAGGTCTGACGGGTTACGGCGTGTGAAAACGCAGGCAAGCTCAGTGTCGGGATTCTGTCTTATTGCCAGTTCCGTTCCCTTTCCAAGATTTCCGTAGCCTGCTATACCTATACGAATTTTGCTCATTTTTATCAAATCCTTTCTCCCTATTGCATTAAATGAAGCGGCACATACTGTTCACTTGCACCGTTCACAAAAGATACAATAGAATTATATCACATTTTGCAGGATTTGAAAAGGGATTTTGCAAAATTTATTAAAAATTTTTTTGGAAAATAATTTTACTGCCTTAATATACAAATCTATACAGTATAATATTATTTACGTTTAGTATAGTATGTAATATTCTTTGCTATTTGTATTATAGCAGTAGGCGCTAAAGCGAGCAGGACTATTGCCCCAATCATTTTGCCGGACAATGCGGTTATACCGAAAATTCCGTTAACGGGAGTTATAAGCAGAACCGCTGCAAGGAAACATACTCCTGCAAGAAATGCCCAAATACTGAACGGATTGCTTCTGAAGCCAAGAACGTTTACAGGCTCTTTGCCGCGGCAGTTTGCACAATGGAAAAGCCGTGCAAGACACAGTGTCGCAAACGCCATTGTGCTTGCCGCAGCAGCACTCTGCACAAGACCGATATGATAAGCGATAACCGTTGACACCGTTATGAGCGCTCCCATAACAGCCGTGCTGAGAAGAAAGCTTTTATCCATTATGCCCTCTCCGCTTTTTCTTGGCTTGTCGTCAAGCAGATTTTTACCTGCCTTTTCCATGCTTATTGCAATTGCGGGAAGAGAATCCGTCAGCAGATTGATAAACAGAAGCTGTACCGCGGTAAAGGGTGCGGCAAGTCCCAGAATGACCGTATACAGCACCGTAAGTATACCTGCCAGATTGCCTGTCAACAGGAACTTTATACTGTTTTTGATGTTGGCGTAAATGCTTCGTCCGTTGGCAACCGATTTCACTATCGTTGCGAAGTTGTCGTCGGTAAGTATCATAGCAGCTGCGTCCTTGCTGACCTCGGTACCGGTAATACCCATTGCAACACCAACATCCGCCTTTTTCAGCGCAGGAGCGTCGTTTACTCCGTCACCCGTCATTGCAACTACGTTGCCAAGCTTCTGCCAGAGCGTTACTATCCTGATTTTGTGCGCAGGACTTACTCTTGCGTAAACGCTTACCTTAGGGAGAATTTCCGTCAACTCATCATCGGTGAGATTTTCAAGCTCTGCGCCGTCAAGAGCAATATCGCCCTCACGGAAAATACCTATCTCCTTTGCAATAGCAGTTGCGGTAGTTTTATGATCGCCTGTTATCATAACCGGTTTGATGCCTGCACGTATGCAGTCTGCAACGGCAGCCTTGCTTTCGTCACGGGGAGGGTCGGTCATTGCACAAAGTCCCACAAATGTGAAGTCTGTTTCGTCCGCTTCGGAAATTTCCTGCTTGTCAATAATTCGCTCCGCAAAACACAGCACTCTCATTCCCCTTTCGGAGTACGCCGTATTCTGTGCCGAAATTTCGTTTTTATCCTCATCGGTAATATCTCTTACAATACCGTTCACCTTGATTTTCGTCAGGCGGTCAAGCATATTATCCACAGCGCCCTTGGTGAACATTACTGTTTCGCCGTTTATATTATGAAGCGTACTCATCAGCTTGCGGTCGCTGTCAAAGGGTACTTCCGAAATTCTCGGATAAGCTGTTCTTGCGCCGCAGCTTTCTTCCCTGCCGTAAAATTCAATAAGCGCAGTTTCGGTAGGGTCGCCTATCGTGCCGTTGTCCGAAAATACCGCATCGTTGCAGAGTGACATTGCAAACGCCATATCCTCACACTCTGTACAGCCGCATTCGGCAGAGTGGTTTTTCCCGTCGAAATAGACCTCACGGACGGTCATTTTGTTTTTAGTGAGAGTACCGGTTTTATCCGAGCAAATCACGCTTACGCAGCCAAGACCCTCTACTGCTTTCAGGTCTTTGATAACGGCGTGTTCGTCAGCCATTTTTCTTGTACCAATAGCAAGAGAAATAGTCACTATTGAGCTTAATGCTTCGGGAATCGCCGCAACGGCAAGAGCTACCGCAAACATCATAGCGTCGAGGAACGGTTCTCCTCTTAGTACCGAGAGAGCAAGCACTACCGCACAGATAATAAGAATTGCGATCGAAAGCTTTTTTGAAAATGCGTCAAGACTTTTTTGCAGCGGAGTTTTCTTTGCTTCTGCCTTGTTTATCATTTCGGCTATCTTGCCTATCTCGGTGTTCATGCCGGTTTCCGTGACCGCAATAACGCCTCTGCCGCCTGTGATAAGCGAGCCGCTGTAAATCATATTCACTCTGTCGCCGAGCATAACGTCGCCGTCCTTTTCGATTGGGGAGGTGTTTTTTTGTACGCTTTCGCTTTCGCCTGTAAGCGAGCTTTCATTTGACATAAGTCCTGCCGCTTCGATAACTCTTCCGTCGGCAGACGCAACGCTTCCCGCTTCAAGGAGAAGAATGTCTCCGCACACGACCTCTCTTGCGGGAATTTCGCAGACTTTTCCGTCTCTTATAACTTTTGCTGAAGGAGCAGACATTGCTTTAAGGGCGTCAAGAGATTTTTCCGCTTTGAAATGTTCAACAGTGCCGATAACGGCATTCATTACTATAACGCAGATTATGACCGCTGTGCTTTCGCCGTTTCCCGTAAGTGCAGACAGAACTGCGCAAATCACAAGAATTGCTACCAGCAGGTCTGCAAACTGAGAAAGAAAAACCGTCAGCACGCCTGCACGCTTTCCCTCGGCTATTTCGTTTGCACCGTCTCTTTCAAGACGTGCTTCTGCCTCCGCCGCAGAAAGCCCCTCCCGTGAAATTTTTAACTCTTCCATGACCTTTTCCGATGCTTTTCTGAAATATTCCATGACAGCACACTCCTTATGTTTTTTACTGTTATACAATAAAAAAAGAGACTTCTATTGCATAACAAAATGAAATGCAATAAAAGTCTCGCTGTTGGCGTTTAAATATGCCAAGCACGGAACCGGGTCTGCGCCTGATGGTGAAAGCGCAAACCGTACTGACGACTCCGTACGCAAAGCCGCTACTCCCTTTTATGTTGAAATCAGTATAAAATAAAATCCGCCTGTTGTCAAGCGGATTTTATTTTTTTGTTGCTTTTTTACATTTAAAAATGTCGAATAATCTGCTTTTTGCGCAGTCTGCACAAGGAAAAATGCTGATAAAATCGTTTCTGCCGTTTTTAGTTGCACTCTCAGTAAAGAATTTTCTTATGTTTGATTGCTTCGTATTGATCGGCATATACCAAGTTATGCGTGGACTTTCATAAAATCTACAAATTCGTTTTCGGGGATAGGTCTTGAATAGTAATATCCCTGAATATATTCGCAGTTCAATTCGGCAAAGCGTTTCGCAAGCTGTTCGCTTTCAATACCCTCTACAACTATCTGCATATCCATATCCTTGAGCATTTTTATTGTATTTTTCAGAACTATCCACATTCTGGGGTTGTCCTCTTCATCCACGAACGCCTTGTCAAGCTTTACAAGCGTAATTGGCAGCGAAGCCACGCTTTTTATATTGGAAAAGCCTGTGCCGTAGTCGTCAAGTGAGAATTTTATTCCTGCCTGAGTAAGTTTTTCAAGATTTTCCATCATAATATTCTGAGCGTAAGATGCAGCGGTCTCGGTTATTTCAAGATTGATCTTATCGTGTGAAACACCGTATTTGCTTGTGATCTGCAAAACCTTGTCCGCAAGGTCGGTCTGCATACACTGAGCAACAGACAGATTTATCTCGATATAGTCAAGCCCAAGCTTGTCAAAATCCTCTCCCGAAATAAAACGGCAGACTTCTTCAAGCACATAGTCGCCTATTTTATGGATTGCTCCGGACCTTTCCGCAGCCGCAATAAACAGATCGGGCGGAATAAAACCGTATTTATCATCATTTAACCGCAGCAAAGCTTCAGCAGAAACAAACCTTTTTTTCTCAACCGAATATATAGGCTGGTAATACACCATAAATTTTCTGTTGGCAATAGCATTGTCAATTATCTCGTCCATTTCACCGTTAAGGTGAAAGCTTTTTGACTTTATGACATCTGCCGCCTGAAGGACGTGCCCCGAAAATGGTATCTTTTCGCAAAGATCGTTGCCGAAAGCCATAAGCGATCTAAAGTCTGAAATATCCTTCGGGCAGTATGCAACGCATACATAAGCGATAAGGTTAAGCTCAAGCTGGTTTAAAATAATACTGTTTCTCAGTTCCGAGTTTATTTTTTCCGCAGCTGTATTGATCTTGTCATAATTTCTTTCAGTGACAATAATACGGAATCTTCCACGGTCAAGGTAATACATATCTGCATGAAGCTTCATTTCCTTGTTGACTGCCGAAATATCACCGGCAACTTTTTTAAGAAGCTCATTTGCCGAATCATACCCGAGAATGGAAAGCATGGAAGTATAGTTTGATATATTGATGATTATTATGCCAACGTTTTTTTCGTTTGCAAAATTTCTTTTCATATCATCGGCATAAGCGCTGTATTTTCCCAGACCTGTCGAGGAATCTATAAGTTCTTCGGGGCGCTGAACAGTTATTGTGATAAGCATAAGCGCTATCGAACTGAAGAAAAGTTCAACCAGCAGCTCATGCTTATACCACTGGATAGCTGTTGCAATAATCGTAAGCGGATATATTGAATAAAGCGAAATAAGCTTTGCATTTGAAAAAAGCTTCCTGTACTTTATCAGATAGAACAGTCCGAGTCCGACATACACAATGGCATTTATATATGCCAGCGGAAAACAATGACTGCGGGTATACTTAAAGTTTTCGTCAAAATAAAACATAAGGTTTGTAGCCGGGTCGAGCAGTATCATAACGAAAACCACAGCACTCGGAAGAATAAGCACCATTTTCAATACCCAGTCTTTTTTCAGCTTATGCCATGTATCTGTAAGGCTTATCAGATATACAGTATAGACAGGTACAGTAAGATTTCGGAAGAAAAGATACCCCATGTGGGAAATATATCTGATCGCTATGCTGCAATTTTCAACATCCGGTCTGATATCTTCGGCGACCGCCCAAAGGTCAAAGATAATATCCACAAGCATAATTGCCGAAAGCACAAGGAAAAGGCGGTTAGATAACCCGTTGGTCATTTTTCTGAATATTACAGAAAACACGATTACCAGAACAAGAATAAGCGCACACATATCAAAATATATAATCGAAGTCACCAACACTCCCCCTTTGTGTAAAATAGCTTAAATATTTATACAAAAACCAGAATAAATTGTATAAATATATAATAGCACACATTCCGAAAAAAATAAAGTCTTTTTTTAAATAACAGTAACTTTCAACAAAAAATGCAGGCTATTCTTATGTAGAATATCCTGCATTCAGATTTGCATTTTTATCAAGCTATGATCAGGGGCTGAAGCTGGATACCCTCCAGCGCCGCCTCAACAGCTTCGGTAATACGCCCGAAATCTGCCGAAAGTGAACGCGGCTTGCCTGTAAAATCGTCCTGCCCCAAGGGAACGAAATACACGCTTTTGTAATTCAGCAGCGCACCGATATTCTTTGCCGAGCCCGAAAGTCCGTCGTTTGTTGACGGTGCAAGCACAACGGGTCTTGCGTTTCTGATATGTGATTTCGCCGCCATAGTCACCGGCGTATCAATTATTCCAAGCGCAAGCTTTGCCATTGTATTTCCGGTGCAGGGGGCTATCAGAAGCACATCAAACATTTTCTTCGGGCCAATCGGTTCAGCTTCTTCAATGGTTTTTATTACCTTTTTGCCCGTGACCCGTTCAAGGTACTCAATATGCTCTGCGGCTCTGCCGAAACGTGTATCTAACGAAGCTGCGTTAAAGGACATTATTGCCGTAACATCCGCACCGTCTGCAATAAGCTGCTCAAGCTGGGCAAACGCTTTTTTAAAAGTACAGAATGAGCCGCAAACCGCAAACCCGATTTTTTTCCCTTTAAGGTCTGCCATCAGACTCACCCCTTTCGGTAAGTATATTGTTGATTGTATCGGCAATTATTTCTCCCGATGTGACGGGTGCGACCTTTCCGGGAAGCGACAAAAGCCAGATCACCTTTAACCCCAGCGCTCCTGCGGTAGTAAAATCAACTCCGCCCGGTTTTGAAGCAAGGTCTATTACGAGGCAGTTTTTATCAATTTTTTTCAGGTTTGCTTCATCAAGTATCACCGCCGGAACTGTATTGAAAATTATATCAAAGCCGTCCAATACCTCTCCGAGCTTATCAATTTTCACCGCATTGCAGCCATATATCTTTGCCCATGCAAGGTCGGAGCATTTCCGTGCGGCAACAGCGATATCTGTATGAAATCCCGAAAGTGTTTCAATAAGCGTTTTAGCGATCCTTCCTGCGCCGAGAATGAGTATCTTTCTTCCCGAAAGAGTTGTGGGAAGCTCCTCCATTGCAGCCTGTACTGCGCCCTCTGCGGTCGCAACTGCATTAAGTACAGCAAATTCCTCCCGTTTGGAATAATCTATTACCGTCAGGTTTTTTTCTTCAAAAATTTTTCTTACCTCGGAAGTGACCATTCCGCCGAAAACTACGCCATTTTCTTTTACTGCGTGTGAAAGGCTTTCAAGAGAAATGCTGTGTCCGGAATAGGGAGCATTTACCGTTACGCCGTCGGGAGAGGACGGAAGCGGCAGGACAAGATAATCCGCACGTTCTTTAAGGTCGGAAATTCTGTCGGTAAGAATAACTTTTTCCGACATGACGGTGCTTCTGTCAAAGCCTGCCGCGTACACTCTGCCGTTTTCGGCAAGCCTGTCGGCTAAGGCAGCAAAACGCAGGTCTCCGCCTGCTATCAAAAAGATTCTGTTCATATGCAAACTTCCTTTCCACAGGAAACATAAGTTGGTTTTTCACTTTCCCTTACATAATATGCCTGCGGTGCGGAACGGGTGCAGAATACTGTCAGTCTTTTAAAAAGCTGACTTCATTCTTGGTATAAATTAAACAGCGCTTTTCCGCTAACACTAATTTTTGATCAATGTGTAGGCAAAACTGCGCTGTTCCAAATATTTGATTTTATAACAAATCAATCAACAGAAAAATAACCGTAAATTGTTTCAGTGTCCCCAATATATGAATTGTCATCCTCTGCAACAGAAACTCTGATGCGATAGCTGCCTTGTTTTGACAAATCAAATTCAGCGGCGTTGATCTCAAATTCATCTGTGAACGGAATCGAATAGGGATAGGTAAGAACATTTGATTTTATCGGAACAGTTCTCACTGATCTCCATATGCCGTCGGCACAGTATTCAATATCCGCATATGTACCTATCCAAAGCAAATTGTCAGAAGATATTTTATGTCAATCTATTGGATTTTCAAAAATATACGAATACTTTTCATTCGCTGTATATCCTTGTGATTATCATATCCATCGGCAGCTCCTTAACGAAAATATCCTTGAAACTCACATGGTCGGTAAGACTTTTCAGAAAACACATTCCGATGTTTAACAGCAAAAATTACTGCAAATAAAAACAGCGTACACTTCAATACAGAAATGTACGCTATATACAGCTGCTGCTATATTTTTTCGGCAAAGGACAAAAGCTCATTTATGATTATACACTTGAACATTTGCCCGTCTCCTTTGCAAAATATTAGGAAAATTATATTACTGCTTTTTCTGTTTGTCAAGTATTTATTTTATATGAAGCACGTTCACTTTTTCATCTCTCCGTGACAAGCGCAGCCACCCCCGCAGCAGGAACATTTCCCTCCGCAAGCAGACTTGCCCTTCTTTTTATCCGAATAAATTTTATATGCAGCGGCAGAAATAACCGCTGCCACAATTATACCGATAACAACCGTTGCCATTTTTATACCCTCGCTTTTATATTGAATTTTTTAGTACCGCTTTCTCTATACGGTCTTGCAAGCATATATACGATAAATGCAAGTACGATTACCGCAAAGACAAGTCCGATAACATTTACCGAGCCTGTAAAAAGCAGTCCTAACTGATAAACGATCAAAGACACTGCATAAGCGAATACGCACTGGTATCCGATAGCAAAAGCTGTCCACTTCGGACTGTTCATTTCACGCTTGATAGCGCCTATCGCCGCAAAACACGGCGCACAGAGAAGATTGAAAATAAGGAAGGAATATCCCGAAAGTGCAGTAAAGCTGCTTGCCATCATACTCCATATTTCGTCGCCGTTTTCCGATATCTCTCCGCCGAAATGAAACAAAGTCCCGAATGTAGCAACAATGTTTTCTTTTGCGATAAGTCCCGTAACCGCAGCGACTGCCGCTTTCCAGTCGCCCCAGCCAAGAGGCGCAAACAACGGCGCAATTAATCCGCCTATCTTTGCCAGCAGTGAATTGTCAAGATTCTCTATCATTCCGAAGCCGCCGTTTTCAACGCCAAAGCTCTGCAAGAACCAAAGTACAACTGCCGAAAGAAGAATAACCGTTCCTGCTTTCTTAATAAAACTCCAGCCTCTTTCCCACATTGAGCGAAAAATATTTCCTGCCGTCGGCAGATGATACGCAGGAAGCTCCATTACAAATGGAGCAGGATTTCCGGAAAACATTCTCGTCTTTTTAAGGATGATCCCCGAAATAATGACCGCAGCCATTCCGATAAAATAAGCAGAAACAGCAACCCATCCTGCATTATCAAAAAGCGCACCTGCAATAAGCCCGATAATCGGCAGCTTAGCGCCGCACGGAATAAATGTTGTTGTCATAATGGTCATTCGGCGGTCTCGCTCGTTTTCAATGGTACGGCTTGCCATTACCGCAGGAACACCACATCCGGTACCGATAAGCATAGGTATAAAGGATTTGCCGGAAAGTCCGAACTTTCTGAAGATCCTGTCCATAACAAATGCGATTCTTGCCATATATCCGCAGGATTCAAGAAATGCAAGAAATATAAACAGAACAAGCATCTGGGGCAAAAATCCGAGAACTGCTCCAACGCCGCCGATAATACCGTCAACGATAAGTCCGGTGAGCCAGTCCGCACATCCTATATTATCAAGAAAGTTCTGAACGCCCGGCAGAATCCATTCACCAAAGAAAATATCATTAGTCCAATCTGTTACCCACGTTCCCACGGTAGTTACAGAAATAAAGTACACGATAAACATTACTGCCGCAAAAATCGGCAGCGCAAGAAAACGGTTTGTAACAATGCGGTCTATCTTGTCCGAAACAGTCATGCCGACCTTGTTTTTCTTTTTAAGACAATCCTTGATAATTTTTCCTATGTAAATATAACGTTCATTTGTGATAATGCTTTCGCTGTCGTCATCCATTTCCTTTTCGGCAGCGGCAATATCAGCTTCAATGTGCGCTTTTTTCTCTTCGGAAAGGCACAGAGTTTCATATACCTTTTCGTCACGCTCAAACAGCTTTACTGCATACCAGCGCTGCTGCTCTTCCGGAATATCGTGAAGCACATATTCTTCTATATGTGCAATGGCGTGCTCCACACAGCCGCAGAATTTATGCCGCGGTATCATTTTTTCTCCCGATTTTGCCGCCGTAACTGCCGCATTTGCCGCCTCGTTTATGCCGGTACCCTTCAGCGCAGAAATTTCAACCACATAACAGCCAAGTTCCTTGGAAAGCTGTTCTATGTTTATCTTGTCACCGTTTTTTCGGACAATGTCCATCATATTTATTGCGCAGACAACGGGAATTCCAAGCTCAGCAAGCTGTGTGGTAAGGTATAGATTCCGTTCAAGATTGGTTCCGTCTATGATGTTAAGTATAGCGTCGGGACGTTCTCCGATAAGATAATTTCTCGCTACCACCTCTTCAAGAGTATAGGGAGAAAGAGAATAAATCCCGGGCAGGTCGGTAATGATAACGTCCTTACAGCCTTTGAGCCTGCCCTCTTTTTTCTCAACGGTAACGCCCGGCCAGTTTCCCACAAACTGGTTTGAACCCGTCAGGGCGTTAAAAAGCGTGGTTTTGCCTGCATTCGGATTTCCTGCAAGCGCAATTCTTATTTCCATAACAATAATCCTTTCTTAAATTAGCTAATGCTAACTTATTGCCAAAAAATTAAACCGTTTCAATCATCTCGGCATCCGATTTTCTAATAGAAAGCTCATAACCGCGAACGGTAACTTCAATAGGGTCTCCAAGCGGTGCAACCTTGCGGACGTAAACTTTCGTACCCTTTGTTATACCCATATCCATTATTCTCCGTTTGACTGCGCCCTCGCCGTTTATTCTTTTTACCGTTGCTTCCGAGCCGATTTTTACTTCTTTCAGCGTCATTATGCTCTCTCCTTTACACCATAATTTTGCAGGCCATTTCCTTTGAAACGGCAACTCTTGAATCCTTGACGTTCACGATAACATTGCCGCCTGTCTGACTTATTACGGTTACACTTCCTCCTGCCACAAAGCCTAAGTTTTCAAGAAATTTTCTTGTTTCGGGACTTCCGCCCACCTTTTTAATAATGCTTTCTTCGCCCGTATTTGCAAATGTAAGCGGCATAATTGATACACTCCTTCGTAATGTTAGCATCTGCTAACTCATCTGCGTTAATTATAGTTAGCTGTAGCTAACCATAATTATAATACTACTCATTTTATTTTTTGTCAAGGGCTTTTTGTTATTTGTACAATTACACAAATTTTATAGTTAGCAGAAGATAACTATATATTAAAATATACCATCGTCCAACAACAGCTTTGCAAAGTTACATTCACTTCTAATTAGCAATCATAAAGAAGCCCCTTAGAAATTATATGATTATATAAAGTTTAAAATGCAAAATGCTATTTTCAGAAATCTTTTTGGAGAAAAGTAATTGAAAAAGTTGTTCCAAACAGTGTTCCAAATCTCCTAATAAAAGGTAAAAACGTCATTTGCAGGAAGCCCGCAAACGACGTAGATACGTGGTGCGCCTGACAGGAGTCGAACCTGCGACCTTCAGAGTCGGAGTGTATTAAGTCATTGATTATATACCCTTTTTCGGTCTCTTTTCGCATTGTTTAAAGTTGCTGTAAACGGCTATTTTACGTTGTTTGAAGGCAAAAATCATTTAATTGTCTTGAATTTCCAATTTTGTATTTTCTGAGATTTGGTTAGAAAAAGTGTTAGAAAAAATCGTTTGCCGTTTGACAAATTTTTTGTTCCTTGAATTAACCTTGTTTGCTGAATAGGGTTAGTTGAGGGAATGAATAAAATAAGGATAGTAGAGCTTTGTGGGCTTTGCTATCCTTTATTTATTCATTTTAATTAATAATCCTCTGCTGCTTTATCAATCATTGCTTGAGTTAATGGCAAATCAAAATCATCTGTTTCGGTACTCCATTTCATTTTACCAGTATATTTAGCATCATTATAATTAAGAGAATATGCTGGGCATGAATAATTAACCCATGTAAAAGCCTGATATGATTGCCAGTCAAGTTTTAAATTAGGGTATTTATAACCTCCTGTATACAGACCACACATAATTTTCTTTTTGGGCATAAATTTTTCTGCATAATAATAAATATAATATTGAAGAGCTACATTCTTTTTTATTATCTGGTCTTTTTCTTTTTTAGATAACTTAATTGAGCTTTGATAGTCAATTAAATCTAACATGGATGAAGTACAATTTACCTTTATCCAAACATCAAATGGCATATATTTAGTAGTATTTTCATCACAAACAATTTGAATGCTTCCATATTGATTTGTAAAATTATCAGACTGAAATACAGCATTCATAAGCGAAGAAAATTCTTCGGGTGTTAATTCTATATCTTTTACATTAATAGATTTTACTTTAGATGAAGCACTTATTATTTCTCCGTTATTATTTTTATACAATGCTTTAACAGCAAACTTATATTGTCCGCTATTCAAAGTTCCTAATTCAACTGGAAATGATGATTTAGTTGTAGTACCTGCTTTTGTATATTTTTTATCACCACTTTTTTTATAATATACAGCATAAGATGTTGCATTTGCAACTTTTCTCCATTTAACATTAACTGTATATGCTTTTGAAGTTGATTGTGATACAGAAATAATAGGAGAATCCAATTTTGTAATTGAATTTTTACTTGGAGTTGCATAAATCCAATCATAATCCGTATATTTTGATTTTTTACCATCTTTTACAGTACAAACTAAGAACTTATACTCTGTTTCATTTTTAAGATTATCAATTACTATTGATGTTTCTTTAGTAGATTTTGATTCAATTTTTTCATCTTCCATAAAACAATAGACATAATATTTATCAGCATTATTAACTGGTTTCCATGTAAGAGTAACACATCCGTCTCCAGTATTTGCGGAAAAGTTAGGTTTACTTATACTTTCTGCACTCGCTGTAAGTATTATACCATTATTCTCCCCTGTAAGCATAGGACTAAAATTAATTAACATTGAAATAACGAGTAATGAACATAGAAATTTACAGATTTTCTTCATATAATTACCCCCAAAAATTTATTTTCTATATTATACTACAAAAAAGGATATTTGTCAATATAATTATCCATATCACACCATTTTCAACCTAATTCCGAACCGTGTTAAATTTTTAACAATCTCAACAAATCCCAATATTTTCAAGGGAAAACGCACATTTCCTACAAAACACCAACTTTTAAAAATACCCCTCCAAACACTTACTTTTCCCTTGATTTTCTTACGATTTCTCCGAATAAGCACCAAATCCTATTAAACAAGTAGGAATTAACAACAAAAAATCACTCCCCAAACCTAAAAAACGGCTTAAAACCGTGGTTTTCCTTGTGTTTTCGATTGTATTAACCAAAAAGCCTTGAAAAACCTTGATTTATAGCCGTTTTTATGCTTTTATATTCCGATAATCTCATTAAATTCCTTGATTTTTCAAGGATTTCTGTGTGTTGCCATTCATTTTGTTCCCGAATGTTCCGAAACTGTCTCCGATGCCTTGAAATATCAATTATTTACTGGCTTTTCACGTTCTCTAATCAGCTTATCAAGCGTGGGGCGTGATGTTCCTAAAAGATTTGCAAACTCAGTTTTATTGATTTCTCTATGGATATACTGATTATATAATTCATCAAACTTATCCGAGGAAAAAGGCTTACGTCCTTTATATATGCCGTTTCTCTTTGCAATAGCAATACCTTCTTTCTGCCTTTCAAGTAGGTTTGTGCGTTCAAACTCGTTGATAGCAGCTATCATAGTAAGCATTAATTTTCCTGTGGGTGTTGATGAGTCAATATTTTCTTTGTTGCTAACAAGGTGTATACCTTTTGTTTGAAGCATTTCCACTATATCAAGCAACCTCTTTTAATGTTTGTGACTTTTTTAATAAACTTCAAGAAAAGTTATTAAGTGGAGAAATAGGACGTTCTTGTGTGGTTGGTGATAAATTTGTAAAAATATTCAATTACAAACGGAATGATATAAATGGATTTAAAAAGTTTATTATACCTTTTGGAACTCCAAAATCTGGCTTAAGCTATATTGAAAATGATAATGGTGATATTTCTCCAGCAACATCAGAATTATACGATATTACTTTATTATATTTTGATGCTATAGAGGGGATATGTGTTCTTACTTCCGATTTAGGAGCACCAAGTTATAAAAATATACAAATATGCTTAAATAACATAATTAATTTAGAAAATTATAATCTTTTAATTAATCCTATAATTCATTATCCTAATTATGAAACTATACGAAGTGCTAAACAAGTGAAAAGTGCTAAAATTATTTTAGATTTATCAAACGATGAGGAAGATTTGTATAGTCAAAATATTCAGGATGATAATGGAGTATTTAAAAGTATTAAAACTGCAGTGGGGCATTTCAAAAATGAAGCTAACGCAAAAACATTTTCGTTTGAAATTAAATTAGAAAATCATGCAAAACGAAATGCAACGATGAATGTTAATTGTGTATTAGATATAATATCCAAATTTAATATTCAATCGGATATTGTGAAAGAAATAGAACTTGAATACCGAAATAATACAGCTGAAAGCTTTGAGTTTGCTAAATTAAAAGATAATGGTTTTGTAATTAGTGATAAATTTGATAATTGTCCTTTTAAATCACTTACAGCTGGTTATTTATTGGATAATATTCAGCGTTCATTGGATGCAAAAAGGAGATTCTTTTCAAAAAAAGTTAGGGATATGAATAGAAATGTTGTAAATGTGAATTTAACAGTATTCCGTCAATAGGAGTGAGTATTTATGGAATCGCAAAAAAGACTATATAATAAAGGATTAGTTATTATTGAGATTATATTGGTGATACTTTCCATCATAGGCTCATGGTTTTTATTAAATAGTAATAACTTATCGACAGTAACTATTGATAAATTATGTGATTATTTATATGAAGTTATATGTAAGCTATATGATGTATTTTTAGTGGCTATTGGAGTATATATTGCGGTAATTACTTTTTTAGCATCTACTAAAACGCCATTTTCAGACAGAGTAAAGACAAATGATTTATTTAAAAAATTAGGTAGTTTTATATTGCTTGGAATAATAAATAACTTAGTAATTATTGTTTCAAATGTTATTATTGTAAAAAAAATTATATACTTAATACCATTATGTGTAATAGGAATATTTTCATTAATTTACTTTATCGGATTTATTATTATTTCTTACCTAATATACAGCTATAATATTGAGCAATTAGTTATTGATTCGGAAAAAGAAAATGAGGATAAAGAATTGGTAATATCAAATATTGAACATATAAATAATCTGGTTACTGATATTTTAAATAAAATTAAATAACCATTTACCAAAGTAATATTCAAATAAAATCAAAGTTTCATTCAAAAAATCGTGTCCGCAAGTGACGTACCTACGTTGTTTGCGGACTTGCTATTTTCATAAATCATAAAAAATAAGAAAGCGAGTGATAAAATGGCCTTTAAAAACTTAGATACCTTGTTTAAGCATATCCAGAAGCAGGTAAACGATACAATGAAAAATGAGGTTGCCGATGCTGTTAAGGATAATATGGCTGAAGCGGTACAGACAAGCGTTTACGATGCTTACAGCCCTATGTATTACAAAAGGCGTATGCAGAACGGTGGTCTGATTGACAAGGATAATATGGAAGTTACAGAAATACCGAATGGAATATCTGTCCGTGACGTTGCTCCGTTAGATAATGGGCGCAGGGATTTCAGCCTTGATGAGATTATCGTCAATGGGTTGGGTAATCAGCCTTTTGAACGTGATTTTTATTCCCAATGTAAGGAAAATCTTGAGCAAAACAACGATCACGTTGAAGCTTTGAAGCAAGGTTTGAAAAAGCGAGGTATTAAGGTTGACTAAAAAGAAAGTTGTCAAAAAAGAGCCTGAAGCAGTGTACAAATGCCGATGGTGTGATAAAGAAAAACGTGAAAGTTGGTTTTACCGTTGTGCAATAACGCACAAATCCTTTATTTGCAAGGATTGCATTGACCATAAATATGATGAGTTAGCCTTGAAGTATGATAAAAACAAGGCTATTTTTATTATC
>CAMCPM010000026.1 GCA_945876755.1 uncultured Clostridia bacterium
AGCGTTTCGGCGACGATTCGCCCAGATAGATTTCCGCACACGACAAAACCCGGCTTATCGGCTTAGTCGCATTTTTGATTTTTACGGAAGGCTTGACAGCCTTCCTTTATTTTTAATATTATTAACAAAAAAGCAAGGGACGGGTTTCTGTCCCTTTTCTTATGCAACCGCTTTTAACAAAGTTTGTAACGTTCAGTTGGTTGATTATAATGAGAAAATATTGTATAATATACTCATAAATCCAAGGGGGAACTCACCATGTCAATAAAAATAAGCGAAAACCTTAGGACTCTGCGAGTAAGAGAAAGATACTCCATGGAGGACGTTGCCGAAATTATCGGAGTATCGAGGCAGTCCGTTGCAAAGTGGGAAAGCGGAGAATCGCTGCCTGATATTGAAAAATGCGTTAAGCTTGCCAAACTGTATAAAGTCACACTTGATGTGCTTGTCAGCGAAACTGTGGATGAGCTTGAATCGGACGAAGAAAACGGGAAATACTGCTTCGGTGTAACAAAAATCATCGACGGAAGGGTTGAACTTCCCGAAAAGGCAAAGCAGGTTTTTGAGCTTGACGAGGGCGATGCGCTCCTGTTTCTGGGCGACAAGAAAAAAGGCATGGCTCTCGTCAAATGCGGCAGATTATTTTAACGGAGGCTATCTGATATGAACGCTATCGAAATTAAGGAACTGACTAAAAAATACAAGGATTTTACCGCTGTGGACAAGCTTGACCTTACCATCGGCGAGGGAGAGCTGTTCGGACTGCTTGGTGTAAACGGCGCCGGAAAGACTACCACAATAAAAATGCTTTCCTGTCTTTCAAAGCCTACAAGCGGAACTGCCGTACTTATGGGAAACAGCATTACCGAAAAGCCCGATGAGGTTAAAAAGATAATCAGCATATCCACTCAGGAAACTGCTGTTGCGCCTAATCTTACCGTCAGAGAAAATCTTGAATTTATCGCAAAGATATATTCCGTTCCCGACCCTAAGGCTGCTGCCGACAATGTAATTGCAGACTTCTCTCTCGGTGAAAAGGAAAACGCCCGCACCAAAACTCTTTCGGGCGGCTGGCAGAGAAAGGTAAGTATTGCTATGGCGCTCATCACCTCGCCGCAGATACTTTTCCTGGACGAACCTACTCTCGGTCTTGACGTTCTTGCAAGGCGCGAACTGTGGAATGTTATCCGTCAGCTCAAATCGAAAATGACAATTATCCTCACCACCCACTACCTTGAAGAAGCGGAAGCTCTCTGCGACAGAATCGCTATAATGACAAGCGGAAAGCTTCGTGCAATAGGTACTGCCGAAGAACTTAAACAGCTTGCAGGCAAGGAAAGCTTTGAGGACGCATTCATTGAAATTGCCGAAAATGCAGGAAAGGAAGAAATAAAATGAGAATAACAGCCTTTGCAAACAGAAATATAAAAGAACTTATTCGCGACCCGTTAAGCTATGTGTTCTGCCTTGGTTTTCCTGTGGTGATGCTTCTGCTGATGAGCGTTATCAACAAAAGTATCCCTGCGCAGGCAAACATGACTGTGTTCCGAATTGATAATCTGTGCGCCGGAATAACTGTGTTCGGCCTTACATTCCTCATGCTTTTTGCGGCGCTGCTCTCCTCAAAGGACCGCACCTCGTCGTTCCTTACAAGGCTTTATGCTTCGCCTATGACAGCTTTTGATTTTATCGCAGGCTACTATCTCCCAATGCTTCTGCTTGCATTGATCCAGTGCGTGATAACATTCGGTGTTTCTCTTATCATTGCTGCGGTTGAGGGTGTATCTCTCAGTATCGGCGGAATACTTCTTGCAATCGTGACCCTTATACCTTCCATGATACTTTTTATTGGCTTCGGACTTTTATTCGGCTGTAAATTCAGCGACAAGGCTGCTCCGGGGCTTTGCTCGGCGGTAATCTCCGCAGCTGCTATTCTCGGCGGCATCTGGATGGACGTTGATGCTATCGGCGGCGCTATTGAGAAAATATGCTGCATACTTCCATTTTATCACTCGGTAACTGCCGCAAGACTTGCTGTTGCCGGCAATATCGGCGAATGCGGAAAAGATTTGCTCATTGTATGCGCATACATGATAGTCGTGGCGGCGCTTTCAGTAATAGCGTTCCGTCAGAACATGACTAAAGACAAATAATTTGAACAGCCTGATCAATTCTGACTGCCTGTATCTGTTTGAAATGATACAGGCATTTTTTGTTTTAGAAAAGGCTTATCAATGTTAAAATATCGTTTCATTGATATTTGCTGTTTAACTTAAAATTATAGTTTATTTTATTTGTATGTAGGGGCGGAATCTATTTCCGCCCGTGGCTTACGGATATTTTGCGTTAGTTTTCGGAACGGGAAACCCGTCCCCTACAAAAATCAATGTCATAATCCGCTAAACTATAATTTACCTCTATAAAGATGACCTGAGAAGAACGAAATTCCCTCAGGTCATTTGTCTTTATTTAACAGATGTCTGATATTGAATTACAAATCAGCAGTTGAGGTTGAACATAATGAGTCTTCAAAATCATTGATATGCTCGAATTTGATATCACGCAGAGTCAGACCGCTTTGTCCGAAATAAAGCCTGCAAGCGGTAAATCTTGAGAAAAACGGCATTTCACGTTCAATTGTTACCCACTCGCCGCCTGTACCGTTCCAAGTGTAAACGCCGCTTGGAGTACCCATTGTGAAAAGCGTAACAGGCATCTGAGCAACATCACCCATATCGGAGCTTGCAGTGATCGAAACACGGTATGTTCCGGCATTTTCAAAATCAAGAGCAAAAACAAAGCTTGCTCCCTTTGAGGTATCTATGCCATCAAGAGGAATGACCGCAGTTTTTCTTACATTATGGAACTCAACATCAGCAGCGTCAAAGCTGTCGCCATCGTCGGGACGATTCACTATTTCAACTTTTTCTGCACTGCCGTTAAGCCTGTCCATTGCACGGGTATTCATAAGGAAGGCACAGATATTTTTTGCACAGCGCTGAAGCTCGCCCCGTGTGAGAGTGCCGTTTTCGAGAGAAGAAAGCGTATTATCTCCGCTTGAATTTCTCGAACCGTCGGAGCAGACCATATACAAGTCGTTTTGTGCGCGTACCATTGCCGCAAAGTTTGTTCCATCGGGAGCCTTGCCGCGCTCATTAATTGCCGCCCACCAGTCGGTCATAACAATTCCCTCAAAGCCCCATTCGTCACGGAGAATAGTAGTACAAAGGTCATAGCTGCCTGCCGTCCACAAGCCGTTTACCGACCCGTAGGTAGTCATTACAGAACGTGCGCCGCCCTGCTTTACGGCAATCTCAAAACCTTTGAGATAAATTTCACGGAGCGCCCTTTCAGAAATTACAGAATCAATTCCTCTGCGGTTTTGTTCCTGATTATTTCCGCAGTAATGCTTTATAGTACCCGTCACACCCGAACTGTGCATACCTCTCAGTTCAGCGGCTGCGATAGTACCCGTAAGATACGGGTCCTCGCTGAAATACTCGAAATTACGTCCGTTAAGCGGATGACGATGAATATTCATTCCGGGGCCCAGCAGACACTCCACATTGTTAGCAGCCATTTCTCTGCCGGTGAGAGTGAAAAGCTCTTCCATAAGCGGTGCGTTGAAGGTACAGGCGAGAAGCGTTCCGTTGGGCAGACTGAAAGCCTTTGTACCGCAGTCAAGGCGCATACCCGAAGGGCCGTCGGAGCAGCAGCCGCAGGGTATTCCCAAATTGGAAAGATTATCCGAAACAGCGCCGAAGGCTGAAGCTGTTCCTGCCGTGACACGGGGACTTCCCATTCCCTCGCCGCGGATAATGCAGGAAAGGTCATCATCGGAAAGCTGTGCGATAAACTCATTCATTGAAGCTTTTCCACAACGGACATCCGCAAGCTTTATGCCGCGGTTTGCCGTCTGAGGAACTTCTTCGGGAAGCTTTTCTTTACGGCGTTTTTCCTCATCGGTCTGTGCTGTGGGAACACTTTCCATAGAAACCTTTCCGTCACGGTTTACAAATCTTTCAAATGGGAGAACAGGTGCGCAAGCCTCTAAAAGTCGTTCTGTAACGGTCGTTTCCGAAATTTCAAAGTTGTACGACAAAGCTGCCGAGCGTACATCAGTACCAACATAAATGCCATATTTGCCCGATTCCAGAACATAGCATGACTTATTACCCGTCACGCCCGAATCATCATATGAAGCAAGGTCTGAAAGCTTTATTTCAAGGTGAACATTCTGTTCTTCCGCGGGTGCGAGAGTACCGGTCTTTCCGTATGCGCAAAGCACACGGGCAGGCTTGCCAAGCTTTCCGTTAGGCGCTTCGCAGTAAACCTGAACAACTTCCTTGCCGCTGTAATCTCCCGTATTTTTCACGTTTACGTCAAGAATGATTTTTTCTTTGTCCGAAGAGGCAGAAACGGTTTTTACTTCAAAGCTTGTGTAAGAAAGTCCAAAGCCGAAGGGGTACAATACTTTGTCCTTTGCAAAGGTTTCAAAATATCGGTATCCCACATAGATATCCTCGCTGTAAAAATTGCGCTCATTGTCGCCGAAATAAGGTGCAGAGGGATAGTCTGCGACCTTTTCAGCAATGGTGTCAGCAAGCTTTCCGCAGGGACTTACATTTCCGAGAAGCACGTCGGCAGCACCAAGACCGCCAACCATTCCGCCCTGCCAAACATAAAGAACAGCGTCAGGGTCAACTTCCTTAACAAAGCTCATGTCGATAATTCC
Organism: uncultured Clostridia bacterium; assembly: GCA_945876755.1. GTDB lineage: Bacteria > Bacillota > Clostridia > Oscillospirales > Ruminococcaceae > RGIG8773. The sequence goes on from CAMCPM010000026.1 coordinate 4,736, forward strand.
GCCGACGTTGAGAACTACCGTCATTTTATTAAAATGCCTGCGTACCTTTTTCAGCATATCAAGTTCTGTTTCCGTCAGAAGATATGAGCCTGCAACTGCGGAGCTGTCCTGCTCTTCGCCAGCGGTACGACCTATGATGACAACTGCGCTGTCTGAATTTTCCGCAATATGCTTTACAAAATCGTCTTCAAGGGGCATTTCCTTTTGAGACCAAGGCTCGTGTCCCCAGCCTACGCCGACGTCAAACGGGTTGGACTCCTCCCATTTTGCATATGTTTCCATAAGCTCGGTGTTGAGCTTTGCACCGCATTTAATGAGTCCGTCAGTAATTCCGATGACCTCGCTTACGTTAACAAGTCCGCCTGAGCCTGTTCCACTCTTGTAGTAATGATTCTGTATTCTTCCGAAAACAGCGGTGCAGCTTCCCTTTTCAAGAGGCAGAGCGCCGTCGTTTTTAAGCATAACAATTCCCTCTGCGGAAGCCTGACGTGCTTTTTCGATATATTCGTTCCAGTCAAGAGTAATTTTTGACATAATATAAACCAGCCTTTCCACCCGTTATTTACTACGGTTATTGTACAATAGTTTTACCATTTTGGCAAGCCAACTTAATGTAAATTTACGGTTATTAATTTATGTAGTAAACGTTTTAAATTTCGTATAGAAAATTTTTCAGTTATATGGTATTATTATCTGGTAATTTATTTAACCGGAGTGAGATTATTAATGATAATGACAGGAACAATTGTAAATGCCGCAGCAGTAATTATAGGCGGCGGAGCAGGTCTGCTGGTCAAAAAAGCAATAAAAAAAGATTTGCAGGATTCGCTGATAAAAACGCTTGGGATAGCGGTTATTTTTCTGGGAGCGGCAGGCGCACTTTCAAGAATGCTCATATCCGACGGAAATGGCGGCTTTGAAACTCAGGGTACAATGCTGATGATACTTTCTCTGACACTGGGGATCATCGTCGGCGAGCTGTTGAAGATCGAGGACAGAATGGAGACTCTCGGCGAAAAGCTGAAAAAGGTTTTCCATGCAGACGGAAACAATATGTTTGTTCAGGGATTTGTGACAAACGCGCTTGTTATCTGCGTGGGAGCGATGGCAGTGGTCGGCTCTTTGCAGGACGGAATCAGTCATGACCCGTCTACGCTTTTTGCAAAGGCAGTGCTTGACGGAATGATATCAATGGTTTTTGCTGCTTCTCTTGGCGTGGGAGTGCTTTTTGCGGCAATTCCGTTGTTTGTTTATCAGGGAGCGATAACGCTTATTTCAGGGTGGGCAGCTCCGTTTTTCACGGAGGAGGTCATCGGGAATCTGTCATATGTGGGGTACATATTGATAGCGGTAGTAGGAGTAAATCTGCTTTTCGGCAAGACCGTAAAGGTAGGTAATATGCTTCCTGCGCTGATTTTTGCAGTTATTCTTGGAAACTGGATGTAAAAAGTTCCAAGACGATACATTTATAAAATTATAGTTTAGCGTACTATTTTTCCGTAGTAATCAGCGAAGCGACTCAAAAAGTTTCGTCCACCTTTTCAAAGGTGGCAGGGTTCTTAGGGACAGCGCCCCTAAGTCGCTCGTCGCAACGAGCGAAACTCTTAACTTGGCGCCGCAGCGCCGCCTTAAAAGCGCTCCGCAAAGTGTGAATAAAACGAACGCAAGCGTTCGTTTCCGAGTTTCTGCTACGCAGAAACATCGGACGAGGAACGCCCTGTAAGAGAGGGCGTTCCTAACAACGGCGCAAGCCGTTGCTGTTCTATCAATTCAAAACAAACTTATATCGTCAAAAACGTGCCACCGGCACGTTTTTGAGATGCAGTCCACTTAAAATTTGAAACAAAGGGGACGCCCTCTATCGCAGGGCGTCCCCTCTTCCGCGCTTTGCGCGGAATTCACCCCTTGCGGAGCTCTTCCAAGGCAGAGCTTTCGCCGTCTGCGGACGGCGACTCAGGGGCGCTGCCCCTGAGAACCCTGCAGCCTTGAAAGGCTGGCGAACTTTTTTGAGTCGCTTCGCTGATTACTACAAAAAATAGTGTGCTAAACTACAATTTGCAAAAACCTCTTGACAAACTCTGTATTATATGATATAACTGTATCAAGACTAATAGTACAGTTAATGCACTAAAAGGAGTGAGACTATATGTACAATATCGACCTGCAAAGCAGAACGCCGATTTATGAACAGCTCTATAAGAAGATAATCGAGCTTATTCTGAAAAGAGAGCTTATGCCCGGCGACAAGCTTCCCAGTGTGCGCGAGCTTGCAAAGGAGCTTGGGGTGAACCCAAACACTGTTTCAAAGGCGTTTCAGCTTCTTGAACGCGACAAGGTGATTTACTCACTTGCAGGACGGGGCAGCTTCGTTTCAAACGTAAGTCCCGACATGGTAAAGGAAAGCGATCTTGCGGATTTCGACAAGGCGGTTGCAGAGGCGCTGAATGCAGGAATTTCAAGATCCGAACTTAAAGAAAGAATCGACAAAGGGGTTGAAATACAATGATAGAACTGAAAAATGTTAAAATGAGTTTTGAGGATTTTAACGCTCTTGACGGCGTTGACCTTACTATTGAAAGCGGCACCGCTTTCGGACTTCTCGGCTCAAACGGTGCAGGAAAGTCTACTATCCTGCGGCTGCTGTCGGGAGTATACAAGCAAACAGAGGGCGATGTGCTTATCGACGGCGAGCCTGTATATGACAACGTTTCCGCCAAGCAGAAGGTGTTTTTCATTAACGACGAAACGGTACAGTTCGGCTCAATGACGCTGAATGATATGAGAGCTTACTACAAGGGCTTTTATCCGAATTTCTCCGACGAGATATTCGACAAGCTGAACGGTATTATCAAGCTGCCCGAAAAGAAGCGTATCGACAAATTCTCAAAGGGTATGAAGCGGCAGGCAATCGTTATTACGGGACTTGCCAGCTGTACGGATTACCTGCTCCTTGACGAGGCTTTCGACGGACTCGACCCCACAATGCGAATTATCGTAAAGCGTATGCTTGTGGACGCTATGCTTGACAGAAAGCTTACCGTTATTATTTCCAGCCACAACCTGAAAGAGATAAACGAGGTCTGCGACACGGCGGCGCTTCTCCATCAGGGCAAGCTGCTGTTCAACCGCGACCTTGACAGCGTTAAGGGCAGCATTCACAAAATTCAGGCGGCGTTCCCCGAGCAGTACACCGAAGAAGACTTCGAGCCTCTTAGTGTTCTGCACTTTGAAAGGAACCAGAGCATTACTTATCTTATTATCAAGGGCGACGAGGAGACTATCCGCACCGAGCTTGAAAAGAAGCAGCCCAAGGTGCTGGATGTGATACCCCTCACACTTGAGGAAATATTTATTTACGAAATGGAGGGCATGGGTTATGACTGCAACGGCATCGACTAAATCGGCTAAGAAAATTTCTCCCGCGCTTCACAATTTTATATGCAATATAAAAGACAGCAAAAAAATGGCAATTATCATTGCGATACTTCACCTTGTTGCCGCTCCTGCCGTGATTATCTCAATAATAGCTTCAATCTATTCGGGTCACGGCTATGAGTATTACGTTGACGTATATTTGGTAATTGCTGTTCTTACAACTGCTCTTGCAGGCTTTCTCGGTATATTCACGGCGGTAGAAAGCTTCAAGTGTCTGCACGACAAGTCCGTTGTGGATATGAAGCTTGCGCTTCCTATGACGGCTACACAAAGATTTTTCTCCAATTTCCTTTCGGGACTTTTCACCTACCTTATGCCGTTTTTTGCAGTACAGGTCATTTCCCTGCTGCTGACGGGCTACGGTATGCTTTTTATGGACGGAAAAACTTTTATAGATGAATATGTGACCTATCAAAAAAGCTATGTCTGCGACATTTTCGGACTGATAATGCCTATTCTGCTGAAGCTTATTCTCGGCGGCACGCTTTGTATGCTTATGCTTTACACAACAGCGGTACTTATCACAGTCTGCTGCGGAAGCAAGTTTGAAAGCATTGCTCACACCATACTTATAAACGTTATTATTCCGTCAACGATACTTTGCGTGCTGTTTTCAATGCTTGACAACCTTTACGGCATAAACGCAGAAGTTCCGGGCGTAAAGGCAATTATGTACACATCAGTTGCAGGCGGTGTTATTGCCACAGCCGACTGGGTATCACAAGGCGATTATCTGATGGGAAATTCAATGAATTACGGCGTATGGGCGCTTATATTCTTCCTTATAACGGCTGCGCTGGGCGCACTTGCGTTCTTCCTGTATAAAAAGCGCCGTGCAGAACAGGTATCAAAGCCTTTCGTATTCAAGCTTGCCTACTATATAATCATAACGGGAGCAATATTCTGTCTTGTATCCTGCTTTGTAATGGCGGAGTCAACTGTTATTCCTGCAATAATCACCACAGCCATTATTTATATGATTTTTGAGGTAGTTACAAACCGTGGATTCAAACGTTTCTGGCTGAGCATAATAAAATATGCGGTAACCGTTGCGGCGGCGTATGCGGTAATTTTCATCGGCATAAAAACCGAGGGCTTCGGCGCTGTACAGCGTATTCCCTCCGCTTCGTCGGTAAAGTCAATTGAGCTGTCATACGGCGGCTTTTACGGAGATTTTTCCAATCTGAACAACTACGATTATTACAGTTTTTCAAGAAGCGACGCTCCGCTGCTTATCAAGGACAGAACAAATATTGACACCATTGTTGATGCTCACCATGCAATAATTGATTTTTACAATGAACACAAAACCTTGAGTTCCTATTCTAATTATTATGAACTTAACGATGTTATCGATGAAGCTGCATACCTTACGCAGAGCAACAGCTATTTGCTTATCAAATACAACCTTAAAAACGGTGGCAGCTTTACAAGAAGATATTACGGTCACAGCGCCGACGCTGCGGAAATTCTCGGACGCCTTGACCTTACCGATGAATATAAGCGGCAGATAGCGGAAAAATACAAGAACAAGATCCTTGACGCAAAGAAGGAATTTGAAAAATATATCGAACTCAAAAACGAAAATGCATACTTAGACCGTGAGTATGCCGTATCGGTCTACACGCAAAGAGTCTTTATAGAACAGGAAAAATATGATTACAATACTCAAATAAGTATGTATTCACTCTGCCAGCGCGGCTTCTTTGAACAGCTTGCGGAGGCGTACTACAACGATATTATGGCGATAAACGAGGAGAATTATTACCGCTCCGAGCTGAAAAACATCTGGACACTCCACATTGATTCCGACGGTACTTACCTGAGCGTTCCCGAGTCGTTCACAAATACCGTTGAGCTGCTTGATTATTTCGATTTCGGACTTTTAAGAATTGAAAACGCTTCGGACGAAGAACTCATACGCAATGCGATGAAAAACTCATCATACAGAGGCATATGGCTTATGGATGCAGAGCAATGGAGAAGCCTGAACAACGTGGGCGATACCGAGCCGCTCCATGCGTCATACAGCGGTAGTCCCTATTTTTCGGATAGCAGCGAAGTATTTGTCTATGATTATGACGAAAATTTCTGCAAGCTTTTAAGAGCTTCAATGCCGAGGAATATTGTTAATGATAACGGTTATATTATATTTATGTACAATTCCTCCGGTGTGATTCCCGCGGATATGGCGGACATAGCGGCAGCTATACTCACAAGCAGCAGGAATCAGACTATTGAGGAACGGTACAGTAAAATTGTGAACGGCGAAGAAGGGGTAAGCAATTACTACTATGACTGACGTTCAATTCTGACGGATAACAGAACGCAGAGGGCATAAATCCTGCGGGAAAGGAATTCCTGATGAAGAAAATATTTTCGGCAATAGCTGCACTTTCGGCTGCTGCGGTCATGCTCACCGGCTGCTCGAACAATGCGGGCACAGGCAATGGAACAACTCAGGGCTCGTCCTCACAGTCACAGAGCGAGTCACAGACTACTACCTCCCAGAGCCAGACCACAACGCAGTCCGAAAGTCAGACAGAAAACGGTATGACCTCCCAAACGGGAGACGTTGACGGCGATGGCCTTATCGAAGAGCTTGGCACTGACGTCAACGATATCGTCGGCGATGTTGTGACCGGCGCAGAGGATATCGTGGGAGACGTTATCGGCGGCGGAAACAATAACAACAATAATAACAATAACAACGGACGCGCACGATAATAATACTGATCTGCCATTGGATCATGGAAATCGGCATACCGTTTCCGTACACGCAATTACAAAAGAGGTCTGAACCTTTCACGGTTCAGACCTCTTAGTTTGTTATATTGAATTATATGCGAAGTTATTCTTCGGGTTCTGCTTCTGTTTCGGTGCTTATGCTGTTTGTTGTGTAGGAAGGTACTGTTGAAACCTGTTTTCCGCTTTTTTCCGCTTCTTCAAGAAGCTTTGAAAGGTCGAGCATCATTGTTCCGCCGTCGCCTGAAACTACTGTGGGAAGCTTGCCGTCCCATTTTTCAATGTAGTTGCTGATGAGAATTTCGGGAGTTATCTGCTCGGATTTGAGTCTGTATGCCTCCGCCTCAGCCTGAGCCTGAGCTATCTTCTGTTCAGCCTCTACCTTGATTCGCTGGAGATCCTGCTCGGCTTTAAGAGCATTCTGCTGGGCAGTCTGCTTTGCCTCGATAGCGGCGTTGTACTCTGCGGTAAAATCAAACGCTGTGATATTGAATATCTGGATATCAATTCCGTATGTATTTATCTTCGCTTTGAGAAGCTCCATCATCTGGTCGCCGATAGCCTGACGGTTTGTGATAAGCTCTTCTGCGGTAAATTTTGCGGTAACAGCCTTAACGCACTCCTGAATAGCAGGTGTGATTATGACTGATTCGTAGTCAAGACCGATATTCTTGTAAACGCTTGCGGAGTATGAATTAAGCACCTTATAGTTTACCGCAATAGTTGAAGAAACTGTCTGGAGGTCCTTTGAAGCTGCTGTACAGGCAACCTCGGCTTTCTGCACGCGGTTATCCACAAGAATAATGTTCTGAATGAACGGTATCTTGAAGTGAAGTCCCTCGGAAAGAACATTTTCCGAAACCTTGCCGAAGGTAGTCACAACGCCCGAATGACCTGCTTTTACAGTAGTAAACGAGTTGAGAAGTATGATAAGTGCTGCCAGTATCACAATGACCGTAATTACGATTTTGCGGACAGCACCGCCGTTTGCGTCTATAACCTTGTCTTTAGCCATTAAAAAACCAATCCTTTCAGAAATCAGAATGCCAGAGTGTCGCTACCGAGAGTATCTTCCTCATTTTCCTCGTCATCGGACAGTCCGTAATAATTATATTCGGCGGCGGTCAATTTTTTCGAGCCGCAGCTTTTAACCAATGAAATTATCGCAATGACCAACGCAGCTATTGAAGCGGCGGCGGCTACCGATGCAAGCACTATCGCAACAACATTTGATTTTTTCATAATATCGTTCCTTTCGTAAATTATTTATCCTCAAGTTCTTTGAGCGCTTTAAGCTCTTCCTTGTCTATTTTGATTTTTCCGTCACGGATAACGGTAACGTCAGCTTTGTCAAAAATAACTGCTGCGTCCTCGGATTTTTCAGGCTTGACCTTCAGCTTGCCTGTAAGCAGGTTGACTTCCTCAACATAGCCCTTGAAATCGGGAGTTTTTACATATGCTCCGACCTTGGGGGTATTTTTTAATAGATACTCATAGGCGTCCTGCTCGTATTTAAGGCAGCACATTAGTCTGCCGCAGGTGCCGGAAATTTTCGTCGGGTTAAGGGACAATCCCTGCTCCTTAGCCATTTTAATGGAAACCGGCTGGAACTCTCCAAGAAAGCCCTTACAGCAGAACTCACGTCCGCATATGCCGAGACCGCCGAGAATTTTCGCTTCGTCACGGACGCCTATCTGCCGCAGTTCTATCCTTGTTCTGAACACGGAAGCAAGGTCCTTGACAAGCTCACGGAAATCAACTCTTGTTTCTGCTGTAAAATAAAACAGCAGCTTGTTATTGTCGAAGGTACATTCAACGTCCACAAGCTTCATATCCAGCTTATGAACGGCGATTTTCTCCTGACATATCTTAAAAGCATTCTGCTCCTTGACCTTGTTTTGTTCAAGTATTTTCATATCCTGCTGATTTGCAAGGCGGATTATAGCTTTAAGCGGTGCAGTAATTTTGCTGTCCTCCACTTCCCGATTGGACATAACTACCTCTCCGCACTCGACTCCACGGGCAGTCTCGACAATAACGAGGCTTCCCTCCTCCGCTTTGATCCCTGCCGGAGAAAAATAATAAACCTTTCCGGCACTTTTAAATCGTACTCCAATAATTTCGGTCATATAGACAGTATTTCCTTTCTCAGCCCATAACGGCGCATACAAACGCTGCCATTTCGGGCGGTACATTCATATTCATTCCGCAGCGGACGATCGTCCTGCCGATAGCTTCATGGATAGCCTCGGCACGGCGTACGCTGATTTTTCTGGACAGCTGCTCTGCGCCTTTCGGGTCGCAGCCGATAAGAGGAGCCGTACCCAGCCGCATAACGCAGGCGTCTCGGATAACCTTGTCCGCAAGCTCAAAAACAAGCTTAATGCGATTGCGGTTCTCGCCTATTTTGTGCAAAGCAGTCAGCAGACCGTATTCGTTGCCCGAAGCTATCGCAGCTATTATTTCACGGCATAGTTCTATGTTTTCGGCTGTTTCGCCGCCTTTCAGATATTCCACGCAGCTGCCGATATTCCCGTGACAACAAGCCACGGCTTCATTTATCGCTGAAGCTTCAAAGCCCATGTCCGCAAGAGCCGTGCGGCAGTCCTCCTCGGAACATTCGGGAATGCCTATCGTAATTACTCTCGACAAAATTGTCGGCAAAAAAACGCTTCTGCTAACGGCGGTAAAAATAAAATACGCCGTATCGGGAGGCTCTTCGATAAGCTTCAGCATAAGGTTCTGGGTTCTTTCCTCTATGCTTTCGCAGTCGGTAAAAATATAAACCTTAGCGTCGCAGTCGTTGGGAGCAACATATGCATCGGAGCATACAAAGCGCATGGTTTCAACGTTATAGATCTGCTTTTTTCCCGACTTTTCCGGCTTGATAACATCCGGATGGGAGTTTGAAAGAATACGCCTGCAATGTCTGCATTCGCCGCAGGCGTTTCCGTTTTCGCAAAGCAGAGTCATAGCGATATAATCCGCAGAGACCTTTTTACCTGCTCCCCGTTCCCCCGTCAGCAGAAAAGCGTGTGCCATTCTTCCGCTGCTTTTCATAGCGGTAACGGCTGAAACAAGCGGATCCTTTGAATAAAGCTTTATCATACTTTCTCGAAACGTTCAACATCGGTAACGAAAATCGTTGCGCCGCCTACGGAGACCTCAACGGGAAAGCTTGCTCCGCCGTGCATTTCAGCGCCTGCGATATTTGCCGCGGGAACGTACTGCTTTCTCCTGCGTGAACGCTCGGTGATTATACCGATGACCGTATCTACCTTATCTGCGTCGGCACAGATAAGAAAAGTAGTGTTGCCAGACATAAGAAATCCGCCCGTTGAAGCCAGTTTGGTTACGGAAAAGCCTGACTTTGTAAGCGCTGAAGAAACGTCGTGACTGTCGTCATTATTAACAATAGCGTAAATAAGTTTCATAAATATGTTATGTCTCCGCAGGGAGACATATCCTCCTTTGCCAAGAAGATAAAAATGTATACAAACTTATTTTATCACATTTACTTTAAAAATGCTATACATTTTCAAAATTTTTATTACATTTTCGTCAATAATTTCTCCGGGAGCAACAACAGGCACGCATGGAGGGCATACTGTAACGCTTTCTGCGGCGATTCTTCCTATGGCGCTGTCTGTATCAACCGTTTCTTTTTCGGCAAAAAACGCCTCACGTGGAAGTACGGCTCGCTTCGGTTCGCACATAGTATACTCGGGAGGACGAAGCAGTATCCTCGGACACATAAGCATTTCAGTAACTTCGGTCAGCCTTGCGAAATCATCTTCCGTACTTGAAGCTGACATCATAAGCACGGTATGGGTCTCGTCAGCATATTCAGGCTCGATACCGCCCGAACGGAGCTGCTCTGCAAGATGATAACCCGTAAGTCCGCAGGGAATAGAATAAAATGTTATTTTCAGCGGCTCCGCAGCCTTTGAAACGCAAAGGTGCGAAAAATGCTCACGGAAGCTTTTTACACGGCTTACCGTTACCGCAAGGTCTTTTCTGAAATTCCCGTCAAGATATTTATTGCAAAGGTCAAGGCTTGACATTATAATGTAGCTCGGACTTGTACTGCCGAAAAGAGCCATATTACGTTTGATTTCGGGAATAAATCTTTCATTTGCCACATGAAGATATGCTCCGCCTGTCAGCACCGGAAGAGTCTTATGCGCCGAGTCGCAGCACATATCCGCTCCGAGAGCAATGGGGTGAATATTCTCTTCAAGGAAAGCAAGATAAGCGCCGTGAGCGTTGTCTACAAGCAGCGGAAGTCCGTATTTGTGACAGATCTCGGCAATTTCCCTGACTGGGGCAAGTCTGCCAAGATAGTCGGGAGAGGTGATAAACACGCAGGAGGGCTTTTTTTCGGCGTATTTCAGTATCGCTCTTTCGACCGCTTCGGGAGTAATATTCCCCGACACGACCGAGCCGTCCTCATATTCGGGATAGAACCAGCAGGGTTCAAGTCCCAGCAGCACGCAGGAGCTCATTACTGCACGATGGGAATTCCTTGCGCAGATAAATGCGCTGTCCTTTTTGCACACAGCCGCCAGCATAGCCTGAATACAAAGCGTCGAACCGCCTGCCGAGTAAAATGTTGCTTTCGTACCGAAAAGCTTTGACGCATTTTTCTCACTTTCGGCAATGATGCCATCCGACTCGAAAAGCACGTCGGCGCCCTTTATTTCGGTTATATCGTAGGGAAAAGCCGCTTCAAAGCCGCAGTTAACTCCCCTGCCCTTGTGACCGGGCATATGTCCGCGGACTGTTCCGCTTGTTCTGTATTTTTCAAGAAAATCATAAATCGGCGTTGTCATCTGAGTCCTCCAGTTTAAATAAAATATTTCATTTTTTCCATAATATTTCTTCTGCCCCGTGAGATAGTCCTTGAGACCGTGGAACGGTTTACTCCAAGCTTTTCTGCAATTTCGGGAATATTCATCTGCTTGAAATAATAGAGTCCTATCATCAGCCGCTGCCTTTCGGTAAGCTCGTTTTCTATCACGTTCCGCATAATTTTCAGCATAAGACGGTGCTTGTCGCTGTTGCTTGACTCGCCGTTTCCCATAAGCTCTTCAAGTCTTTTGTCGGCGCAGAATTCGGCTTCTCCAAGGAAGTCGCTTCTCAAGCGTTTCTGCACTTTTCATCCTCCCCGCAGCCGGCATAATTATATATTTCTCCGATAACGTCGAGCATATCGTAAAGCTCCTGTTCAAGCATTGACTTGCGGCGCAAAAGGTCTTCGCGCTCAATGGTTTCAAGTGTACCTTTAAGCATAACGTTTATCTGTCCTATGCGCTCTCTCAGGGCAGCTTCCGAGCGTTTGTATTCCATCAGCATTTCCATATAACCGTTCATTGTGTACTTTCCTCCGTTCCAATCGACTAAATTAAATCCATTGTCCGCAGGCAGAATATTTTTACCCTCGGGGACGGGTTGAATATCCTGTCAAATTCCCTACTTTTAATTATAATATCAAAACATTTGTTCGTCAATAGGAAATCGAAAATTTGTTTCGTTTTGTAAATTGTACACAAAAATCGGGTTTGAAATTTTCAGCTTAAAAGCCCATATTTTTCAAATCATTTATTATCGTCAGATACAGACCTGTAATGTCGTTTTCAGACACGTCTCCGCTGCTGATGGGAAGTCTGTGTCTGCGCATATCTACTTCATCACAGTGGGAAACGCCGCGCTTGCTGATGCCTCGGTATACTCCTCTGAAATTCGTCCATTGCACGGCTCTTGGCGCAAGCAAGCCGTCGTTTTCGCCCTCAACGCTGTTTACTACCAGCCATGGAATAAACATTGTCATATCGGAAATCGCCTTGTTCATTACAAAGCCGTAGCTCTGATAATAGACCCTTGGGTCGTCGGGATTTTCGGCGTTGAACTTCTCTGCGGAATCCGTTCTGAAAGTATTGACAGCGCTGTATGTGTCGGGACACTTGTCGCCAAGAATACCAAACCAAAGGTCAACCGCCCTGCATCCCAACTTCACCGCCGGAGCAGGAAATCTCAGAAGCTTATCAACGGTAAGCGAGCCGTTATGCGGCGTGGAAAGAGTCGTCAGCGAAGCGACTTTCTCGCCATACCCCATAGTTGAGATAAGATATCTTGCTTCAAGTCCGCCTTTTGAATGTGCGATAATGTTCACCTTTTCAGCACCCGTCTGTTCAAGGACTTTGTTCAGGCTTGCTTCAAGCTGGCGGGCGTTGCTTTCAACGGAGCCGTTGCTGTCCTGACAGCCGAAGTATATATCAGCGCCGTTTTCTCTCAGTATTTGGGGTATTCTTCCCCAGTAACAAAGCCTTTTGCGGTCACGAAAGCCCATTCCGTGGACCATCAGTACCGGATATTTCAGCGCAGCAGTCATGCGGACCCTCCATTACATATATTATATAATATATAATATCATATGAAAAAATATTTGTCAATAGCATTTTGCAAATCCCGAAAGCGGAAATCCATATGATGATATGTTCACCGCAAAGTCGATACTGCTCCGAAGCAACGCTTGACAACGGCGGCGGAAGTGGTATAATAAAAGCAGATAACAAATAAACGGCGGTAAAAGATTTGCTCAGCATTGGAAAAATTGATATTGATAAGTATCAACCAGTTACATCTGCTAAAATAATTACAGACCAAGTTATTTTAACAAATAATCAGAAAGACCATATTATTCAAAGAAGAGGAAAAGAATTTTACGATGAATATTCACCTCTTTTCGCAGATATTATTGCTGACCCCGATTACATATTCAAAGACAAAAACCCTAATACTGCATTAGTTTCTAAAACTGTTTCAGATAACGGAACAGCAGTAAATATTATCTTAAGAATAACCGTTGAAGGAGAAGACCCAAGTTACAAAAATTCTATTATCACCGCAGTAAAAGAAAGTCAAAAACGATTTGCTCAAAGGTTAAGAAATAATAAGCCAATCTACAGAAAGCTTGACAAATCGGAATAATTCTGATATAATATAAGTACAATAAGATAGGTTATTTGAGGTGGTAGATTTCGTAGCGACCACACGCCGATGGTACCGACAGGGAGCAATCCCGAGAGATGCAGGAGAATGCTACGCCTGCCAAATTGCCTATTGTGAAACCGCTTTGAGAAATCAAGGCGGTTTGATTTTTTTAGCCGTATGTGATATAATGTAAAACGTATTCTTTTTGAAAGGATAGGTCGGGTAATGGATAAAGAACGCTTTTACAATGCTCTGAATGCTGTGCTTGCAGGCGAGCATATCCGTGCCGGTATCGGTACATACGGTGAGAAAACCGTTCATGCGGTACTGAAAAATTACTTTGAGCCCTACTCCGACGGGCATGAGCAGAAAATCGGCGGTTATGTTGCGGATATCGTCGGCGAGGACGGCATTATCGAGATACAGACGGCAGGCTTTGACCGTCTCAGAAAAAAGCTTGAAGCGTTTCTTTCCGTCAGCAGAGTCACAGTTGTTCACCCGATACCACGGCAGAAATGGATAATTCCCATTGACCCCGAAACCGGAGTACAGGGCAGGAAACGCAAATCGCCCGTTAAGGGTACGCCATATGACATTTTCCCTGAGCTTTACAAGATCAAGCCGTTCCTTTCAAATGAAAATCTACGTCTGTGCATTGTTATGCTGGATATTGAGGAGTATCGACGTCCGCCCGAAAGCGATGGTCTTAAACGGGGCAGGCGGCGCGGATATGTTCGCTATGACCGCATACCGCTGGAGCTTGCGGATGAAATACATATTGACTGTACTGCCGACTGGGGATACTTTATTCCGAACGGGCTTCCCGATGAATTTACTTCAAAAGATTTCGGCGATTTAAGCGGCGTGGGTGCAAAATACGCTTCGCTTATTCTGAACGTTCTTACTGCTGCAAATGCTGTGGAAATTATCGGCAAAAAAGGCAGAAGCAACCTGTACAGAACTGCTATATAGATATATTCATACATTCTTCCCAAAAAGGCATATTTAATTTTGTTGACAAGACGGCTTGGTTTCGCTATAATATAAAGTGCGTGTATTGATGCTTTTGCGTCATATTTTTATTTTATACTAAAAACCATTTAAAAACTGTACAAAAAAATCGAGCATAATCTTGCGTATAATGGATTATGCGAAGATTTTTTGTCTACAGTTTAATTGGTTTTTAGTATTATGCACGGAAATACAAGTATTTTTTGTATAAATATTAATGTAAAGGAATGAGAAAATGTATAAAATTGTAAGAAAAAAGGTTCTTAATCCTACGGTTACATTGATGGATATTGAAGCTCCCATGGTCGCAAAAAAAGCTGAACCCGGTCAGTTTATTATCCTCCGCGTGGACGAGAACGGTGAGCGTATCCCTCTTACAGTTGCAGACTTTGACAGGGAAAAGGGCACTGTTACTATCATTTTCCAGATCGTTGGCGCAACTACCGAAAAGCTTAACCACAAAAATGAGGGCGAGTACATACAGGATTTTGTCGGTCCTCTCGGTGTTGAGTCCCATACCGATGGCTTGAAAAAGGTTGCTGTTGTAGGCGGCGGCGTTGGCTGTGCAATTGCTTACCCTATTGCTAAGAAGCTTCACAATCTCGGCTGTGAGGTACACTCAATCGTCGGCTTCAGAAACAAAGATCTTGTTATCCTTGAAGATGAATTCGGTGCCGTTTCGGACAAGCTCTGCATGATGACCGATGACGGTTCACACGGTACAAAGGGTCTTGTTACCGACGCTCTCAAGCAGCTTATCGAAAGCGGAGAAAAATATGACGAGGTAATTACCATTGGTCCTCTTATCATGATGAAATTCGTCTGCACTCTTACAAAGCAGTATGATATAAAAACAGTCGTTTCAATGAACCCTATCATGATCGACGGTACCGGAATGTGCGGCGGCTGCCGTCTTACAGTAGGCGGCGAAACAAAGTTTGCCTGCGTTGACGGTCCCGACTTTGACGGACACCTCGTTGACTTTGACGAGGCTATTGAACGTTCTTCCATGTACAAGCCTTTTGAACGCCACAAGCACGAAGAAACCTGCAATCTCTTCCAAACGGAGGTTAAGTAATTATGCCGAATATGTCACTTAAAAAGAATGAAATGCCTGCTCAGGCTCCCGATGTCAGAAACAAGAACTTCAAGGAGGTTGCTCTGGGCTATTCAAAAGAAACTGCAGTTGACGAGGCAAACAGATGCCTTAACTGCAAAAATAAGCCCTGTGTAAGCGGCTGTCCTGTAAACATTGATGTTCCTGCGTTTATTCAGAAGGTTCAGCAGGAGGATTTTGACGGCGCATATGATATTATCAGCAAGTCAAGCTCTCTTCCCGCTGTCTGCGGAAGAGTTTGTCCTCAGGAATCCCAGTGTGAGGGCAAATGCGTACGCGGTATCAAGGGCGAGCCTGTAGGTATCGGCAGACTTGAACGCTTCGTTGCCGACTGGCACAACGAACACAGCACAGGCGAGGCTAAGAAGCCTGAATCCAACGGTCATAAGGTTGCTATAATCGGTGCAGGTCCTGCCGGACTTACCTGCGCAGGCGACCTTGCAAAGCTTGGCTATGAGGTAACGATCTACGAAGCGCTCCACCTTGCAGGCGGTGTTCTTGTATACGGTATTCCCGAATTTCGTCTTCCCAAGGCTATCGTTCAGAAAGAAATAGACGGACTCAAGGCTCTTGGCGTTACCGTATGCACAAACACTGTTATCGGCAGAACTATTACCGTTGACGAGCTGTTCGAGCAGGGTTATGAGGCTATGTTTATCGGTTCAGGCGCAGGACTTCCCAGATTTATGGGTATCCCCGGCGAGAACCTCAAGGGTGTTTACTCCGCAAACGAGTTCCTCACAAGAACCAATCTTATGAAAGCATATAAAGAGGACTCCGATACGCCTATTCAGCACGCAAA
Source organism: uncultured Clostridia bacterium (assembly GCA_945876755.1). GTDB lineage: Bacteria > Bacillota > Clostridia > Oscillospirales > Ruminococcaceae > RGIG8773. The sequence goes on from CAMCPM010000026.1 coordinate 20,839, forward strand.
GAATGTTGCTGTTGTAGGCGGAGGAAACGTTGCTATGGACGCTGCAAGATGCGCTAAGCGTCTCGGTGCGGAGAATGTATACATAGTATACAGAAGAGGCGAGGCCGAAATGCCTGCCCGTAATGAGGAGATAGAACACGCTAAGGAAGAGGGCATCATCTTCAAGACTCTCAATAATCCCGTTGAAATTCTCGGTGACGAGCATAAGTTCGTAACGGGCATGAAGTGCGTTGAGATGGAACTTGGCGAACCCGATGAAAGCGGCAGAAGAAGTCCGGTAGAGAAGAAAGGCTCTGACTTTGTTCTTGATGTTGACTGTGTAATTATGTCGATAGGTACTTCTCCCAACCCGCTTATCAGAAACACAACAAAGGGTCTGGAAACCAACCGCAGAGGCTGCTTCGTTGCAGATGAAAACGGTCTTACATCACGTGAAGGTGTTTATGCAGGCGGTGACGCTGTAACAGGTGCGGCTACTGTTATTCTTGCAATGGGTGCAGG
>CAMCPM010000027.1 GCA_945876755.1 uncultured Clostridia bacterium
CCGCGTGGAACTTTTTTATTATATCACTTCCTCTTTGAGTTGTCAAGGGGTTTTTAAAAATTTCTCAAATTTTCTTTCAACCACTTCTTCATCTCTCCGAGACAGCTTTAATATCATATCACATTCAAAAACATTTGTCAAGTGTTTTTTGAAATTTTCTCAAAAAAATTTCTGTGAAGCAGAAAAACCCGTTCCCTGCCTCACAGAACTTTATATAAACACATTTCAGCCGAAGTACCTTGCGGCGTTTGCAATGACCGGGAACTGCCCCGTGCATACCGAAGCGGCTGCATAAGTGGTTTACGCTGTTAATGTTCCCGATTTGCAGAATATTATAACTATAAAAATATACCATAAAAATCGGGGTACTATATCAATAGTACCCCGAAACAAGTTCGATAAAACGCCTTACGGATTTGACTTTGTGCTGTTTGAAGCGATCTCCTTAATGGAAGTTACCATGCCTGCAAGCCCCTGAATTTCAGACGGAATAATGATCTTTGTAGCCTTGCCGTCGGCAGCCTTTGCAAAAGCCTCAAGACTCTTGAGAGCGATAACGTTATCCTGCGGATTTGAAGCATTCAGCTTTACAAGGCTTTCTGCAAGAGCATTCTGCACCAGTGCAATGGACTCGGCTTCACCCTGAGCCTCAAGAATTTTCTGCTGTCTTACAGCGTCCGCACGAAGTATCATAGCCTGCTTTTCAGCCTCGGCGCGGAGTATCTCCGCTTCCTTTTCAGCTTCGGCACGAAGTATCTTCGATTCCTTTTCACCTTCTGCCACAAGTATCTGAGACTTCTTTTCACCTTCAGCCTGAAGTATTTTTTCACGGCGCTCACGTTCAGCCTTCATCTGCTTTTCCATGGAGTCCTGAATTTCCTTCGGCGGAATAATATTTTTCAGCTCAACACGGTTTACCTTGATTCCCCACGGGTCGGTAGCTTCGTCAAGAATAGCCGTGATCTTTGCGTTAATGGTATCTCTTGAAGTAAGAGTAGAGTCAAGCTCCAACTCACCGATAATGTTACGCAGAGTGGTTGCAGTAAGATTTTCGATAGCAGAAAGCGGTCTTTCAACGCCGTATGTGTACAGTCTTGAATCGGTAATGCGGTAGAATACGACCGTATCTATCTGCATAGTAACATTATCCTTTGTGATAACGGGCTGGGGTCTGAAATCGGCAACCTGTTCCTTTATCGAAACCTTCTTTGCGACCTTTTCAATAAAAGGTACAACATAATGCGGACCTGCCTGAAGCGAACGAGAATAAGTACCCAGACGTACAACCACATATTCAGTCGCCTGCGGAACAAATTTGATACCCGAAATAACAATGATGACTGCCAGAATAATAATACCTATTAAAATATACTGCATAACAAAACCAACCTTTCAAAATTTTTAACCCTTGTCATTTTCCGAAGCCTTTTTTACCGCAAGCTTTGCGGAACGCACTTCGGTAACGACAACGATCTCTCCCTCGGGAATTTCCTCTCCGCTTTCGGAGACCGCACTCCAGTTAACTCCGCTGACCTTTACTCTGCCCTTACCGGAAGCATTGTCGATTTTTTCAATTACAACAGCGGTTTTGCCTATCTCCAGTTCGGAATTTGTAGGAATAAACTTGCCCGGGAACAGCTTTTTCATCAGCGGACGAGTAAACGCCAGAAGCAAGCCTGCAAGCGCCGTAAAAACGATAAGCTGCACCGTAAGATCAGCTCCCAGAGCCGCTGCTATAAGTGCGCCGAGAGCGCCTGCCGCAAACCATATAGAAACCAACGCAAACGTTGCCGCCTCCACCAGAAGCGCAGCTATAAGAACAACTATCCAAACTATTACCATAACAAGCCTCCTTTCAGAAACAGCGCATAGCAATCTATATACTATTGTATGTACTTTTCTGCGGTAATAATCCGATCCACCATTCAGAATTTAAATGGCGCTCAGGAAAAAGCTGATTCATATTGATCGGCTTTTCCCTTAGTATAATATATCATATTCCGACAAAAATTTCAAGTTAATTTTTGGTTACATTATAGAAAAATTTACGAGTCCTGATTTTTGACACCGGTGACTACTCTGTCGTTCCCCGCATAATCCTTATGCACCGTAACGTTTTTATATCCGTTATTCTCCATAATATCTTTTACAGCCGCACCTTGTTCCCAGCCTATCTCAAAGGCAAGCAGACCGCCGTCCTTCAGAATTTCTTTCCAAAGACATGAAATTATGCGATAAAATTTCAGTCCGTCCGTGCCGCCTCTCAGAGCAAGCTCAGGCTCATGCTTGACCTCACGGGATATCTCATCCATCTCCTTGTCGGTAAGATAAGGCGGATTTGAAACGATACAGTCGATTTTTCTGTACTCGCCGATATCGTCCGGGTCGGCAAAATTTTCAAGCAAACGCCCGTCGGTAACATCACCCTTGATTATCTTCACATCCGCGTCATTCATACCGATATTTTTTATAAGATACGGCATAGCGTCCGAAGAAAATTCAACCGCATGAACAGTTGCCTTCGGCAGCTCTTTTTTGAGAGTTACCGCAATGCAGCCCGTACCGCTGCAAAGGTCGCATATTTCGGGAGAATAATTTCCTGCATTTTTGAAATGCTCCAGAACCTTTTCAACAAGCACTTCCGTGTCGGGACGAGGTATCAGCACACCTTCGCCAACACAAAAAGTTCGTCCGTAAAACTCCCAGTTTCCGAGAATATACTGCAAGGGATTTCCCGAACAGCGTTTTTCGGCAGCCTCCATAAGCCTGTCCGCATCGGGTTCGGGAACTTCATCGCTGCCTTTCAGCATAAGAGCAAGCCTGTCCGCACCGAGAATATCCTCGAAAAGGCAGTCGGTGTCGAAGCTGTGGTTTTCAACTCCGGCATAGCAAAGCATATTGTCGGTAAGCTCATACAGTTCTTTTAAGGTCATACTGAAAATCCTTTCTAATAATACTCAATTGCTTTTTACAAATTATAGTTTAGCGTACAAATTGCGAGGAGACAACCTTCAGGGAAAGGGGGAGCACTCATTGAATGTCAGCTCCGTCGCCGTCTCCCCCTTTCCCTTGCGGTTTTCTCCTCGCGCTCCTCTTTCCCTAAACCCTTTTCCCCTCCGGCTACCGATGTCCTTTTGCAGAAAAAAGCAAATTAGAGGAGAACCATTTAAAAAATTGAACATCTCATTGAAACATGACAAAACAGTTCTCAAAAGTAAAGTTCAGAACAATAAATTTCAATTTTCCGAACTTAAAAATCGGCAAAGGATAAGGGGTGGAAGGGAAAGGGGAGCCACGAGGGGGAAACCGTTAGGGGAAAAGGAAATGCCGATTTTTGTTGGTTTTTAGTTTTTCCTTGTCCCCTCATAGGTTTCCCCCTCGCATTTTTATAAGCTAAATTCTTGTTTATCTCATACTAACGTTACCGAGCCACAAAATTAAAAAATTCTCAAAACTAAATTACGGAATGCCTGCGGCGGCTCGCCGCTAAACTATAATTTAACATCATCAAAAATTAATTATCCCCAGATGCTCCAGCAGAATTTTTACACCGATAAGAATAAGAATTATTCCCCCTGCAAGCTCTGCCTTGCTCTTGTATTTTGTCCCGAACCTGTTGCCGATAAGTACGCCACCCAGCGAAAGCGCAAACGTCGTCACGCCGATAAGCAGTACCGAGGGAATAATATTTACCTTTAAAAATGCAAAGGTAATTCCAACTGCAAGAGCGTCAATGCTTGTGGCAATTGCCATGACCGTCAGCTCACCTATGTTGAGAGAATCGGTTTTCTCCTCTTCTTCCCCATCCTTTTCACGGATAGTCTCAATAACCATCTTGCCGCCGATAAAAACAAGCAGAGCAAAAGCTATCCAGTGGTCGAAGCTTTCGATATAGCTTGAAAAGCTTGTACCCAGAAAGTACCCTATAAGCGGCATTACCGCCTGAAATACCCCGAAAAACAGCGCAATGATATAAGCGTGCTTCAGGTTCAGCTTACGCATATTCAGACCCTTGCAGACCGCCACCGAAAATGCGTCTGCGGAAAGTCCTACCGCAATCAGAAACAATTCAAGAAATCCCATGTTTACCATCCTTTCACATAAAACAAAAGACTCACAGACGACAAACAGCGCCTTTGAACAGGAAACTGTCTGCCGCCCGTGAGTCTCGTCATTTAAAGCAAAACCGGGTAAGCAAGCTTACCAATATGTCGATATTTACTGCGTGCGAACACGCTGACTACTCCCTCATAGGAATAATCGAATTATACCATATTAAAGACAGCTTGTCAAGCGTTTACTTTATTTTATGAGAACGGAAGAAAAATTAGTCCTTAACATATGCTTTGAGTATCTCTCCGATAAACTGCTTGTGAATGGGGTCGTTGCCGTTGACGGGCTTTAAGTCATCGGCAAGAAGCGAAACGTCCATATCCTGAGCATAAATTTTTCTGCAAACAAGAACAAGGCTTGCCTCCTCAAACGTGGTCGTACCGTCAATATATTCCGGATCAAGACCTGCCTTTGACGCTTTGTCGCAGTCGCGTCCCGAATACGAGCCGCAGAAATTCAGCGCAGGACGGTACTTCTCGTCAAAAAAGCTTACCGTGAAAAGGTCGTTTTTCTCCATAAATTCATAGGTGTAGCGTGTGGGACGTACAACTGTTATAAATACGTTTTTTCTCCACATCACGCCCATGAAGCCCCATGAAGCTGTCATAGTGTTAAAGCCGTCCTGTTCGTTTCCGCTTGTGAGCAGGAACCATTCCTTTCCAATTTTCTCCCACGGGTTGAAGCTAAGTTCGTTAAGCGAAATTTCTTTCATAATATCAAATCCTTTCTATGTTTGATTTCAGAATAAGAAGTCTGTATATAAATATATATTAACGCCTGCCGAATAAATGTTGCTGTTTTCTAAAAAATTCGTCATATGATCTTTCCTCCGCCAACAACGGTGTCAAAATCATAGAAAACGCACGCCTGTCCGGAAGTGGGATTTCTTACAGGCTCGCTGAATACTATTCTCATCACACCGTTTTCGGGAGGGTAAACCACCGCCTCCCGGGGCTTTGCGGAATATCTCACCTTTGCCATGACTTCCATAGGCTCGTCAAGAGTCTCAACGGAAATAAGATTAACGTCCGTAAGAAAAATTTCCTTTGCCGTGTATTCGCTGTATGAAAGAGTAACAGTATTGTCACGGACGTTCTTTCCACTGACATAAACAGGCTTCCCGAACGTTACTCCAAGACCTCTCCGCTGACCTGTCGTGTAGCGGATAATGCCGCTGTGTCTGCCGATAACATTTCCGTCCGTATCCACAAAATCTCCTTCGGGAAAAATTCTTCCCGTGTACTCCTCAATAAACCTTGCATAGTCGCCGTCGGGGATAAAGCAAATATCCTGACTGTCACGCTTCCGTGCAGTTATCAGACCGTTTTCCTCTGCCAAAGCACGGATCTGCGGCTTATCCATATTATACAGCGGAAACAGCGTGTGTTCAAGCTGCTTCTGCGTCATATTATAAAGAAAATAGGTCTGGTCTTTTCTACTGTCTGCGGCGCATTTCAGAAGCCACCGACCGCTGTGATTCCCGTAAACTATGTCGGCATAATGCCCCGTTGCAATGCCGTCAAAGCCAAGCTCAAGAGCGCGGTCAAGCATCTCGCCGAATTTTATCGTACGGTTGCAGAAAATGCAGGGATTAGGCGTTTCGCCGTTAATATAGCCCTCGGCAAATTTGTCCATGACCTCCCTGCGGAACTTTTCGCTTATGTCCAGAACGTAATGCTCAATGCCAAGCTTTTCGCAGACCGCCTTTGCGTCATTCACAGAAGTATCGTTTCCGTCAAAAAGCTTCATTGTACAGCCGCTTACATCATAGCCTTGCTTTATCAGAAGCAGAGCCGCCGCGGAGCTGTCCACACCGCCGCTCATGCCAACGAGAATTTTTTTCATCCGTTTCTCCTTATATCTCCCCGTAAGATTTTATAGACCTGTCGGCAAGCCTTTCAATTTCAGAAAACTCACCCTCGCAGAAATCGTCGTATACGCCCACAACGTAAAAGCCTGCTTCCTTTGCGGACTTCACCGCATGGATGGAGTCCTCGAAAACCGCCGTTTCCGCAGGAACTGCCCCGAGCATTTCCGCAGCCCGTTCAAAAATCAGAGGCGATTCCTTGCCGCAGCCTACTTCGTCCGAGGTCAGAACAAATTCCATATATTGCATTATACCGTGCGCTTTCAGAGAGTCCACCGCAAGTTCTTTTTTATTTGAGGTCGCCACGCACATTTTTATTCCCGACTCATACGCCGACCGGATAAATTCAAGTGCACCGTCCTTTAAGCTTATTCCGTGGAGATATTTTTCTTTTACTATCTGTAATATTTTTTCTCCTGTTTCCTCCGGGGAAAAGCCAAGCCTGAATTCTCGTACAAGATATTCGCACGCCGAGTCAAAGTGCATAGTTTTCATTTTGTAGGAATGGCTTTTGTCGTACTCATATCCAAGCCCCGTGATGAACTCATAGTCCGAGTCCGCCCAAACGGAAAGACTGTCCAGCAAAGTGCCGTCCATGTCGAAAATGATCGCTTTTATATTTTGAAGCATTTTATTCCTGCCTTTATTTATTATAATATATTATAGTATATCAACCGATACGGAATTTGTCAATAAATAATGCAGAAGCCTTTTTTCGGAATATGCTTCGGAGTAAATTTAGCGGCAAATTATAATTTATAACACAACGCCACCATGTATAAACGAAAAGACCGAGCTTCAAGCTTCGGTCTTTTGCTGCTTATTTTCAAGCTTTGCCTTTCTGATAATTTCCTCAGCAAGCGAAGCCATATATTCCGTGCAGGGAGCCTCCAGCGACATGCGGGCATAAACTATTGCATCGTCATATCTGCCTGTGTTCAGCAGATTTTTCGCCTTGATCTCCGCCGCAAAGGATCTGCCGTATTTCTTCATATGCGACGGCAGACTGCGCCACTTTATTTTTTCAATGGTGTCTATCGCCGAATTATAAAGCCCTGCCGCTGTCTGATAAAGTGCAAGAACAGCCATAACTATATCGTCGCCCGAAAAAGCGTCAATATAGTATATACCGTCATCGTAAGCTCTTGCAGCACCCTCCGAGTCCTTTTTAATTATACTGAGAACCATTTTCACGCAGTAATAATACGCCGCCGCACGGAAATCTCCCGTAGTACGGGCAATATCAAGTATGCTCACCAGATCAGCAGCGTCAAGGATTTTTGAAGCATTCTCCGCCTCGCCTCTCAGACAATAAGCCGATGCCGCCTCAATAAGCAAAAGATTTTTCACGTCACCTCTTGCGTTATCAAAAAGCGTATTTATATACTGCTGTGAAAAGCCTTCACTTTTAACAATTGCAAAAAGCTTTTTTCTCAGTTTTTTCATTGGAGCCCGTTTTACGACCAGATTCACAAAATATGTAACGACCGCCAGTATAAGCGAACCTGCGCACATCAGCGGAGTATACATCATAATTTCAAACGTGTCCTTAGCCATAAAAAGCCCCTGGATGGTCTTTACCGCAAAGCCTGCGCAGCAGCCGAGAATAAGATAAATACCCCACCACACGCTTATGCCCTTTGCAGCAACAAGCAGCTTACGATTCAGCTTCATCGCCCTTCCTCCTGCGTCGTTTATTTCGTCTTATTGTTTGGCAAGAGCCTCTCTCATATCCGAAATAAGAGCCTCAATATCTTCGTCCTTGTACTTTGCTCCGTCCCATATCTCATGAGCCACCACAGCCTGCCATACCAGCATAGCCATACCCCCGATAGCCTTTATGCCGTTTTTCTGAGCAATGTCCATCAGCTTTGTGACATTGGGGTTGTAAATAACGTCAAAAACGCATTTGCAGCTTTTGATGACCTGCTCGCTTACGGGACATTCTTCCACCTTGGGATACATTCCAACAGGACTTGCATTCATCAACAGATCGAAGCCGCCCTCTATCTCATCGTGAGTAATTACCTTTATTTTCGCATTTGGATTAAGCGCCCTTGCCTCATCGGCAGCAGCCTCAGCGCCTGTGATAAATTCGGGCAGAGAAACAATAGTCAGATCTGCGCCGTGAAGAGCCGCTTCAATAGCCATCATTCTGCCCACGCCGCCGCAGCCTATCTGCAAAACCTTTCCGTCAAGCTTTGCTCCGCCCGCTTCAAGTGAACGCAGAAAGCCGTAGCAGTCTGTATTGAAACCGATATTCCTGCCGTTCCTGTTCACAACACAGTTTACCGAGTTGTACCGTTTTGCGGATCCGTCCAGCTCATCGATATATTTTATTATATCTACCTTAAACGGAATTGTGATATTATATCCGCAAAGCGAGTTAAGATAAGCCGCCTTGTCCGCAAGAGTTTCGGGAGCAAACTCGCATATCTCATACTCTGCGTCGGGCTTGCCGTCAAGCTCGAAAAGCCGCTTGTGTATAGGAGGGGACATAGTGTGTCCCAGAGGATAACCCAGAATACCGTATTTAGCCATTTTAATTCCTTCTTTTTGTATTATGAACTGATTTGCATTGTATACTTATTTTTTCTTTGCAGGCTTTGCTTTCTTGGCGTTTTTAGCATTTTTGCCCATAACTTCTATCATATTCTGAAGCTCCAGAGCCTTGTCAATGCTTCCCTCAACTTTAAGCTTGCCTGTTGTAAAAGCGGCAACAGCATTGAGCGAGCCGTCGGAGATCTTGATGAAGTCCTCGGCGGAAGCGATAAGTATAGCGTCACGGTCGTAGTATTCATAAGGCGCAACATCAAGTACACCGTTTTTGAAAGCGATATAGAAAGCGCCGCTGCCCTCGCCGACAATATTCACCTGAATGGCGAAATTACCGTTAAAGCCTGTCGTATCTCCGCTTGTGAATGCTTCCTTAGCCTGTGAAAAAATTTCTTCGTAAGTCATTTTAAAATTCTCCTGTTCATTAAAATAATTAAATTACTTGAAAAGCTCCAATGCTTTTTCAAGAGTCTTTGCATTTTCGACGTTTACTGCGTTCACGCCCTTGAGAGTCTTTTTCACAAGACCCGTCAGCACCTTGTTTGGACCCAGCTCAACAAAGTTCTCATAGCCTGCCGCCTGAAGCGCCGCAAGCTCGGATGTAAACTTTACCGGTGAAACAATATGCTTTGCAAGCTTTTCAGGCATATTGCCGAAATCGGTCTGCTCGCCGCCCGTAAGGTTGGAATAGAATGAGACCGCAGGCTTGTTAAAGGTAATTCCCATGCCGTTCAGAGCCGCCTCAAATTCCTCTGCGGCAGGCTGCATAAGCTTTGAGTGGAACGCCGAGGAAACACCCAGCTTTACTGCCTTTGCCCCGGATTCGGCAAGCTTTGCGGCTGCGGCTGCGGCTGCGGAAGTCTCACCTGCAATAACGGTCTGCGCGGAGGAATTGTAGTTTACGGGAACAACATAGCCCTCAGTCTCTGCACATACCTGCTCTATCTCTTCGGGAGTCTTGCCGATAATGGCATACATTGCGCCGTCGCTGTTTTCGGCAGCCTTCTGCATAGCCTGCGCCCTTGCCTTGATGACCTTGAAGCCGTCCTCGAAGGAAAGCACTCCCGAAGCGACCATAGCGGCATATTCACCCAGAGAATGTCCCGCAACTGCGGAAAATTCCACGCCGTTCAGTTTCATTATCTCAAACGCCGTAAGAGACGTTGCCATAATAGCAGGCTGTGAAATAACAGTCTGCGCCAGCTCCTCCTCGGAGGAATTATTTATCTTTTCCGCAAGGTCGAACCCAAGGATATCACTCGCTCTTTTGTATACATCCACCTGCGGATATGCCTCGCAAAGCTCCTTGCCCATGCCAACATACTGCGAACCCTGACCTGAAAATAAAAATACGGTTTTTGACATAATTATAGTATTCCTTTCATTTTAAAAATGCCGCCGTACCGCCCTCTGCGGACAATTTCCCGTTTCTGTCGGATTTCTGTCCGGTTAACGCCCCGTTTCTGCATAGAATACGGCGAAAATTTTTTTGCTTCTCCATGCAGTTTATTCCCCGAAATCGGTTGACAAAGAGCGTGAAAAATATTACAATAGTAATGTACGGTCTGATAAATTCGGCTGAGGGAGAAGCCGATATACCGGATTTTTCCGCCCAAAACGCATAAAACGTTTTCACGGAGGAAAACATCATACTAATAATATACCATATATATTGTAAAATTACAAGAGATAACCGCAGTTTTTTTGCGGCTGTCGTGAAACGGAGGTCAATGCTTTGTTCGGAATTGAGATTTTGGGTATGGGCTCATATACGCCGACCCTTTGCGTAACTAACGACGACATGGCTAAAATAGTTGAAACCAACGACGAATGGATAACTACAAGAACAGGTATCAGAGCACGCCATCTTACCAACGGCGAGCCCACATGGAAAATGGGCGCTGAAGCCGCAAAGGAAGCAGTAAAAAATGCAGGTATAGACGTAAAGGATATCGGACTTATCATTGATACTACCATTACAAACGATTTTTTGACCCCGTCGGTAGCCTGCGTGATACAGAACGAGCTTGGCGCTTCAAACGCAGCCGCTTATGACCTTAACGCCGCCTGCTCCGGCTTTGTTTACGGAGTAGACGCTGCAAAACGATATCTCCAGACCGACCCGGACATGAAATATGTCCTTGTGGTCGCAAATGAAACTCTTTCAAAAATCACCGACTATACCGACCGTTCCACCTGCGTGCTTTTCGGCGACGGCGCAGCTGCGGCTGTAATAGGACGTTCCGAGAAGCTTTTTACAAGCTATATCGGCGCAGACGGAACAGGCGCGCGCTTCCTTTATTCAAAAGCGCATAAGATACGTCACCCGTTCAGAACCGCCGAGGACGAAATAGATACGGGCGACTTTTCCGCAGGTACTGAATACCTCATTCAGGACGGCAAGGAAGTATACAAGTTCGCAACAAAGGCTCTGCCCACAGCGGCACAGAAAGCCGCCGGCAAGATAGGTCTTGACATAAACACAATTGACTGGTTCATACCCCATCAGGCAAATATAAGAATTATCGAAACTGCCGCAAAAAATCTCGGAGTTTCCATGGATAAATTTATCGTAAACATATCAAATCACGGCAATACATCAAGCGCCTCAATACCTATCGCACTCAGCGAAGCCATCGCCGACGGCACAGTAAAGCACGGCGACCGCATCTGTCTTGTAGGCTTCGGTGCAGGTCTGACTCTGGGCGCAATAATAATGGACTATTGATTTTCACACGGAAACACGAAAGGAGTGCATTTTCCCGACGGGAAAATGATATGGATGGTTTACGACTGCTATAACTCGGAATTTTTCGATATGCTGGAAAGCTATTTCAATAAAGCATTTGAAATTCTGACGCAGAAAAGCGTTGTTCTGCTTATAATACAGGGCGTGCTTCTGGCTTTTTCCGTTTGGGATAAAAACAGCCGCTTTTTCGTAATACTTGCGGTAATAGGCATTTATTCCGTCTATGGCAGCCTTTCGGTGCGGATAAGCATACGCCGAATGGAGACCGAGGCGAGAAAGCTTGACGAATCCCGAAAAAAGCAGTACGACCTTAAAATAAACGTCAGACGGACCGAACCGCTTTACAACGAGCTTTTTATTCCGGAAAAGGAGCTTCCCGAAGCAAAGGGACAGCACACACATTTTAACTTAATGGATAATTACAGCAAATTATACGCATAGTAAACGAAAGGAAAAAATATTATGGCTAAAACAGCAATTATAACAGGTTCTTCAAGAGGTATCGGAGCAGCAATTGCTCTCAGACTTGCAAAGGACGGCTTCAATATTGCACTTAACGACCTTAACGAGAGTATGTTTGAAAATAATTCCATCGCAGAGGATATCCGCGCTCTCGGCGTTGAGGCGGAAATTTTCTGCGCCGACGTTTCCAAATACGCAGACTGCGAGGAAATGGTCAAGGCGGTAAAGGAACGCTTCGGTACAATCGACGTGCTGGTAAACAACGCAGGCATCACCCGTGACGGACTTATGGCAAGAATGCCCGAAGAGCAGTACGACATGGTAATCGCAGTAAATCAGAAGAGCGTTTTCAATATGATGAAGCTTGCAGGAAACGTTATGATTCGTCAGAAGCAGGGCAAAATAGTTAACCTTGCCTCCGTTGCAGGACTTTACGGCAACCCCGGTCAGATCAACTATTCCGCTTCAAAGGCTGCTATAATCGGTATGACCAAAACTGCCGCAAAGGAGCTTGGCTCAAGAAATATCAACGTAAACGCAGTTGCTCCCGGATTTATCAAGACTCCCATGACTGATAAGCTTACCGACGAGCAGAAAGCTAAAATGCTTGAAGCTATTGCAATGAAGCGCTACGGCACAGTTGAGGAGATCGCAGGCGTGGTATCCTTCCTCTGCTCCGAAGACGCAGCTTATGTAACCGGACAGACTATCGAGATATCCGGCGGACTTTCAATGTAAAAAACCTCAAACAACTTCGTTGTTTGAGCTCCAAGTTTTATTTTTCAAGCTGTCGCTTGAAATTTTGCTAAAGCAAAACCATAAAACTTTTAGTTTGCTTCATTATCGGAACTAATAAGAACAAAACAACTTCGTTGTTTGTCTCCGAGTTTTTCAAAATGCGAAAAAACATCGGCACTTTTGTTTAATTTGTTTAAAATCAATGTTTGACCCGTATTATCAGAATTAAACGTATCGTAAAAATAATATACCTTTATACAGAAAGGATTATAAAACAATGAGTAAAAGAGTAGTAATTACCGGTATGGGCGTAGTTTCGCCCGTTGGAAATACCGTTGAAGAATTCTGGAACAGCCTTAAAAACGGTCAGCACGGCTTCGGCTTTGTTGACGATATCACAGGCGAGGATTTTGACGTTAAGATCGCTGCAAGAGTAAAGGATTTCTCCTGCGAAAAGTATATCGACAAAAAAGAAGCACGCCGCATGGACCGCTTCACACAGTTCTCGGTAGTGTCCGCGCTGGATGCTCTTGCCGACAGCGGCAGCGATTTCAAGGACGTTGACCCCTACCGTGCAGGCGTAATCTTTGGCGTAGGCATCGGCGGCCTTAACCTTACTCTCCAGGAGCACGAAAAGTTCCTCGAAAAAGGCGCAGACAGAATTTCTGTATTCTATGTACCTATGATGATAGGCAATATGGCGGCAGGTACGATTTCAATGCGCACAGGCTTCAAGGGCGACAACTTCTGTACCACCACAGCCTGCGCTTCCTCAACACACGCTATCGGCGAAGCTTTCAGAAAGATCAAGGACGGCTACCTTGACGTTTGTATCGCAGGCGGAGCAGAATCCTGTGTGGGCAAATTCGCTCTCGGCGGCTTCAATAATATGAAGGCTCTGACCCGTTCCGATGACCTTGACAGATGCTCTATCCCCTTTGACGGCGAAAGAAACGGCTTCGTTCTGGGCGAGGGCAGCGGCGCTCTGGTACTTGAAGAGCTTGAACACGCAAAGGCAAGAGGCGCAAAGATATATGCGGAAATTTCCGGCTACGGCGCAACAGGCGATGCTTACCACATGACAAGCCCCTCTCCCGAAGGTGATGCAGCAGCAAGAGGTATGGTAAACGCTTATACCGAGGCAGGACTCAAAGCCGAGGATATCGACTATATCAACGCTCACGGCACATCAACGGGACTTAATGACAAGTACGAAACAAAGGCTATCAAGGTCGCTCTCGGCGAAGAAGCGGCAAGAAAGGTAGCTATCAACTCCACCAAGTCCATGACAGGACACCTTCTCGGCGCAGCAGGCGCAGTTGAAGCAGTCGTTACCGCACTTTCGGTAAAGAACGACTACGTTCACGTTACAAGAGGATATAAAGTACCCGACCCCGAGTGCGACCTTGACTACTGCACAGAGGGCGGCAGAAATATGACCGTCAATGCGGCGCTGACAAACAGCCTTGGCTTCGGCGGACACAACGCAACACTCTGTATCACAAAGTATAAAGAATAATGGAGGCTTCACGATGAGCAATAAAATTTATGACTTTGAACTTGAAACAATTGCCAAGCTTGCTGATATTGTTAATGAAAAAGAGCTTGGTGAGATCACCATAACAACAGGCGAGAAGAGCATAACCGTCAAGGGCAGGAAGTGCCCTCCTCCCCCTCCAATGGGCGGAATGCCTATGATGCCTGCAATGAGTATGCCTGCTGCCGCACCTGCTCAGGATAACGCTCCTGCGGCTGCTCCGCAGGTAAGCGGAAATGTGGTGAAGTCCCCTATCGTTGGTACATTCTACGCAGCCGCTTCACCCGACAAGCCACCGTTTGTAACAGTGGGTCAGCAGGTCAAAAAGGGCGACGTTCTTATGATAATCGAGTCTATGAAGCTTATGAACGAGGTACAGAGCGATTTCGACGGCACAGTTGCGGAAATTCTCGTTAAAAACGGCGAGGCTGTTGAGTTCGACCAGCCGATAATGATAATCAAGTAAGGGAGTAACAGCTATGCCTTTGATGAACAAAGAACAAATTATGGAAATTATCCCTCACCGCGACCCGTTTCTCCTTATCGACACTATTGAGGAAATGGAAGTGGGCAAGCGCGTCGTAGCAACAAAATATATGAGTCCCGACGAATTCTGGTTCAAGGGACACTTCCCCGATTACCCCGTAGTGCCGGGAGTGCTTATGCTTGAAATGTGCGCTCAGGCAGGAGCAGTCGCAATGCTCTCTATGCCCGAAAACAAAGGCAAGATAGGATTTTTCGGCGGCGTTAAGGAAGCAAAGTTCCGCCGTCAGGTAGTCCCCGGCGACACCCTTAAAATCGAGGTCGAGATCGTGAAGGTCAAAGGTCCCGTAGGCGTGGGCAAGGCTCTTGCAACTGTAAACGGAGAAAAGGCTGTCGCAGCCGAAATTTCCTTTGCTATCAAGTAATTTCTGCTGAAAGGTAATTTTTACTATGTTTAAAAAGGTACTTATCGCAAACCGCGGCGAGATCGCCGTCAGGGTGATCCGTGCGTGCCGCGAGCTGGGGCTTAAAACCGTTGCGGTATTTTCAACTGCCGACAGGAACGCCCTTCATGCCCGTATCGCCGACGAAGCGGTCTGCATAGGCGGTCCTGCCACAAAGGACAGCTACTTAAACGAAAAAGCTATTATCGCAGCCTGCGAGATAACAGGTGCAGACGCAGTACACCCGGGTTTCGGCTTTCTTTCCGAGAACGCCGCTTTCGCGCGCAACT
This sequence comes from uncultured Clostridia bacterium, assembly GCA_945876755.1. Lineage (GTDB taxonomy): Bacteria > Bacillota > Clostridia > Oscillospirales > Ruminococcaceae > RGIG8773. Next base: position 15,239 of record CAMCPM010000027.1, read on the forward strand.
GCGGCAAGTGCGGAATAACCTTTATCGGTCCTGCACCCGAATCCATTGAAATGCTGGGTGACAAGGCGGCGGCTAAAACTGCTATGAAAAATGCAGGCGTACCCGTTATACCGGGCAGCGACGGCGCAGTAAAGTCCATGGACGAGGCAAAAAAGCTCGCCGAGGAGATAGGCTTTCCCCTTATGGTAAAGGCGTCGGCAGGTGGCGGCGGACGTGGTATCCGTCTTGTTGAGCGCATGGACGACCTTGAAGCGCAGGTCACAGCCGCAAAGCAGGAGGCTCTCAGCTTTTTCGGCGACGACAGCATTTATATGGAAAAGTTTATCGTAAATCCCAAGCATATCGAGTTTCAGATATTAGCCGACAAGCACGGCAACGTTATCCATCTGGGCGAGCGTGACTGCTCAATGCAGCGCCGCAACCAGAAGGTACTTGAGGAAAGCCCCTCAACGATAATGACTCCCCAACTACGCAACCGTATGGGCAAGGCGGCAGTTGCGGCGGCAAAGGTCTGCGGCTATTACAACGCAGGCACTATCGAGTTTCTTGTTGACGAAAAGCAGAATTTCTACTTCATGGAAATGAATACCCGTATTCAGGTAGAACACCCCATCACCGAGTTCGTAACAGGCGTTGACCTTGTCAAAGCGCAGCTTAAAATTGCCGCAGGCAAGGAAATACCCTATTCTCAGGAGGATATCGAAATAAAGGGACACTCCATCGAGTGCCGTATCAATGCGGAAAGTCCCGAGCATAACTTCCGTCCAAGCCCCGGAAAAATAAACGCACTGCATATTCCCGGCGGACCGGGCATACGCATCGACAGCTCCGCATATCAGGGATATACCATCACTCCTTATTATGACAGCATGATAGCAAAGCTTATCGTTTACGCTCCCACCCGTGAGGAAGCTATCGCCAAAATGAAATGGGCGCTGGCGGAATTTATCGTCGAAGGCGTTGACACAAATATCGACTTCCAGCTTTCACTTATCCGCGACCCCGTCTTTGAAGAGGGAAACTACGATATCGGCTATCTTGGCAGAAAGATGAAATAATTAGGAAGCCGCTGATTAAAGCGCAGCGTTCGTTTCGCCGTTTTGACAAATGTACGAGTTTGAGTCTTTGAGGACATTTTGAAAAACGGCAGAAACGTATTAATCAGCGGTTCCTTAGTCACAATAAAAATTATAAGGGAGGTAATCAGGTTGGCTTCAAATAAATGTCCGCTTTGTATGGGAAAGCTTACAAACGGCGAATGTCTTTCCTGCGGCTACAAGATTCCCGATGACGAAGCTTTAAGCGCAGTTTATAACTATGACCCGTCCGATTACCCCCAGCCGCAGCCCGAAATGCGTGAGATAACTCCCGATGTGCAGATGGAGGAAATTTACCCGAACCGTCCCGAACCCATCTTCAAAGTACGTGACGATGAGGGAAAGACTGTACAGGGCGAATATAAAGCAGCACAGAACCAAAATTCCAACCCAAACGGAGACCCTTACACAAACAACGGTAACCCTTATGCTGACAACGGCAGCTTTAAGCCTTATACCAATCCAAATGCACAGTCTCCCTTTGCAAATGCTCCGGCAAACACATCAAATAATTCCGGAAGTGAATTTTCCGAGTTTCTGCAAAAAAACTGGTGGCTGCTGCTCCTGTCGTTTTTTCTTCCGGTTATCGGACTTATCATCTTTTTAACAGATAAAAACGACCTGAAAAACAACAAGTACAAATGGGTTGTTCTCGTTGCAGTAGTTGCAGGCTTTATTCTCCCTCCGTGATGAACACATAACAACCTAAAATTTATTTTCCAAAGGAGTGACCAAGGTGGGTCTCGAAGACTTGTTCAACGTGGTTAAAACCCGTTTCAACGCCGTACCCGACGAGGAAAAGGCAGAAGCCGATTCTTCGGTAAAAGTACCCGATAATATGCTTTTCAAATGTCCCCGCTGTCTTAATGTTATTATGACAGACGAGCTGGAGAAAAATCTCAGAGTATGTCCCGAATGCGGCTACCATGCACGGCTTACCGCCCCCGAGCGTATCAGCCTTATTGCCGACAAGGACAGCTTCACCGAGTTTGACGCGGATATGCTCAGCGCAAACCCGATAGATTTTCCCGACTATGAAGCAAAGCAGCAGAAGCTCCGTGAAAGCACAGGCTTAAAGGACGCCGTAATAACCGGCGAGTGTACAATACGGGGCGAAAAATGCGTTATCGGCGTAATGGATTCACGGTATATGATGGCTTCCATGGGCAGCGTTGTGGGAGAAAAAATTACTCGTGCCTTTGAGTATGCCACTGAAAACAAGCTGCCGATAATTCTCTTTACCGCTTCAGGCGGCGCAAGAATGCAGGAGGGCATCGTTTCCCTCATGCAGATGGCTAAAACCAGCGGCGCAGCGGCTCGCCACAGCGATGCAGGACTGCTCTACATCACCGTTATGACCGACCCCACCACAGGCGGCGTGACAGCTTCATTCGCTTCTCTGGGCGATATAATCATCGCAGAACCGAAAGTCCTTATCGGCTTTGCCGGCAGACGCGTTATCGAGGGTACTATCAAGCAAAGGCTTCCCGATGATTTCCAGTCTGCGGAATTCATGCTTGAACACGGCTTTGCCGACATGATAGTCGAGCGCAAATCAATGCGCCGTACTATTGCGCATATTCTTAAACTGCACAAAACAGGAGGTAACGCATAATGGAAAAATTAAACAAGCTTACCCCCTACGAACGTCTTGAGGTCGTCCGCCAAAAGGGCAGACCTACAATACGGGACTACATTCCCCTCATCTTCGACGAATTTTGGGAGATGCACGGCGACCGCCTTTACGGCGACGACGGCGCAATCATGGGCGGTATCGCCTCAATAAACGGCATACCCGTTACCGTTATCGCCGAGGTAAAGGGCAGAAATATCAACGAAAACAAGGACAGCAACTTTGCTATGCCCCACCCCGAGGGCTACCGCAAGGCATTAAGACTTGCAAAGCAGGCGGAGAAATTCCACCGCCCCGTAATATGCTTTATAGATACCCCCGGCGCATTCTGCGGCGTTGAAGCCGAAAAGCGCGGACAGGGCGAGGCTATCGCAAGAAACCTTATGGAATTTATGCGGCTGAAAACTCCGATAATCAGCGTTGTGCTGGGCGAGGGCGGAAGCGGCGGAGCACTTGCTTTGGGCGTGTGCGATGAACTTGCCGTGCTTGAAAATTCAATCTATTCGGTAATTTCCCCCCGCGGCTTCGCTTCTATACTCTGGAAGGACGCAGGCAGAGAGAAGGAAGCCTGCTCAATAATGAAGATCACCGCCGAGGATATGCTTGAACTTGGAGTCGCCGAAAAGATAATTGAAGAGCCTTTAGGCGGCGCTCATAACGATATTGGTCAAACTGCTGAAAATATAGCGGAATTTTTATATAAATCTTTACACAAAAAAATGAAAATAGATATTGACGTTTTGCTAAATGAACGTTATACTAAATTTAGAAAAATCGGTGAGTTCACCGAATAGCATTTTCTTCCATTTAAGCGTATAAAGATAACGTCATTTAAGACAAATCTTTATATATATAAAAAATATTGCGAACGGAGGCAACACTCATGGTATTTGATAAGGTAAAGGAAATCATTGTTGACCAGCTCGATGTTGACGCTGACAAGGTAACAACAGGCGCTAACATTCAGGACGACCTCGGCGCTGATTCCCTCGACGTAGTTGACCTTGTAATGAGCCTTGAAGAGGAATTCGACATTGAAATTCCCGATGAGGCTGTTGAAGGCATCAAGACTGTCGGCGATATCGTTAAGTACATCGAAGACAATCAGTAATTTCAGAAATGGGAAGTGCGCTGCGGAGTACGTTTTGTATCGTCCGGCAGCGCATTTTTGCTATATAATATAAAATGTAGGGAGCTGATAACATGAACCAGAATCCGATAATAAAAGAAATGACCGAGGATATCGTCAGGATATGCGACCCTCTGCAAATTTTTCTCGTGTCAAGCAAGACCAATTCCAAAGGCGAGCTGACCTCGTTCAAGGTCTGCATCGTGGTAGAAAATAAATACAGCAGCCATTCCGACCTTGAAACGGAGATACTGCTAAAAACTGACTGCCCCGTTCCCTGCGACGTAATAGTTTACACTATCAGCGAGTGGAACGAGTGCATTGAGGACGACTGCACATTCGCATACAGAGTAGACAATGAGGGGAATTTGTTATATGAGCAGACGAAGTAACCATTCAACCGACAGCAAGCGCTATTTTGACTGGCTTTACCACGCATATCAGGACCTGCTTGCCGCCCGTGTGCTTATCGAAGATGACCGTCTGTACAACCCCACGGTTTTCCATTGCCAGCAAGCGATAGAAAAAAGTCTGAAAGCGTTTCTGCTGTTCAAGCACCATAAGCTTTTTGACGGACACAACCTTACATGGCTCTGCAAGCAGGCGGCAATGACCGACCAGTCATTTACGAAATGGATAGGCAAGAGTACGCTTCTCAACCGTTTCTATATTGAGACAAGGTACCCTGCCGACATTCCCGACGAGATCACCCGTGACCTTGCAGAGGATATTCTCGCCGCCACAGAGGACATGATGGAGTTCATCTGCGACTGCATAAAGTTTGATTATAACAGTTATCACAAGCGCAGCAAGAAATAGCGAAAGGGTACGGATTTTTCCGTACCTTTTTGCATTATTTTTATTAGGTAAATTTTAATTTAGCGTACTATTTTTTGTAGTAACCAGCGAAGCGACTCAAAAAAGTTCGCCAGCCTTTCAAGGCTGCAGGGTTCTTAGGGGCAGCGCCCCTAAGTCGCGCTCCGCAGAGCGCGAAATCCT
>CAMCPM010000028.1 GCA_945876755.1 uncultured Clostridia bacterium
AAAACGTGCCACCGGCACGTTTTTGAGGTAAAGTTATCTTAAACCTGCAACAAGGGGAGGCGGTCTTGTTCGCCTCCCCTCGAAATGCTGTCGCATTTCTCACCCCTTGCTCCGTTTTTTTAACGCCTGCGGGCGAGAAAGGAATTTCGCGCTCTGCGGAGCGCGACTTAGGGGCGCTGCCCCTAAGAACCCTGCGAGCGCCAGCCGCGCTCGACCGGCTATCGTCGCTTCGCTGTTTACTACGGAAAAATAGCACGCTAAACTATAATTTATTTTTATATATCACAAAAAACAAAAACGGGTCATTGCAATGATACATTGAATCAGTATCCTGCAACGACCCGTTTAAATTGACCGCAAATCAAATTTTATCATCAAAAATCATGCTTGCCGCCATTTTGTTGTAGTAATCCATTCCGCCCTTGATGTTGTATGTAACCTGCGCCTTGAGGTCTGCGGCACGGCTTATGTAAGAAGCCTTGTCAGCGATTTTGTTTGCAAAGGAATAATTCCCCGTAAAAAGCGAACGGAGCGTTCCCTCGGGAGCCTGTTTCAGCTTTTCCTCGTCAACCGTAAGACGGTTGTCGCTTCCGACTTTTATTCCTGCATACGAAAGCGCACGGGCATAAGCCTTTGTAGTGTTTACAATTGATACGCCTTTTTCAAGAGCGTTTATGCTGTCTGATTTCTGCAATCCGTCCAGAGTGTTGTTGTAGCTTTCAGCAAAATCCTTGACTGCGGCAACAGTCTGTTCCGGGTCGCTGAAAATTGTTCTGCCGTTTACAGCAAGTGCGCCGGCATATCCGCTGAGAAGCTTTGAATTTTCAGCAAGCTTCAGCTCGTTTTCCGCTTCGGAAGAGTTTTCCTTTTCGCCCGAAAACAGTTTTTGATACTCTTCGGTCATTGCCTTTTTGTAGCCCTTGGAGCGTACTAAATCGACTTTACGGGCAAGCGTCTGCAAGTCTGTGGAACTGTCTGTTTTTACGGCGTCTTTAAGGAACTGTGAAACGTTCTGACCGTTTGAAGCATTCTTATTGAATGCGGACAGCGAATCCGCAAGGGACTGGTTTTTACCCGTAAGGAGCGAACTGTAATATGAATTTGAGGTATAAGCATTAATTCCGTACAAAGACATAAAACCGCATCCTTTCTTTATTATTTTTCAAGCCGAGCTTTCGCTGTTGAGAGCATCAGCTTGATACGATTTTCCTGGTTTACTTTTGTTGCGCCGGAGTCATAGTCGATAGCCACAATGTTCGCTTCGGGGTGTACTGCGCGAATTTTTCTTATCATACCCTTGCCGACGATGTGGTTGGGCAGACAGCCGAAGGGCTGCGCACAGACTATATTGTTCACGCCGCTGCCGATAAGCTCCACCATTTCAGCGGTAAGCAGCCAGCCCTCGCCCATTTTGTTTGCAGGCGAAACATACGGCAGTACATTTCTTTTGGTTTCCTCAAAGTGTGCGGGAGGCTTGAAGCGCGTCTCCGAAACAGCTTTGATAATAGTGTTCTGCATCTTTTTCAGGAACATTTTAAGTGCTCCCGAGCCGATGTATTTTTTATATCTCACATGATATATCTGGGTATCTACAATATGATGGTCGCACATAAAAAGGATAAAATCGAGCAGACCGGGAACGACAACCTCGGCGTCCTCGCTGCGGAGAAATTCCTCAAGGCAGTTGTTTCCGAGGGGAGCATACTTAATGTAAATTTCACCCACAATGCCGACCTTGACCTTTTCCGATTTTGTATATGGGACTTTTTCAAAATCCGCAAGTATCTCTCTTACAGTTTTGCCGAAAGCGGGAAGTGAAAAACCTCTTGCCATCAGCTCGTCTATCCATTTGTCGATAAGCTTATCGGTATCGCCCTTGTTGTTTTCATAAGGACGGAGCTGATTTCCGACCCACATCAGCAGATCGCCGTAGCAAATTGCAATGATAAGGTCAAACAGCAGACCTGCCGAAAGACTGAATCCGGGATTCTTTTCCATATTTGAAAGGTTGAGTGAAACAACGGGGATCTGTTCCATGCCGTTGTTTTTGAGCGCCTTTCTCAGAAGATTTATATAGTTTGAAGCACGGCAGCCGCCGCCTGTCTGAGTTATCATAAGAGCGGTCTTGTTCAGGTCATATTCGCCTGATTTAAGCGCGTCCATCATCTGACCGATGACCAGCAGTGCAGGGTAGCAGGTATCGTTGTGAACGTTCCGCAGACCCTCGTCGATGATTTTTCTTCCCGTACTTGTAAGAAGCTTTACTTTATAGCCGTGGTTATTGAATATTTTCTCCAGCAAGGTAAAATGAACGGGAAGCATCTGAGGAATGAGAATAGTATATTCTTTGCGCATTTCCTCGGTAAAAAGCAAACGCCCCTGTTCATTATAAACCAGTTCAGCCATAGAAAGAGAAACTCCTTAACGATAATTCTTCATTATCATTATAGCACATCGGTTCAGAAATTTCAACAGTTTTTTTACAAATTACAAAAGAAATCCTACATAAATTTTATCGGCATAAAGTTAAAAAACTTTAGCATTTTTTAAAAATAAAAACGGACATCGAGCAAATGTCCGTTTTTTTAATAAAAAATATTTTAAGAGAGAGCTAAGGGATTTCCGTCCTTGATGCTGATTATATTATACAGTATAAAATAGACTTTGGCAATTAATAAATTTCAGATATTTTTATGCAATAATTAGAGCTTTATTATTTTTTAAAAAGCTATGTTAAATATATGTATAAAACGTTTAAAATCCCAACTCTTCATTAACGAGAATAACCTTTATTCTGTCTTTTATGCGCTGCTGAGCCGTTACCACAAAGGAACAGCATATTCTTCCCGTGCTTTTGCAGCCGTCGGTCATTCCCGTGCTGCCCGAAGCAAACGCCATACATTCGCCCTTTTTTTCACAATAGGTCTCGCAGCCGAGACGTGCCGTGTTCATCGGAGCAGCAAAACGCTTCACCCTGACAACAGCGTCGTCCAGATCACGCACGACCTTGTTTCTGCCGGCTACCACGATGACCGACTTCGGACCGAAGCATATCGCCGCCACACGGTTGCTGTTGCCGTCAACGTTGTAAAGCTCGCCGTTTTCAGTGACAGCATTTGAGCTTGTCAGATAAAAATCCGCCGAGAAAGCGGCACGGTAAATAGTTTCCAGCTCCTCGCGGCTTTTGCCTGCCCGGTCGAAAAAGCCGTATGCGCCCGAACGGAGAAGCTCCATGATACCGCACTCGTCCAGAGTAGCCGAGCCGCCGCAGGCAACGGTTGCGCCGTCAAAAAGCAAACCTTTTACGATTGGCAGAACGTCTTCCTTTTTATCTGCTATAAAGCATTTCATGTTATTGGCTTCAAGATTTTTTGCCGTACGTTCAAGCATAAGGCGGTACACCTCTCTGCTGTAATCAGACATTTTGTTTCCTCCTTTTGTATCAAAATACGGTTTATACACTATTCATCATTATATCATATTTCGTTTAAAAAATAAAGCTAAAAAAACATTTTTGTAGCTTTTGACAAATTTTGTGGGATTATTTAGCTATTTCAAATACATATTATCAAGCATTTGAAGTCCGGTTTTTGTTATAAAAACCTTTCTGCGTATGCTTTCAACGGCTTCTCTGCGAAGCCCTTCTTCGTATATATTCACAAGGAAATCCGCCTCGACCAGTATCTGCCAGTCAAGAGAATCAATGCCTTTGAAGGTATGATGATGTGCGATGAGGAAGCAGACCCGTTCGACGAGTACGCTGTCTGCGCCGAGTTTTGCAAGGATTTTTCCGGCTACGGGAACTCCCTCTTTTTCCTGATATTTTCCCGAGCATGAGCCGTATTTGCATTCGCATTCGTGTATGCCGATGTCGTGCAGCACAGCCGCTGCTTCAATAATTTCCATAGTGCGGCTGTCGACATTTTCGCCCTCGGCAATTGCTTTTGCAAAAGCATATACCTTCATAAAATGCTGTATTCTTCTTGCGTCACCCTCGTCATAGGCTATTGCAGCCGAGATAAAATCGCTGATTTTCAAATTAATTTCTCCTTTCATACTTTTCACAAATTTGCAGATTTATCATACAATAAACTAAAATCCAATAAGGAGCTGATAATAATGAACTGTTTGACCTGTTTTCTCGGCGGAAGCTCTCCCAACGGTTTCCGTACTCATTTCGGCGAAATGATCTCCGATACGGATTATCGTACTTACATAATCAAGGGCGGACCGGGAACGGGGAAATCCTCGCTTATGAAAAGGCTTGCGGAAGCCTTTCCCGATGAGGAGAAGGAGGTATATTTCTGTTCAAGCGACCCGGATTCGATTGACGCGGTGATTTTCAGGGAGCGCAAGGTTATTTTTGTTGACGGTACCGCTCCGCATACTTTTGACCCCGATTATCCCGGCGCAGTACAGCAGATACTTGATCTGGGCGCCTGCTGGGACGCCTCAGCTCTGAGAAAATCAAAGAAAGAAATAATTTCAACAACAGCCGAATATCTTCAGTATCACGCACGCTGCCGAAGATTTATTACCGCACTCGCTGCTGTAACGTCCGATACCTGCAATATCGGCAGACTTGCACTGAACGAACAGAAGCTTGACGGCTTTATTGACAGACTGGCTAAAAAAGTCCTTCCGAAAAAGAAAGAGCCGGAAGAAGGCAAAACTGTTTTCAGACAGCTTTCCGCATTGACTCCCAAGGGATACCTGACAAATATTCCCGAGGATTATGCTGTTTATCTGCTTAACGACAGCTTTTATGCGGGTTCTGAAATTTTTCTGCGGCGGTTTGCCGATATTGCTGTTACACACGGATACGAAGTCAGCATAAGCCTTTGCACCCTTTACGGTGAGGAAACTTTTGAACACCTGCTGATACCCGAACTGAAAATTGCGTTCATGACCGCAGATCCGATAAACAGTCTTTCAATCGCGGCAAAACAGCCGGTAAATTTCAGACGCTTTTACGATAAAAATATCATCCGCAGCAGAAAAACCAGAATAAAGTTCAATGAAACGGCTGCGGAAAATCTTCTTGACGAAGCGGTAGGTTCTCTTGTAAGCGCAAAGGCGGAGCATGACAAGCTTGAACAGTTTTATATCAAAGCTGTTGATTTTGACAGCGTAAACCGTATCTGCTACGGAATGATATCCGAAATAAGAAGTCTGTAATTTTAAAAAATATTTAAAACTGAATAATTCAAATTTATCTGCAAAAGATAATCAAAAATCAAAGGAATGATGAAATGGATCTGCTTAAAACTGCCGCAATGTCGGTTGCGAGCATAGTTACACTTTTTCTGCTTGCGAAACTGATGGGAAACAAACAGGTTTCTCAGTTGAGTATGTTCGACTATATAGTAGGTATCTCTATAGGTTCTATCGCCGCCGAATTTGCAACAGAACTTGAAAACCCCGAAAGAACGCTCATTGCAATGATAATCTACGCATTCAGCGCATATTTTGTTTCGGTCGTCACGGGCAAATCGACCCATGCGAGAAAAATCATCATCGGCAGACCGCTGATACTTTTTGACAAGGGAAAGCTTTACCGCAAGAATTTCCGCAAAGCGAGGATAGACATAAGCGATTTCCTTACCCAATGCCGCAATCAGGGCTATTTTGACCTGTCCCAGCTGCGTACGGCGGTGTTTGAGTACAACGGCTCAATAAGCTTTCTGCCCTCCGAGCAGGACAGACCGCTTACCCCTTCGGATACCGGAGCAAATCCCGTACAGAAGGAAATTATGGTGAACGTTATTCTTGACGGCAATATCAACGAAAAAAACCTTCAAATGACGGGCAACAACGAGGTATGGCTTGAAAAACAGCTCCACGAGCAGGGTTTTCATTCCGCGGAAGAGGTTTTTCTCGGTACGGTAAATACCGTAGACAATACACTTTCGCTTTATGCCTCAGACATACAAAATGACGTCCGTGACCCGTTTGAATAAATATTATAAAAACAGTTTTCGTTTGGCTCGGTACCGATAAAGAAGTTTTTATCGGTACCGAGCCACTAACTTTGTTCTTTTCACTTATTAACAAGCGGAACGGCAAAGGGGCACCCCTTAATGCGGAAGCTGTTTTTGTTCGGCAATTAAACAAAAAGACGGAAACATTTTCATGCTCCGTCGTATGGTTTTATATTATATAAATGTTTGTTGACCGATAGAAGAACCGCCCCCTATGCAGACTCGGGGACGGCTTTCTAAATGGAGCTATCTATCGGATTTGAACCGACGACCTCATCCTTACCAAGGATGTGCTCTACCAACTGAGCTAAGATAGCACGTCTTGAACGCTTAATTATTATATCTCCTTTTTTGCGCTTTGTCAAGAGTTTTTTTGATTTTTTTTAATATATTGAATAAAGCTGCTGAAAAAGCTCAATAATTCAGACGTACTTATAACGTGACCGAAAGACGAAAGGAACAGTGCATTATGAAAGTTACAATTAACAAAAAGCAGGCAGAGCTTGCGCTTCTTCTGGGAATGGCAATATCTGTTTTCTGCGCAGGCTTCTGCGGCTTTGCGGCAGATTACAGGGACATTACCGATACCGTATTCAGACTTCACATTCTTGCAAATTCCGATTCCGAAGCCGACCAGTCGCTGAAACTGAAAGTACGTGACGCAGTCCTTGAAAAAAGTGCATATCTGTTTGAAAATAATGCTTCTGCCGAAGAGTCTGCAAGAGCTGCCGAGGAGCATCTCGATGAGATAAGGCAGACCGCCGAGCAGGTAATTGCCGAGAACGGCGCGGATTACAGCGTAAAATGCGAGGTAACAGAAATGTACTTCGATAACCGCGTGTACGGTACGGTCACCATGCCTGCCGGAGAATATACTGCGCTTAGAATTACAATAGGCGAAGCACAGGGGAAAAATTGGTGGTGCGTAATGTTTCCACCGCTGTGCCTGCCTGCCGTAACAAATATTGACGAGGCTCTTGAAGAATGCGGAGATGTTTTTACCGCAGAAGAAATTGATATGTTGAAAAATCCCGAAAATTATGAATGCAAGCTCTATATTGTGGAACTTTTTAACAAATTGAAAGACCACATTTGTGCATAAAGCACACTTTACATCCCGAAAACCTTTAAGTTAATATAAATTGTTTATCAAGTTAATAGAATTATTATAATTCACTAAAAAAATAAATTATTTTTTGTATATTTATTTTTAGAAATACCCTTGTGAAAACCTGAAATGTATGGTATAATTTTAATGTGTTCAAGTATATTCACTTGAAGTATATCTGATATTTGGAGGTATTCACTATGGATGGAACCGGATTCCTTAAAACGGTAAGCTTCGGCGGATTTGATAAGAAAGACGTGCTTGCTTATGTTGACGAATTAAATACTAAAATTTATACACTTGAAGCAGAACTTGACGAAAAGAAGGCTCTTCTTGAAAGCGCCGGCGGCGGAGGAGATAACAGCGAAAAATATGAAGAGCTGCTTGCTGCCGATAAGGCTAAGATCACCGAACTCCAGGCAGGTAACGATTCTATCAAGCTCCAGATGAAAACTATGGAAGACGAGCTTGCTGAAAAGGATAAGGAGATCGAGGCTCTCAAGGCTCAGAATGCAGAGCTTGAAGAACAGCTTCAGGAGGCTAAGAACAAGGCGGCTTCCGGCGGCGGAGAAAGCAGCGCGATCGACCTCAGCAACGTATTCCTTGAGGCTCAGAAAACTGCTAATACCATCGTTACACAGGCTAAGGAAAATGCTCGTAAGATGGATGAGGACGCTAAGAAGCTTGCTAATCAGGTGGTTGACGACGCTAACGGAAAAGCTTCTACAATTGTTAAGAGCGCCGATGAAAAGGCTTCCAAGATCCTTTCCGACGCCGAGGATAAAAGCTCTGAAATGCGTGCTGCCGCAGATAAGATCAGAAAAGAAGTTGAAGCAGAAATTGCTGAAATTGATGAAAATGTTGTTAAACTCAAGGAAGTCCTTGAAATGTTCTCCGGCGAGAGCCTTTCAAGACTTGACGAGGCTAAAAAGCAGCTTGACAGCGCTCAGAACACTTTAAAAAAGGGCGGAATTCCCAATAATTCCGGCAAGCCTGCTCCTGCTCCGGCAGTAAAGCCTGCTCCGGCACCGGCTCCTGCTCCAAAGGCGGCTGAACAGCCCGCTCCGAAAGCAGAACAGGCTGCTCCCAAAGCAGAGCAGCCTGCTGCTAAGGCAGCTGCAAAGCCTGCATTTGCAGGATTTGACATGAGCGAGCTTGAAAGCCTTACTAAGGCCGCTGAGGCAGAGGCTAATGCAGAGATCGACGCTAACAGCATTTCGCTCTCCGATATGTAATATATGGCTGAAGTATATGATATCAATGTTTCCGAACTGCGGAGCTTTTGTCCGAAGCTTCGCGTCGGAGATAAGGTTTTGCTGACAGGATTCATTTATACTGCGCGTGACGCCGCCCATAAGCGCTTTAATGCCCTTATGGACGAGGGAAAGCCGCTTCCTGTGGACATAAAAGAAGCGGTGATCTATTATGCAGGACCTACTCCTGCTCCCGAGGGCAAGCCTATCGGTTCGTGCGGTCCGACCACTTCGGGAAGAATGGACAAGTTTGCCCCGAGACTGCTTGATTCAGGCCTTTGCGGAATGATAGGCAAAGGGGAGCGCAGTCAAGCTGTACGTGACGCTGTTGTACGCAATAATGCAGTGTACTTTTGTGCTATCGGCGGTGCAGGCGCGCTTGCTGCCAGCTGTATAAAAAGCTGCGAGGTTGTCGCATTCGATGACTTAGGCTGCGAGTCTGTAAAAAAACTCTACATAGAAAAATTCCCCGTAACAGTCGCAAACGATTGCAGTGGAGGAGATATTTTCAGTGAGGGCAGAGCAGAGTATGCTCAGTTATAATTAAAATTATGCTAATTTTAAAGCCATAGGATACGTTCAGTATTCTATGGCTTTTGTAATTTGCTCATTCCTCATATTTAGATGTTATGCCCAGGTATTCCTCAAGACAAAATCCGCTTTCATAAACAGCAGTAGCCGTTTCAACTCCCAGATATCTGATATGCCAAGGCTCGTACATATATCCGGTAACGCTTTCCTTGTCTTCGGGATAGCGGATTATGAATCCGTACTTGTAGCAGTTTTGAGCAACCCATTTGCCCTCGTCCGTGTCTTTAAACTCGTCTGTGATCGTGTTCAAGTCAAAAGCAAGACCCGTCTGATGTTCCGAGTGCCCGGGGCGTGCTGAGTATCTGTCCGCTTCAGATTTGCCGCTGCGCTCAACGTAACGCTGATAAAGTCCCGATTGATAATCGTAGCTTCTGTATCCCGACGAAATGTAAATGTTCAGTCCCTCTGATGCCGCGTCAGCCTGCATAGCGTCAAAGGCAGCCTGTGCATCGGAATCAACTCCGGGAGCATAATCTGCAGGAAGCGCATAGGTTTTGTTGGCAATAAGTATCCCGTCAATATATGTGACCTGCGGACCCGCCGTTACCGTGACCTTGACTTCTGCGATGACATCAGGGTTTTGCGCCGATTTAACAGTCACAGTGCAGTTTCCCTCAGATACAGCGGTAATTCGTCCAAGCCCGTCAACAGATGCAATTTCTGGAGCGTTGCTTTCCCATATCTCGGTTTTGTCAGAAGCGTTCTCCGGTGACATGGTAACAATAGGCATTTTGCTTTGCCCGATTTGAAGAGTTACCTCATAAAATGTCAAAGAAATGCTTTCAACGTCTATTTTTTCAGTAGTCTCCGAGGCAGTTTCCTCAACGTCCCCTCCGACAGAAACAGCCGCTTCAGTTGTAACGGAAGTTTCCGGAGCAGTAACTGTTGTCTGTTCAGTTTCTGAAATTTTGGGAACGGAGCTTTTCGTTTCCGAAACGGTTTCCATTTTTGTTATAGATTCCTGTAAAACCGTTGCGTTGACCGCAGCGGAGTCCTCGTTGATTTTTTCACAGCCTGCAAGCATTACCGCCGCAAGCAAAATAAATATGTATTTTTTCATTCCTTGCCTTTCTTCATGAAGCTATACTTTTTCCACATTCAGCACATACTCATCGCTGACCTGAAGCGGTGAACTTTCCATAAAACAGGTATCCTCCGCAAAGCTGATCTTCAGCCAGTTGCCTACAGCATACTCCGAGCCGCTGCCTATAAAAACAGGCGTGAACATATAATACCCCTTAAGCGTAAATGCAGAAACTGTCAGCAAATAGCCGTCGTTCTTCGATTTGATACATTCGGTGACCTCGGCAAGCGTTTCGTTTTCGCCAAGCGTAATACCACTGCTTTCCGTGACGACAATGCTGTTGCAGGATACGCCGGGTATCTCGCTATCATCCACACCGCAATCCGAGTCCACGAAAACGTCAATGTAATCTCCGATTTGACCCGTAAAGCCGTTCAGGTCTGCAAAGTTTTTGTAAATACATATATATTTGCCGACCTCTGTTATATGGTTTTGAGTTAGCGCCTTTACATATATGTAACGCTCATTTATGTGGGCAATACGGGCGGAAATGATTTCTTCCTCAGCGGTTAAAGGTTCATCCGCATAGTCGGCGGTGTTTGCAGAAGCTGTAATTTCCGTTACGGACGCAGTAAAAGCTTCCGTCATTACCGTACTTTCCTCGCAAACAGCTGTTGCCGAAAAGCCTTCGCCAGTTTGGCTGTTTCCGCAGGCAGAAAGCATAAAAGCAGCAGAAATTACCGCTATGATTAAACGCTTTTTCATAGTAACTCCTCCTCGGATGTATTCATTATAAATACAACTCAAAAGGCGGATTTTTTTCATAATTAATTATAACTCAAAATATTTTTAACTGCAATAGAAATATAGCAGAAAATTATACTAAATGCAATTGTGCAAAGATAATTTCACCTGATATTTCCGTAAAGTCTTTTCTTGTTTTCAAATATATGGAAGTCGAGTACCTTTTCTTTTGAAAATACAGCCGCTAAAGCAAGGGGAGAAATAACTGCCGCTGCGGAGAAATCTCCGCCGATAAAAAGCGAAACCGTTACAACAGCGAGCATAAATAAGCCTGTCAGCTTTTGCGCTTTAAGATTTTTTCTTTCTGCGCAGACTGTCATGGTGATTCTGCGTTCGCTGCTTTGTAATTTTCTTGCATTAGAGGTTGTCATAATTATCGTTCCTTTCGGTTCTATATCTTGCACATTTGTTCTGCACATTTGTTCTGATTAATATTATAGAACATCAGTTCTAATTTGTCAAGGACTTTTTGAAAAATTTGTTCGATTTTTTGCACAAAAATATCGAACGTTTGTATGCTTGATATACAAACGTTCGACAAAAAACACTGTTAAATTGTACAGAATAAATCAGTTGCCGCTTTCAATGCTTATTTCGTTAAATACTTTAAGCAAATCATCAACCTTTGCATTCTGCTTTTCTTCGCCCTTAATGTCCATTACGCAGTGTCCCTCGTGCATCATTACAAGGCGAGTGCCATATTCTATCGCAAACCGCAGATTATGAGTGACCATAAGGGTCGTCAGGTTTTTTTCCTTGACTACCTTATCGGTAATTTTCATAAGCGTTTCCGAAGATTTCGGGTCAAGGGCAGCAGTATGCTCATCAAGAACAAGCAGGTCAATATCTGTCATAGAAGCTATAATAAGCGCAATAGCCTGCCGCTGACCGCCGCTGAGATTTCCGACAGGGACGTTCATACGGTTTTCAAGTCCCATTCCGCAGGTCTCAAGCAGAGTTCTGTAGTGATCCGCACGCTTTTTGTTTACGCCAGCGCCAAGACCGAACGGCTTGTTCTTGTTATCTGCAAGCGCCATATTTTCAAGAATGGTAAGATTTCCGCAGGTACCCATTCTCGGGTCCTGAAGAACACGTCCTATATAAGCAGCGCGCTTGTGTTCGGGAAGCTTTGTAATATCTTTTCCGTTAAAAATAATATTTCCGTCGTCTGGCTTCATAGTACCGCAGGCAAGGTTAAGAAGCGTAGTTTTGCCGCTTCCGTTTGAACCGATAACAGAAACGAACTCGCCCTTTTCGACCTTGAAGGAAAAATCGTTGAAAAGCGTTGTTTCGTCTACCGTACCTGCGTTGAAAATTTTAACTATATTATTAAGTTCCAGCATACTTATGTCCTCCTTTTCTTGCCGTTAAGCTTTTCGCTGAACACAAGTGCAAGGGTGAACAGCACCGCCATAAGCAGCTTGAGGTACTCGGTAGGAAGATTAAGCGCAAGAGCCGCAGACAGACACGCTTTATAAAGTATGCTGCCGAGGATAACCATTGTAGTGGGCTTCATGAAGCGTACTTTTTTGAAAATACTCAGACCTATGATTACCGAGGCAAGACCGAGAACGACCATACCCACACCCATCTGCTGGTCGGCGGAGCCTTTCTGCTGTGCGATAACGCAGCCTGAAAGCGCTGCAAAGCCGTTGCCGATGGCAAGACCGAGAATTTTTGTATATCCTGGGTCACGAGCAAGCATAGTAACGTATCTTTCATTGTCGCCGGTTGCACGCAGAAGAAGTCCGGATTTTGTTTTAAGGTAAAAGTCCATGGCAAGCTTGCATATAACGACAAGAATAAGCGCCACGATAACTATCCTCCACGTTTCAGGGAAAATATTTGCGATACCGCTGTTGAATATAGTCGGCTTGCGGAAGAACGAAGCAACGGTTATGCCGTTGTTGCCCTTGAAAAGAACCACGAGATTTATTGAAAGCATTGCCGTGTAAACAATTATTCCGCAGAGCAGGGGACGGATATTCAGCTTGACGTGGAGCAGTCCGGTAACAGCGCCGCATACCATACCGAGAGCAAATGTTATCAGCAGGCACAGCCAAGGATTTACGCCGTGAATAATAAGTACAGCGGTGACTATTGCACCCATGGGCATTGTACCGTCAACGGACAGGTCGGGGAAATCGAGAATACTATAAGTAATGTAAACGCCGATTGCCAGCAGGGCATACATAAGTCCCTCTTCGAGAGTGACCCTGCATACGTTCATAAGTATATCCATAAAAAACCTCTCTCAAATATAATACGGGAGTACGTTTGCATACTCCCTTACTATTATATCATATTTTGGTGAATTTGGCAACCCTTATTCAGCGGTTTTGTCCTCGGTGTTTGTAACAACCTTTTCAGCGTTTGCATAAGCATCGGGAAGAGTAATACCGAACTGAGCCATAACATCGGTGTTTACAACTGCTGTACCGTCGGTTATCTGACCTACGGGAATAGTTCCTGCGCTTGTACCGCCGAGAACCTGTACGCCCATGTCGCCTGTTACCTTGCCGAGAGCAACATAGTCAATGCTTACGGAAGCGATACAGCCGTTTGTTACCTGCTCAACCTCCGAGCCGTAAACGGGAATGCCTGCCGCATTAGCCTGTTCGAGGAGAACAGTAAGGTTGCTTACAACGTTGTTGTCAGTGAAGTTGTTGATGCAGTCTACCTTTGAAGCAAGAGTGGCAGCAGCCTGAGGAACATCAGCAGCACCCTGAACGCCCTGCTCTACGATTTCAAGACCCTTTGCGGAAGCAACTTCCTTGAGGCTTGCGAGCTGTGAAACAGAGTTTGCTTCGCTTGTTGTGTAAAGAACGCCGATTTTCTTTACTTCCGGCTGAAGAGCCATGATAAGGTCAACCTGAGCGTTGAAATCGAGGATATCTGAAGTACCTGTGCAGTTGCCTCCGGGAGCGGACATATCATCAACGATACCTGCCGCAACAGGGTCGGAAACAGCGCAGAAAATTACGGGGATATCGGTATTTGCAGCAGCTGCGTATGCGGAAATTGCTGCGGGAGTTGCAATAGCGTAAATGATATCATACTTCTTTGCTACCATGTTTTTTGCAATAGTGTCGCAGGTAGCGCTGTCAAAGTTGCCGTCCTGACGGTCGATAGTGATCTTATCAGCGATGGCGGAAGCGTTGAGAGCTTCTTCAATACCCTGATAGCAGTTGTCAAGGGAGGGGTGACTGCCGAACTGGATAACGCCTACAGTGTAGCTGTCCTCAGAAGTGCTGCCTGCGGAACTTCCGTTGTTTGATGAACAGGCAGTAAGACCTGTCAGCGCCATAGCCGCTGTAAGAATAAGTGATGTGAGTTTGAGTTTTTTCATAAAAATCTTCCTTTCATAATTTCGGTTGCCCGATAAATTTGTTTGTGTACAAAAATAAAAAACTCCTGCCCCAAATAAAATGGGACAGGAGATTATTTCCTGCGGTACCACCCAAATTGCACGGCAAGAACCGTACCTCTCAAGTCTGCAATGTACTGACATACACGCCCCGTTTTAACGTCCGGTACACGTCTCCCCTAACAGAAGTATTTCTGCTCGGTTTGCCCTCATGAGTCCATTCACATCGGTATCCGCTGCCGCAATTCCACCGTCTGCGGCTCTCTGAAACTGACAAGCACAATAAGCTTTATCAGCATTAACGACCCTCCGAAGCTACTACTCTCAATCATCGGTTTAAAATATCATGTTTAGATAATATCACTTTATTTTTCATTTGTCAAGTATTTTTTGAAATTTTCATAAAATAAATTTCAAAATCATTGCTGCGGAAGCTTGTGCGAGCATTATCAGCGGCAGACCTATCATAAACCGCTTGTGCTTTGTTTTGTGCCGTACAGCCAGCATAGTTAAGTACATAGCCGCTGAACCGCCTGCTGCGGCTATAAGGAACAGGGTTTTCTCCGGAACTCTCCGCCGTTTGTTCCTTGCAAGCTTTTTGTCCGCAGCCGTCACGATACAGGCAATAAGACTTATCCCAATCAGATAAACGGCAAGAAAGTTCATCTCAAAGCTTACGTTCATCGTATTCTCTCCGCAAAATGGAATAATACAGCCTGTCAACATACTGTCCGTCCATGAAGAAATAATCTCTGAGAGTGCCTTCGTAAGTAAATCCGCACTTTTCAATTACACGCTTTGACGGTATATTTATCGACTTGTGGCATATCTGAACCTTGTGAAGATCAATTTTCTCAAATCCGTATTTTATTACCGCTTTTGTCGCCTCGGTCGCAAGTCCTCTGCACTGAAATTCCGAGCCTATGCAGTATTCTATCTCGGCAAAACGGTTTTTGCTGTCCACAAGAAAGTATGCTATCTGACCGATACATTCACTGTTTTCTTTTAAGATAACCGCCCAGCGGTAATAATCCTCACGGCTGTATGAACCGATATACTTGTCAAGAAGCTCCCTGACCGCTTCCTTTGTAGTATATGCAGGCTCGGAATAAAGCGCCTGTAATTTTTCGTCTGCTATCCAGTATTTCAGCATTGCTTCATCGTCCGTGTATTCAAACCGCCTTAAAATCAAGCGTTCTGTTTCAATAGTCTGCGTTCCAATATGAGTCAGCATATTTCCGCCTCCTTGATATTTGTTAAGCCAATTATACTATATTTCAAATAAAAAATCAATAAAAATGATTTTTAGAAACCATTGACAATCAGGCACAAATTTGGTATACTATTAACAATATTTTTGTCGAATATTAAATATCTTGTAAAGGGGTATTATTTATGTCTGTTCTCGATAACACTTCAATGAAGAAAAATGCCAGCGAATCCATGGTCAAGGTACATATTTTTATTATACTGGGAGTATGTATAGCCTTCGGAATAATCAATATTGCTTCCAAGGCAGTCGTTCTCGGCGCTGCAATTGCTGTAGCCGGTGTTGTTACCGCACTTGTTGCTTTTTTTGCATTGAAAAGCACATCAACGACTACCCGAGGAATAATTCTGTCTCAGGTACAGCTTCTTATCATAATCGTAATGTCAGTTACAAAGCATGAGCTTCACGGAATGTTTCCTCTTATGCTTGCTTCCATGGCGATCGCAGCTGTTTATTACAGCAAACTCAATCTTGTTATACATTGGTCGCTCATGGACGCAGCTTCCGTTGTCGGCTTTATTTTCAAAGATCTCTTTTATTCCGACACCTCCGTAAGCCTTATAATTAAAGGTATTTTAGGAATTAATATAGGCGCTTTCCTTGTTTATTATCTTGTTAAATGCAGCTTGAATTACATAAATGAATCCGAAGACGCTACTCACGAAGCGGACAAGCTGCTGGTTCAGGTAAGAGAGCAGATGAATGCCGGCGAAGAGCTTATGGAAAAACAGCAGGACGTTGTAAGACGTATCGCCGAGATTTCCGAAGAAGTCAGCAGTTCTTCAAACCTTATGCTTGAAATTTCGGATAAGATCAGCAGCGCAGCCGAGGAACAGGAGCAGACCATCAACGAAATTTCGGATGATATCACTATGATCTCCGAGGAAACCAAAAACGGTATGAATGAGTCCTCCAAGGCGGCTGATGCGGCAGAAAAGAGTACAGGTCTTGTCAAGCTCAGCAATGAAGAAATGCAGAATATGCTTGCCGCTATGGCTGAGATCACCGAATCGTCCCATAAGATCGAAAGCATCATAAAAACTATCGAGGACATTGCATTCCAGACAAATATCCTTGCCCTTAACGCAGCAGTTGAAGCAGCACGAGCAGGTGCGGCAGGTAAAGGCTTTGCAGTCGTTGCCGACGAGGTAAGAAATCTTGCAAACCGAAGCGCAGAAGCAGTTAAAAACACTTCATCACTTATTCAGACTTCTATCGCTGCCGTTGAAAAGGGAACTACCCTCGCAGAGCAGGCGGCAGAGCATATGGAAAGCGTTATGAAGTCGTCTGAGAACAGCGCAGAACACGCAAAGCAGATCGCCGAGCTTACAAGTCGCCAGACGGAAGCTATCGCTTCTGTAAGACAGCGTATGGATCAGATATCGCTTGTTATAAGCCAAAGCTTGCAGACAGCAGTTGAAAGCTCCGATATTGCACGTTCCGTTGCAGATGAAGCAAAGCTTATGGACGAAATAGTAAGCGGCTTCAGAAATTAACCTTACAAAAATCAAAGCGCAGGATAATTTATTCTGCGCTTTTTATATTATCTTACATTCCAAGAATTGATTTGATTTCGGCGGTAAGCTTTTCAGCAGCCTTGTCGTGAGTAGTTACCGAGGGGTGCCAGTCTGCGGAGTAACCATCATCGGGATTCTGAACGTCAAACTTCATAGTATATACATTGGTATCGCCGGTTTCATTTTTGTAATTATCTGCCGCAAGCTGAACGTACTCAAACAGTCTGTCGCCCATTACTCCGAGAGTGCAGAGGATTTTTGCATTGGGGTTTTTCTCACGGATAGTCTTGATAAAATTAACGTACTCGGCAGCATAAGCTTCCTGACGGTCTGTTTCGGTTTTTGTGTAGCTGTCATCGTTTGTTCCAAGGTTAATAACAATAACATCCGGCTCACGTCTGCTGAAATCCCATTCAACATTTGCAGGAGTAAAGTTTCCGTTATTGCTCCAGCTGTATCCAAGCTTTGTGTAGAACTGCGGAACTGTCTGTGCCGGAATAGGCTTGTCATTGGTCGAGTAGCCCGAAATTATTCCATATCCGCTGAACGAAACCATACTGTAATCAGCGTTCAGAGCCTTTGCTGTCTTGTATGCGTAAGCCTTTGTAACGTCCTCGGTCTTGGTTGAGAAGTGATGATCCTTGTCGGGGTCGTCGATTCCGTAGCCGCAGGTGATAGAGTCGCCGATAAATTCGATGAACAGGTCCTTATCGGGGGTAGGCTTGATGACTGTACCCGTTACATTGATCTTGTCAATAGCGATAGTTGACATAGGCGATTCGGAAAGCTTGACAATTGAAACGGTAACTTCCTCGGCAGTCTCGCTTTCAAACACGGTGTAATCCTCGATAGCATTGTCTACCATATCGTCGATAACGCGTTCACCGTTTACATAAATAGCAACTCTTGCCTGATTGTCCGCCTGACCGGCAGCCATGCTTGTGGAGTCGCCCTTAATCCTTACGGTACATTTTGTGCCGCTGAAGCTGAATTCCGCGCCCGAGCCGGAAAGTGCACAGTAAAGCTTGTCCTCGTTAAAGTATGTACGTCCAAGCTGCTTGACGTTTTCAGCGCTTGCTGTATAGGTTGTTTCAGTATTCATATCGTGTACTTCCTCCGTAACTGTAGTTTCTGCCGCATCGGCGCCGTTTCCGCAGGCAGTCATAAGCATTGCCGACAAAGCCGCCGCACTGAAAACGGAAATGATTTTTTTAATTTTCACAGTATCTCCTCCCCGAAATGATATTAATATTTTAGCATATTATCGTATAATAATCAAGTATAAAAGGTAAATTACCGCTAATAATAATGATAAAAAGTACCCGAAAGGAATGGTAATATATGTTTGAACAGAAAGCGGTAATTGAAAGGGTCATAGGACGTGAAATAATCGACTCAAGAGGCAACCCCACAGTTGAAGCCGAGGTATGGCTCTCGGACGGAACAGCAGGAAGAGGAGCAGCTCCCAGCGGAGCAAGTACGGGAATTTTTGAAGCATTGGAGCTTCGTGACGGAGACGAAAAGCGTTACTGCGGAAAAGGCGTGCTTAAAGCGGTGTCGAACATAAACACGACATTGAACATGGCACTGAAGGGCGTAAACGCTGCAGATACTCTTACGGTTGACAGTACCCTTATCCATGCCGACGGTACAGATGACAAGTCCAAAATCGGAGCAAATGCAATGCTTGCAGTTTCGCTTGCAGCAGCAAGAGCAGCAGCAAACCACTATCGTATGCCGCTTTATAAATTTATCGGCGGAGTAAATGCTGTAAAGCTTCCCGTGCCGATGATGAATATTCTTAACGGCGGCGCTCATGCCGCAAACAATCTTGATGTGCAGGAGTTTATGATAATCCCCAAAAGCGCAGAAAGCTTCCGTGAGGGTCTGCGCCGCTGCGCCGAGGTTTATCACAGCCTTGCAAAAATCCTGAAAACCAAGGGACTCAGCACAGGAGTAGGCGACGAGGGAGGCTTTGCTCCCGACCTTTCGGGCGAAGCCGAAGCCATCGAGCTTATACTTGAAGCAGTAGAGCGAGCAGGTTATCGTCCCGGAACAGATTTTACCATTGCTCTGGATGCCGCCTCAAGCGAGTGGAAATCCGATACAAAAGGGTATTATCTGCCAAAGAAAAAAGCGTCACGCAGCACCGACGAGCTGATCGAGGAGTGGAAAAGTCTTTGCACAAAGTACCCCATTGTTTCGATCGAGGACCCTCTTGATGAAGAGGATTGGAACGGATGGAGAAAGCTTACCGCCGAGCTTGGAAGCAAGGTCAGACTTGTAGGCGACGACCTTTTCGTAACCAATCCGAAGCGTCTGCAAAAGGGTATAGAAAACAGCTGTGCAAATTCTATCCTTATCAAGCTTAACCAGATAGGAACGCTCAGCGAGACTCTTTCGGCGATAAGGCTTGCTAAGGAAAACGGATATGGTACGATAATTTCCCACCGAAGCGGAGAAACCGAAGATGCCTTTATTGCAGATCTGGCAGTAGCGGTAAACGCAGGACAAATAAAAACAGGCGCACCTTGCCGAAGCGAGCGCACCGCAAAATATAACCGTCTTATAAGGATTGAGGAGCAGCTTTACAAATAAGCAAGAATTTGCAGGCTGAGCCTGCACCCATTCCGTAATTTAGTTTGTATAAATCT
>CAMCPM010000029.1 GCA_945876755.1 uncultured Clostridia bacterium
CCCCTCTTCCGCGCTTTGCGCGGAATTCACCCCTTGCGGAGCTCTTCTAAGGCAGAGATTTCGCCGTCTGCGGACGGCGACCAAAGGGCTTCCGCCCTCTGGACACCTGACCAGCGCGGCTGCGCTGGACCAGCTATAAAACGAACGCTTTGCGTTCGTTTATACTAACGTTACCGAGCCACAAATTAGAAAATTTTTCAAAAGTAAATTACGGAAAGGGTGCAGGCTCAGCCTGCAAACTATAATTTAGCTTAAAAGTGGTGTAAACCATTTGCGAAGTCAACACCATAATCCCACATTTATTAAAGAGGTGATTCCTATGCCGAAAGTCCCTAAATCCGAAACCGTGCGCCTTGACAAGTTTTTGTCCAACCAACTGAATATCTCCCGTGCCGATGCAAAGGAGCTTATCAAAAAGCGCCTTGTTTCCGTAAACGGTGATACCGCAAAGCTTTTTGATATGAAAATCGACCCGGTAAATGATCTCGTTCATTCCGAGGGCAGACCAGTTTTGTACAGAAAACATATCTATATTATGCTCAACAAGCCTGCCGGTGTAGTCTGCTCCACAAGAGATAAACTCTCGGAGACCGTTCTGGAGCTTATTCCGCAGGAGCTTCGCAGGGCAGGTCTTTTCCCTGCCGGCCGTCTGGATAAGGATACTGAGGGGTTCGTGCTTATTACCGATGACGGCGCATTTGCTCATGAGATACTTTCCCCCAAAAAGCACGTTGACAAAAAATATTTTGCCGTACTCGAAAAGCCTGCCCGTGAAAGCGATGCTGAACTTTTTGCATCCGGTATGAAGATCGACGGAGGGGACGTTTGTCTGCCTGCGGTACTTGAATTTACGGATAACCCTAACGAGGTTTTTATTACTCTGCATGAGGGTATGTATCACCAGATAAAACGTATGGCGGAGGCTGCTGACAACAAAATCGTATACCTAAAAAGGATAAGTATGGGCGGTCTTGTTCTTGATGATAATCTCGCTCCCGGTGAGTGCCGTGAAATTATGCACAAAGAAATCGAAAAGATTTATGCAAAAACATAACGGCTTTTTTGGATAAATTCGCAGGATGTTAATTTTTCGTCAAACTTAATAAATAAGTTTTTATAAGTTTAGTTAATAAGCAACTTGAAATTTATAATGAAAATTTGGTATTATATTAACATAGCCGAAAGTATGTCGGCAAGACTAATTTTTTGGGAGGTCCGTACAGAATGGCAAGTTTATCACTCAGATCCATTTATAAGAAGTACCCCGGCGGCGTTGTTGCCGTTTCAGACGTAAACCTTGAAATCAGAGACAAGGAATTTATTATCCTCGTTGGTCCTTCAGGATGCGGTAAGTCTACTACTCTCCGTATGATCGCAGGTCTTGAGGAAATTTCAGAGGGCGAGCTTTATATCGGCGACCGCCTCGTAAACGACGTTGCTCCTAAGGACAGAGATATTGCGATGGTTTTCCAGAACTATGCTCTGTATCCTCATATGACCGTATATGATAACATGGCTTTCGGTCTTAAGCTCCGTAAGGTTCCTAAGGACGAAATTAACCGTAAGGTTGAAGAAGCTGCAAGAATCCTCGACATCTCTCACCTCCTCAGCAGAAAGCCGAAGGCTCTCTCCGGTGGTCAGAGACAGCGTGTTGCTCTTGGACGTGCTATCGTTCGTGAGCCTCAGGTATTCCTCCTCGACGAGCCTCTTTCCAACCTGGACGCTAAGCTCCGTGCACAGATGAGAACCGAGATCTCCAAGCTCCACCAGAAGCTGGGTACTACATTTATCTATGTAACTCACGACCAGACTGAGGCTATGACAATGGGTGACCGTATCGTTGTTATGAAGGACGGTTTCATTCAGCAGGTTGACTCTCCTCAGAACCTCTATACTAACCCTGTTAACCAATTCGTTGCAGGCTTCATGGGTTCACCTCAGATGAACTTTGTTGACGCTGTTCTCAGAAAGATCGAAGGCAAGTTCACTATCGAATTCGGCTCCGAGGATACCAAGACATCCCGCGGTAAGAAGTACTATGTTGAGCTTCCCGAGTCCAAGGTTGACGAGCTTACTCTTGACAACTATGTTGACAAGGAGATCGTAATGGGTATCCGTCCCGAGAACATCCACGATGAGGAAATGTATCTCTCCGCTGCTAAGACAGGCGTTATCGACGCTAACGTTGAGATCACCGAAATGATGGGTGCTGAGACATTCCTTTACCTGAACTGCGAGGGTATTTCCCTTACTGCTCGTGTTGATCCTCGTTCAACAGCACGTCCTCAGGATACTATCAAGGTTGCTATTGATCCTAACAAGGTTCACATCTTTGATAAGGAAACTGAAAAGACTATTGTTAACTGATTGTCTTTCCCCCGTTTAAAACCATAATAATCAAACCGCTTCTGACTTTTGTCGGAAGCGGTTTTTGTTGTTAATTTGCAGTTTGGTAACGTTGATTTGCGATAAACACAAGAATTTAGCGGCAAGCCTGCATCTTTTCCGTAATTTACTTTTGAGAAATTTTTTAATTTGTGGCTCGGTAACGTTATTATGTTATAAACAAGAATAGTAAGCTAAATTTTAATTTCCCACAATAATTAAGCATTACGCATTACGAATTACGCATTAATTTAACCTATCGCTTTTGCTGTAGGCTCTTTACATCTCAAACGCATTCTTTATTTTTCTGCTGAACATGCAAGTTGCTCCGAAAAGCAGCAGTCCGATTCCCGAATCAAAAAGCAGCATACCTGCGTCTGCGGAAAGGCTCTCGCTGTCTGTTCCGAGGAATATTAACGATGCTATTGCCGCACACTGGACGACCATATATAAAAGGCTTATAATTATGACCCTTGCGGTGTTTTTCTTTACCGTCTTTTCGTCATCGTCAGAATTTTTCATAGCTCTCTGATTTGCCCCTGCATATTTGTCCTTCATGAACCACGGCAGACACAGCGAGGAATAACCCAGCATCAGGCAGTCCGAACAAAGAAAATACGGCATTATGGAAATATCATAAAAAATCAGCGTTCCCAGAAGCTGTCCTGTCGCTATGAGAACAGTATTAAACACCAGACTCAGCGCAGCGATATCTATTATGTCGCTTTTTGTCATGGGCAGAGTCTTATAAAACTTTATATTTGCAAAAACAAAGGAAATGCAGAAAATGGAAAACATACTTATCATACAGCCGTATGATATTACTCCGCTGATGTTCATTATACTTTTTGAAAGCCGGTCCTCTCCGGAGCTGTCAAACATCAGGTTAATGTAAATCAGCGGAAAAAGTATAACAGTCATTTTATAAAATATCATACCGTTTACCGACATGGCAAGCCGTGCTTTTTTCAGTATTGACAATCTTTTCATTCAAATCGCTCCTATCTCAGATTCCACGAAACGTCTTTCTTGTTTTTCAGGAAATATTCTCCTGCAAAAATTATCAAAGCGGCAAACACTGTTATAATGATAATTCCGGGAACTCCCGTGAAAAGACCTAAGGCTTCAAGCATATCGAATCTTCCTGCCATTTCTGCGGAATTTTCTGCTCCGTCAGATATCGCTGCAAATCCCAGAAACGCAGCAAAAGGGATAAGTACACTCATACCGCCGAATACAAATTGTACAGACTTGCTTTGTGAAATAAGCGCCGTCAAAAGCATTATCTCGCTGACAAGCAATGCAATTACCGAAAGCCCTCCCGTTTCAAGGAGAGTCGTATAACCGAAGCTTTCGGATACCATAAGCGCCGCTTCAATGATCATTACCGAAACTATATTAACGATAAACTGCTTTTCAAAGTTGATAAGCTTGAGATTCATCATATCCTTTGCCTTAAAGGGCAGGGTACTTAAAAATTCGCCTGTTGTAAAGCTTCCGCTTATTGAAAGTCTGAGTGCATTGTTGTTTGCCGTGCTTGAAAAAAATGTACTGTCCCCTATAAGTGATGTGGGCATTATCATAAAAATGCTCGACATAAATCCCATTATAAAAACATGAAACGGAAGCAATATAAATAGCGAGTCCTCGGCAGCCATTATCGGGAACATTGCTGCGTCGATAATAAAGACTGCTATCGCCTCAAAGAAAACTATGGAACTCATTATTCCCGTGCGGCAGTATTTTCTTGATATCTTTTCAAGCATAAGCGCCCGTTTTCTTTCTTCTTTTGTCATAAAGCAAGCTCCTTTCCGTTCTGCCAGATGGAAAATGTCAGCAGGTTTTCAACGTTGGGATTTTTCACGGACACGCCCTCAAACTTCGGCAGGTCTTCACGAAGTACCAGCGCTTCAAAGCCTGTATTAAGTCTGCGGAGACCGATAGTGTATTTCTCGTTTTCGCTGGTGAGCTTGTCGTTTGAGCCGCTTATGACTGCGTATTTGTCCTCTATCATGTCGATGCTCATGGACTCCTTTATTTTTCCGTCAATGATGAGAGTGATAACGTCCGCGATCTTGTCAAGGTCGCCGGTAATGTGGGTGGAGAAAAGCACGGAGCGTTCGCCGTCGGAGACAAATTCACGGAGAATGTCAAGTATCTCTATTCTTGCAACAGGGTCAAGACCTGCGGTAGGCTCGTCGAGAATGAGAAGCTCCGGTTTGTGGCAGAGGGCTATTGCAAGCATAGCTTTTGTTTGCATACCCTTTGAAAGAGCGGATATTTTCTTTTTTTCGGGCAGGTTCCAGCTTTTTATCAGCTTGGAGAATTTCTCCCCGTCCCAGTTTTCATACACCATTGCACAGGCTGCGGCTGTCTTTGCAAGGGTAGTGTTATAGAAAAGGAAGCACTCGTCGGAAACATATCCCACCTTGTTTTTCACGGCAATTTCGTCCTCGATGTTGTCAAGGCCGCAGACTGTTATCTTGCCGCCGTTTCGTCCCGTCATATTCATAATAAGGCGGATTATGGTTGTCTTGCCTGCGCCGTTCTGACCGATAAGTCCCATGACCGTTCCCGGCTCGATGGAAAAGCTTACGCTGTCAAGGGAAAAGTCCTTATAATTTTTAGAAAGATCTTCAATATTCAAAATGTTATTCATTGCTGTTACCTCCATAAACCGATTCAAGTTCATCATCAAGACGTTCAACGGGAACGCCAAGCTTTTTCAGCGTTTCAGCCTGCTTTCTGAAAAGCTCCAGCGCTTCGTCAATATGCTTTTCCTGTATCATGCTCACGTCCTCCAGTTTTACAAAAGTGCCTTTGCCTGCGACTGTATATATCAGCCCCTCACGTTCAAGGTCGGCGTAGGCTCTTTTGGTTGTTATCATACTTACGTTCAGGTCGGCGGCAAGCTGTCTTACGCTTGGCATAAGCTCATGGGCTTTAAGCTCGCCGTTCATAATGGCTTCTTTAATGCCGTCCTTGACCTGCTCGTACATGGGCTTGTCCCCTGCGGCATTAATAAACAGATTCACGCTGTAATTCCTCCCTCCGTGTATACTGTGTATAACCTTATATACACAGTATATTCAGTTAAACACAGTTTGTCAATAGGATATGAACAAATAATATCGTTTTTGTATATTTGCACAAAAATGTAAAATGTTATTGTGCTTATATACAAACATATGGTACAATGAAAAAAATCAGACTTTTGAATTGTATTACAATTGAAACGCTTAAAACGTTAAAGAAAGGATAGATGCAATATGAAAAAGACTATCGCAAAAACTGCCGCACTTATTATGGCGGCAATGCTTGCAGGCTCGGTATGCGCACCGGTAACGGCTTTTGCATACAATGCAGGAAGCTCCACTACATCCGACGAAAGTCAAGTTGAAATGAAGGCTGCTCTCACTATCGCAAAGAAAAGGGTAACTATTCCCGCGGAGCTTTCCGAGTTCGATTACAGTACAAATGAATATTACGGTACAAAATCCTTTAGATTCGTTTGGCACACAAAGGACAGCGCAAATGAGTACCGCAGTATAACTGTATGCGTCACCGGAGGAGTCATTACCGAGTATTATGACAGCAAAAGCAGAGCAAGCAGCGGTACGCCCAGCCTTGCGAAGCTTACAAACGAGAAGATACTTGAAAAAGCAAAGGGTTACATAAAACAGCTTAACCCCGATATGGCAAGCAAGGTAAAGCTTGAAATAGGCTCCGTTTCGCTTTTCTCAAACAATGTAAGAGTACGTTTCAGCCGATATGAAAATGGTATTCCCGTTTCCGGCAACGGCGGAAGTGTTATCATTGACAAGGACACAGGTGCTATGACAAGCTTTAACGCCGACTGGTGGGACAACGCCGAGTTTGCCGACCCAAAGGGGGCAAAGTCCGAAAAG
The DNA here is from genome assembly GCA_945876755.1 of uncultured Clostridia bacterium. Classification (GTDB taxonomy): domain Bacteria; phylum Bacillota; class Clostridia; order Oscillospirales; family Ruminococcaceae; genus RGIG8773. Next base: position 6,294 of record CAMCPM010000029.1, read on the forward strand.
GAAATAGGCGAGGCTTATAAGAAGCTTTGCGATCTTACCCCTTATTACAGGATAAATACCGAATGGAAAGAGGATAAGACCACTAAGAAGCTTATCCCGTACAGAACGGCAGAAATAGTTTATCAGCCGGATATGAACTCGGAGATAGACGCTTTCACAGGCAAAAAATCTACCATCTGGGAGGACATGAAGGCAGCCGGGGGTACAAGACATTACGGCGGCTGGGATTATGCAGACGAAGATGTTGCCGAAGAATGTGACTCCGATGCAGGGCTTGAAAATCCTGCAACAGGTGAGGTGAACTTTACTCCTGCTGAGCTGGAGAAGATCCAAAAGGACAACAACCTTATCAAAACCGACAAGGCATTTGAAATGCTGAAAAAGGATAAGTTCGTTGCTCTTAACGATGATTACAAGCTGAAAAGCTATGAGATATACTCCACAGAGGACGTAAAAACAGGCGATGAGACTTTCTATCTCGACCTGCAATATACGGTCAAGGACGAACTGAAGGACAATTACAAGGGCTATAAAAATATAAACGTTGAGATAAACGCCGAAACGGGCGAGGTGATATATCTTAACAGATACAGCAGCACAGCAAGTCTGCCCAAGCTTGATGTTGCCAAGGCAAAAGGCATTGCAGAGTCCGTGGCAAAGACCTATTCAAAGGATATCTTTGCACAGTACAAGGCGGACAAGAGCAATACCTCGCCCGTTTCATCATGGACAAGCGGCAATAAGACCTATTATGAAACAGAAAGACGCTTCCTTTTCAACCGCTTTGTAAACGGTATTCAGGTAACGGGCGACAGTATATCCGTAAGCGTTGATTCAAACGGCGTAGTTACAAGCTACAGCGTTAACCATACTGAGGACGTAACCTTTGTACCAAATAATATTCTCGGCAAGTCCGAAGCCTTTGACAAGCTTTACGAGCAGCAGGCTTTTGATTATTACTATGACGGCTGGATAACCAAGGACGGCAAGGTAAAGACATACCTCATTTATAAGATGGACAGCTTCTATCTTAACGCAAATACAGGCAAGCTTTGCAGCTGGAGCGGCGAAAAGCCTTATTCCTACACTTCCGCAGAGGATGTGAAATACTCCGACATCAAGGGCATAAAGCAGGAAGAGGCTATCCGCACGCTTCAGAAGTACGGAGTCGTTCTTACGACAGAAAGCAAGTTCGAGCCTAACAAGCTTATTACAGAGGACGAATTTATGAACCTTGTTACAAGTGCGCTGGGCGGATATGCTATCGCTTTTGTGGACGAAGTTGAAGTAGAGTACGCCGAAGAGGATATGACCTCGGCTAAGAAAACCGAGGCGCAAAAGAAAGCCGAAGCCGAGAAGAAGGACAAGGCGGAAACTACCGTAAAGGAAGCGGCAGTAATGTTCGGAAAGATGTATCTTTCTGCCGATATTGCGAAGCTGAATATTTTCAAGTCGCCTTTCAGTGATGTTAAGGACAGTGACGAAAACGCAGGTTATATTGCCGTTGCAAACGCAAAGGGCTTTATTACGGGTGCAAACGGCAAGCTGAACGGAGACAAAAAAATTACCCGTGCGGAAGCAGCACAGATAATTTACGACTATCTCAAATTCCTTTCAAAATAACGCTGAAAAGCACAGAAAACAGCACGCTGAATTAGAATTTATCTTATAAAAATACGAGGGGGAAACCTATAAGGGGACAAGGAAAAAGAAAATCCAACAAAAATCGGCATTTCCTTTTCCCCTAACGGTTTCCCCCTCGTGACTCCCCTTTCCCTTCCACCCCTTATCCTTTGCCGATTTTTAAGCTTGGGAAATTGAATTTTATTGTTCTAAAATTTATTTTTGAGAACTGTTTTGTCATGTTTCAATGAGATGTTCAATTTTTTAAATGGTTCTCCTCTAATTTGCTTTTTCCTGCAAAAGGACATCGGTAGCCGGAGAGGGTTAGGGAAAGAGATGTGTACAAGCCAAACGCAAGCGTTTGGCTGAGAAAACCTAAAGGTTAATGGGTTTTACAAACGCCGATGTTTTTCGCAAAGCGAAAAAGCTCGGAAACAAACGCGACAGCATTTGTTTTGCGCTGGATCGGATATTGTCGCTCCGCTGGTTACTAATAAAATTGTACGCTAAAATAAAAGGACTTTGCAACATTGTGCAAAGTCCTTTTTTATCCTTAATACATTAAAAATATCAATAATTTTCAGCGTGGATCTCAAAATAACTCTGAGGATGAGCGCATACGGGGCATACCTCGGGAGCCTTTGTGCCTACAACTATATGTCCGCAGTTGCGGCATTCCCAGACCTTGACCTCGCTCTTTGCAAATACCTCGGCTGTTTCGACATTTTTTAGCAGCGCACGGTAACGCTCCTCATGACACTTTTCAATAGCACCTACCATACGGAATTTCTTTGCCAGCTCCGGGAAGCCCTCTTCCTCGGCAGTCTTTGCAAAGCCTTCGTACATATCTGTCCACTCATAGTTCTCGCCGTCGGCAGCGGCAGAAAGATTCTGAGCTGTATCGCCGATACCGTTCAGCTCCTTGAACCACATCTTTGCGTGTTCCTTTTCATTGTCGGCTGTTTTCAGAAACAGTGCTGCTATCTGCTCAAAGCCCTCTTTTTTAGCCTTTGAAGCAAAATAGGTGTACTTGTTTCTTGCCTGTGATTCGCCTGCAAAAGCAGCCTCCAGATTCTTTTCGGTCTGTGTTCCTGCATACTTGTTCATAACTGATTCCGCCTTTCAATAAGTATTATATAAATGCGTGCTGTACAGTCGTTTTCCTGACTGTACGCCGCATATCAGACCTTGCTGCAGCGGGAGATGTCCTTGATGACCTCTCCTGCAATGATAAGTCCAACAACGGACGGCACAAAAGCTACTGAGCCCGGGATACTCCTGCGGAAAGCGGCTGCTTCATCCTCGCCTGCGCTTTCTGTTGACGGACAAAGGGGCTTTTCCTCGGAGTACACAACCTTAACGTCCTTTATGCCGAGCCTTTTCAGCTCATACCGCATGACCTTTGCCAGCGGACAAACCTTAGTTTCAAAAATATCCGCCACTCGGAACGCTGTGGGGTCAAGCTTGTTGCCTGCGCCCATGGAGGATATTACGGGAACTCCTGCTGCCTTTGCGCGCTTGATTATCTCCAGCTTTCCTGTGACCGTGTCAATGGCGTCTATAACGTAATCATATTCCGTAAAATCGAAGCTGTCCGCCGTGTCGGGCATAAAAAAGCACCTGTGCGCGTTCACCTTTATATCGGGGCAGATGTCGTAAATACGTTCTTTTGCGGCGTCGACCTTGTATTTATCCATTGTGCTGTGAAGCGCATATATCTGCCTGTTCAGATTTGTCAGACAAACCTTGTCATTGTCGATAAGGTCAAGAGTACCGATTCCGCTGCGAGCCAGCGCCTCGGCTGCATAGCCGCCCACGCCGCCTATGCCGAAAACGGCAACTCTGCTGTTATGAAGCCGTTCAATTGCTTCCTTGCCAAGCAGCAGTTCTGTCCTTGAAAACTGATCCGGCATAGAAAAACCTCCATCATTAACTATTCAAATGCTTATTACAATTATACCACAGCCGTCGCTGTTTGTCAATCGGAGTCAAAGCTGCACAGAAAAATCCGCCGCGTGACAACCTTTCGGCAGCCACACGGCGGATGCTCTCTCTTATCAAATTATGAGGTAATGTCAGTTAAGAAAATAAATGTTGACATCACGTCTGCCCCATGCGTAACATTCGCTTTCGGTATTCATAAACAGGTCTACAAGTATGCTTCCGTTTAAAAGCGCTCCGCCTGTATCGGCAGCTATTGCATAGCCGTACACCCTTGAGCCGTCAGCAGCAACAATGTAGAGTTCTGTTCCGTAAGGAATGATATCCGGGTCTACCGCAACAAGACCTACGGCAGCAGTCTTGCCCGTAGAAGTAAGTGCGCCGGCAGAAGCTGTATAAGCGCACGCCGAACCGGTAAGAACGGTCGAATAGCTGAGGGGAATGCCGTTTTCATCAAGCGCAACTCCTGAACTGTCGGGAGTTTCAGCCGCCGGAACAGCTGCATCCGGTATCTCGATCGGAGCAGGTTCGACATAAACCTCTTCTTCCTTAGTGCCAACCAGAACTATCTCGTCCACAGGCTCGGTAACGTCCTCGTCTATCACTGAGGAAGAAACAAGCTCGCCGTCGATATAGACATGGCGGAAGGTGGTCTCGATCTCGCCCTCTTCGCCGTCAACGACAGTTTCGGTATAGCCTGCCATATAGCCGTCGTCTTCACGGTACTTTGTAGCGTAATCAATGACCTCCACCTGGACCTCCTCAACAATATCAACACGGTTGATGATTATTTCGGTATTCGGGTTAAGGGGCTCGCTGAAGCCTATATTAATAAGATCGTCGTCATAAACCCTGACATCGGCAGCGGAAAGTGCGTCCGCAACGGTGCCTGAGCATTTCACGCCGATATTTTTGCCGTCCACGCTTATTTTAACGTCGTACTCCTTTGGAGGCATAACGGTCATAAAGGCAGCGGCGGAAGCTTTTTCGGGAACTGCGGTAAGTGCGATATCGTCCGAACCGAAGGAAACAGCCGCACATAAAGCTACAGCCGAAACGGCAACAGCGCCTGCGGATATCATAGCGGTTCTTATTTTTAAGTTCTTTAAGACTTTTTTACAATTTGCAGCCGCGGAATTAAGCCCGAAGCGGTTCTTTGTATTATTACTCATAAAGACTCCTTTCAAAATCGGTTACAATGCAATTACAAAAGTAACCGTTCAGCAACTTTTTAAATTATAGTCGACAAGTCGCTGTTTGTCAAGGGCTTTTAAAGGTGGTATTTTGTATATTTTGCACAAATATATACGTTTTTACAGCAGATTAACAAGAAGTTATTTCCATTTTTCTCGCGACAAAGCCAAAAAATACCTTTATTTTTTATGCAATTCCGCTAAATCGGCAATTGGACTTGTAATGCAAATTGGATAATAACCCCTTTTATGGGATTATAATCAAAGTAAATCGACAATTTTCGCTATATACTTAATATTTTCAACCATTTAATTCTACATATTGCACAATATATGCGGTTGATTTACAGTATATTTTAGTAATATTTTTTAGCTGAATTTTATGCCGCAAATCTGTCAAAAAGCCGCAAATGCCCGAAATACAAGCGTTTTCCGCAAAAAACAAGTACAAAAAAAGCTGCGGAATACTGTTAAAAGCACATCCGCAGCACATCTTATTTGATTTTTATGCTCTTACGTCAAGAATGCTTCCGTTTGCTCCGGGGAACTTAGGAATAGCGTCAGCCATTTCAAGCACGCCCTTTATCATGTCGGTGCTCGATTCCATAGCCTTTTTCATCATGGCGGTGTTAACGCCCTGCTGAAGCTGCGCTGCGCTCATGTTCATAGACATTTGAGCAATTGCATTTGACAGATCCATAATCATCTCTCCTTTACAAATTTTCAAAGCGGAGAATTATTCCGCGCTCATTTTTTTCAGTTCGTCAAGCAGATCCGAGAAGCTCTTCAGATCCTCAAGACACTTGCTGACGGTCTCCTTGGTTTTCATGACCTCTTCGTTCATATCCTTGGAATATTCGCCGATATGCTGCATAGTCTTTTCTATCTTGTCGGCTGAGCTCTTGCTTGTTTCCGCAAGATTTCTTACCTCCTGAGCGATAACGCCGAAGCCTTTGCCGCTTTCCTTGGCTCTTGAAGCCTCGATAGAGGCATTGAAGCCCAGGATCTTGGTATTCATTGCGATATCCTGAATTACCTTTACCGTACCTGTTGTTGAAGCTACTTCGTCTGCTGTTTCGCTTGCAACACGGCTTATATTTTCGAATGCAGAAGCAAGAGAACGGATACGCTTTGCGCTTGTCTGGAGAGTATCGCCTGCCTCAGCAACCTTAGACATCATGGAACGGTTAAGGGAGGTAAGTCCGGTATTTGACTGGTTTGCAAGATAGTTGTTGTAAGCTGTCTGTGAAAGCACCTTAGCGATAGTGCAAAGGAAATCAGCAGCAGCGTCAACCTGTTTTTTATCAATGATCTTGATTTTCCTGAGTGCTCTTATGTAATCGTCGGGATCAACTCCGATCTCCTCGGCAATAGCGCGGAACTTGTCCTCATCGGGTTCTTCCGTCAGGACCTGTCCGCCGATAAATGAACCGATAAATTTGCCGTTAAGCATTATGGGAGCGGCGAAATCCACCAGACCTGCGTGGCAGAAATAAGCTGAAGCCTTGCCTGTACGCATAGTCTGCTCACCGCCGGTTTTGTCGCAGTTTTCACATCTTGCGCAGCCGACCCGTGACTGTCTTGTATAATTCATGCAGAAGTCGGTAAAGTTGCTTCCCTGAGTAACAGCGTTGCCGTCGGCATCGGTAGTAAGAGCAGCCATACCGGTAAGGTTGGCGAAGCCGTCCTGAATTTCCTGAAGTGTTCTAACATCTATTAAATCGGTAAGTCTGATATCGTCCATAGTAAAACTCCAATCTCCTGAATGAGGGGGAATAGCACATTACACTTATGCTTATTTTAATAATATACCATTTGCCATGCGTTGTCAAGAACATTTACAGCATTTGAAAAATTTATGTTGATTCTGCACATAAATCCGGATATTTTTTGCATTCATGGCGTAATTTGTTTTGTAAGAATTTTTTATTTGCGGCTTGGTGACGTTAGTATAAACAAACGCAAGGCGTTCGTTTTATAGCTGGTCCAGCGCAGCCGCGCTGGTCAGGTGTCCAGAGGGCGGAAGCCCTTTGGTCGCGCTCCGCAGAGCGCGAAACTCCTGCTTCGCCTGCAGGCGTCAAAAAAACGGGGCAGGAGGTGAGAAATGCGACAGCATTTCGAGTGAGGGGAATAGTTTCGCTTTGCGAAACTATCAGACAATGCTTTGCATTGTCTTGAACGCTGACCGCCCATCTTTGTTACAGTTACAAAAATAGTTTATCTTCAAAGCAGTCCGGTGGACTGTTTTGAACGAAGTTTTGTTGTAATCCTGAAACGGCAACGGATTCGCCGCTGAAATATACGAGGAGACAACCTTCAGGGAAAGGGGGAGCACTCATTGAATGTCAGCTCCGTCGCCGTCTCCCCCTTCCCCTTGCGGTTTTCTCAGCCAAACGCTTGCGTTTGGCTTGTGCTCATATCTTTCCCTAAACCCTAACCCTCTCCGGCTACCGATGTCCTTTTGCAGAAAAAGCAAATTAGAGGAGAACCATTTAAAAAATTGAACATCTCATTGAAACATGACAAAACAGTTCTCAAAAGTTAATTTTAAAAAATAAAATTTAAATTTCCAAGCTTAAAAATCGGCAAAGGATAAGGGGTGAAAGGGAAAGGGGATGCACGAAAACCAAACGCTTGCGTTTGGTTCAGAAACCGTTAGGGGAAAAGGAAATGCCGATTTTAAAACCAATCTTTGATTGGTCGCCGGCTTTTAGTTTTTCCTTGTCCCCTCATAGGTTTCCCCCTCGTATCTTGTAAGCTAAATTCTAATTTACTAAAATAATTCTGCGTTTGCAAAAAACAGTCCTGCACTAAAAAAATCTTTACAACGCCGCCTTTTTATGCTATAATAATTAAGATTATCCTCTACAAACAAAGGAAGTGTTATCTTGTCATATAATCAGGAAAATATACGCAACTTCTGTATAATCGCTCATATCGACCACGGCAAATCTACTCTTGCTGACCGTATCCTTGAGCTTACCTCCACCGTCGCAAAGCGTGACATGGAAGACCAGCTTCTCGATAACATGGACATCGAACGTGAACGCGGTATTACCATAAAAGCCCGTGCGGTACGCCTTAACTATACCGCAAAGGACGGCAATCAATACGTTTTTAACCTTATCGACACGCCGGGTCATGTCGACTTCAACTATGAAGTATCACGTTCTCTTGTTGCTTGCGAGGGAGCTGTTCTTGTGGTGGACGCTTCTCAGGGCATTGAGGCTCAGACTCTTGCAAACACCTATCTTGCAATAGAAAATGATCTTGAAGTTATGCCTGTTGTAAACAAGATAGACCTTCCCTCCGCTGACCCCGAACGGGTCTGCGGCGAAATAGAAAACGTCATAGGCATTCCTGCTATGGACGCTCCGAGAATTTCCGCAAAGATGGGTACTAACATTGAGGAAGTCCTTGAAAGGATAGTTACGGACATTCCCTGTCCCAAGGGCGATAACACAAAGCCTCTTAAAGCGCTTATCTTCGACTGCTTCTACGACAGCTACAAGGGTGTTATTATATATGTAAGAGTAATTGACGGTGAAGTCAAGATAGGACAGACCATTCGCCTTATGGCAACAGGTGCGGAATTTACCGTTGTCGAGGCAGGATATATGGGTGCTACAGACCTTGTGAATGCAGGCGTTCTTCACTCAGGCGAGGTTGGCTACATCACTGCTTCGATAAAGTCTATCGGCGACACAAAGGTGGGCGATACTGTTACCGATGCCGAAAACCCCTGTGATGAGGCTCTTCCCGGCTATCGTGAGGTGAACCCCATGGTATTCAGCGGTATTTATCCTGCCGACGGTGCGCGCTACGGCGACTTGCGTGACGCTCTTGACAAGCTTCAGCTTAATGACGCTTCCCTTTCCTTTGAGCCTGAAACCTCGGTCGCTCTGGGCTTCGGCTTCCGCTGCGGATTCCTCGGGCTTCTCCACATGGAGATAATTCAGGAGCGTCTTGAACGTGAATTTAACCTGGACCTTATCACAACTGCGCCGTCGGTTATTTATAAAGTAAACCTTACCAACGGTGAGACAGTCTACATCGACAACCCTACAAACTATCCCGAGCCTGCGGTCATATCTTCTGCGGAAGAGCCTATGGTAAAGGCTTCAATACTTTCCCCCAGCGACTATGTAGGAAATATCATGGAGCTTTGTCAGGGCAGACGGGGCATTTTCAAGGATATGAAATACCTTGACGAGACCCGTGTTGAGCTGCACTATGAGCTTCCGCTTAATGAGATAGTATACGACTTTTTCGACGCGCTGAAATCACGTACAAAGGGTTATGCTTCATTTGACTATGAAATGATAGGCTATGCGCCCTCCAAGCTTGTTAAGCTGGATATTATGCTCAACGGCGAGATAGTGGACGCGCTTTCCTTTATCGTTCATGCGGACAATGCTTACGGCAGAGCAAGAAAAATTGCCGAAAAACTCAAGGACAACATTCCCCGTCAGCTTTTTGAAGTGCCTATTCAGGCGGCGATAGGCGGCAAGGTCATCGCTCGTGAGACTGTAAAGGCTATGCGCAAGGACGTTCTTGCAAAATGCTATGGCGGCGACATCACCCGAAAGAAAAAGCTGCTTGAAAAGCAGAAAGAGGGCAAAAAGCGTATGCGCCAGCTTGGTACTGTTGAGGTACCGCAGGAGGCGTTTATGGCTGTTCTCAAGCTTGATGATTAAAAGCTCTCTGTGAGTTAATTTGTATAATTTTTTCATTTGCGGCGGAAAAACAAACGCTTTGCATTTCCCCTCCCCTGCTCTTTTTTGCTCTAAGCTTCTGCTGTGAGCCTGAAAATATGGTCAGCATGGCTTACAAAAATCAGCTTGACAACCGAATAAGCCTTGATGTATAATAATATTGAAAGGGTGATATACAATGACAGATTTTGAAAAAATGGTTATACAGAAATTTGAAGAAATACAAAATATACAGCTTGAAATGATAAATAGGCAGGAAAAACTTGAAAAAGATGTAAAAAGTATTAAGATAACGCTTGAAAATGATGTATCACCTTCAATAAAAATGTTATCCGAATTACAGCTTGATAACTCCAAACGCCTTATAAGACTTGAACGGGATGTACAGGAAATTACTGATAATATAGCAATTGATGAAGTATTAGACAACCTTAAAATAAATTGATCTATGATAAGGCTTATTCTACCGAATAGGTCTTATTTTTTTGAAGCTGACCGATGTGCCGGCTGCAATATAATAGTATAAGATTTTGCGTTTATTTTGGCAGGAACGGAATTTGTTTCGGTCTTTCAGCTTTAGAACACAATGAAAGGATATGATAATGATGGATATGTCAAAGCTTGAAGAACAGCTTGCGTTTCTGATGGAAGCGGATAAGCTGAAAAATATTTACCGCCAGACCTATACACGGGTCAACGACCTGCCGCCGATGCCCGAAGGCTCCAACGCTGCAAAACCTTATCCCAGACGGGAAAACGACGCCGAACACAGCTTTTCGCTGGCGCTTTTCACTGCCGTTCTTGCGGAATATTCCAACGAGCCGATAGATATACTGAAAACAATGAAAATGGTGCTTGTACATGATATCGTTGAAATAGACGCCGGCGATACTTACTGCTATGACGCGGCAGGAAACGAGACCAAAGCCGCCCGTGAAAAAGCCGCTGCCGAAAAGCTTTTTGGGCTTCTCCCCGAGACGCAGGAAAAAGAGTTCCGCGGTTTGTGGGAAGAATTTGAATCGGGTGAAACTCCCGAGGCAAGATTTGCTGCCGCAATGGACAGGATACAGCCCCTTCTCCTCAATCTTAGCCGTAACGGGCTTTCCTGGAAAGAGCACGGCATACACTTCGGACAGGTCGAAAAACGCATGGCGCCGATAGCCGACGGCTCAAAGGAGCTTCACAGCTTTATTCACGGGCTTCTCGAAGAAGCCAGAGACAAGGGTATTCTGCCTGAGTAACAGGACTTCCCGCAAGCACATATAATAAACCGCACGGAAAATTATTCTGCCGTGCGGAAGGACTGAATATAATGTGCGATCATTCTGACGATTTTGAAAGGGATAAATGCAGAATAGCGGTCACTGTTGAAGATATTTCAGCCGCCCCCTGCCATAGGAAAATTTTTGACATTGAGATCCGCGACAGCGACGGAGAGACAGCTGCAAAGGGTAAGGCAGCAGCCGGAGATACGGTTTTGTTCGACCTGCCCTGCGAAAACAGCCAAGACAGCGAAGATTCGGAAAAGCATTTTTCCGTAACGGTTTCCGGCGGAAAAAATTCTTCGCCCCGAGCTCAGACCAAACGTATACACTGCTGCTGCGGCAAAACATCGGCAGCGACCTTTGTTTTTGACGAGTTTGAGCCGGAATGCACCAAATGTCCGTCTCATTACCAACCGCCGTCAATGGAAGCTATCTGTATTTGCGACCTTTTTAAATAGTAATACCTACCGAATAAATTCCTGAGTACCGGACGTTAACTAAAAAGCAGCTCCCGAAGGTCACTATATAGGGTTTTCGGGGGCTGTTTTGCAGTATTTTTTGTATCAATATTACATAAATTAAAAGAACTTCTATGCTCTAATTGTAAAATGTGACGATATTGCGCTTTTTTTGAAAAAACCTCTTGACTTTTATCGTGTTTTGTTGTAATATAATTAAGTCGCCGGTCGCTGATGATAAGGCGAAAACGAATCGGGAGCATAGCTCAGCTGGGAGAGCATCTGCCTTACAAGCAGAGGGTCATAGGTT
>CAMCPM010000030.1 GCA_945876755.1 uncultured Clostridia bacterium
ATCCTTGACAGCATTGCAGAGCGTGTATTTGAGTTTCAGCAGAGAGAAAACACGGTGCTGCCCCTTTTGCAGAATGAGCTTGCTGATGTGGAAAAGGCAATCGGCAATTTTATGAAGGCTATTGAAATGGGTATCATAACGGAATCCACAATGGCACGTTTATCGGAGCTTGAAGCACAGAAAAGCGACATAAAGGTAAAAATCGCCAAGGCGGAAATAAAGTCTGCAGTGCTTTCAAAGGAGCAGATTGTGTTCTGGCTTCACAAGATGAAGGACAGCGATATTCTTAACGAGGACAACAGAGAACGCATTGTTGATACTTTTATCAATTCCATATACGTCTATGATGACAAGGTGGTCATCAACTACAACTGTCGGGAAGATTCGGACACGATTCTTCCCGACAATATGGGGGAGAGTTCGTATTTATCGATAGTGGGGGAGCCACATCGTTCAAATCCGAACTCTATCAAGGGTTCGGATTTTTTTGTGTTTGCTTGATATGAGGTGCGATAATGAACAGCAGTACAGTATTATATTCCTTTTTAGTGTTACAAAAAACAATTTTGCAACCGTTGCTTCGTTCATAAATTGTTTACTCGCGGAATGATATACGGTAACTTATGAATTGTAGACAAAACAATACAAAAGTGGTATAATAAAGAAAAAATTTTTAAGAAAGCGGTTTTTACTAATAATTCAAATTGACATTACTAATAAAAAGGTGGACTATCATAGGTAAATATCGAGACGGGAAAGTACAGCCTTATAACCGGTACGGGTATGGAGCGCACTATTGAAGAGTATAAAAAGCAGGATGATTATACAGCCGTGCAGAAATTCAGCAGAAGCATTGTACATCATGCATATATACGGAAAATGTTCGATTTAGTGGAAATTGAACATCTGCGGAATCACTGGCGTACCGTTTTTTTAGGAACGCTTGAATATCCCGTCTTATATCCCGGAGATGATAAGTATGAGTGGCATGAAATAAATGTGTTTGCAGAGGACGGTGACAACGGTACACGAACAGTAAACATACTGGGCAGAGATGTCACTGAAATACATGAGATTCAGGAAAAGAGCGACAGAGAGTTGAAAGCTGCTGTGGAAAAAAATCAGATACTTTCCGAGATAACAAAGATGCTTTACAGCTATAACATGACGGTAAATGTTGATACAGGAAAGTATACGCTTATCACAGGTACGGGACTTGACGATACCGTTGCAAGAATGGAAGCGACAGATCAATTCGATGACATTTATCAGAATTTCCTGAATGCAGTTGATCCAGAATATCTGGAAAAAGGCAAGGAGCTTCTTTCTCTCGACAACTATCGGGGCAAGCAGGATAAAACAGGACATCTGGGCACGGGAGATTTCTTGATCCGCTACTCGGAAAAGCCGGAATGGCATGAGATCAACGTGTTTGCGGGATATGATGAAAACGGCGAAGCTATCATCAATATCCTGGGACGTGATGTTACCGAAGCTCACGACAAGGCGGATACCAAGGCGCAGCTGGAAATTGCAAATGCGTCCAATGCCGCTAAATCTGCATTTCTGTTCAATATGTCCCATGATATCCGTACGCCGATGAATGCGATCATAGGTTTTACAGAGCTGCTGGATAAACATCTGGACGACAAGGAACTGGCAAGAGATTACATAAAGAAGATACAGACGTCTAATGATTTCCTGCTTTCGCTTATCAATAACGTTCTTGAAATGGCAATTGTGAAAAATCTTGTTGATCTGATGCAGGGAACAATAAAGGTCGAAAGCAAGATCGGCAAAGGGACTAAGTTCACAATTACTCTTCCTCATCGGCTTGCCGAAAAAGGCGAGATCAGTAAGCGCATTGAGAAAGCTAATAATTTTGAAACCGGTCTTTTCAGGGGAAAACGAATCCTTCTTGCAGAGGACAATGATCTGAATGCGGAGATAGCTGCCACTATACTTGAAGAGACGGGATTTATGGTGGAACGCGCCGTAGACGGCAAGCGTGAACAGGCTATTGAGGTCGCCGTAAATATGGCAAGAAGCGTAAACCATGCAAAGGAGACACGAATATGAAAATCACAGTAACGGAAATGCCATGTAAAAGCGGAGGGAAAAATATTTTCGGAATGCTTTATCTTCCCGAGGGATATAAGGAGAAGTTGCCTGCGGTAATTTTAAGCCACGGATATAATTCCTCCTGTTCTCACGTTTCGGATATGGCACAAAGTCTTGCGGAAAAAGGTTTTGCGGCTTATTGCTATGATTTCTGCGGCGGTTCGTCAATTTCAAAAAGTGAGGGAAAGACAACGGATATGAGCATTGAGTCTGAGATAGAAGACCTGAAAAACGTTGCCGCAATGATATCAGGATGCAGTTTTATCGATAGAGAAAAAATATTTCTTTACGGTGAAAGCCAGGGAGGATTTGTTTCGGCTCTTGCCGCATCGCAAATGCCGGACATGGCAGCAGGTATGGCGCTGCTGTATCCTGCTTTCTGCATACCCGATAACTGGCTTCCGACAGACCCCGAAGAAATGACGGAGCCTGTTGATTTTATGGGAATGAAGCTTTCAAGGACGTTCAGAGAGGGCGTGCCTGAGTATGATGTTTTTAAGGCGGCAGGCAGATTTAAAAAGCCTGTGCTTCTGCTTCACGGAGATAACGACAAGCTCGTTGATATTTCCTATTCCGAGAAGCTTTGCTCTGCGCTGGCAGATTGCCGTTTTGAAATATTCAAAAATGAGGGGCATGGATTTTCTCCCGAAGCAAGACAGCGCATGATAAAAATGGTTGCAGATTTTTTGTCTACAGTTTAATTGGTTTTTAGTATTAGTATAAAGCCTAATGTTATTAAAAAAGCAGGCGTCTGTACAAAACAGACGCCTGCTTTTTTTATGCTGTATTCAATCAGGTTCCCGTAGGAGCAGCAGTGCTGATATTTGCCCATGCAAGATCATGTGCGGCAGTACCCTGAGCATATGTGCAGAGAACGTAAACATACTTTGTTCCGTATCTTGCGGAAAGAACATACTCGCCGTTTGCAGTGTTTGGCGTAGGAGCTGTTTCATACATAACGTATGCTTCGTAAACCCCGGTATCGTTCTTGATGGCTTCGTTTCTCTTGAGGATATCAAGACCTTCCTTAGGAACGACCATATATCTGTACTTTCCGTTCTTTGTGTACATTATAACATCGTCAGTTTTTGTGTTTACGATTGGGAATGTGTCATAAACCTTATAGTAGCCGTAAACGCTGTTGGCATTCTTATCCGCCTCAATAATGCTGTCGATCTTACTCTGGTCATAATTGTAATAAGGAACAAGGAGATATCTTGTTACTTTATTGCCGGTTGCGGAGTTGATAACAGACCATGTTTTTACTTCGTCCCATGTATCCTGAAGAGCAGGATATTCGTTGTATATGGTGTAATACTCAAACTTGTTATTGTATTTTGCAATTGTTGTGTTGAGCTTTACCTGATCGTAATTTGCAGGGAGCAGAACATATCTTGTTCCGTAATTATATGAGGAGTTTGAGTTGCTGAACTCATGATATGTGTCGGTAGCAGCCATTCTTGCAGGTTTTGTTGTATAAACCTCATAGTAGGAATATTTATTGAATTTCTGTGCAACAATGGTGTTTGTATATGCCGGATCATAGTCTATAGGAACTACCATATAGTAATTTGTATATGAGTTTACCTGAATTGTAAGAATTTTATCGGTCGGAAGCGGAGTGGTTGTCGGTTTTGTTGTATAAAGCTCGTAGTATTTCACATCGCTGCCGACTGTGATCTTAACATCAACATACTGGCTTGAATCCTTGCTGTTATAAAGTCTGAGAGTTGTCGTACCTGCTGAAATGCCTTTAACAGTAAAGTTCTTGTATTTTCCGGAAGCAGTGCCGGCAGTTACGGAAGCAATTCTGGAATCTGTAACTTTATAGCTGAGCTTGCTCTGATCGGTGCAGTATACCTGAAGAGTAGCGGTCTTTCCGGAAGCAACGTCAATGCTCTGAGGATTTGTGAGGATAGTTATCTCGTCCTCTTCGCCGTCGTCAACTGTTACGTTAATGTACTTATAGCAAGTGGAAGGATAGTTTTTAAGATAAACCTTGATCTTGGCTGTACCTTCGCCTTTTGCTGTAATTTTGATCCTGATCTTGTCGCCGTCCCATGGCTTTACCCATGAAGCGGTCGCAACCTTTTTGTTGGTCGTACCTACGGTCAGTCCGCTGTGTGAACCCTTTACGGTCAAAGTAACGGTTTTGGATGCGCCTATCTCGTCAAACGTAATGTTTGATGAGCTTGCGGAGATCTTTGCCGCAACGACCTTTACCTTACATTTAAGGGTAGAGCCGTTTACCTTTGCGTAAATGTATGTAGTTCCGGGAGCCTTGCCCACTACCTTACCGCTTGAAGAAACGGTAGCGATAGACTTATCGCCTGTTGACCATGTTACCTTGCTTGAGGTACCGTTAACGGAAAGCGTTGTTTGATAACCCTTTGTAAGCGTTATGGATGTTTTGTTCAGAGAAACGCTTGCTGCGCTTGACGGTATGGCGATAAGCGAAGCAACCATAAATACTGCCAGAAAAATACTGAGCAGAGCTTTTAATTTTTTTGCCATAATAATTCCTCCATTCCTTTGAGTTTGATTTTACTCTGTAAACATATTTTAGCATTAAAAACATTTAAAGTCAATTAAATAACGAGAACAATACAATGACAAATAGTAACAATTCAGTAACAATTTTCATTACCTTATGCTGTAGGACATTTCCGCTTCGCCGTTTTCGAGCGATTTTACTGTAAAAATACCGTTTTCGAAGGTCATATAGCTTTTTTGCTTTCCCTCCTTGGGAAGAGAGACCGAGCCGGGATTCATATAAATATAGCCGTTGCTGTCATCAAAAATCTGAATGTGGGTATGCCCGTGCAGGAGAATATCTCCGTTTTTCAGCGCAGGAGGATCAGCGGTATTAAACTTGTGACCGTGAGTGACAAAAACGGTTTTGCCGCCAAGATAAAGCATGGCATACTCTGCAAGTATCGGGAACTCCAGCACCATCTGGTCGACCTCGGTATCGCAGTTGCCTCTTACGCAGAGCAGGTCGGCTTTACGCTCGTTAAGCATTGCGATGACCTTTTTCGGGGCGTAGCCCTCGGGCAGGTCGTTCCTCGGACCGTGATAAAGAATATCCCCCAGCAGGAAAAGCTTTTCGGCTTTTTCTTCGTCAAACCGTTTGAGCATAAGCTCACAGCTCGGCGCACAGCCGTGAATGTCGGATGCAAACATCAATTTCATAATTTTACAAAGCTTCCATGAAGAAGCGTACCTCCGTTATTTTAGATCTGCTTTTTCGCATTGGCAAGCATAAGCTTGATACGGTTTTCCTGATTGACTTTAGTTGCGCCCGGGTCGTAGTCTACCGCAACGATATTCGCCTGAGGGAAAGCCTCCTTGATAACACGGGACATACCCTTTGCAACGATATGATTGGGCAGGCAGCCAAAGGGCTGGGTGCAAATGATATTCTCAACTCCGCCGTGAGCAAGCGCCGCCATTTCCGCAGGGATAAGCCAGCCTTCGCCCATTTTCACACCCTGGTGCATATATTTGTCTGCATAAGCACGAAGCTGCTCAAAGTCGTGGGGAGGGTCAAATTCGCCGTGCTCTTTCATAACGTCTATCATTTCCCGCTGCATACGGTAGATAAGCTTGTATGCAATACCGAAAATTTTCGTGGTCTTGTTGCTGAAATTGTATATTTTTCCGTCGTTCACGGTGTTTACGGCGCAATACAGGCAGAAGTCCAGAAACGCAGGCACAACAGGCTCGCAGCCCTCGGAGATAAGGAAATCCTCAAGATGGTTGTTTGCCAGCGGAGAGTATTTTACATATATCTCGCCGACTATACCCACTCGAATTTTCTTTTCCTTGCTGCGCTCTATTGCGGAAAAGTCCTTCAGCATTTCGCGGTAAAGCTTTTTCGTTTTCATATAGCCGCCCTTGCGGTAAAGCTCAGCAATTTTCGCCTGCCATTTGTCCAGTACCTTTTTGCTGTCGCCCTTGTTTATTTCATAGGCACGGCACTGGTTGTAAAGGCTCATCATCATATCGCCGTACAGCACCGCATAAAGCATCTGCAAAAACATTTTCGCAGTAATTTTAAAGCCGCTGTCCTTTTCAAGACCGCTGAAATTTATTGACAGCACGGGTATCTGCGGATACTCGGCATCAAGAGCCTTTCTCAGCAGGTGGATATAGTTTGAAGCACGGCAGCCGCCGCCTGTTTGGGATATCATCAGGGCAGTCTTGTCGGGGTCGTATTTACCACTTTTAAGGGCGTCCATAAACTGACCGATAACCAGCAGCGCAGGGTAGCAGGTATCGTTATGTACGTTTTTCAGACCCTCGTCAACAACGTTTCGGGTGGAGGTGGTAAGCAGCTCCATTTTGTAGCCGTTGTTGCGGAATATCTCCATTATCAGTCCGAAATGTATCGGCAGCATATCTGGGATAAGAATGGTATGGGTCTCTTTCATTCCCGGAGTAAAAATTGCGTGTGACAATTTATATTTTCCTTTCGATTGTATGTTGTAACTATTCGGTCGGCTATCAGCCGTCCTTTAAAAACAAAACCTGCAAATAAAAATCGTAGATTTTTTATTTTTTCATTGCTGCGACAAGGCTTCTCAGGCGTATCTTTGCTGCACCAAGATTGTTTATCTCGTCGATTTTTAACTGGGTGTAAAGCTTTCCGCCGCTTTCAAGGATAGAACGCACCTCGTCGGTGGTAATTGCGTCGATTCCGCAGCCGAAGGATACAAGCTGTACAAGCTGCATATCGGGCTGAGTGGTAACATATTTTGCTGCGCGGTAAAGTCTTGAATGGTATGTCCACTGGTTAAGCACCGTCAGCTTGGGAGTGTCCGCAAGGTGGGCAACGCTGTCCTCGGTGATAACGGCAAGTCCCAGACTTGTTATAAGCTTCTGTATGCCGTGGTTTATCTCCGGGTCGATGTGGTATGGACGTCCCGCAAGCACGATAATAGGCATATTTGCCGCACGAGCCTTTTCGATTATCTCCTCGCCCTTTTTGATGACGTCTGTGCGGTAGCTTTCAAGCGCCTGCATAGCCTTTGTCCAGACGGCTTTTGCCTGAGCCTTTGTTACTCCGTATTTTGCAAGAGATTTGCTCATTGCCTCGGCAAAGTGCTTTTCAAGATTTATGTCTATGTACGGGTGAATGAAATTGTCGTCGTTAAGCTCGGTAATGTTCGCTTTCAGCAGTTCGGGATAGTAGGCGACAACGGGACAGTTATAGTGGTTGTCGCTTTGTCCCTCGTCAACGTTATAGCTTTCGCAGGGATAGAAAATGAAATCAGCGCCCCGTTCAAGCAGGCTGAGGATGTGTCCGTGGGCAAGCTTTGCAGGGTAGCATACCGTATCGGAGGGAATGGTGTGCTGTCCCTTGTAGTAGATGTCACGGGTGCTTTCCTCGCTGATGATGACCTCGAAGCCAAGGTCGGTGAAAACTCTGTGCCAGAAGGGAAGCTGCTCGTAGAAGCCGAGGCATAGGGGCAGACCCACCTTTGCTTTGGGAGAAGCCGGCTTTTCGTCAACAACGCCGAGAAGTCTTTCGTATTTGTAATCGTAAAGGCAAAGCTTTTCGGTATTTGTTTTAATGCCTGCACCTTTTTCACAGCGGTTGCCGCTGACGAATTTGCGTCCGTCGCCGAAATTAATTACGGTAAGACTGCAATGTGCCGTACAGCCGCCGCAGTTCATCTGCTTTGCAGAATAGGTAAAGTTTTCAAGCTGCTCGGCGGTAATAAGGGAGGACGTTTCCCCCTTATGCTCCATAGCGTAAAGCGCACAGCCGAAAGCGCCCATGAGTCCTGCAATTGCAGGGCGGACAACGTTCCTGCCAAGCTCGGTCTCAAAGGAGCGGAGAACTGCGTCGTTAAGGAAGGTACCGCCCTGAACAACGATATGCTGTCCAAGCTCGTCAACCGATTTTGCACGGATAACTTTATAAATCGCATTTTTTATTATCGAAGCGGAAAGTCCTGCGGAAATATCTTCAACGGAAGCGCCGTCCTTCTGCGCCTGCTTTACGGAGCTGTTCATAAACACCGTACAGCGTGAGCCAAGGTCAACGGGGCGTTCCGCAAAAAGTCCCAGCTGGGAAAATTCTGCGATGTCGTAGCCGAGAGCCAGCGCAAAGGTCTGTATAAACGAGCCGCAGCCCGATGAACAAGCCTCATTCAGCATAATGCTGTCGATAGCTTTATTCTTTATTTTAAAGCACTTGATATCCTGACCGCCGATGTCGATAATGAAATCAACGTCAGGCTCAAAAAAGCTTGCCGCCTTGTAGTGGGCAACGGTCTCGACTATTCCGTTGTCAATTCCAAGACCTGCTTTGATAAGGTCCTCGCCGTAGCCTGTTACTGCTGATGATACTATTTTTACTCTGTCCCCTGCAAGAGCGTATATCTCCTTCAGCTTTGCCGAAATAATGTCAAGAGGTCTGCCCATGCTTGAGCAGTAATGCTGATACAAAAGCTCGCCCTTGGGTGTGATAAGTACAAGCTTTGTGGTAGTTGAGCCTGCGTCGATACCAAGATAGGCTTCGCCCTCGTATGTATTTATATCCGCATATTTCAGGTCGCACTGTTTATGGCGCTCAACAAATTTTGCGTACTCCTCCTTTGAGGTGAAAAGAGGCTGACCTGTTACTATATCATCGTTTGCCTTGGCGGTCTTGATTTTTTCAATTACCTCGTCTATCGCCATAGGCTCGCTGTTTTCCTGCGCATAGAGCGCGCAGCCGTAAGCCATAAAGCAGGGAGCATTTTCGGGGAAAACAGCGTTTTCTTCCGAAAGCTTCAGACTGTTAACGAAAGCCTTGCGCAGACCCTTCTGGAAGGAAAGAGGTCCGCCCAAAAACAGTACCTTGCCCTTTATCTCACGTCCCTGTGCAAGGCCGGAAACAGTCTGGTCAACTACCGCCTGAAAGATTGAAGCGGCAATATCCTCACGCTTTGCGCCCTGATTAAGCAGCGGCTGGATATCCGATTTTGCGAAAACTCCGCAGCGTGAAGCAATGGGATAAATTTTCTCGGCTTTGAGAGCAAGCTCGTCCATTTCGTCGGTAGTGATACCCAGCAGGGTAGCCATCTGGTCGATGAACGCACCGGTTCCGCCTGCGCAGGAACCGTTCATACGCTGCTCTACGCCGCCGGTAAGAAAGATTATTTTAGCGTCCTCGCCGCCCAGTTCGATAACAACGTCCGCATCGGGATAGCTGTGGTTTACCGCAATAAACGCACCAAAAACCTCCTGAACAAATGGGAGTCCCGAAGCGTTGGCAAGACCAAGTCCTGCCGAGCCTGTGATGCTCAGACGAAATTCACAGCCGGAATATTCCTCCGCAATTTCGGTAAGCTGCTCCGCAACGGTTTCTCTTACCTTGGAAAAGTGCCGCTGATAGCGTGAACGGATAATTTCTCCGCTGTCGTCCAGAATGACCGTCTTTACCGTGGTTGAACCTACGTCGATACCGAGTGAATAAATTTTACTCATTATACATTTTTCCTTCTATTAAAATTTACCCCGTAAAAAATTACTTATTTATCCTAAGTGAAATGTCAAACGCCTTTACCGAGTGGGTAAGTGCGCCCACAGAGAAAAGGTCTACCCCTGTTTTTGCGATGTCTGCTGCGTTGGCAAGAGTGATGTTTCCCGAAGCCTCGATAACGGGACGGAATTTTCCTGCTGTTACCTCGTCTACTATTTTCACGCACTCGGTCATTTCCGCAGGAGTCATATTGTCCAGCATGATAACGTCCGCAGCACAGGAAAGTGCCTCGCGAAGCTCATCCTGATTTCTCACCTCGACCTCTATCTTCACCATATGACCTATTTTTGCACGGAGAGCCGCAACAGCGTTTGTAAGGCTTCCGTAAGCGTCAATGTGGTTATCCTTGAGCATTGCTCCGTCGGAAAGATTGAAGCGGTGATTTCTTCCGCCGCCGACGGTAACTGCGTATTTTTCAAGGGAGCGCAGACCCGGGAGAGTCTTTCTCGTGTCTGCAACGGTACATTTAGTACCCTCGCAGCACTTGACGTATTTTGCAGTCTCGGAAGCAACTCCTGACATATGCTGGAGAATGTTCAGCGATGTGCGTTCGCCTTTGAGGATAGACTTGGTACGTCCGCTTACAACGGCTATAACGTCGCCTTTTTTCACGGGCTCGCCGTCCTTAATTTTGATTTCGGTCTTGACCTCACTGTCGATAAAGGTGAACACCCTCAGCGCGGCGTTTATACCGCAGAGCACGCCCTCCGCCTTTGCGATAAAGGAAGCGCTTGACATATCCTCGTCGTCCAGCAGGTAATCCGTTGCAAGGTCAACGTAGTTGATGTCCTCTTCAAGAGCGCGTTTTATAATGTCGTCGATATAAAAGTTTGGTAAGTTCATTTTGATGTTCCTTTCGGTATATTAGTAAAGCTTGTTACAACTCGTCAACAACACCCAGCGCCTCGCATATACTGCCGTGAATGAGCAGGTCGGCACGGCCGTCCTTTTCGGTAGGAGTCTTGTTTATCAGCACAAGCTTGTTTCCGCCGTAATATTCGATAAGTCCGCTTGCAGGATAGACTGACAGGGAAGTTCCGCCGATAATAAGCATATCGGCAGCCTTGATGGCGTTTATCGCTCCGTTGACGATATCGCTGTTCAGCCCCTCCTCGTAAAGCACCACGTCTGGCTTGACCAGTCCGCCGCAGTCAAGGCAGGGCGGAGGACCGTCCACGCTTTTGATGTATTCCGCTGTGTGTGCCTTTCCGCAGCGCAGGCAGTAATTCCTGTGTACCGACCCGTGAAGCTCATAGACTGTTTTGCTTCCTGCCGCATAGTGGAGACCATCGATATTTTGGGTAACGACAGCTTTCAGCTTGCCCATCTGTTCAAGCTTTGCAAGAGCATAATGCGCCCTGTTGGGCTTTGCGTCAAGGTATAAAAGCTTGTCGCGGTAGAATTCATAGAACTCCGCAAGATTGTTGCAGTAAAACGTTCTGCTCAGAATCGTTTCGGGAGGGTATTTGTATTTCTGGTTGTAAAGTCCGTCAACGCTTCTGAAATCGGGAATGCCGCTTTCGGTGGAAACGCCTGCGCCCCCGAAAAATACGATATTGTCCGATTCCTGTATCCATTTTTTCAACTGTAAAAGCTCGTCCATAGTTTTGTCTCACTTTCTCATATATGTACAGAAGCGGAATTTTACCCCTTCGTAATCATATTCTTCCGATTGGATGTCAAGAACCCAGCTGTCATCTTCGTCAAGGTCGGGGAAGAAAACCGCTGCTTCGGGTTCGGCGTCTATTTTTGTGATAAGCGCCTTTTGACAGTAGGGCAGCATGGCTTTGTATATTTCTCCGCCGCCCACAACGAAAATTTCCTCGTCCGGGTTTTTCTCTGCAAGTCTTACCGCCTCGTCAATGTTTCCGAGAACGGTCACTCCCTCGGGAGAAAAGTTCCCGTTCCGTGAGAGAACAACATTGTTTCTGTCCTTGAACGGTTTTCCGTTCGGCAGAGATTCAAGAGTCTTTCTGCCCATGATAACGGTATGGTTAAGGGTAGTGCGCCTGAAAAATTTTTTATCATCCGGTATATGGAACAGCAGGTCGCCGTCCTTGCCGATACCCCAGTTTTTTGTTACGGCAGCAATTGCAGTTATCATAAATATTATAATTCCCCCCACATAGGGGAAATGTCCTCCTTTTTATTTTTACAGCAAACTGTTGTCATATCGCCACGGGAAATTTTATTTCTTCCTTGTGGTACTCATACCCTTCGAGCGTAAAGCTGTCGGCGGTAAAATCATAGAAATCCGTCACCGATTTGTCAAGGGTAAATTTCGGAGCGGCAAAAGGCTTCTTTTCAATAATTTCTTTTATTATGGGTATATGCCTGTCGTAAATATGAGCGTCTGCTATAACGTGAACAAGCTCTCCCGGTTCAAGACCGCTTACCTGTGCAAACATATGCACAAGCACTGCATACTGGCATATGTTCCAATTGTTTGCCGCAAGCATATCCTGTGAACGCTGGTTTAAAATGGCGTTGAGCTTTCCGCCTGAAACGTTGAAGGTCATGCTGTATGCGCAGGGGTAAAGCCCCATTTCCGACAGGTCGTGATGGTTGTAGATATTTGTCATTATCCTGCGGCTTGCTGGGTTGTGTTTCAGGTCGTAAAGCACTCTGTCCACCTGGTCGAAGTCTCCCTCGGGGTAGTGGTGCTTGATTCCCAGCTGATAGCCGTATGCTTTGCCGATAGAGCCGTTTTCGTCAGCCCAGCTGTCCCAGATATGGGCATCAAGTTCGTTGATATTGTTGGACTTTTTCTGCCATATCCATAAAAGCTCTTTCACGGCGGTTTTCAGGAAAGTCCTGCGCAGGGTCATGATGGGGAATTCCTCCGCAAGGTCGTAGCGGTTCACCAGACCGAATTTTTTTATTGTATGGGCAGGAGTGCCGTCGTCCCACTTAGGGCGTACCTCCATATCCTCATCGGACACACCGTTTTCCAGTATATCCCGTACATTTGCAATAAAAATTTCATCGGCGCGGCTCATAGCAATCCTCCTATAAAAGCACTTAGACATATTATATCACATTTTTTGATGCATTTCAACAATTTTTAATAAATTAATAATTAAACGTAAATCAGGAATTATCCCGAAAAGCGGAGTCGGATATGGCTTTCGTTTTTAATTCGACAAAAAACTATTTACTATTTTGCAAATATGTATTATAATAAGGTTAAATATGATTTGCTGAAAGGAGCTTCATTATGGATAAAAATTATGACAGCAAAAAGGATACTATTGCTTATTTCAGAACGGCGGTGCCGGTTGCGGCGGCGCTAGTGCTGTTTCTTGTTTCGGCTTGCTTCATCATTTACAAGTCGGTCATAGCTTACCGCCACAACGAGCGCTGGAAAGACTACGATGAATGCGGAATATAAAAACCTTGCGGTTTTTATATCCAAGTTTTACTTCCCGAACTGCCGTTCGGGATTTTGCAGAGCAAAACCGTAAAACTTTTACAGACAGCACAGAAAATGAAAAACAGTAATGTTGGAAGGATACTATTGCAAATGATTTTCTATAACGCAAAAATTTACCCTCAGTCGAATAACAGCAATTTTATACCTTGTGGATATATTTCCGTTGAGAACGGTTTGATAACCGCCGTTTCGGCAGGTATGCCCGTGAAAATTTCCGACGGCGATATCGACATGCACGGACTGCGGCTCTACCCCGGCTTTATCGACGCTCATACCCATATGGGGCTTATCGGCGACGGTCAGGGAGTCGAGGGCGAGGACGTAAACGAGGACAGCGACCCTATCACTCCTCACCTGCGTACTATTGACGGGCTTTGCTTTACCGACGGTTATTTCTCCGACGCTGTACGGGCAGGTGTGACCTGCTGCGTGACGGGGG
Source organism: uncultured Clostridia bacterium (assembly GCA_945876755.1). Classification (GTDB taxonomy): domain Bacteria; phylum Bacillota; class Clostridia; order Oscillospirales; family Ruminococcaceae; genus RGIG8773. Next base: position 13,528 of record CAMCPM010000030.1, read on the forward strand.
TCGGTTCGACAAATCCGATAGGCGGCGACCTTATCGCCGTGCGGACTTACGGACGCTGCGCCGATGAAATGCTTATCAGACGTGTGGGTATCAAATTTGCTCTCGGTGAAAACCCGAAATCGACCTTTGCGGAACGTGATGCCGCTCCCGTTACGAGAATGGCTTCTGCGGCGCTTATCCGTGAGGCTCTGTTCAAGGCAAAGCGCTATATGCAGGATAAGTCCGAGGCGGAGGAAAACGGCGAGGCTCTTCCCGAATTTGACATGAAATCAGAGGCTCTTATTCCGTTGCTTAACCGTGAGATAAAGGCGCATTTTCACTGTCACCGTGCCGACGATATTATGACGGCAGTACGCATTGCAAAGGAATTTGACCTTGATTATGTACTGATACACTGCACCGAGGGTCACGTTGTTGCGGATATTCTCGGAGAGGAAAAGGCGTCAGCAGTAGTAGGTCCCGTTATCTGCGACAGGGGCAAGCCTGAGCTTTCACGGCTTACCACCGAAAACGCAGGAATACTGTATAAAAACGGCGTAAAGACTGCAATATGCACCGACCATCCCGAGGTGCCGATACAATACCTGTGTGCAAGTGCGGCTTACTGTGTAAAGTCGGGACTCCCAAAAGAAGAAGCGATAAGGGCGATAACCGTAAACGCCGCAGAAATTGCAGGTCTTGATAGAATAACGGGGGATATTGCCCCTGGACTTTCCGCGGATTTCGCCGTTACCGACGGCGACCCTCTTGAAATTATGACAAATGTAAAAATGACTGTTATCGGCGGAAAAATAGTTTACCGTGCGGACTGACCATACCAAAAACAGAAAGGAGAGTTTATTATGCCTTTTGCTTATACGGCAGCGCTTAATCCCGTTACGGGAAATGTTTCGGCAAATGTTTATCTTGTTATAGTAATTGTTGCCGCTGTGCTTGTTATCGGTGCAGTAATTGCAGGCGTTATCGGCAAGAAAAAGAAAAAATAACTGCTGCATTAAAAGGAGGACGGTATGGAAACCTTACAGCTTAAATGTCCCAACTGCGGAGCTTCTATCGCTTTCAAGGCGGACAGGCAGATGTTTGTCTGCGACTTCTGCGATTCGGAATTTACCGAAGAGGAGATAAATTCGGCAAACAGCGGAGTCAATCTTGAAAAAGAAACCGCTGAGCCTGAAAACAATCCTGAAAATGATTTCGGCGAGCATACAAATCTTTACATATGTGAAAGCTGCGGCGCTGAGATAGTTGCTGACGAAAACACCGCTGCGACCTTCTGTCACTACTGCCACGGAGCGGTCACTCTTAAAGGCCGTGTTTCGGGAGCGCTTCAGCCGGAGCTTATCATTCCGTTTAAAATAAATAAAGACCTTGCGGAAAACACATTCAAAAACTGGTGTGCAAAGAAATGGTTCCTTCCGAAAAGCTTTAAGTCTCAGGCGCAGCTTGAAAAAATGGCAGGGCTTTACGTTCCGTTCTGGCTTGCGGACTGTGAGGTAGACGTTTCCGCAAATTTTGAGGCAAGGAACGTTCACAGCTACCGTGCCGGAGATTATATGATAACTCATACCAAAATTTATGATGTGCAGCGTGCCGCAAAAATGGAGTATCGGGGCGTGCCTGCGGACGGTTCAAAAAAGCTTGACGACAGGCTTATGGACGCTGTTGAGCCTTTCGACTATAAAGAATTTGTTCCGTTCAGCATGAACTGGTTCAGCGGCTTTTACGCCGACAAATACGATGTTGACAAGGCAAGCGCTCTGGTAAGAATAAAGCAGCGCATGGAGCAGGGTGCTCAGCAGGTGCTTGCGTCCTCGGTCAAGGGTTATACCTCGGTGAGCGCAAGAAATAAGAATCTTAAAATTCTCCGCACAGACTGGCATTACGCAATGCTGCCCGTGTGGTTCATGACTTATATCTATGCAGGTAAAAAATACTTCTTTGCCATCAACGGACAAACCGGCAAGGTCGCAGGAATACCTCCCATCTCGATAAAAAAGCTGATAATAATGGCGGCGTGTATAATTGCTGCGGTCGGCGCTATCGGAGCTTTTGTGGCAGGAGGGTTAATATGAAAAAATTATTTTCTGTGATAATTTCCCTTTTTGCGGCGGCTTTGATGACGGCAGTATCGGCAGTAAATGTTTCTGCTTATTCCGCAGGTATCAACGATAAAGCAGGTCTTTATTCTTCAAGCGAGATCAAAAAGCTTGAGGAGCGTCAGGCGGAGGTTTCCGAGCTGACAGGCTGGAATATTGCCGTTGTAACAACAAACACCGGCTTTGGCGCTGACGGTATTGCCGCCTGCGATTATGCAGAACGCTATTATGACGAGATGTTCGGTGCGGATTCCTCGTCCGTAGTGTATCTTATCGACCTTGACTACCGCTGGATAGCTATGGACGGAGATGTGCTGAACTATTTCAACTCCTCACGTTTTGATACGATGATGGATGAATGTGAGTATTGCTACCGGGATTATCGGGATGTAGAAAATCTGGAGACTTTTTATTATTATCTGGAGTATTATTACAGGCAGGGAACTGTTGAGTATGACCCGAATATCGGCGCAAAGGGCGATGATTTTGAAAGTTCTATCGAGTATTACGGAAGCGGGTCTAAGTTTTTCCGTACCGATGTTTTTGTTGCCTTCCTGGTTACGGGAGCAGTAATTGCTGCAATAAGCATTGCCATTGTAGTTTCAAGATATAAACTCCATTATGCGCCTACGGCGAACTGCTATCTTAACAGCAATACTATTAATTATTACCGTAAGAATGATTATTTTGTAAGGGAGTTTACCTCCCGTACCCGTATAAATGACAGCTCAGGCGGCGGAAGCCATCACAGCGGCGGAAGCAGACGTTCCGGCGGAAGAAGCCACGGGGGCGGCGGCAGAGGCGGAAGAAGATAGTTCCTGCGTTGTCTCTTTATACAAAAACTTTTGCAAAATTTATGTTAAAATTGCTAAAGCGCCGAATATTTTTTACGGCGCTTTACTTTATGAGAAAGTTGTGGTATCATACAAAAGTATTTTAATAGTATGCAGTATAATAATGTATACCCGAAAGGAAGTTTATTATGAAAAAGAATTTTGCAAAAGTGCTTGCTGCACTTGCACTTGTACCGACTCTTATGTTTGCAGGCTGTTCATCCGAAAGCACCGGAGCAGACGAAACAACTGCTGCTGAGACCAACGCTGACGCAGGCGATACAGCAGCTGCCGCTGAGGACAACTCTCTGAAGAACGTTCTTGATTCCGGAAAGCTTATTCTCGGTCTTGACGCTACATTCAAGCCAATGGGCTTTACCGATGAGCAGGACAACATTGTCGGCTTTGATATCGACCTTGCAGAAGAGGTATGCAAGCGTATGGGCGTTGAGCTTGTAAAGCAGCCTGTTGACTGGGATACCAAGGAGCAGGACCTTAACGCAGGCAAGATCGACTGCATTTGGAACGGTATGTCCGTAAATGCTGAGAGAGCCGAGATAATGAATCTTTCCGAACCATACATGAAGAACGATATGATCTTTGTTGTAAAAACAGACAGCGACATTGCTTCACAGGCTGACCTTGACGGCAAGAACGTTGCTGTTCAGAGCGGTTCTACTGCACAGGAGATCCTTGCAGATTCGGGACTTAACATTGTTCCCGTTGAACTTGCAACAAATGTTGAGTGTCTTCAGCAGCTTGACCTTGACCTTGCAGACGCTGTATTTATGGACAGCGTAGTTGCTAACTATGAGATCACAACAACAGGTAAGGCTTATACTGTTCTTCCTGATGGACTTGCTCCCGAGGAGTATGCTATTGGTTTCCGCAAGAATGATCAGGCGCTCCGTGATGAGGTACAGAAGATACTTTCCGAAATGAAGGCTGACGGAACAGTTGCAGAAATTTCTACAAAGTGGTTTGGCTCCGACGTTACGACTATTAAGTAATAGATTCAGGAAACGGTATTGTTAATTTAACAGCAAAATTATTAAAAAGTCACTTTTGATATTATTTGTCAAAAGTGGCTTTATTTTTGCATTTTTTCATTATAGGCTGGGTAACGTTAGCGTGAGATAAACAAGAATTTGCAGGGTGAGCCTGCACCCTTTCCGTAATCTACTTTTGAGAAATTTTTTAATTTGTGGCTTGGTAACGTTAGTATGTTATAAACAAGAATTTAGCGGAGCGACTCAAGCTGGTCCAGCGCAGCCGCGCTGGTCAGGTGTCCAGAGGGCGGAA
>CAMCPM010000031.1 GCA_945876755.1 uncultured Clostridia bacterium
CAAACGGTATTTTGCGCTGTTATACGAGCCTGACGACGACATAAAATCGGGCGACAAATGGCAGGCTGACGAGGTGCTTGACCTCAAGACTGCTGAAATCCGTGAGCAGACGGTTGACGAGATTGTTATTCGGGAGCTGCTCCGAGTTCGGATGAAGGGTTGTCTTCCCGATTGGTTTTACGAACAGGTATTCAGTGCTGTTCCTACCAATCACCAAATGCGGCAGAAATACAAACGCAACACCGAAAGTCAGAATGTCAAGCTGTCTATGGCCGAAGCTGCGGAAGCGGTAAGCAAGCTTTACCAAATGAAAGAATTTCTCAAAAGTCAGGAGTGATGAGGAGTGACGCAAAAAGAATATCTACAGCAAGCCTACCGCATTGAACGCAAGGTTAGACTCGATAAGGAAATGCTTGAGTCAATGCGAGCAGCTCTGCACGGGCGTTCTGTAAATTATGAGTCAGACGGTTCACAGCGCAATCCTCAGGGAAACAGCGTAGAACGTGCTATCCTTCGTGTTGTGGAATACGAGGAACGTATAAACGCAGAGATTGAAGAACTTACACAGAAACGTCTTGAAATTGAGGAAGTTATTGAAGCGGTTTCTGATGAAACGCTGCGGGAAATTCTGAAGCGTCGGTACCTGATGTATCAGAAATGGGATAAGATTGCTGAGGAAATGAACAGAGATTTGCGCTGGGTATACAGGCTTCACAGCAAGGCTCTTTCGAAAATTGACCATTATTGACCATTGAAAGCCACTATTTTTCTGTGTTATCATTATGATGAGCAAAGCGGACATTCACACAGCCGAACCCGTCGCAACAGCGGCGGCAGGCTGGGCTTTGCGGCTTACGCTTGTAAGTTTGGTTTTACCCATTTTTACATTCTCCTTTAAAAACGGTTGTCCTTGAAATATTGAGGGCAGCCGTTTTTATAGGACTTTTCACAAACGCTGTACAATGTATCAAATTTGCGTTGTACGGCATTTTATTTTTCAGAGGGTAATTTCACAAATAACCGCGTAAGGTGGCAAATTCGCCCAAAAGATTTCAATTCAGGAGGTGATAATCACGGGCAAGACTAACAAGTTAAAATATCAGACCGCCGAGGAGATGTCGGAGGCTATTGAAAAATACTTCAAAGACTGCGAGGGCAAGGCGCTTACCTATGAGAACGGCGACGCTGTTACTGACAAGTACGGCGCTCCCGTGATTATCGGTGCGCACCCTCCGACCGTAACAGGGCTTGCTTTATGGCTCGGCTTCAAGACCCGTCAGTCGCTGCTTAACTATCAGGCGCGAACGGCGGCGTTCAACGACATTCTGACCGTGGCAAAATCACGCTGCGAGGAGTATGCCGAACGCAGGCTTTACGACCGTGACGGCGTGAACGGGGCAAAGTTTTCACTTACGAATAATTTCAAGGGGTGGCGCGAAAAGCCCGAGGAAGAGCAGTCAAGCCAATCGGAGGTGCGCATAATTGACGACATATAACGATATTCGGCTGTCAGATGTAATTGCGCCGCATTTCTTTGACGTGCATCGGGATATAAAACGGCATGAGCATACGGAGTATGTACTTTCGGGCGGACGTGGCTCCTGCAAATCCTCTTTTGTTGGAGAGCAAATTCCGCTGCTTATCAAGCGCAACCCTAATATGCACGCGCTTATCCTGCGCAAATACGGCAACACGCTTAAAGACAGCGTATTTAATCAGATATTATGGGCGATAGACACGCTTGGTCTATCCTCGGAGTTCAGGGCGACGGTTTCCCCCATGCAGATCGTGTACAAGCCTACGGGACAGACGATATACTTCCGCGGACTTGATGACCCTCTGAAGGTCAAATCCGTAAAGCCTCGTTTTGGCTATCTTGGCATATTGTGGTTTGAGGAGCTTGACCAATTCGCAGGCAAGGAAGAAATCCGTTCTGTCGAGCAGTCCGCAAAGCGCGGCGGCGATTGTTTCTACGTTTTCAAAACGTTCAATCCGCCTATATCGCGTTCCAATTGGGCGAATGAGTATGCGCTTGAAAACAAACCCGGAAAGCTCGCGCTTAAAACAGATTATCGAACGGTTCCTCCCGAATGGCTCGGCGAGGAATTTTTAAACGATGCCGAACATCTGAAATCCGTCAACCTCCGTGCGTATGAACACGAATATCTCGGCATACCCACGGGAACAGGCGCAGATGTCTTTGAAAATCTGAACGTCCGCAAAATTACCGATGAAGAGCGCGCAGAGTTTGACCGCATTTACATGGGAATCGACTGGGGCTGGTATCCCGACCCGTTTGCATGGGTCAAAATGCACTATGACGCAGCACGGCGTAAGCTGTATATATTCGATGAATACCGCTGCAACAAAAAAGGCAATGAGCAGACCGCAAAGTATCTTATGGAGCAAAAAGGGGTAACGGCAGCCGACCTGCTTATCGCAGACAGCGCCGAGCCGAAATCCGTCGAAGACTATCGCAGCTACGGACTTTCCTGCCGTGGTGTTGAAAAAGGTCCCGGCTCGGTCGAGTATTCCATGAAGTGGCTGCAATCGCTGACCGAGATTATAATTGACCCCGACAGCTGTCCCGAGACTTCAAAAGAATTTTCGGAATACGAATATGAGCGCTCCAAGGACGGCGAAATTATAAGCGGTTACCCCGATATAAACAATCACAGCATTGACGCTGTCCGATATGGAATGTTCCCCATGTGGAGAAAGAGGGGCAGGTAATGAATATTTTTTCTCAGATTGCAGAGGTGGTAAGAAAAATGTTTTCCAAAAAGACTCTTGAAGAAAAAATTGGGGCTGACATAGCTGTATCAAAAAATATGATCGATGCTATAAACAAGTGGAGCAAATGCTACGAAAATAACGCTGATTGGCTTACGGATAAATACCGCGGCAAGCATCTTCCGTCAGCTGTTGCCCGTGAAACGGCGCGGCTGGTAACGCTCGAATTCAAATCCGAGCTGACGGGCGGAAAGCTTGCAGAATATCTCTCCCCTGCTTACGGCAAAGTCATTGACGACGCGCAAACATTCACGGAGCTTGCTTGCGCAAAGGGCGGTCTTATGCTCAAACCGTATATATCAGATGGAGCGATATCGGTTGCGTATGTTCAGGCAGACAGCTTTTTTCCTACTGCTTATGACAGCTCAGGCAATATCACCGGCTGCGTTTTTGTTGAGCGCAAGACTGTCGGTAAAAAATACTACACACGGCTTGAAATACACAATTATTCGTCCAAAATTTACACGGTAAAAAACCAAGCGTTTCTTTCGGACAGCGCAGATTCACTCGGACGGTCGGTTGCTTTATCCAACATTCCCGAATGGGCGGAGCTTGCCGGAGAGGTGTCGCTTACAGGTTTTAAGCGACCTTTGTTCTGCTATTTCAAAATGCCCGGTGCAAACACAATTGACAGCAATTCGCCGCTCGGTATGTCTGTATTCGCAAACGCTCTCGATGCGATAAAGGACGCTGACGAGCAGTACGCACGGCTTAAATGGGAGTTTGAGGGCAGCGAGCTTGCGGTCAACGTTGATAACACGGCGCTTGAAATCCACGGAGATAAAGCTTCCGCACCCAAGCTTGACAAAAGGCTTTACCGCGGAATTGACATCGGAGATTTGTATGAGGTATTCTCTCCAAATATCCGTGATGTATCAATAATAAACGGACTCAACGCCATTCTGCGCGATGTGGAAATGCTTTGCGGACTTGCGTTCGGCACATTTTCCCGTGTTGACGACTCCCCCAAAACGGCAACAGAAGTAAAATCAAGCCGTCAGCGATCATATTCGACAGTATCGGCAATACAAAAATCGCTAAAAACGGCGCTGACGCAGCTGCTTGAAGCCATGACAGCTCTTTGCAATTTTTACAACCTTTCGCCCATTGATAAAATCGAGCAGTCATTTGAATTTGACGACAGCCTTGTAACTGACAGCGAAACCGAACAGAAAATATGGCTGCAGGAATGTTCTTCGGGAATTATGTCTGCCGTTGAGTACCGCATGAGGCGTTATGGCGAAACTGAGGAGCAGGCAAAGAAAATGCTTCCTGCGACATTTGGTGAGGGAGATGAGCAGTAATGCCCCCTATTACCCCCGAACAGCTTGCCGAAGCTTCCGCACGGCTTGACGGCCTTACCGAGCAGTTTGAAAAAACCGTACTCGAGGACATATGCCGCAGAATTGCCAAGGCAGGAACGATAACCGACACCGCCGAATGGCAGATGATACGGCTGAAAGAAATGGGTTATGCCAATGACGTAATTGAAAAGGCTATTGCCGAATACACCGAAAAATCCGAAGCCGAAATACGTCAGCTTTTCTTTGAGGCAGGACAGGTTTCGGACGATTTCTACGAAAAGGTGTACTCGCAGGCAGGCAAGGGTTTTACTCCCCTTGAGGACAACCCGTATATGCAGCAGTACATAGGCGCAGGCATAGAGCAGACCAAGGGTGAGCTTGTTAATTTCACGCAGTCTATGGGTTTTGCTGTACGCCAAGCTGACGGCACAACGGCTTTTCTTCCCGTCGCAAAGACCTATCAGAGCGCTCTCGACCTTGCGCAAATGCAGGTCGCAACGGGCGTTTTTGATTATAACACAGCCGTTAGGAACGCCGTGAAATCGCTCACAGACAGCGGCTTGCAGTTTGTGGATTATGCTTCGGGGCACCGCAACAGAGCCGATGTAGCGGCGCGCAGAGCTGTTCTCACGGGCATTTCACAGATGACGGGCAAGATTTCCGAACATAACTCCGAAGAACTTGAAACGGACCTTGTCGAAGTAACCGCCCACGCAGGCGCACGCCCCGACCACGCAGAATGGCAGGGACGTTGGTATTCTCTTTCGGGAAAGTCAAAGAAATATCGGTCACTTGTGGAAGCTACGGGTTACGGCACGGGCGCAGGTCTGAAAGGCTGGAACTGCCGACACGACTTTTACCCCGTCATTGAAGGAATATCCGAGCCGACATATACCGAGGAACAGCTTGCGAACATTGACCCTCCGCCAATTGAGTACAACGGCAAAACGCTGACGTATTACGAATGCACTCAAAGACAGAGGCAGATGGAAACGGCTATGCGCAAGACAAAGCGTGAGATAATCGGGGCAAAGGCTTCAGGCGATGACGATATGCTCACGGCAAAGTCGATACTTCTCCGCAGGCAGAAAGAGGAATACGCCAATTTCAGCAAGGCGGCAGGGCTTCTTACGCAGAATGAGCGCACACAGGTTTATGGGTTTGACAGGAGCATTTCAAGTAAAAGCTTCGCCAGATATAAAAAGATATTGACTTTAGGCAATGGAGATGCTACAATAGGCTTAAAGGTATTTAACTTTAAGAATGTGATGGCTAAAGGTGAAATCAACACTTCTGTCGATGCAAAGAACCAGCCTAAACATTTAAACGGAAAGGTTTGGAAAAACCAAGTTAAACAAGCCGTTCAATCTGGGGGCAAAATCACACCAAGAAGCTTGCTTGCAAAGGGACTTGATCCCCAAGATTTAATAAACAAATATGCTGGAACAGGAAAGGACTATGAATTCCGAAAAGGTCATAAATATCCTGATGAATACATTACTCTTCCGTTTATTGTGGGTCGAACATATAATAAACAAACAGGGAAATATGAACCTACTCATCGGATTCAGATAAAATATGACGATAATAAAGGCGCACATGTCTTCCCTGTTATAGAGAGGTAATAAAAATGATTGACTTTGAAAAATGGGATAAAGCCGTTGATGATGCAAATACTTTTTATAAAAAAAAGAAAGTCAGAGTAACCGAAACCGACGGGACAGTATATGAAGGACTTTGTATGGGATATCACGAAGATGAAGACTCCAATGAACTTGCTTGCTGGGCAATAAGCGTTGGAGGGCGAAGCTTTCTTCAAGAAGATGTTGAAATCATTGAATTTATTGATTAATCACCTTACACTTGTAGGGTGATTTTTATTGAAAGGCGGTTTTGTAATATGGATAATTTCACAATAATTTACAAGATACTTTCTGCTCTTGAAAAAGCTATGGACTATTCCGAATTTGACGTAAATCTGATAAATGCTCAAAGCCTTAAAATATCAGAAGAACGTTGGGCACGCTATATGGAAATGCTTTCGGACAGCGGATACATAAAGGGTGTTGAGATTATATATTCCATTGTGGGAACTGACGTTGATTACCAAAACATAAAAATCACGCTGAAAGGCTTGGAATATCTCACGGAAAACTCGTTTATGAAACGCGCGTACCGTGCTATTAAAGGCATTAAAGAACTTGCAGACACACAATAATTTTTATAATGATTAACCGCCCCTAAAAAGGCGGTTTTTCTATGCCCATATCTTTTGAAAATCATATCGATTTCACGAGATAATCAAAAGTTAATATGTTCTCAAGCGCTATGTTCCCGACAATAATATCGGGAACAAGGCGCTATTTTTATGCCCAAATGAAAGGAGGCATTTCTGTGAAGTTCCGTTTTGAAGCTAAGATTATAGGCTGAAAGGAGTGTGATCCGGTTATCTCGTCCGAGGCGTACGTCAACGCCTTATTTTTATGCCCGGAATGGCGTTAAACTATCAATTCTTGGGAGGCAACCCCGTAAAAAGCGTAAGGAGATATATTTATGACAAGAGAATTTCTTAAACAGCTCGGCATTGAGGATAAAGCCGTTATTGACAGCATTATGGAAGAAAACGGCAAGGACATCAATTCCGAGAAAGCAAAGTTCGGCGATTATGATTCGCTGAAAACACAGCTTTCCGAAGCCAACAAGCAAATCGAGGAGTTCGGCAAACTCGATTTTGAAGGTGTAAAAGCCATGGCTGACGATTACAAAGCAAAATATGAGCAGGCACAGGCTGACAGCAAAAAGCAGCTTGAAGAAATGCAGTTTAATCACGCCCTTGACGGTGCGCTTACTTCGGCAAAGGTACGCAGCATCAAGGCAGTAAGAGCGCTGCTTGAACACGACAAAATCAAGCTTAACAAGGACGGGACCTTAACGGGTCTTAACGAACAGCTTGAGGCTCTGAAAAAGGACAGCTCATACCTTTTCGAGGAAGAGCAGTCCGAACCAAAGCCGTCTTTCCTCGGTGGAACAGGCGGCGGAACACCAATCAACGATGATAACGCAGCCCGTATTATCATGGGACTTGCGCCTATCAATAATTAACAGGAGGTAATCTTTTATGGCAAACAACATTTCACTTTTTAAGAAGTACATTGACCTGCTTGACGAAGTTTATAAGGCGTCCGCAAAGACGTCCGTACTTGACATTGACGGCGCACTTGTGCAGGCAGGCGCAAATGCAAACGAGATCATCATTCCGAAGATCTCTATGGACGGTCTTGCTGACTACGACCGCAGTAGCGGCTATGTAAGCGGCAATGTTACACTTACCAACGAAACGGTAAAGTATAATTATGACCGCGGACGTAAGTTTGATGTGGATAACATGGACAATGCAGAAACCGCAGGCGTTGCTTTCGGTAAGCTTGCTTCCGAATTTATCCGCACAAAGGTCGTTCCCGAACTTGATGCATTCCGTTTCGCTTCCTACTGCGCAGTAGTCGGTATTGGCAAGGCAACTGCCGCAAATATCGCGAGCGGTGCTGATGTACTGTCTGCACTTGTTTCAGGCGTAAACGCAATGGACGAAGCAGAAGTACCCGAGGACGGCAGATATCTTTTTATCACGCCCACACTTCTCAACGCTGTAAATGCTGTTGATACATACAAGTCCAAGGATATTATCAGCAAGTTTGCAGGCGTTATCAGCGTACCTCAGACACGTTTCTACACTGCTATTGACCTTTACGACGGCAAGAAATCGGGAGAAACCGCAGGCGGCTTTATCAAGAACGCATCCGCAAAGAATATCAACTTCATGATCATTCACAAGGACGCTGCTATTCAGTATTCCAAGCATACCGTCAACAAGATTTTCTCCCCCGAGGAAAATCAGAATGCAGACGCATGGCAGTTCTGTTACCGTGCATACGGACTTGTTGACGCATACGAAAACAAAGCAGCAGGCATTTATCTCCATAATGCTGAAACCTGATAGGAGGTATCCGAATGAGAACTATCGGTCTTAAAATTCCTGCGGCTGCGCCCAAGCCTGCCGAGCAGAAGAAGAACAAGCCTGCCGAGCAGAAACCCGAAAAGGCAGCTGATGTCGAATGACAGCTTACGCCGATTATAAATTTTATACCGACGTTTTCCTCGGCAAGGCTATTCCTGCCGAGGAATTCACACGGTATGCTCTTCTTTCGACTCAATATGTCAATAGCGTGACCTTCGGCAGAATTAATGCCGACTCCCCTATTGATGAGGCAAAAATGGCTTGCTGTGCGGTTGCCGAAATCTATTACACGGTGCAGGACGCGACTTCAAAGGCTATCAGCGGTATTGCTTCCGAAAAGGTCGGAGATTACTCCGTGTCTTATTCATCGGCAAGCAAGGAAACCGAAAAAAGCGTTGAAGCCAAGCTTTTCTCCACGGTAAAGCTTTGGCTCGGCAATACGGGGCTGATGTTCAGGGGGTGCGGCTGATGATCACCAACGCAGTATGCACAATAGTCCGCACGGCGGAGGACGGCACATATTTTGCTGTTGGCGAATACCCGTGTATGTGGCAGGAAACCGAGGCGTATGAGGTGAAAAAGTACGGCGAGGAGCGAGCCGACCGTGCGGCGGTGTATATCCCCGACATCGGTGCAGACGTCCTGAAGGGCGACTACATTACCCGTGGCGGCATTTCTGCGGATATTGACGTATCTGCCATGCTGACCGTCAGCTCCGTTACCCGTCACGATTACGGCAGCGCCGATATGCAGCACATAAGGATTGGTGCCCGATGAATTTTACCGTAAAACCCGTTAATCAGCTGCTTGCCGAGCGAGGACTTCAAAAAGGCGGCAAGGTACAAAAGTTTATTGACTCTGAGTGCATCCGCCGTATGGCTCCTTATACGCCGTTCCGAACGGGTATGCTGATAAGGTCAGCTACTTTAGGGACTGTCATCGGGTCGGGTATTATCAAGCAAAATACTCCCTATGCACGGCAAAATTACTACCACAATGCCGGGCGAGGTACCCAAGGCACGGCAAGCGGAGGTTTGAGAGGTCCGAGATGGTTTGGGCGCATGAAATCCGCACACGGTAAAAAAATCTTAGACGGCGCACGGAAGCTTTCGGGCGCAAGGAGGAGTTAATATGGTCACGAGCATTATTGAGGGTTTGAGAAATTACCTTGCGGAATGTCCTCTGCTCTCGGAGATACCCGTTAAAAACAGGCACGTCAATTGGACGTCCGAGCCTGATATCAACGGCAACTACGGCATTTTTGCCGACAGCAACGAGCCCATCGGTGAGCCGTACATCGACGGCACACAGGAAATGCAGTACACGGCGCAGATAAACGTCCGCAAGGTCACAGACAGCGACGTTAAACGTCTTGAGCAGAGCGCATGGCTTGAACGCTTACAGCGCTGGCTTATGGCGCAGACGGCGGAGGGAAATCTCCCGGAAATGCCCGACAGCTGCGTTCCGACGGAAATCGAAGCTCCCAATGCAGGACTGCTCGAAATCGACAGTCTTGGCAAAAAGGGCACCTACATGGTGCAGATAATTTTAACCTATACAATATACGGAAAGGATTGATTTTATGCCAGAAACAGTAACCAACATTGCCATGAGAACTGACATTGAAGTCTATATGAACATGGCTACAAAAGATGCTCCAGAGTGGTCACGCTGCGGAAATGGTTGGAAGAAGTTTGCCGAAAACCCAAATGCGCAGACCGATAGCACACAGTATATTAACGCAGCATCGGAAACTACCGACACGGTATCCTACTCTCCGCAGTACAGCTTTGAGTGCGACCTTATGCATTCCGAGCCTACAATTAAAAAGGTTTACGACATTGCTAAAGACCGCAAAACCGGCTCTGCAGCTGTTGTTGATATGCTCATTGTCGACAAGTTTGACAAAAGCGGCTCAGACGGCAGCTACGTCGCAAGACGTGAGCAGCTTGCCGTTGCGGTATCGTCCCTTGACGGTACTAAAAAGATGTCCATGAGCGGCAACCTTAACGGTCAGGGCGACGGCATTAAGGGTAAATATACCCCCGGTGCAAGCGGTGCTTCGGGCACATTTACACCCGATTCAGCGTCAACCTGATAACAAAACGGGAGCAGTAATCACCTGCTCCCGATATTTTTAAGGAGGATTTTATTATGTCAACATTTGAATATACAAGAGAAAACATTACCCTCGAAGCTTATGGCAAAGAATATCCGATACCGACAAAAACCGCTGATTTTATAAACAGCGTTAATGATATACAGGCACAGCTTGCAGCGTGCAAGACCGCAACCGAAACCGTTGAGGTGACCCGTAAGGGCATTGCACTGTTTATCGGAGATGATGAGACGGAGCGCATTTTTCCTTCTGACCGTATCGGTGATATCGACACAGACGAAATTGCGGCTTTTTGGTGGGCGCTTAACGCCGAGAGCAACCGTGCAACGCAGGCTGTCATTGAAAAGTACGCCCCGAATCCCGTTATCAGAAAGGCTAAGTAATGTTTGGCTGCGAGCTTCCGACCTATTTCGAGAGCGGCGGCGTCAGGTACCCGTTTCATTCTGATTTCCGGGAATGGATAAGGTTTGAGAGTTTGATTATTAACTCGGACGTCCCCGAAAATCTCAAAAACGTGCTTGCTTTGAGATTGATTTTTGCCGGAAACGTCCCTGAGGATATTATCGGCGCAGAAAAATTTATACTTTGGTTTTATCGTGGAGGGCGTGAAAAACGTGCCGCAAATAACGATAACAGCGGCGCTGACAGTCTCGAAAGCCGTCGGGTATATGATTTTGAGTATGATTTTGATTACCTTTATGCGGCGTTTTTGGAGCAGTACGGCATTGATCTAATCAACATTGACTATCTGCATTGGTGGAAGTTTCGGGCGCTGTTTAAGGGGCTGCACGACTGTAAGCTGACGGAGATAATGGGGTACCGCGGCGCGGATATCCCCGACGAACTGCCCGACAGCCGCAAGGTGTTTTTACTGGATATGCAGGAGCTTTATGAGCTGCCTGTATCCCTCACGGAGCAGCGGCGCATTGAAAAGGCTATGCGGTATCTTGAGGGATAAAAAATACCTCCCTGCGGAGGGCGGTGGGAGATTATTCGTTTTTGTTTTTCGAGCATACCGTAAATCTTTTTTTAGCTTTGAAAGGAAGTGGAAATAATGCCTGTTGACGGCTCACTTATTTTTGATACCGAGGTTGATACAACGGGGGTTGAAAAAGGAGTAAAAGAAATAAATACTACATTTGGCGAATTAGTCGGAGCAAATCTGATGAGCAATGCTCTCACATCAGTATTTCAAGAGGCAACTACCGCCATCGGAAGCTTTGTAAAGCAGGGAGTTACCCTTGCCTCTGACCTGCAGGAAGTACAGAACGTTGTAGACACCACATTCGGCGATGGTGCGGCTCAGATATACGCCTGGGCGGACGCTGCTGCCGAAAGCTTTGGTATGTCCTCTTTGTCGGCTCAGCAGTATAACGGAACAATGGGCGCAATGCTGAAATCAATGGGTCTTGCCGATGATGCCGTTATAAAGATGTCTACGGATATGGTTGGACTCGCCGGCGACATGGCTTCTTTTTACAACCTTGATATTGAACAGGCGTTTGAAAAGATACGCAGCGGAATAAGCGGCGAAACCGAGCCTTTGAAACAACTCGGCATTAATATGTCCGTTGCAAATCTTGAAGCTTTTGCGCTTGCAGAAGGTATTGAAAAAGCATACAGCGCAATGTCACAGTCAGAACAGGCGCAGCTTCGATATAGCTACCTTATGTCTGTTACCGCAGACGCGCAGGGTGACTTTGCGAAAACGTCAGACAGCTTTGCAAATCAGCAGCGTATCTTACGGTTGCAGGTTGATAATCTTGCGGCTTCCTTGGGTGAGAAGCTCCTCCCGCATCTTAATGATGTTGTGGGAACGGTTATCGACAAGCTTCCACAGGCGGAACGCACTATTGAAAATATAGGCGAAATACTCGGTGTTGCGACCTCTTTTGCCCTTGAACACCATGAGGCGATAATCTCCCTTGTGACCGCATACGGAACGTTCTACGGTGTTATGAAAGCAGGAACGGCAATTCAGACAGCCGTTACATCAATAAAAACGCTTACAACCGCAACAGAATCCGCTAAAACAGCACAATTAGGAATGAACGCTGCCGTGGCGGCTAATCCGTATGTACTGCTTGCTTCTGCGCTCGCGGCAGTTACGGTTGGGCTGGTAACCTATGCAAACACCGTTGACAGCGTACACAACAAAGTAAAGGACGTCAACAAGGAAGTAAAGGAGCTTAAAAAGAACACTGAGGACAACATTGCTTCCTCTGAGGGCGAAATTGCGGTTATCAGGGATAAAATGGAGAAGTATGAAGAACTCCGCCAAGTAAAAAGCCGTACAGCCGAGCAAGAAGAGCGGTTGAAGGAATACGCCGCAGAGCTACAGCAGTATATGCCCGAGGGCACTCAGCTTATTGACGAGCAGACGGGGGCATACAACTCCCTTGCAGGCTCTATTGACAGCGTTACCGAGGCTTTAAAGCGTAAGGCTACCATAAGCGCATATGAAGATGAATATACCGAATTAATTAAACAGCAGTATGCCGCTGAAAAAAATCTTGAGGACGCAAAGCAAAATTTTACTAAATTTGAGGGGTATGCCATATCGACAAACCCAGCTAAAAAACTTTTATACAACGAAGCAAAATCCGGTCTTGATGATGCACTTAAATCTTACAGCGATATAACCAATGAAATTGAAGCGTTGGGCGCAAAAATCGAAGATCTGCGTAAAGGTCAAACTCCTGTGATTACTTGGAGCAGTAGCTCCATCGCTGATGAGCAAAAGCGGAAATATTTAGAGGGCATTGCCTCTTTTGAGAACACTCTTAACGAGGGCAACCAAAAACTTATTGAAGCGCAGAAGGAAAGCGCCAAGAAGATGCAGGAGGAGTGGGAAAAGGCAGACCACGACTACGCGGTCGGTGCTATTGGCTCGGAACAGGAGCTTTATACCGAGAAAAAGCGTATCTGGGAACAGTACGGCGATGCCAGTGTCAAAGAGCATTGGAAGTATTACGAGGAGCTTTGTAAGTATGACAAGTCCTTTGCCGAGCAGGTTGCCGCCGATGAAGAGCAGGCTATCCGCGACAAGTGGGACAATATCAACCGTCTTAACCAAATGGGTCTGCTTACGGACGCAGAGGCTATGGCGGAGCGCAAGAAATTCTTGGAGGAATATTACCCCGAATACAGCGCCGAGTCGCATGAGTATTACAAGCAGATCTATGACGATGAAAACAAGATTGCCGCAGAGAGCCTTGCAGAGCAGGAAGATATTGTGGACGACGGCTTGTCGGCTATCGTCAAGCGGTATCAGGAGGCGTATAAAGAGCTTGACCGCAAGAGGCAGGAGTACCGCAACAAGCTTATGTCCGTGGGCGGTGACCTCTTTTCTGTGGATGTCACTGAGAAAAACGGCAAGAAAACTACCACCTATACCGTAAACAACCTTGACGAGCAGCTCCGCAAAATGCGTGAATACCATAGGCAAGTCAAGGCACTTAAAGACCAAAACGCTTCCGAGGGACTGCTAAACGAGCTGACATCTATGGGCACCGAGGACAGTATGCAGTTTGCAAAATATCTTTCTGGAATGTCTGCCGCCGAATTTGCAAAAATCAATGATTTGTACAACGAAAAACAAAAGCTTGCGGACGATTTGTCGCAGGATTTATACAAGTCAGAGGCGCAGTCAATCTCCGAGAGCATGACGGGCGCTCTTGCTGAACTTGCCACATCGGCGTATGATTACGGCGCACAGACCGCGCAGCAGTTTACAGCAGGCTTTAACGCCGCTATGGACGAGTTGGGCGTTGGTGTGCTGTTCAATCAGATACAGGCTTCGGGTGCGACAAAGACGTATGAAAATTACGCTGTAAACGGTAATCAGAACGGCACGCAGGATTTGAGCATAAGCGTTGATGTTACGGGCAAATCCAATGTATACCTTGACGGTAAGCTTGTGGGAGAGCAGATTACAAACTACCAAGGTAAAGAACGCAAAAAGAAAGGAACGTGATTTTATGATACAGGTTTTAGCGGACAGCATTGCGCTCCATGAGCTTATTACAGCGTACAGGATAAACGTTGTGCCTGTGACGTCGGATAATGGCTTTACGGCGTATGACGGTGCTGTCGTCAATCCTGTCAAGGGGCATAAAACGGTGATTGACTGCACCCTTGAAAAAGTCCCTCATGAGGTTGCACAGTCCATTGCCAAGATAGTGAGCATGGATGAGTTTGATTTGACGTACACAACGCCTATCGAGATCACTAAAAAATTCCGCTGCACAAAATACGATGCCGCTCCTAAAAACGCAGACCCACGCCAAAAAAATCCGCTGGTGACCGCCAATGTAACATGGACTATCTCCATGACGTTGGAGTCCACCGACACGGGCTCATCGGGAGGTGGGCTTTAGCTGGGATTTAAAAATCAACGGGCAGAGTGTTAGCGTGCCGTATGGCGGATTTGCTTTTTCTCATACCGTGGACGGCTTTGGGGTATCGGGTGTATCTGTCGGACAGTTTGAGTTTGACATATACGATGAGTTTGGCTTATACAGCGAGGCGCTGCTTGATGAGTCGTCTGTCGTGTTGTCCTGCGATGAGATATATTTTACCTCGCCTGTGTACTACATTACCCACCGCACCATATCAAAAAAAGTATGCCATTTTACTGCATACAACAGGCTGTGTAAGCTTGACCGACCCTTTGATATCAGCGGTATTACGTTTATTAACGACGCTGTTTCGGGTGATGGCGTTTGCTCGGCGGTAGCGCATCAATGCGGATTTGACTCTTACGGCTGTTCAGGCGGCGGTATCGAGTACATGAATGTCGGCAAAGACCAGCTTGAAAATGTGACCTGCAGGCGTGCGCTGGAGCTTATTGCAGAGGCTATGTGCGGTGTATGGACTTACGGCAGCGGCAACAACCTTTATCTCGCTTGCCTTGGCGGCGGAGATTACGGAGATTACGCTTATGTGTCAAAATACACTGAGATAGACCTCCGTGGCGCTCAAAAAATCACCGCTTTTGTAATGACAAACAGCGACACGGGCAATGAGTACAGATTTGAGACGGGCGAATACGGCACGGCGATAGAGGTGGACACGCCCTTTGCATCATCGGAGCTGGCGCAGGAGGTCTGGGGACGGCTCAACGGCTTTGTATACACGTCATGGGACTGCGAAAAAGCCGATGTTACCCTTAACAGCTTTTCCGCCCTCACGGGGCTCACCTTTGCTCGTGAGGGTATTGAGGGCACTCTCTTTGCGACGACCTGCAATTACAGCATGGATAGCACGGGCATTTACTTTTCGGGGGGCACACCGCCGCAGGACGAGGCTGTGTGGAGCTATGACGATTACCTCGACCGCCGCAAGCTGAGTATAGGCAAAAACATAGGCAACACTGCGATAAACTCAAACGGCGATATTGTGTTTAAAAACCTTAACAAAGGAGGCGGTTTAGGTGGCACAGACAACGGAATCAGCGTCTACGTCAGCAACAACTAAAGAGGGCGTGCAAATCAAAGGCAAGGACGTTATCCTGCTTAATGCGCCCGAGGTAAGGCTTTCCCCCGATACTCCCCTGCTCACCGAGGCGCAGGACGTCGCCGGGGCGATAAATGAGCTTTTTATGTTAGATCCGGGAGGAGGTGATGATTGGTTTCCGCCTGAGGACTGGCTTACTGTTCCCGAGCCTGAGCCGTGGGAAGTATGCTTATTGGTTGACATGCAAAACACGCTTACATATCAGCTAAGTTTCGGTGACCCATCTAATGATGCTATGACCGGATGCGGTCACATAACCATCGACTGGGGTGACGGGACGATCGACAGCTATGACGGTGTTATATACGACGAAAGCGGCGGAAGCACAGGCACACCATGGAGTATACCAAAACATACTTATTCCGAAGCCGGTCAATATTTAATAAAGGTCACAACTACGGAGCATAACTGTCTGATCATACATTTATCCGATGATTACTACAGCCAAAAAGTTTCTTCGACTCTTATAGCCAAGCTTGGCGAAAATATTCGGCTGGAGCTGTATGAGGGTAATATGCAGGGCGGTTCTTTCAGAGGCTGTACACGTCTTCACTGGGTCGTTGTTAAAGGAGATACGGCTATTCCGTATGGTTGTTTCCAAAACTGCTATGCTCTTCGGAAAATTGATCTTAATACACCGATGACTGCCATACCAGATTATTGTTTTTTTGGCACATATCAGCTTAAATATCCCGATTTTTCGCAGGTAACAAGCGTTGGAAAGTATGCTTTTAACAATGCCTATACAATTAAAAAAATATCCTTACCTATTTGTATAAGCATTGATAATAACGCATTTTATCAGACATACGGTTTGAGGGAAATATATGCGCCTTTGTGTACGAGCGTCGGCGGCAATGCTTTTAGCTATGCGTCAAGCCTCGAAAAAGCAACTTTTGCCGATGGATGCACGTTCGGCAGCAATGCGTTTTATTACTGCTACAACCTTTATCCCCGTCCAGACGGGTCAACAAATTAAAAAGGAGGTCTTTTTATGGTAATGTTAAAAACAAACACGCAGACGATCGCGCTTGACGGCGTGGAGCAGGAGGTGCGGTTTAACCGCAACTACCCATACTTTTGGGTGCAAAATCAGGGCGACTCCGATGTGCTAATTTCCATTAACAGCGGTATCGCCGAGGGCAAGGATGGTGTTATCAGCGTACCGAGTGGTGGCACTGCCTGCACCATGCACGGCTATGATAACCTTGACAGGTTTTATCTGCTGGGTACGGGTAAGGTGCAGGTGGTCGGTACATACTCCGCTCACTGCCCTTTTAAGGCGGCGCAGG
>CAMCPM010000032.1 GCA_945876755.1 uncultured Clostridia bacterium
TTATTTTACCATGTTTTTAATTCGGTGGCGAGTTGGGGGATTGGTTGGCGGATACTCCTCAGGGGCTAAAAAATTGCTTTTAGACTTCGTTAGCGTTCTTGTTAATAATTGATGTCATTGCTTCGATGTCATTGCTTCGATGTTTTCCATCAAGAATGACAAATTGATGAAGCTAATGGTATAAATATCCGTTGATATATCTTCACTTCCTGACGATGTACCGCCGCCGTCTTTTCTTGAAGGTATTGAACTTTATTGACCCCACGGAAATATTGTTGTAGCATAAATTATTAATAGAATACTAGGTTTTAAAAATAAAAAAATAGTATCACAAAATTTTTAATTGTGATACTATTTTAAAACTTTTTAATTAATCAGCGTAAACACTAACCTTTTTGCGGTCACGTCCAACACGTTCAAATTTAACTTTACCATTAACCATTGCAAAAAGTGTATCGTCAGAACCCTTTCCTACGCCTTCGCCGGCATGAATGTGAGTACCTCTCTGGCGAACAATAATGTTGCCGGCAAGTACATACTGACCATCGGCTCTCTTTACGCCAAGACGTTTCGATTCGGAGTCACGACCGTTTTTGGTTGAACCCATACCCTTTTTATGTGCCATTTAAATTACACCTCCAAATACGGAAAAAATCTTACAAACTTACTAACTATGCCTTAATAGCGTCAATGCGAACTTTTGTATAAGGCTGTCTGTGACCCTGCTTCTTATGTGAAGAACCCTTCTTAGGCTTGTAAGTGAAAACAGTAATTTTCTTTGCTTTGCCATTTTTCAGAACCTTAGCTTCAACTGCTGCACCGCCAACATAAGGAGCTCCAACTTCAAGACCGCTGTCCTTACCAACAGCAATGATCTTGTCGAAAGTTACAGTATCATCAGCGTTAACATCAAGCTTTTCAATAAAAAGCTCATCGCCTTCTTTAACCTGATACTGCTTTCCGCCTGTTTCAATAATTGCGTACATTTTCGGCACCTGCCTTTTCAATAAAACTCGCTGTATATGGGCGATGCAAACGCATACTTTACCAAGCCCAAAACATGCGGCTTAATTATTATAACATAGATGTACAAGTTTGTCAAGCAATTTTTAAAATTATTTATTAATTTTCAGTATTGGATTGTGTCAAACTGTTCCAAATGTTATTGACACTTTCTACACATTCAAAATATTTTTGGGCAATCATAGACTGCGGTATACCAAGTTTTGCTGCACAAGCAGACATTGTTTTCCAGTCAGCTTTTTCATATGAAATTATAAGCTGATAAAGCAATCCTGTCCTTCCTTCCTGGTTAAGAAGAGCAAGCTTGATTTCATCACTGATTGGCAGCTGCTCCAATACTTCCTCAAGCGGCATTTGCATTAGTTTTCCAAGAGTTGAAAACATTCCCAAAAGGTATGCTTCAGAACGCGAAATAGGCATATCCTGCGCAAATTCCAGAAGTTCACTTGCAAAAGTTGCACGAAGAAATGAGATTTTTATAAGTTCGTCCGGCATAGAGCCGTCATCCTGCTTGAAGCTAAGCAAGTAAATCCATTGTTTTAGCTGACCAAGTCCAAGAATTACCAAAGCCTGCTTTACAGAACGAGCCCTATTTCTCAAAGCAAAATATGCTGAGTTAACCAGTCTGAGCAATGAAAATGTAAGCGATACATCTCTGGAAATAATACTTTCAATTTCGTCTATATCAGGTTCATCCTTAGTGACAGCAACCATAAGCAAGAAAAAGTTACTCTGAAGGTAATTGACCTTTTTCACAGTAGTAGGCATTTTTTCCGAAACAAAAGAACCCTGAAAATATGTACATCCTAAAGCTTTAGCTTTATCATATGCTTCCTGTGTTTCAACATTGTATGCAATTACCTTTTTACCAAAAGACTTTCCAATTTTAACAATGTTTTCAATTGAAGGATTATTTGCCGAAAAATTAACCTTTATATAATCTACAATATCAAGAATTCCAAAAAATCTTGGTGCAAACTCAAAGTCAACGACTGCAATTTTATACCCACTCTGTTTATATTTAGTGATAAGACTTTGAGAAAACGGATTTGTAATAAGAGAATCTTCAATTTGAATTACTAACTTGTTCGTCTTGAACATTTTAGGAATACCTTTTTCAAGAAGATTGGAAGTAAAAGTCAGAAAAGCTGTTCGTCCGTCAAGAAACTTTTCGCTGTCCATAGACGACAAAAAATTTTCAATAGCATTGGCTGCTGTGGAATCATCAGTATGCTCTGATTTAAATTGATTATCGGTATAAAGGATCTCATATCCGAAAGTTTCTTGATTTTCCGTTACAAGCGCCTGTCTAACAATATATGAATTCATACAGACCCCTCCTTGTCATACTAATTATACAATATTTGCTTTGGTATTTCAACAGCTTTTGTAAAATTATTGTAGCATTTCATAAAAATTCATAATAAATTTGTCGGCAAAAGCTCTAATAGTAACTAAATCTTCTGCGGAATATTTATCATAAACTCCGATAGCCTTCATTCCGGCATTTTTTGCGCTTATTATTCCTTTGAGAACATCTTCAAATACAGCACAGTCAGCAGGATTTGTATCAATTTTTGATGCTGCATACAAATAAATATCGGGATAATCTTTGCTCTTTCCAACATCTTCAGTTGTACAGAAAGCGTCAAAATAATTATAAATATGGTTATTTCGAAGAACCGGTTCGTAAAGCTCTTTTGGTGAAGCAGTAGCAATTGCGGTTCTGATACCGTTTTTCTTTAAATATTCAAGGTATTCCCGAACACCGTCCTTTAAAAATATATTATAACGGTATTCTTGTGCTGCAAGCATATTACACTCGTTAATAAGTTCTTCAGTGGTCTCCTTAACACCGAGTTTATGCATTTCATTGGCAGCGTCTTCATATGTCATTGCAGTAAGTTTTCTTATAAACTCATCGGAACACCTTATTCCTCTTTTTTGAAGAATAATCCTATCAATCTTTTCCCATACGGAATTTGAATCTACCAACGTTCCGTCAAGGTCAAAAATCGCTGCTGAAAAGTTCATATATGCCTCCTGTAATTGTCTACTTTAACTCAACTATCGTAACGCCCTCTTCACCCTCGCCGAATCGTCCTTGACGAAAACTTTTTACAGATGGATGGGATTTAAGATGCTGATGAATACCCTGTCTGAGAATTCCTGTTCCCTTTCCGTGAATAATTGTAACGATTCCTGCTCCTGAAAGAACAGCATTGTCAAGAAACATATCAAGTTCATGTATACCCTCGTCAACCGCACAGCCTCTTATATCAAGTTCAAGTGATGAAGAACGTTCCATTTTTCCGCGGACATCTTTTGTTGATATTTTTTTGTTTTGGTAAGTAACCTTTTCGGCTTCAGTAAGACGCAGCTTTTTAATGCTGACCTTAGTTTTCATAATTCCTGCCTGAACGTAAACCATACCGGAAGAATCCGGATCGCTGGCAAGAATACCCTTTTTATTTATATCCGCTATAATAACATGGTCTCCCCTCTTAAACGGACGCGGAGGAATGTACTCCTTTTGTTCGGTTTTTAAAATGGGGTTGGCAGTATCAAACATCTTATTAAGTGCAGATTTATTTTTTGAACGTGCAGAAACAGCAAGCTGAGAAAAATTTTCTTTGTCCTTTTGTTTTTTAATATCATTCAGTTCATCAATCAAAGCATCAGCCTGCATACGGCAGCTTTCAACAATACGCATCGCTTGAGTGCGAGCTTTTGAGATTTCATCTTCTTTCTTTTTATTAAGTTCATCCAGTTCTTTTTCAAGCCTTTCAAGCTTTTCGGAATGTTCCTCTTTCAGCTGAGAAACCTCATTTTCTCTTTGTTCAAGATCATGTCTGGCTTTTTCAAGCTGTGCAATAACCTTTTCAAAACGCTGATTTTCCGTAGAAACAAGTTCGTTTGCCTTATTAATTATCCTATCCGGAACACCAAGCTTTGACGAAATTGAAAAGGCGTTTGATTTGCCCGGAGAACCAATTATAAGTCTGTATGTCGGCTGCATTGTTGCAACGTCAAATTCACAGGAAGCATTCTCAATGCCTTCCTGTTCAATTGCGTAAAGTTTTAACTCTTGATAATGAGTAGTAACAAGCAGCTTGCTGCCTTTTTCAATTAAGTCTTCAATAATAGAAACTGCAAGAGCCGCACCCTCAACCGGGTCAGTTCCCGAACCAAGCTCGTCAAAAAGTATAAGTGAGCTTGAATTTGCCGTATTAAGAATTTCAACAACATTGCTCATATGAGATGAAAATGTTGACAGGCTGTTTTCGATACTCTGACGGTCTCCGATATCAACAAGAATATTTTCAAATACGGAAATATGGCTTCCGTCTCCGGCAGGAATAAGCAATCCGCACATTGTCATTGCCGTTAAAAGTCCCGTTGTTTTCAGCAGAACAGTTTTACCGCCCGTGTTGGGTCCTGTAACTATAAGTGCGTCATAATCATAACCAATTTTTATATCGACCGGAACAACTTTATTCTTGTCAATAAGGGGATGACGTGCTTTTTTCAAATTAATGCGTCCGTCATCAGAAATTTCAGGTTCGCTTGCACGCATTTTTGCAGCAAGATTTGATTTTGCAAAGTAAAGATTCAACTCGGCACAAGTTAGATAATCTTCGGCGATTGACTCAGCGTAATTTGCACAGTCGGCGCTGAGTTCTGCGATGATACGCTCGATTTCGTCCTGCTCCTGCCCTTGAAGTACGCGTATCTCGTTATTTGCTTCAACGACCGAAATCGGTTCTACAAAATAAGTTGAACCGCTGGATGATGTTGCATGAACCAAGCCTTGAATATTTCCCTTGTATTCTGCCTTAACAGGAAGCACATATCTGCCGTCACGCATTGTAACAATATTTTCCTGAAGGGATTTTTGAATATCTGCGTTTTTGACAAGCTTGTCCAGATTTTCACGGATCTTAACACCTGCCTGAGCTATTTTACGTCGAATATTTGCTAAAGCAGAACTTGCCATATCGGAAATTTCATCTTCCGAAACAACTGCATTTTTAATTTTATCCTCAAGATATTTATTCGGCGAAAGCGATACAAAAAGATAACCTATAGATGTTTCGGTATCTTCACAGGATTTATACCAATCAGACAGCGCTCTTATCTGATAGAGCATCTGAGCAATATCAAGCAATTCACGCAAACTAAGACTTGCTCCTGATTTTGCACGATTAAGAGAACCTCGCACATCTTTAAAATTGCAGAATGCAGGAGTTCCATACTTTACAGATAAATCAAAAGCGTGCGATGTTTTCTTTACTTCCCTTTTGACAATGTCAACATCCGTTTCTGGTTCAAGTGACAGCGCCATTTCTTTTGTTCGTTCATTGGAAGCCTCTGCTGCAAGCATTTCCAATATTTTATGTAGTTCAAGTGATGTATAATATTTATTCATGTTATGACAATACTTCAATTAGAAGTATATACTCCTTTCAATTATCAAGTTTTTCTTCGTCACAAATCTGCTTATAAAAATCAAGAGTCTTAAAGTTTTTGGATAGATGTACAAGTATAAACTTTTCAGTAATTTCATTAAGCAGCTTTTGCGATTTTTCTCCTATCTTAAAATTGAACACCCTTTTCATATCTGCAAGGCAGATAAATCTTAGCGTATGCAGAACTGTTTTTGTAAGCTTTATGTGATAATAATTCTCTTCAAAATCCCGGTATTCAAAATGCTCTCCGCACAGCAAACAGGCACGGTCTACCATAAAATACATTTCGTCAGCTTCATATTTATAACAATCCCTACATCCTATAAGCTGCGGCATCAAACCGATTTCAGCCATAAACCTCATTTCAAATACGCTTTTCAGGAATTCACAGCTTCTCAAGTCTTCCGAAAGGAAATGCAGCGAATTAAGCAGCAGGCTCATTACATCCTTTGCCGACTGACCCGTAGTAACACAATATTTCGATATTTCGATAAAATAACTTGCCAAAGCAAGCTTTTTCATATCAAGGCGTATTTTGTAAAATACCTTGACCTGCTCACTGCTGTTTAAGTAATACCTTTCATTGCGGCGATTAAAGCAGAATTTACCGTATGATAAAAGCTGAGTAGCGGCATTGTTTTTCCCTGTGATTTTCTGTGCGCCTTTTACGCAAAGCTCAACAACGCCGTACTCTGCCGTTAATATGTCAATAAATCTGTCATTTTCGCCAACGTTACGCTCTGCTATTACCAATCCCATTACTGTTATCAGCATTGGAGTGTTCCCCTTTTATATTGGAAAAATATTTTGTAGGAATCCCCTTATATTCGAGATAATCCGATATTTTACCGCTAAGTTCAAATTTGTTCCATTTATCTTCATTGTAGCTATCAATCATAGTAAAGTCCTCCGAAATATACTGAAAGTCTTTACTATAATATTTGCAGTTTGTCAGTTACATATTAGTGGAATTATTTGATAACCCCAAATTGCGGATAAGACCTTCCTTGTTTCTCCAGTCCTCTTTCACCTTGACCCAGCATTGCAGATTAACTTTGATCTCAAAGAAATGTTCAAGGTCTTCCCGTGAAAGCTTGCCTATCTGTTTTAGCATGGCTCCGCCTTTGCCGATTATCATTCCCTTATGGGACTCTCTTTCACAATAAATTACCGCTGAAATATCAAGGATATCCTCATTGTTTTTATTTACTCTTTCGCTCATTTCTTCGACTGTAACAGCAATTCCATGCGGAATTTCATCGTGCATAAGATTAAGGATCTTTTCGCGTATAATTTCTCCGGCAAGGACGCGTTCCGGCTGGTCGGTAAGCGAATCATCGGGGAAATAATGCGGACCATCCGAAGCATATTTTTTTGTTTCTTCCCAAACAATATCAATGCCGTCGTTTTGAATAACGCTTATAGGAATAATTGCCTTAAAATCATATTTTGAATTGAACTCTGCAATTTTTAAAGCAATATCTTCCTTATCTTTAATAAGGTCAATTTTGTTAAGAATTAGAATCACATTATCGTTTTTCTTAAAGCTGTTTATTATAGAAATATCATTATCGCTGACTTTTTTTGTCACATCGGCAACCATAAGAATAAGGTCAACATCCGTAACAGAGTCCTTAACAGCTTTGTTCATATGCTCGCCAAGCTTAGTCTTAGCCTTATGGACGCCCGGGGTGTCCATAAAAACGTATTGGGTTTCATTTTCTGTGACAAGCCCTGTAATTCTTGTTCTCGTTGTTTGAGGTTTACTGCTTACAATTGCGATTTTTTCACCTACAAGAGAATTTAAGAGTGACGATTTTCCTGCATTTGCACAGCCGACAATTGTTATAAATTCAATTTTAGTATCCATTTTATTTCCTTTCAGTTTTGTGCTTTTGGGGGAAAACAATAAATAGCAAAGCAATTACTGTTGCAACTGCCAACCCTATCAAAGCAAATATATTTTCCGAGTAATAGACAATAATATTCTTTATAATATCCATATCAGCAAACAGTATAATCCCCGTAATAACAGCTCCTGACGCCGAAATCAGTACTGCACCTGCGGCTGCATCTTTAGCAAATTCAGCAAGCTCACTGTAATCGGGAGAACAGATATCCACAACAGTTTCAATTGCAGTATTTATTAATTCAGCAACCATTACTGACAAAAAAGTAAGTATAAGCAAAATATACTCTGTTTTGCTGAGATCATAAAAAAACGAAAATCCTGTAACATAAACTGCCGCAATAATATGAATTCTGAAATTTCGTTCTGTTTTTACAGTATTTTTTATTCCGCAGAAAGCATATACGAAAGCTTTTAAGAATGATCTCATACTTTTTCTGAATACTCTTTGTCGCGCGTTATACCAAGATAATCAAGAACAAGCTCCTCTTTTTCGCGCATTTTGGCTGCATCAAGAGGAGAAGTCTCATGGTCATAACCCAACAGGTGAAGCATTGAATGAACTGTAAGAAAGCCTACTTCCCTTTCAAGAGAATGATTATACATCTGTGCCTGCTTTATTGCAGTTTCGATTGAAATAACAACATCTCCGAGCAGACAGGCTCCCGTTTCGTTGTTTATGTCATAAACTCCGTTTTCTCCGAGAGGAAACGACAGAACATCGGTAGACTTGTCCTTGTTCCTGTAAAATTTGTTCAGCCGTCTGATTTCATTGTTATCTACAAAGGACACACTTACTTCAGCGTCATTTTCAAATTTTTCTGTAACAAGCACAGCCTGACAGCATTTGCGTACAAGCAAACGCAGTCCAACGGGAAGCTTTATTCTCTTTTGGTTATTTCTTATCATGACCTTTATTTTGGACATCTTAATCAGACCTTTCTTTCGGTATATGCTTTTTCATAAGCTTTAATAATATCTTGCACCAGCTTATGACGTACAACGTCTTTTTCAGTGAATCTTGTTATACATATGTCTTCAACATTTTTAAGAATGTGCATAGCGTCAATAAGTCCCGATTTTCTGCTGTCGGGCAGGTCAATTTGTGTAATGTCACCTGTAATAACCATTTTGCTGTTGAATCCGAGACGGGTCAAAAACATTTTTATTTGCTCGCGCGTTGTATTCTGAGCTTCATCAAGAATAATAAACGAATCATCAAGAGTGCGTCCTCTCATGTATGCAAGCGGAGCGACCTCGATGCTTCCTCTTTCCATATGCTTTGCAAAGGTTTCAGCGCCGAACATATCAAAAAGTGCGTCATAAAGGGGCCTGAGGTAGGGATCAACCTTATTTTGTAAGTCTCCCGGAAGAAATCCAAGCTTTTCTCCTGCTTCAACAGCAGGACGCGTAAGAATGATTTTATTTATTTCATGGGCTTTAAAAGCCTTTACAGCCATTGCTACCGCAAGATAGGTTTTACCGGTACCGGCAGGACCAACGCCCATTACTATTGTATTTTTTGAGATAGCGTCAACATATTTTTTCTGACCAAGCGTCTTGGCTTTAACAACTTTTCCTCCTGTTGTAACGCAAATTCCCCCATCGGAAAGCTGCGCAATCTGATGCTCTGTGCCCTCGTCGACCATAGAATTGACATATCGTATATTCTGTTCCGTAATTGTTTCACCTTTTTTAATTAATTCTATAAGAGCTTCCACCGCAGAACGAGCTTTTGCAACTTCTGACTCTCCTCCGCTTATTCTTATATCGCTGCCTCTGTTGAGTATAGCAACATTATACTGCCTTTGAAGAAGATTAATATTTTCATCATAATTACCGAATAGAGAAATAGCGTGTTCAATATTTTCCATATTTATTACGACTTCTGCCATTTGTACACCTCTGTAATACCGAAATTTTCACATATATTATTATAACACATAATTTCAAAGAATAAAAGGGGGTAAATGTTATTTTGCCATAATTTCCTGAGTAATTCCTATATCGCTTTCAAGAATATAGCTTACTTTAACAGTTAATTTATCATTTGAATCTGAAAAAATTACATTTTTATCAACTATTTTAACATCTTCACTGTCTAAGAAATTATATTCATATAGCTTGATTTTATCTTCAAGTACAATTTTAGCCTGTTCCGGAGTATATTCAACAGAATTTATTGTATATTGTTTATATTCAGAATATATGATTCCTACAGGAAACTGCAAATTAAATAATTTTACATATTCTATGTTTTCGTCATATTCGTACTGACTAAAATCATTTTTTCCTACATACAAAGGTATTTTCAATCCCCAGAAATAAAGAGATTTCCTTGTAACAATATCTCCGAAATCAAAATGTTCATCTATATACGGCTGTTGAAATGTTACTTCTTCAGTATAACGCCCTATTATTTCTCCCATAGAATGTGCATAGTAAACTCCTCCTTTTCCGTCATCAACCGTACCGCTTATGAGCAAGTCCCCTTTTTTTACGCCGTCGTGAAGCATCGGAATAAGCATACCCATGTGTACATTTTTTATTTCAACTATTTGTGCGTCCTTTGAAGAAATAATATTGCACGGAACAGATGTTGGAACCATTTCAGGAGGAGCGTCCATTTCTCTTATTTCCGCCTGTATTTTGCATCCGGAAGAACGTATACCTATCCATGCAATGTCATCAACTGACGAAACAATTCTTCTTTCTGTTTCTCTTAAATTGATTCCGGGAATAAATGCTCCTGTGCGAATGCCGTGATCTTCAAGAATTGATTTTATCTGCTTGTCGGGAATTGTTTCATTGCCGTATATCTCTATGCTCATAACAATATTTGATAAATAAACTGTCATTGCAAATGCCAGCATTATTCCAAATAAAATTCCAATTCTCCTGCGGTATTTATTAACGGTAAAAATGCCGCCTTTTTTATCGGATATGCTTATCTGCGCACTGCATTTTTCAGATATGCTTGCAAGTTCTTTAAAATCTGATCTATATATGTCTCCTTGAATTTTGCCGTTTTTATAATTCAGATTTGAAGCAGTAACGGAACTTTCTTTGAGCATATTTAAAAAAGTTTCCGGTTCGGACGATATAACTTCAAAAGTTATTATTCCTCTGATATTGTTAAACATTGTTATCTGTCCTCCAAAGTCTATTCAAATTCAACAGACGAAAATTTACCGTTAACGATTATTCCGTCGGTATTATAATCTGATATTTTTAAATTTTGTCCCCATATACTTAAAGTAAGCGTTGAGGTTTTTATTTTTATATACATATCATTGTATTCAAGGATCTTTTGGCAATTTTCTATTTCAAGATGAGTATTATCAGTCAAGGTCATATATGTATTAAGATACAGCTTTTCTTTTACCAGCCTTGAAACAAATGTATGGTATTTATCTTTTAATCTTACGTTCATATACATCGCCTTTCATATATATTTCTATATTAAATTATATTATTATGTTTTTTTCCATATACTTTAAATATATAAAAATCATGAAAGGTTTAATGGAACAATGTCATGAACAAAATCAAAAATTTGATAATCGGTTTTCTGACTGTTACATATTTAATATTATTGATTTTCTTTTCAAAGGACGTTGGAAAAGCTGTTTTTAATTCAGTTAATGTATGTATAGAAGTAATTATCCCGTCTCTTTATGCCTTTATGGTTGTTTCAGGGTTTATAGTTTCAAGTAACTTATATGCTGTACTCAGTAAACCGTTCGGATTTATTGCAAGATATGTTTTCAGAATACCGCCAGAATATTTTTCTGTATTTTTAATCGGAAGTATAGGGGGGTATCCTGTAGGTGCAAGACTTATTTCAGATATGTATAATGAAAAAAAGATCGACGTTGAAACAGCCGAACAAATGCTTTCATACTGCTATCTTGCAGGACCTGCTTTCATATGCAGTATTGCAGGCGTAAAGCTATTTTCAAGTGTAAAAGCCGGAATTATAATATTTTCTTCCATAGTTTTGTCAAATTTTGTAATTGCATTTTTAAGCGGATTAAAACGTCATATTCCGGTTAAAACACAAAAAAAAGTTAAACTAAAATTTAATTTTGAAAATATAATTAAATCAATATATGACGGGGCTAAGGGGATTTTTTCAATTTGCACCGTTATTGTATTTTTTTCTTCAATTATAGCTGTTCTTGAAAAGCTTAACTTTATCAATTATGCGGCTCGTAAAATATTTGAATATTCGGATTTAAATTATGATGACAGTATAGCTTTAGTTAAATCAATTGTTGAGATCAGTAATATATCTGCATTTGCACCAAATAATTTTAAAATTATGCCATTGGTTGCATCATTACTTTCATTTGGAGGCATATGTGTTTTAATACAAATCAAAGGTTTTGTTCCATGCGGATTATCAGAAAAACATTTTTATTTTGCACGAATAATATCCATATTTTTTTCATATTTTTTTTGTAAACTGTTTATAGAGTTATTTGATATTAAATATGTATGTGCAATGACGTACAGTCAAATTGAATATAGTCAAAGTTCACCAATACCTACAGTATTTTTGTTAATTATGACAATTTTATTATTATCAAATATTTCTATAGAAAAAACAAAAAAAGTATGTTATAATAATAATAGATAAATTTTTTGCAAGAAAGGAATGTTACTAATGGCAAAAAAGAAATATTTTGGCAACGATATTCCTCCACAGTGCCAGTACTGTAATTTTGGTACAAGGGCAAAAGACGGCGGAAAAGTTCTGTGTGAAAAAAGAGGTCTTGTAAATGGCGATTCCTCATGTCCTAAATATATTTATTCTCCTTTAAAGAGAATTCCGGTTAAACAGCTGCATATTCCCGGAAATTTTGACGATGAATAATAAAATGCCTGCGAGATTATTTCCGCAGGCATTTTTCATATTCTGTTATTTGATCAGCAATTTCTTTAAAAATCGGACCGGCAGAAACATTTCCGGATATACCGTCTTCGACCAGAACTGTTACTGCATACCGAGGACTATATGAAGGAAAATACCCTGTAAACCAGCAGTTTAAAATCTCATTACCCTGCTCGTTAAATCTTCCTGTCTGAGCAGTAGATGTCTTTCCGGCGGCAACTGTTATGTCAGGATCCGACATTGAATTTTCTGCACGAACTGTTTTAAGCATATACAGTTTAAGTTTTTTTACTGTTTCATATGAAAGAACCCTTTCACCGGGTACGATATCGTAATAATCTATTGTGCCGTTATTGTTTCTTATACCTTTGATTAAAACAGGATCGTATATAACTCCATTATTTGCGATCGCAGCTGTCATACGGCAAATCTGAAGCGGTGTTGCGGTAAGCTTTCCCTGTCCGAATGACATATTTGCACGTTCTGCCTCAACGGTAAGGTCTTTTTCCGTCTGGATTGTTCCTGGTGCAGAGATAATGTTGTCACAAAGCTTTATTTCCTTGCCAAATCCAAGCTTTTCAGCAGTTTCAATATACTTACTTTTATCAAGGTATTCGCTTAAAGCAATAAAATAAGTATTACACGACTGTACGATTGCAGTATCCATATCAATTTCACCGTGTCCGCCCCATTTGTGGCAATTGAATATTTGCCCGTTAACATCAATTGAACCTGTGCAGATATAACTGTATTCGGGACTTATCCCCTGTTCTATTGCAGCGGAAGCAGTAACAAGCTTAAAAATTGAACCAACGCTGTATGCTGACAAGGCACGGTTTACAAATGGAGATTCAGGATCATTGAGCGAAGCTTCAATGTCAGTTGTATCAAAATCCGGACAGCTTACCATTGCTTTTATCTCACCGGATTTTACGTCCATTACCACAATTGCGCCGCAGTTTAGGCTGCTTGCTGCATTTTCACATATCTGCTGTATATTTTTATCAATAGTTGTAATAATTCCACATTCCAAAGGTTCAGCAAAATCGACTTCTTTTTCAAGTCCGTTTAAAACCGACCCTACTGCGTCAATTTGAAATTTTGCCGAATTAACCGTGAAATGTTCTCTCAGAAAATCATCGAATGCTTTTTCAATACCGCATACTCCCTTATTGTCAGATGTATACCCGATCAAATGAGGTGCAAGCTGATTGCTGTCTGTTCTGATTGAAGAGCGGAATATTATTGCTTCATCTCCAAGCTTATATGCATCGGCAGTTACCTCACATAAAAATGGAAGCTTTCCTTGTATACCGTTATAATATGTCTCCTTGTCAACCAAATACGGCTGTATCATTATTGCGCTTTTATGATTTGGTATTACAACTGCTTCATATTTTTCAGTACAATTAACAAGAGGAAGCATATTACAATCGTATATTCCGGTATATTCCCCTATTAATTTTATATTGTATATGCCCTTTTGAGCTGCTACCGATTTAATTTGATTATCATTTATAAGAAACAGCATTTTTGATATTATTAGTGTAGACATAATACACGACATAGCAATTACTATTTTATAACGCTTCAAAGCAAACACCTCACAGTTAGTATTGACTAAACCGTGAGGTGTTATTTGTATTATTGAATATTATTTTTGATTTTAGCAGCTGTAAGAGTATTTTTCATGAGCATCGCAATTGTCATAGGTCCGACTCCGCCCGGAACTGGAGTTATGTAACCTGCCTTATCAAAGCAAGCTGCATAATCAACATCTCCGCAAAGTTTTCCATCTTCGTTTCTGTTCATACCAACATCAATTACAACAGCGCCTTCCTTTATCATATCGGGAGTCACAAATTTAGCTTTACCGACAGCAGCAACAAGTATATCTGCCTTGCTGCATATTTCTGCAAGATTCTTTGTACGGGAATGACAGATCGTAACAGTTCCGTTCTTATGAAGCAACAGCATAGCCATAGGTTTGCCAACAATGTTACTTCTTCCGATTACAACGCAGTTTTTTCCGCATACGTCAACACCGGTTTCTGCAATAAGCTCCATTACTCCTGCAGGGGTACACGGCAGAAAATTAAAATCGCCTATCATTATATGGCCGACATTTTCAGGGTGAAATGCGTCAACGTCTTTTTCTGGAAGAATTGCGTTTATAACAGCGTTTTCATTTATCTGATTTGGAAGAGGAAGCTGAACAAGTATTCCGTTTACTTTATCGTCCTTGTTAAGCTTTTCAACCAACTCAAGAAGCTCCTGCTGGGTCGTTTCTTCGGAAAGAGCATATTCATAAGATGTAAAGCCAACTTCTTCACAGGCTTTCTTCTTGTTGTTTACATAAACTCTTGAAGCAGAGTTGTTTCCTACAATTACTACCGCAAGGCCTACTTCTATTCCCTGCTTTTTAAGCAGGGCGGCTTCTTCCCTTACTTGTGCCTTTACCTTTGCGGATATTGCCTTACCGTCAATTATCTGTGCCATCTGTGTTTTCCTCCTCAGATTTTGATAATGTATTTTCTTCCGGCTCATCATCTACAAGCCTGTCCTCCGGATTAAGAGCAGCATCGGACTTTGCTTTTTTCTTTGCAGCACGTTTTTCTTCAGCAGCTCGGTATTTTTCCTCGGTTTCTGCAATCAAACGCTTTGATTCTTCCGTATCTTTATAAAATACATACTCGCCGTCAACTCTGATTTTATTTCGCTTATAAATAATTGCAGCTATTGAAATTACTACACATATACCTGCAACAAGCTGTGAGATCCTGAGATGTCCTACCATAAGGCTGTCTGTTCTCAGTCCTTCTATTATCATTCGTCCGAAGCCGTACCAGCCGGTGTACATAAAAAACAGCTCGCCGTCAAATTTACGGTGCTTTGAGTAAATATGGAGAATTATAAAACCGATAAGACACCACAAGGATTCGTACAAAAAGCACGGATGTACAGGAAGAGACGGGTCAACTATTACTCCTGTGGAACTTAAAATTGCATCGGCGGAAGCTTTAAGCTGCGCCTGTATTCTCGGACTTGTCATTCCCCAAGGCAAATTGGTATTGCTTCCAAAGCATTCATGGTTAAAGAAATTTCCCCATCTGCCGAAAGTCTGTCCGATAAGAAAACCTAAACCTGCCAAGTCAAGCAGCGGCATAAGTCTGACCTTTCTGATTTTGGCGGCTATTGCTCCGAAAAGAACAGCACCTATCAAACCGCCGTAAATTGCCAATCCTCCGTCGCGTACAGAAAATATTGATGACAGGTTATCTTTATAATTATCCCACATCATAAAAACATAATAAAGTCTTGCGCCGATAACAGCACCGATAAAACCGACAAATACTACATCATTTGCTCTGTCATCGTCAATTCCGAAGCTTTTCATTCTGCGGAAGCAATAAACCACAGCAAATAAAAGTCCAAGCATTATAAGCAGACCGTACCACTTAATTTCAAACCCGAAAATAGTGAAGGCATTACTGTATACCGGGATCTCAATATTAAGCTTAGGAAAAGAAATTGTATTCCATTCAGCATTTGTCACACTTATTCCTCCCTTTCTTTTATAGGTTCAATAATTGAAATTGTAACATTTTCGGTATTGAACTGCTTTTCTAATCTTGCTGTTACGTCTTCAAAAGTAACTGCTGCCACAGTTTCAATAACATCAAATGCAGATAATTTTTCCATTCCTGCATTAAGCATAACGGTTGCAATAGCTTCAGCGTCATTTAAATCTCTTATCAATGCTCCGTAATAGGATTTTTTGATAATATTGAAGCGTTCTTCGTCAAGGCCGTCCTTTTTGCAGCGGCTTATTTCTTCAATGAGCTTATCTCTTACAAGGCGTGGATTTCTTGACTCTCCACCGAAAATAGAACAAAAATAACCGTCTCCGAGAAAGAC
The DNA here is from genome assembly GCA_945876755.1 of uncultured Clostridia bacterium. Classification (GTDB taxonomy): domain Bacteria; phylum Bacillota; class Clostridia; order Oscillospirales; family Ruminococcaceae; genus RGIG8773. The sequence continues at coordinate 16,217 of CAMCPM010000032.1, forward strand.
CTCAGATGAAAATGAAGAATTGATTATTCCTTCATCATAAAGCTTTTTATAAAAATCGGAGCTTTCATCTGCCAGAAGTGAAAGTACAAAATTAGTTTCGATTTCTGCACGGACTGCGTCTATACCGCTTTCAGGCTTTGCCTTAAATCCAATATTGAACATAGGAATAGCAATT
>CAMCPM010000033.1 GCA_945876755.1 uncultured Clostridia bacterium
CCGCTTCAAAATTCACCTTTGCGGAGCGCTTTTAAGGCGGCGCTGCGGCGCCAAGCTAAGAGTTTCGCGCTCTGCGGAGCGCGACCAAAGGGCTTCCGCCCTCTGGACACCTGACCAGCGCGGCTGCGCTGGACCAGCTTGAGTCGCTCCGCTAAACTATAATTTATAAAAATAATTCCGCATTACGAATTCCGCATTCCCAAAAGCAGTTCCTGATAAAAGTCGCAAAGCTCCGAGGCAATTTCAGCAGAATAGCTCTCGACCTGCATAAGCACGCCCTTTTCCGTTTTTACAGGACGTATAAGCACCCGTCCGCGGCTGTCGTTGACGGTCACTCCGTCACCCGATACCTGTTTTTCCGAAAATATGCTCCGAAGAAGCCTTACGGGCTGCTTGTCCACTGCAACAAATCTTGTTGCAAGCGCTGTTTCGGGAAGCTCCTTTACTGCCTCCGCAAGAGTTATCCCCCTGCTTTCCAGTACGCTTAAAACCGTCAGTGCTAAAGCTGCGCCGTCCCTTATAAACGGAGTTTTTACTGCAAGCCGTCTTGCTTCACCATCGCTTTTATCCGAGGGGCATCCGCTGTACCGCAGTACCCTTCCGCCGTACTTTTCCGCAATTTTATCCGCCGCTTTCGGGAAATCGTAAGGAACGGCAATATCCATACCCTGCGAAAGCGTCTGCTTGCAGCAGATAAGTGCAAGCTTTTCCTCAAAAACATAGCCCGTTTCCTCAGTATAGGCGGAAACGCCTCTGCCGTCGCTTCCAATATGGAAAACGATGGGCGAACCATTTTTGTCGCTTATCCTGTGTAAGATGTCTCCGCACATATCGGAAACCGCAGTCCCCGAAGTATTCAGCACCGCACGGAACTTTCCGGGATTTTTCGGGGCGATCTCATCAAGCATATTTTTGTACAGACGTACTATCGCTGCCGTGTCACGGGTCACTCCGAAGTGCATAAAGCCTGCACGCCTGTATTCGCCGCGGTTTATTCCGCCCTCGATAATTTTTTCTTCGCTTCGGGTCAGGGGAAGACCGTCTCCCGAACAAAGACGTATTTTTGCAGTTATGCCTGCGTCTATCCAGCAGCCTGCCGCAAGCCGTGATTTTGCGGTACAGAAAGCAAGTGCAGGCTCGCTTGTTACGCCGAACAGCCATGCTTCCGCACCTGCGGCGGTAATTCCCGAAGCAATCGCAAGAGCAAGACTTTTGGAAGCGGCGCTGTTCTTGTACCCGACGCCTATCTTTCCTCCCAAAGAAGCAAGAGCGCTGCCCACTGAAGCGGCTGTCTGAGGTGTAATTATACTTCCCGTTTCGCCGCATATGCCGTCGTCACCTATCTTCATAGGTGCAAGAAAGCCGTATTTTATGTCCTGTGCGGCGCAGGCGTAGCTGTCAAGATGTCTTCCGTTCCATATCTTAACTCCGCTTTGTACTACTGCCTGTTCGGCAATAACTGCGCTGTCGCCTATTGCAGCGCCCTCGAAAACCGCAGCTCCTGTGAGAAGCCTTGCTCCCGTGCCGATTACGGCGTGATTAACCGTTGCACGTTCTCCGATAAAAGCGCCGTCCATGATTATTGCACCGTTTACTTTTGCGCCGCGGCAAATGGTTACGTTCTCACCAATGACCGTTCCCCGACCTATCTCCGCATGAGGTGCAATATCAGACGAGGGAGGAATATACGCAGGTACGGACAGATTAAGTTCCGGACGTTCTTCCTTTTGGCGGACTATGTTTTCGGGCTTGTCGGGGTACTGCCCCGAAAGTACGGCATTTGATGCGGTAAACATATCCGCAGGGGTATTCAGGTCTATGAACAGTCCGTCGGATGTAAAATTTTGTACATTTCCGCCATCTCTGATGACAGACGGTATAAATTCGGTGAGCAGGTCGGAGTAATTTTCCGCTTTCAGGGCGGTTTCGGCACTTATAATTAATACTCCTGCGGCGCAGAGATTTGTAAGGCAGCTTTCACGGGCAGAGGCTTCAATTATCTGTGTAACACGGTTTCCCTCGGCAACAACGGCGGTGCGGTCGCAGGGGAAGTCTGTTACGGCGGAGACAACAGTGATATCCGCATTTGATGAAATGTGCGCTTCAACGGCGGCGGATATGTCCATATCAAGCAGAACGTCCCCAAAAATTACGGCAATGATGTCCGCTTCGCTTGCCTTGGTGGCTTCACAAACGGGTTTGCAGTTTCCCTCCGGAGTCGGCGAAATGATAAAATCAATGGAAGAAGCGTCGTCAAGGTAATCTGTAATGGCATTTGCAAGGCGGTCGGCGGCGATAAACGCCTGTTTAAAGCCTTGCTTTTCCAGCAGATTCAGAGTATAGCTTATCAGCGGCACACCGCAGACAGGCAGCATGGCTTTCGGCTTTGTACAGGTCAGGGGGCGCATACGAAGTCCGTCTCCTCCTGCGAGAATGAGGGCGGCTGTTACGGTTTTGCAGTTTTGGGACATAAAAATACCTCCGTTCCGAATTATGTTTACAGTTAATATTGACAGAACGGAGCAGGTTAATACTTACTTTCAGTTAAAGTATAGACAAAAAGAAAAGTCACTTCTGACAACACAGGGTTTCAAAAGTGACTTTTGATTTTAAATCGGGATCTTAGCTAATTATTTAAGCTTCCAGATGTCGCGTGCATAGTCTTCAACAGACCTGTCGGCAGAGAAGATACCTGCGCCTGCAATGTTGTGGAGAGACATCTTGTTCCACTTTGCAGGGTCCTTATAGCACTCGGAAACATACTGCTGAGCGCACTGGTAAGCGTCAAAGTCTGCAAGGACCATGTAAGGATCCTTGAACTTGAGGGAGTTTGCTACTTCCTCGAATGTGCAGCCGTTGATGCCGTGGTACATCTTGTTGATAGCCTTGTTTATAACATCGTTGTTGTTGCAGTAGTCCTCGGGACGATATCCCTGAGCCTGTTTTGCAAGAACTTCTTCGGCAGTCATACCGAAGATGAAGATATTGTCGATGCCGACCTGATCCTTGATCTCAACGTTTGCGCCGTCGAGAGTACCCAGTGTAAGCGCACCGTTAAGCATGAACTTCATATTACCTGTACCGGAAGCTTCCTTACCTGCAAGGGAGATCTGCTCGGAAACCTCGGATGCCGGCATGATAAGCTCGGAAAGGCTTACGCAGTAGTTTTCAAGGAAGTATACCTGAAGCTTCTTGCTGATCTTGGGATTCTTCTTTATCTCTTCACCCAATGCCCAGATCATCTTGATGATCTGCTTTGCAAGGTAATATCCGGGAGCAGCCTTTGCAGCAAAGATATAGGTCTTAGGAACGAAGTCTGCGTCGGGATTTTCAAGGAGATAGTTGTACTCGGCAATAATATTCAGCGCGTTGAGGTGCTGTCTTTTGTATTCGTGGAGACGCTTTACCTGAACGTCAAAGATGGAATCTGTGTTAAGAACAACGCCGAAGTTGGTCTTTACATACTTTGCAAAGCGCTCCTTGTTTTCTTTTTTGATCTCTGCAAGGCGCTTGATAACGCTTTCGTCGTTCTCGAACTTGTTGAAGTTGATAAGCTCGCCGGCGTTCTTCTTGAAGCCGTCGCCGATAGTTTCTTCAAGCAGAGAGGTAAGTCCCGGGTTGGACTGGAGCAGCCATCTTCTGTAAGCGATACCGTTTGTAACGTTCTTGAACTTGTAAGGTGTATCTGCATACTCGTTCTTGAAAACGTCCTTTTTGATGATATCGGAATGAAGCTTTGAAACGCCGTTTACGCTGTGTGAAGCGCATACGCAGAGCAGAGCCATATGGATCTGGTTGTTCTGAATGATGGACATTCTTGAAACCTTTGCGCTGTCGCCGAGACGCTCCATGAGGTCTGCGCAGTAGCGGTTGTTGATCTCAACGATGATGGAGAAGATACGTGGAACAATCTGCTTTACGAGGTTAACGTCCCACTTTTCGAGAGCTTCCGCAAGAACGGTATGGTTTGTGTATGCGAAAGTATTTGTAACGATATGCCAAGCCTTTGCCCAGCTGTATCCGCAGTCGTCAAGAAGAATACGCATAAGCTCGGGGATAGCAAGGGTCGGATGGGTATCGTTGATATGGATGGCAACCTTTTCGTGGAGGTTATCGAGAGTGCCGTAAACGCGCATATGGCGGTCAACGATGTCTCCGATAGAAGCGGCGCACATAAAATACTGCTGACGGAGACGGAGGCTCTTGCCCTCAAGGTGGTTGTCGTTAGGGTAAAGAACCTTTGAAATAGCCTGTGCAACGGTGTTCTGGCTGAGAGCCTTTGCATAGTCGCCCTGATTGAACATAGCCATATCAAAGGAAGGCGCCTTAGCCTGCCAGAGTCTCAGTACGGAAACAGCTTCGTTGCCGTAGCCGGGAACATACATATCGTAAGGGATAGCCTGAACTGTATTGTAATTTGTATAGGAAATGTGGTGGTACTTGTCGTCCCAGTATTCGGTCAGTTCGCCCTCAAAATGAACGTCGATAGCCTTGTCGGGCTTTGCGACCAGCCAGCTTTCGCCGCCGGGGAGCCAGTTGTCGGGAAGCTCTGTCTGCCAGCCGTCCTCGATCTTCTGCTTGAAGATACCGTACTCATAGCAGATGGAATAGCCCATTGCAGGGTAGCCGTCGGTAGCAAGACCGTCAAGATAACAGGCTGCGAGACGTCCCAGACCGCCGTTTCCGAGACCTGCGTCAGGCTCGTATTCATAAATTCTTTCAAGGTTGACATCCCACTTTTTGAAGACCTCTTCAACCATTTCGTTGATGTTGAGGTTGAAAAGGCTTGTTTTCAGGGAACGTCCCATAAGGAATTCCATTGAAAGGTAATAAACTTCTTTTCTTCCTTCTGACTGATTCTTTGTACGGAACTTGCGGCGTCTTTCACGGAGTATGTCAACTACAACAGCCGAGAGCGCCTTATAAAACTGATTATCCGAAGCGTCTATAGGTGTAACGTTGAACTCCACCTGAAGCTCGGTACGGAGCTTTTCTTCAAAATCCTCTTTACTGATAACAGGTATCATAATCTTCTTCTCCATTCTTTACGGGTTTGTAACGGGTTCTGTGCATAATTTGCCAATAATACAACATAATTATACCTTATTTTCCGCTTTAAAGCAACTGTAATATTAGACAAATTTAATTGTTTACGGATTAAGCGGCTGTTATTTCTCAACAAATATTATAGAAGCTATTTGTGCAAAAATACAGTGCGTTATCTAAAAATGTTGTCCAGCACGGAAATATCGGCAGTCTGAACCGGCTTGAAACTGTCCGAAGCGGCATAGTTCATAAGGCTTTTCAGAAGCCGGCGGCAGTTCAGCGGAGTGTTTTCTCCGTCAAGCTTTGCGGAGCATACAAGCAGGCTTCCGCCGCCTGTTTTAACTTCAAACACCGTGCCGAGATTGTGATTTCTTTCGCAGTTGTCGATAGTCCGCACTATCGGGTCGATATCGGTGCCGTCAAGAATGACTGTTCTCGAACGGTTTACAATGTCGTACCACTGCGCCGTAGAGTAGGTTTCGGAGGGGAAATCCGCAAGTGACGGATGCCTGTTATCTATCAGCAGACCGAGAGTTCCCACAGGTACGGGCTTTTTCATTGACTCTGAAATGGAACGGAACATGGGGTAGTTCCAGAAATCGGTGCAGTAGGTTCCCTCAACGGAATTTTCATCATTTAGGTTTTCGGGAGTGAAAAGTACCCTTCCGCCGTCTGCAAGAACCGATTTTGCAGCGCTCCAGTCGGAGGTAACGGTTATATTTTCAGGCTGTGAAGTCTCTGTATTTGGATATACCCAAAGTATATATTTGTTGCAGATATCCTTACAGTTTATTGTGAGAACGACCTTTGCCGCTTTTTCACAGTCGGGCATAACAAGAGAAATACTTCCTAAATCGAACACGCCGCCCTTGAAGCTGCCTTCTGCCGAAAGTGAATATTCCGAAACAGTTTCACCGTCAACGGAAAGTCTTGCGGTAACGGTGGGGTTCACATCGGGCTTTGTCGCATAGCTGTAAAGCTTTACGGGCATTTCGACTTGCTCGCCTGCCACAAAAACGAACTTAGGCAGACAGCCGAGGATAACTCTTTCGGAGCAGAAGCTTCTCCACTCAACCGAGGTGATAACGCCCTTGCTTTCCATAAAGGAGTTAAGCACTCCCACAAGCGCAGTGCCCTGTCCCGTAAAGTCCTGAATATCAAGAAGCTGGAAGCCCGAAAGCTCCTTGGAGCGCAGAGCTGTTTCTATCTCGTTTTTATAGCACTCGGCGGCGAAACGTCCCGAAGCACGGAAGAATTTGTCCGCAAGCTTCAGCATACCTGCCTTTTCAAGGCGTTCACGGAAAATTTCAAGGTTATAAGGCTTGAGTACGCCCTTGTACTTTTCTATCTCATTGTAATCGGGGTACATGAAATACTGTCCGACCTCGTGGGAAACAACGGGTATCTCCGACACAAACTCGCCGCCTGCGTTGTCCAGCGAAACGGTCTTTACGCCTGTGCCGTACTGTATCTCAATAGTACCGCCGCTGCTTTGTGCGCCGCTTACTGACGATGGACGTATATGTGCGTCATAGGTGTAATCCGAGTTGGGAGCGTCGGTCTGGATATGTCCGAGAGGAGCGTCGCACATTGCGTATGAGCCGCGGAAAAGTCTTTCCTTTGAAAAGCGGACTCCTACGAAGAAATCGTCGTTTTCAACTATGCAGGGCCAGAACTGGAAGTTGTTTGACCCTTGCGTATAAAGGTGACGGCTGTCGTGCTTTTTATAGCCGCCGAGAATTTCGTTGAGCCGTTCCTTGCTGCCCCAAAGCTCGTTGCCCAGGGACATTCCGAAGAACGAGGGGTGGTTTCCGAATTCGTCAAGGATACGGTAGCCTTCATCGATAAGGTACTGCTGACCATCGGTTATTTCGTCTTCAACAGTACCCCAGAAGGGCAGCTCCGGTTCCATATAGATGCCAAGCTCGTCAGCGGCACAGAAAGCAGCTTCGGGAGGACAGCAGGTGTGGAAACGGTAGTGGTTTATGCCGTACTCTTTGGCGGTCTTCATTACCGTCAGCCAGCTTTCGGTATCGGTAGGGGCAGCGCCCGTCATAGGGAAAATCATGCCGTCGTGCTTGCCACGCAGAAAAATTTTCTCGCCGTTGAGCAGGAAATCAATACCACGCACCGAAAACTCGCGCATACCGAAGGTAACACGGTTTATATCGCCGTCTGAGGATATATTCATTATGTATGTAACAGGGTTATGCTCGCTCCATAGCTGTGCGTTTTCCATTTCATAGGTGAATTCCGGAAGCTCGCTTGTGACTGTTACGGTCTTTTTGCGGAAGCCGCTTACGTCTGCGGTAAGCTCAAGGCTTTCACAGCCGGCAAGCTTTCCCCTGACTGTAACCGTTTTTGCTTTTACGTCAGGATAAACCGAGATATTTTCAAATCTTTTGCGGTTCAGGCATTCAATATAAAATTCGCCCGTTATTCCAAGCCAGTTGGTCTGGGTGTCCTGAGAAGTCATATGTCCTCCCGGCACGGGGCAGGAAACATTGTCGGCCATAATAGTTATGCGCAGTTCTTCGCCGTTTATAAATTCTGTAATATTATAGCGGTGAGCAGTACAAAGGCTGTTCCGTGTACCTGCAAACACGCCGTTTATCCAAACGCTGCTTGTACGGGTGCGCTCCATAATGAGAAAAATCTCACAGTCCGCTTTTTTCGGGGAAAACCTTATTGTCCGTTCGTAAAGAGCGTAACCTTCAAAGCGGTAGGGGTCGGTAAGATATCCGTCGCTTCTTTCGTCGGTAACTGGAGGCTTTTTCTGCTGCTGGACGGTAGAGGGAAGCGTTATCGTATCGGAAAAGCAGACTGTATCAAGGTCGGGCTTTTCATTAAAAAGAGCAAAGCTCCAGCTTCCTGCAAGGTTAATTTTTTCAATCATTTTTTATTTCCTTTCGGCAAATGAATTTGCGGTATAGCGCATATCAAATATCATTTTTATAAGGCTTTTGTAAAACGGTACGAAAGTGCCCGAATCTATCATACTGAAAATTTCGTCAATGCCGGCAAAGCTCACATCCGAAACTTCTTCTTTTTGAGGGGATATTTCGGATAACTCAATATCACGGTTTATTATATAGTAGTCGTCAAAGCCGTGGGGGAAATTTATCGTAAAGGCAGGTCTTGCCGATGAAAAATCAATTTTCAGACCAAGCTCTTCGGCGGTCTCGCGCTCCGCCGCAGCGCAGGAATCTTCGCCCTCAACAGCCATGCCTCCTGCGCTGAGGTCCCACATTCCGCCCCAGTTTTTCTTTGAATCGCAGCGCTTCTGTATTAACATTCTGCCTGCCGAATCAATAATGCAGATATGCACGACTATGTGCAGATACTCTTCTGCCGAAGTTTCTCCGCGTACCATGGTTTCACCCGTTCTGATACGGTTTTTATCGTAAAGGTCAAATTTTTCCATAAATATCCCCCCAATAGGTTTAAAACCTATTATAACATATTTTTACTGTAATTTCAACCGCATATACTCTTAAATGGAAAAATGAATATTTTTTTGTGATATAAATCATTACACGGAAAACACAAGTTGTTAACAACCCGTTCCAAATATGTGTAAACTGACCAAGCATAAAAGCAAAATTTATTGAAATATAGGCTTTTTTCGCCATTGACTTTTTGATAAATAAAAAGTATTATAAACTTATGTAAAAACATATTTGCTATTGGAGGAGAAATAAATGAAAGTATCAAAGAAAATTCTTGCACTTGCACTTGCAGGATTCATGACTGTTCCTTTCTTTGCAGGCTGTTCTTCCGAAAACGGCGGCAGCGGCTCGGCAGAAGCTTCCGGAACATTTAAGATCGGCGGTATCGGTCCTCTTACAGGCGACGCTGCTTCCTACGGTATTTCCGTTAAGCAGGGCGCACAGGTCGCTGTTGACGAGATCAATGCGGCAGGCGGCGTAAATGGCATGAAGCTCGAACTCATTTTTGAGGACGACGAATGCAACGAGGAAAAGTCAGTTTCCGCATATAATAAGCTTATGGACAACGGCATCAATGCTCTTCTTGGCTCTGTAACAAGCGGATGCAGCATTGCTGTTTCCGAGGAATCCGTTAACGACGGCATTCTCCAGCTTACTCCGTCCGGCTCCGCTATGGACTGCACAAAGCAGGCTAATAGCTTCCGTATCTGCTTTACAGACCCGCTTCAGGGCGAGCTTATGGCTCAGTATATTGCTGACCAGGGTCTCAAGAGCCCCGCAATCATTTATGATATTGCTTCCGACTACAGCAAGGGTATCCACGACGCATTCGTTGCAAAGGCTCAGGCGCTTGGCATGACAATTGCCGCAGACGAGAGCTTCACAGGCGGCGATGTTGACTTCAAGACTCAGCTCACAAAGATCAAGTCTTCCGGCGCTGACTGCCTCTTCCTTCCTATCTACTACACAGAGGTTGGCTACATCTCCGAGCAGGCTTCCACAGTAGGCGTTTCGCTTCCTTACTTCGGCTGCGACGGCTGGGACGGCGTTATCAAGCAGCTTGACGGCAACACAGCAAATATCGAGGGCGCTATCTTCCTTACACCGTTCGTTGCAAACAGCTCCAATGAGAAGGTAAAGGCTTTCGTTTCAGCTTATGAAGCAGCTTACGGCTCAACACCAGACCAGTTTGCTGCTGACGCTTACGACGGCGTTTATGTAATCAAGGCTGCAATCGAAAAAGCAGGCGATACTTCAAACGAGGCTCTTATCGCTGCTATGACTCAGATCACCGTTGACGGTGTAACAGGCTCCATGAGCTTTACAGCAGAGGGCGAGCCTAACAAGTCCGCAATGGTTGCTGTTATCGAAAACGGCGAATATATAGGCAAATAAGTTTAATTTGAAATACATCACCATCATAGAACGGGATACGCTTAGCGTATCCCGTTCATATTTTTTATTCTTTTAAGGATTTAAAATAATCCACAAGCTTCATTACAATTTCCTGTTCCTGTTCGTTAAGGTCAGTTATATCGACCTTTATCCCATCGTCAAGGCTAAGCAGGTAATCGGTTGAAACGCCGAAAATTTTTGAAAGCTCTACAAGATAAATACTTGAAGGTGTAGATAAAGACATCTCCCACGAGTTTACTGCACTTCTTGATATTCCAAGCCGTTTAGCAAGCTGTGTCTGAGTCATACCGCTTTTTTCGCGCAAAGCTTTTATACGGTCTGCAATAAATAATATCATACTGCTGCCTCCCTTTTTGATTATTATACCTTACTTTCAATGATATAAGGATATCAATTATAATTTTGAATTGCTAATCAATAATGATATCTATGATTGACAAACGTAATTTATAGTGATATAATAGAAATGTTTCAAAAAGACAAAATATTTAACAAAAGGGGAAAATAAATATGAAATCAAATAAGATCATTGCTTCTTTGCTTGCTTCAATGCTTGCATTGGGCACATTCACTGCACTTCCTGCTCAATATGCGTCAAATATTGGTGTCGGAATTACTGCTGAAGCCGCAGAAAGTGATTTTGTTATCAAAACCGATAAAGACGGCAATAAATATATTGCTTCTTACAAAGGCAAAGGTGGAGATATTATACTGCCTAAAGGTCCTTATGTTGGAGATAATGCCTTCAAAGGCAATACTTCAATTACAAGTGTGACAGCCCCAGAAGATTACTATTTTGGAACATCTGCTTTTGAGAACTGTATCAATCTTGAAAAGATAACTATTGAAGGAAACGCTACATTTGGATTATACTCATTTCAAAACTGTATTAATCTAAAAACTGTTGAAGTCAAAGGAAGTATAGATGTTGGAATATACGCTCAAGCTTTTTCTTTTTGTTATTCACTTGAAAAAGTATCAATTAAAAAAAATGATTCGAAGTTTGCAATTGGAATTGGTGCATTTTATGAGTGTCATTCACTTAAATCTATAAACATTCCAAGCAAGTGTACGGAAATATACCAGCAAGCCTTTTTAAATTGTTTTAACCTTGAAACAATTACTGTACCTTCAGATACAAATTTTTTGTCTGTGGATGAAACAGGTGTTATGAATCAAATGGGATATTTTCGTGGAGCAAAAACAGAAGATGATGCATGGGATGACAACTGGTACAGTGATGTTGCTGACGGAAAAACCTCCGTTTACAGCCAATATAGAGCAACGAAAAAAGGCGGCATATTAATGGAAGATGGTACTTACTTTGATTATAAAAAATTCACTCCTAAAAAGCTTACAATGATTGTAACAAAGGGCTCAGATGCTGAGAAATATGCAAAATCAAACGGCATTGCATATAAATATGCTTCTTCGTCAAAATCCGAAGATTCTTCGTCAAAATCGACAGATAAGCTTGCAGCCCCCCAAAATATCAAAACTTCAAAAACTTCTGATTCCATTGTTCTTAAATGGGATAAGGTTGAGGGCGCAGATGCTTATAAAGTTTGGATATACAACGATAAAACAAAGAAGTATGAGAAATATAAAACAGTAACAGGTACAAAATGTACGGTTTCTTCTCTAAAGAGCAATACTAAATATAAATTTAAGATTACTTCTCTTGATAAGGTTGATGGAAAGTACAAGAATGGAAATACTTCTAAAGCTGTTTCGGTAACTACAAAAAAGTAAACAATAATATCACAAAACGAGCCGTTGCTTGACGCAGCGGCTCGCTTTCCGGTTATCAGGTAAATTCGTGCATTGTGCTTTCTGCAATGCGGTGCAGCTCATCCTCAGTACGGATCTTGCTGCTGTTTTTCATTACTGCGCCCCGAACATAATCGGGAAGAGAGGCAAAATAGATCTTGGCAGTCTCGCAGCTGTTTAAAAGGCTGTCGAGATTTTCATATTTCTTCATAAACTTTAATTCCTTTCACGGGAATATCATTTGCAGTTTATTTTAAAATATTCTTGTGTTTTTGATTTTTTCGCTGCGCATACCGTTATGCTTTTGTACTCCGGAAACTGTTGATTTATTTTAAATAATGTTGTATAATTATTTTAAAATAATAAACATAATAACAAAAGGAGCGATCTTATGGCAAAGCTTGACTATGAACACGTCTGGACGGACAAAAAACGCACGGTTTTCGGTCTGCCGATATCTTTTACACGATATATCCTTACCGAAAAAAAGCTTATTACCAGAAAGGGATTTCTGTCTATCACCGAGGACGAGATAGAGCTTTACCGAGTTGTTGATAAAAGTCTGCGCCTGCCCTTAGGTCAGAGAATGTTCGGCTGCGGCACGGTTGTGATAAACTGCCGTGATACCGATACGCCCGTTAAAGAGGTCATTTCAATTAAAAATCCGAGAGAGTTTATGAAGATACTTGAAAAGCACGTTGACGTTCAGCGTGACAAGTACCGCACAAGGGGCAGAGACATGATAGGCTCGGATATTGCTCTCGGTCATGACTGTGATTGTGACTGCGATGAATAATATGCTTGATTTTATCAAAGAAACCACTGACTGCTGGGATTTTCTGAAAAGCACCGAGCTGCCCGTTTTTATTTACGGAATGGGCGACGGTGCGCTTAAAATAATGCGTGTTTTCGAGCAGTATAAAATTCCGCTTGCAGGATTTTTTGCCAGCGACGAGTTTGTGCGAGGTCATACCTTTGAGGGGCATCTGGTGCATACACTGTCGCAGATAGAAGCGCTTATCGACGATTTTGTGATAGTGCTTGCTTTTGCGGCAGGATATCAGAGCCTTTACGACCGTATCAACGAAATCGCAAAGCGGCATATTCTTCTTGCGCCTGATGTTCCCGTTGCAGGGGACGGGCTGTTTACTTACGGTTATTGTATGGAGAATGCAGAAAAAATTCAGGCGGTTTACGATATGCTTGCGGATGAAAAGTCACGTCAGACCTTTGCAGATGTGATAAACTTCAAGATAAGCGGCAAGATAGAGTACCTTAACCGCTGCACCTCTCCTAAAGAAGAAATTTACGGCGGCATAATTCCACTGACCGATAACGAGACTTTTGTTGACTTGGGTGCTTATAACGGCGATACGGCGCAGGAATTTATAGAAGCCTGCGGAGGAAAATTCGATCATATTTACGCATTTGAACCTAATCCGAAAAATTTCCGCAAAATGAGCAAAAATCTTCCCGATGATGAGCGCATCACACTTTTCAATGGTGCGGCATGGAGCAGGAACTGTACGCTTCCTTTTACTGCAAATGAGGGAAGAATGTCCCGTGCAAACGGTTCGGGTAAAGTAGTCGATATACCCGGCTATGCGGTGGACAGTGCAGTTCCCGGACAGGCGACCGTTATTAAGCTTGACGTTGAGGGGGCAGAACGGGAGGCTATTCTCGGGGCGAAAAAGCATATTGCAGGGGGTGCAAAAATTCTCTGTTCGCTTTATCACAGGAACGAGGATATGTTTGAGCTTCCGCTTCTTATAAAAAGCATTGACCCGAAGCTAAAGCTTTATATCCGCCATCAGCTTTATATCCCTGCTTGGGAAACAAATCTTTACTGTATACGTTAACAACAGCAGTTGCATTTTAAAGAAGTGCAACTGCTGTATTTTTTTACAAAGTTTTTCTGTATTTGTTGACGGTCACGATAAATTTAAATAGAATAAAATCAAGAGAAGGGAAGGGTGCCCCTTCGGGCATTCCGTAATATACTTTTGCAATAGTCTAAAGCATATGGCTCGGTACCTCAATAAGGCTAAAGCATAAAGTTTTTATTAAATGGGTGCCCCTTCGGGCATTCCGTAATATACTTTTGCAATAGTCTAAAGCATATGGCTCGGTACCTCAATAAGGCTAAAGCATAAAGTTTTTATTAAATGGGTGCCCCTTCGGGCATTCCGTAATATACTTTTGCAATAGTCTAAAGCATATGGCTCGGTACTTCAATAAGGCTAAAGCATAAAGTTTTATTAAAGAGTGCCCCTTTGGGCATTAATTATCGAAAGGATTGATTTTATTGACTATTGAACAGGCTTTTATCACGCCGAACAGATACAGCCGTCCGCAGATACCGCTTAAAAAGGTAACGAAAATTGCGGTGCATTATGCAGGCAACGCAGGCAGCACGGCTCGAAATACCCGTGATTATTTCGAGTCGCTTAAAGGTCAGGTACCCGACATCACGGGCAAGTGGTGGGTCAACAAGGACGGCACGTTCCGCACCTATAAGGGACAGAAGCTTGCCATTCGTTATGTTTCATCGCATTTTGTTGTGGGACTTGACGGCGAGGTTATACAGTGCATTCCGACCGACGAGTGGAGCTACTGTACCAATCAGGCGAACGGGTACAGCATATCCATTGAGACGTGTCACCCTGACAGCACGGGCAAGTTTAACGCTGTTACCGAGGCAAGCCTTGCAGAACTGTGTGCGTATCTTTGCAAGCAATTTGACCTTGACCCGGAAAAGGACATTATTCGTCATTATGATGTGACGGGCAAACAATGTCCGCTGTATTGGAGTCCCACGAAATACACCTCGGAAGAGACTGCAAACTCTCGCTTTTCGGCGTTTAAGGCAAGAGTAAGGTCGCTTCTTGAAAATGATTCTGTTTGCAAACCCGAAAAAAGCTTTCTTGTAAAAGTCCTTGACAGCGAATTGAATATAAGGAAATCCCCCTCGCTGACCGCACCCGTTACGGGAGTTATTACGGACGGAGGGGTATATACTATTACCGCTTCGGAATACGGCGGAAATATTCTCTGGGGAAAGCTCAAAAGCGGCGCAGGCTGGATATCGCTGGGCAGCAAATATGTCAGACGCATTGAGGGGGATAAGCAATGAATGATTTCATAAAAAACGCAATTGCCGCTGTCTGCACGGCGGCAGGATTTATTTTCGGCGACATGGACGGGCTTATGATCGCTCTGGTCACGCTTATCGTACTTGATTACATATCGGGAGTTATAGCTGCTGTTGCAGAGAAAAAGCTTTCCAGCGCCGTTGGTGCAAAGGGTATTGCCAAAAAGGTTTTCATGCTGCTTATTGTGGCTGTTGCAAATATTGTGGATATCAACGTTATCGGTGAAGGACACGTTTTAAAAAGCGTTACGGCAATGTTTTATACCGCTAACGAGTGTATAAGTCTTATTGAAAACGCAGGGCGGTTGGGAGTACCAGTACCCAAAAAGCTGCTGGATGTTCTTGAACAGCTGAAAAACGGCAAAGAGAATAACGGATAAAAAATAAAAGCGGAAGCAGCGACATTTTGATATAATCCCCTTAGAGTAGACACTCGAAAAAACAAAAATTCGAGACTAC
>CAMCPM010000034.1 GCA_945876755.1 uncultured Clostridia bacterium
ATCATTTCAAAACAAATTTATATCGTCAAAAACGTGCCACCGGCACGTTTTTGAGGTAAAGTTATCTTAAACCTGCAACAAGGGGAGGCGGTCTTGTTCGCCTCCCCTCGAAATGCTGTCGCATTTCTCACCCCTTGCTCCGTTTTTTTGACGCCTGCGGGCGAAGCAGGCGTTTCGCCGTCTGCGGACGGCGACCAAAGGCTCTGCCTTTGGAATCCGCAGCCTTGAAAGGCTGGCGAACTTTTTTGAGTCGCTTCGCTGTGAAACACAAAAAATAGTACGCTAAACTTTAATTTACCATATATATAAATTAAGGGGCGGAAATAATCCGCCCCTTTAAAATTGCTATTTTATCGTGCTTTTGTCTCGTTTTCCTCGAATATCCTGTTCAGCACGTCGTCCATTGGCATTGCGCCAAGGTCGCCGTCCTTTCTCGAACGGAGCGAAAGCGTTCCGCTTTCTGCTTCCTTGTCGCCCACGATGAAGAAGTATGGTATCTTTTCAAGCTGAGCCTGACGGATCTTATAGCCAATGCCCTCCTTACGGGAGTCGACTGTTGCTCTGATACCTCTCTGTTCAAGCTTTTTCAGTACAGTATCGCTGTACTCGGCAGCTCTGTCGGTAACAGGAAGTATACGCACCTGCTCGGGAGCTATCCACAGTGGCAGCGCGCCTGCGTATGTTTCGATAAGGTATGCAAGAGTTCTCTCATAGCAGCCAAGAGAAGTTCTGTGAATGATATAAGGCATTCTCTTTTTGCCGTCAACGTCGGTATACTCCATACCAAACTTTGCCGCAAGAAGCATATCTATCTGAATAGTAACAAGGGTATCCTCCTTGCCGTACACATTCTTATACTGAATGTCAAGCTTCGGTCCGTAGAAAGCAGCCTCGTCTATGCCGACGGTGTACTCAACTCCAAGGTGGTCGAGAATCTTGCCCATGACAGCCTGTGCTTCCTCCCACTGCTCCTTTGTGCCCTCGTACTTGTTCTTGGGGTTTGCGGGGTCCCACTGTGAGAAGCGGAAAGTACACTTGTCAAGCAGACCTACTGTATCAAGGCAATACTTTGCAAGCTCCAGACAGCCCTTGAATTCCTCTTCAAGCTGTTCGGGACGGAGAATAAGGTGTCCCTCTGAAATTGTGAACTGACGTACTCTGATAAGGCCGTGCATTTCGCCGCTGTCCTCGTTTCTGAAAAGCGTCGAAGTCTCGCCCAGTCTCATAGGCAGGTCACGGTAGGAACGTGCTCTGTTAAGGAATACCTGATACTGGAAGGGACAGGTCATCGGACGGAGAGCGAAGCACTCCTTTGTTTCGTCGTGGGGGTCGCCAAGGATGAACATACCGTCAAGGTAGTGATCCCAATGTCCCGAAATTTTATAAAGCTCACGCTTAGCCATATAAGGAGTTTTGGTAAGGATATATCCCCTCTTGGCTTCCTCATCCTCCACCCAGCGCTGGAGAGTCTGAATGACCTTTGCGCCCTTCGGCAGAATGATAGGCAGACCCTGACCGATGCAGTCAACAGTCGTGAAGTATTCAAGCTCACGTCCAAGCTTGTTGTGGTCACGCTTTTTAGCTTCCTCAACAGCAGCAAGATGAGCCTCCAGCTCGCTTGCCTTGGGGAAAGCGGTACCGTAAACACGGCAGAGCTGCTTGCCCTTTGCGTCACCTCTCCAGTAAGCGCCTGTGCAGGCAGTAAGCTTGAAAGCCTTTACGGGAGCGGTATTCATAAGGTGAGGACCTGCACACAGGTCTGTGAAATCGCCCTGCTTGTAGAAGCTGATAGCCTCGCCCTTGCCTGCGTGTTCGTTGCAAAGCTCGACCTTATAAGGCTCGCCCATCTTTTCAAGCATAGCCACAGCTTCGTCAACGGGCAGACCGAACTGCTCGATGTCGATACCCTCCTTGACGATCTTTTTCATCTCAGCTTCGATCTTTGTCAGGTCGTCGGCGGTGAAAGCCTTTTCAATGTCGAAATCATAGTAGAAGCCATTGTCGATAGCAGGACCTATTGCAAGCTTAACGCCGGGGTAAAGTCTCTTTACCGCCTGAGCGAGAATATGCGAAGCGGTATGCCAGAAAGTCTTTTTGCCCTCCTCGCTGTCAAAGGTCATTACCTCAAAGGTGCAGTCCTTGTCGATAACTGTACGCAGGTCGCATACATTTCCGTCGATTTTTACGCAGCAGGCGGACTTGTAAAGTCCCATGCCGATTCCCTTGACGATCTCAGCCGCAGGCATAGCGCCTTCGATTTCGCGGACAGAGCCGTCCTTCAATGTTAGCTTGATCATAGTAACTCTCCTTTATAAATTAATTCGTAATGCTTAATGCGTAATTCGGAATTAAAGAATAACGGTTTCGGATATGCAATAATTCCGCATTAAAAAAGTCCCCTAATCTGCGAAAAACAGACTAAGGGACGATAAATAACCTATCGCGGTTCCACCCGAAGTTCATATACCAAATAATATACAGCCTGTAAAATCAAGCCGGTATATTATATATAGTATACCTCGTTATGCTCTGTAACGGGAGCTGCCGCCGTGTATTAAACGGACTCAAAGGCGGTGTGCATAATGCCGTAAAATATTCCGCTTCCACCAAGCACGGAACTCTCTGTAAATTACCTTTTGCAGTATGCCTTCCTTATCAACGTTTTGAAATATACATTAACTATAACACCGTTTTCCGATTTTGTCAACCGTCTTTTTTCACATACAAAGAATAATTTTATTATGAAATAGTGTCAAATTGTATAATTTTCCTTGACAAGTTAAACGTTTTATATTAAAATAAGAGAATGAATGCAATGTATTTTTTATGTGAATACGAAAAACATTTCCGTATTCGTGCAAATAAATTGCTGTTCAATTATTTTCTTACTTCTATGGCTGAATAGAAGGTTTTCATATATTATTTGCAGGCATGATTGGTTTTATGCGCACGTTTTCAGAGGGTGCGCCGGATATAGATTTTTGCATTTTGTATATGCTATATAAAATGTGCGCCTGTATTTTAAGCATTTTGCCGTGCGCTTATTGCAGCACGGATGTACGGTAGAAAAGGATGAACCATACTGTCTTTATACGGGACTTTGCTGCAGCAATGCAATGAAGCCGAGTATATAATTTTTGCATTTTTGCACTTTGCATTTTGACAGCGTTTCTGAATAGAAACCAAAAGTGAAAATCCGATATTTGAGCCTCCGAAGTAATTTATTCTTAATTAATTTAAAGGAGGTATATGGGTTGGAATTCATAATCGGTATTATTGCGTTTATCGTCGGTGCGGCTATCGGCGGCGCAGTCCTGTTTAAAGTCGGTGTTAATTACCGCAAGCAGCAGGCAGAATCTGCGATCGGTTCCGCCGAAAAGGAAGCCGAGCGCATTATCGAGGACGCTAAAAAGGAAGCCGATAACCAGAAGAAGATCGCTCTGGTAGAGGCTAAGGACGAAATACACAAAAGCCGTTCCGAGCTGGAAAAGGAGATCAAGGAGCGCAGGAATGATATGTCCCGTCAGGAGCGCCGTATCCAGCAGAAAGAGGAGAACCTCGACAAAAAAAGCGACAACATAGAGAAAAAGGAAGAGCAGCTTCAGAAAAAGCTCAAGCAGGCTGACGAAAAGCTTGAGGAAGCTGATAAGATCAAAAAATCCCAGATGGAGATTTTGGAGAAAATTTCGCAGTTTACAATGGAACAGGCTAAGGAACACCTGCTGTCTATGCTGGAAAACGAGCTTGTTCACGACAAGGCGCTGAAAATACAGCAGTATGAGACTCAGCTGAAGGACGAGTGTGAGGAACGCGCAAGGGACCTTATCTCGCTGGCTATCTCAAAATGCTCCGCAGATCAGGTCTCCGAAACTGCGGTTTCGGTAGTTCCGCTGCCTAACGACGAGATGAAGGGTCGTATCATCGGTCGTGAGGGACGTAATATCCGTACCCTTGAAACTCTTACGGGAGTTGACCTTATTATTGACGATACTCCCGAGGCTATCACGCTTTCCTGCTTCGACCAGGCAAGACGTGAGGTGGCAAGGATCGCTCTTGAAAAGCTTATCGCCGATGGACGCATACACCCGTCCCGTATTGAGGAAATGGTCGACAAGGCTCGCCGCGAAGTTGAGCACCGCATCAAGCAGGAGGGTGAACGTGCCGTTCTTGAGACTAACGTTCACGGTCTTAACCACGAGCTTGTACGCCTTATCGGACGTCTCCATTACCGCACGTCCTACCGTCAGAACGTTCTGAACCACTCCATTGAGGTCGCACACCTTGCAGGTATCATGGCTTCCGAGCTTGGCGTTGACGCTAACCTTGCACGCCGTGCAGGATTGCTTCACGATATCGGAAAGGCTCTCAGCTATGAGATAGAAGGCTCTCACGTTCAGATAGGTGTTGATGTCTGCCGCAAATATAAGGAAAATGCAGACGTTATCCACGCTATTGAGGCTCACCATGGTGATGTTGAAGCTAAGACCGTTGTGGCAACTCTTGTTCAGGCTGCTGATGCAATTTCTGCGGCACGTCCCGGAGCAAGAAGCGAGAACTATGAAAACTACATCAAGCGCCTCCAGAAGCTTGAGGAGATATGCACATCCTATGACGGAGTTGAAAAATCCTTTGCTATTCAGGCAGGCCGTGAAGTACGCATAATGGTATTCCCCGACAAGATCAACGATGAGAAGATGACTATCGTTGCCCGTGAGATCGCTCAGAGAATCGAAAATGAGATGGATTATCCCGGACAGATCAAGATAAACCTCATCAGAGAAAGCCGTGCGGTGGAATACGCAAAATAATTCGTCTGATACGTTTTATTTTGAGCAGCATCTCAAATAAGCAATACCCCGTGTTAAATTTACACGGGGTATTTTTGAAAAATTATATTACATTTCGTAAAACGAAAGAAGGTATCCTATGCCAAAAACAATTTTCGGTACAACGGAAAAGTCAAACTTTATCCTTAACATGGGGCAGACTACCGTGAGAAAGTGGATAACGGGACTTCTCTGCGCCTGCATAATCCTGCCGCTTATCGGCTCGGCGCTTATTGTGGGACTCAACGGCTCAAATGCGTTTCTGGGAGCATTCCTTTATGCAACGGGCTTTTCCTGCATACTCTTTTATCTTGTCCTGCTGCTGAGAAAGGATATAAAATTCAAGGACTGCCCTGCTGCGTTTCTTATTGCAGCGCTTGCACTGCTGGCGTTTGCTTCATATTACCGTGTTGTGCTCAGCGGCGCTTCTCAGGATGCGATAAACACTGCTATGCTGGGCGAAATGGGCAGATACGAGGGACTTCTTGCGCTGTTTGCCTATTTCGGGATCTTCCTGCTGGCAACAGCGGTAATGAAATATTCTTCCGTAAAGCTTGTTTTTGACATTCTTATTGGAGCAGGTATAGTACAGGCAATTGTTGCGGTAATGCAGCATATCCCGTGGGATTTCCCATCGGATTTCAGAAAGCTTCCTGCGCTGGTGCTTATGAAGGACGTTCACCTTTCAAGCGGACTTTCTGACAGCCCTATCTTTTACGGCTCGTTCCTGACCCTTGTCAGCGGAGTCGCCATTGCAGGGGCAATGTATGAAAAAAATGTGACCCGTGCAAGGGTATATGGCTGTTCGGCGGTTCTGTTCTTCCTTACGGGGTTGTTCACATCTTCGGTAGTTCCGCTTATAGGCATCGGCTCGGCGCTGGTTATCCTTGTCATAAACGAGTTTACCGCAGGCAAGGGCGGTACAAAGTTTGAAAGCGGAGTGCTGAAAAGCTCCCGCAAAAGACTTGCTGCGCTTATCCTTGCTTTCGCCGCAGTTTTCGGGTTGGTATTCGCTTTCCAGGGCATAAATCTTAAAGATAAGCCAAACGCACAGGGCGAAGCGGTATGGCGCGACAAATCCATAGCCTATACGGACGCCTTCAGCCGCTTGTTTATTATCAGCGCGCCGTCTCCGGTAAATTATGATTCCCACTGGAAGATAGGCGCTGAGAGAAGTCTCATTATTATAAAGGACCATCCGATCCTTGGTGTGGGTCCCGACCTTATGGCGAAATATCAGCTTTATAATGACGACCTGATAGTTGACGGTATCGACCGCAGCTATAACGAGTATCTTTACACTGCGGCAACAAGGGGTATCCCATCTCTGCTGGTGTATATTGCTCTGCTTGGCATGACCTTTGTACAGCTTTTCAAGGGCGTAAAACAGTTCGCCGCAGACCGTGAAAAATGGTTCCGTCCGGCGCTTTTGGCAGCAGTCCTTGCATACTCGGTACAGGCGTTTTTCAGCGCAAGCGCAATAACCGTTGCACCGTTTTTCTGGCTTCTTGCCGGTATAGCATGGTCGAAGTTTTCGGACGAAAAAGAATGACAGCCCGATAAAAGAGGTAAAAAAGAAAGCTTTTATGCAAGTTTTCTTTTATCACGCTGCAAATGTATATAAAATAGTGCGGTTTTATGCTTGAAATGATAATCTGTATGTGATATAATTGTATTATCTTTTATAAAAAGGAAAGGAAGCTATTAAAATGATGGAAATAAAAGTTACCAGAACGACTGCCCCTAAGGCTAAACCTGAGGACGAGTCAAAGCTTGGCTTCGGCAAGCTTTTCACTGACCATATGTTCCTTATGGATTACGATGAGGGACAGGGCTGGCATGACGCAAGGATAGTCCCCTTCGGACCTATCCCCATGCACCCGGCTTCAATGTGTCTCCACTACGGTCAGGCAGACTTTGAGGGTATGAAGGCTTACAGAACGGCAAGCGGCAGGATACAGCTTTTCCGTCCCGAGCAGAATATGGCGAGACTTAACCTCTCAAACGAGCGTCTCTGTATTCCTAAGATCGACGAGGCATTCGGCGTTGAAGCTGTAAAGGCTCTTGTTAAAGTCGATGAGGACTGGGTTCCCCACGCTGACGGAACTTCTCTTTATATCCGTCCTTATATCTTTGCGGTTGACCCGATGCTGGGCGTTCACCCTGCAAAGCACCTTATTTTCTGCATTATCTGCTCCCCTGTCGGCGCATATTATGCAAACGGTCTTGCTCCCGTTAAGATCTACGTTGAGGAAAACTACGTCCGTGCAGTAACCGGCGGAACAGGCTTCACAAAGGCTGCCGCAAACTATGCAGTCTCCCTGAAGGCTCAGGAAGAAGCAGAAAAGCAGGGCTATGCACAGGTTCTTTGGCTTGACGGTGTACACAGAAAGTACATCGACGAAGTAGGCGCAATGAACGTATTCTTTGTTGTAGACGGCGAAGTTATCACGCCGAGCCTTGACAGAGGTTCTATCCTCGGCGGTATCACAAGAAAATCATGCATTGAGCTTCTCAAATCGATGGGCTATAAGGTTACAGAGCGCGACATTGAGATCAACGAGCTTGTAAAGGCATACGACGAGGGCAAGTTTGATGAAGCCTTTGGTACAGGAACAGCCGCAGTAATCTCTCCCGTAGGCGAGCTTAAATACGGCGACAAGGTAATGACCCTCAACAATGGTGAGATCGGCGCAGTTTCGCAGAAGCTTTACGATACTCTTACAGGTATTCAGTGGGGCAAGATCGAGGATACACATCACTGGACAGTACCTGTCGGCGAGTGCTGCTGCAAATAATTTTATCAATTTAAAAGCAATAAAACGGGAAGAGCAGGTTTCTTCCCGTTTTTTGTATTAAGGATGGGGAGTGTTAAATTAGAATTTGCAGGCTGAGCCTGCACCCTTTCCGTAATTTACTTTTGAGAAATTTTTTAATTTGTGGCTCGGTAACGTTAATATATGTTAAATTAGAATTTAGCTTACTATTTTTGTAGTAACCAGCTTTAGTCGCTTCGCTGTGAAACACAAAAAATAGTCCGCTAAACTTTAATTTAACATTATATCGGAAAAGTCTATGTTTCCGCAGATACTTTTTAATGTAATTTCTTGTTGCAATCAGATGCAGAATGTGTTATAATTATATTAACTACATTAATTATTCAAAAAAGCGAAAGGAAGTCCTGCCAATGGCTATGGTTATTGCAGTCGCAAACCAGAAGGGCGGTGTGGGAAAATCTACGACCGTTGTCAACCTCGCTGCTTGTCTCGGTATGAAAAAGAAAAAAGTCCTTTGCGTTGACATGGACGCCCAGGGAAACACTACCAGCGGCTTCGGCATTCGCAAGAAAAATGTCGGAGTTTCCACTTATGATGTATTGCTCGGTCTCAGACGTATTCAGGAGGCTGTAATAAAAACCGAGTTTGAAAACGTCTGGCTCGTGCCTGCAACATCTGCTCTTGCTGCTGCCGACATTGAGCTTATCGAAGTGGACAATATGCAGAAACGCATGAAAATGCAGCTTCTTACCATCAGGCAGGATTACGATTACATACTGCTGGACTGTCCGCCGTCCCTGTCGCTTATCCCTGTAAATGCGCTCTGCGCCTGCGACACGGTGCTTGTACCTATGACCTGCGAATATTTCGCTATGGAGGGTCTTTCACAGCTTATTGAGTCCATTCGTCTGGTAAAGCAGCGGTATAACCCGACGATCGACATTGAGGGTATTCTTTTTACTATGTTTGACGGCCGTCTAAATCTGACAAGTCAGGTGGTCAGCGAGGTCAAAAAGCACTTCCCAAAGAAGATGTTCAAGACGGTCATTCCGAGAAATGTACGTATTTCTGAGGCTCCAAGCTTCGGAAAGCCTGTTGTGTACTATGATAAAAGCTCCCGCGGCGCTGAGGCTTATATGGCTCTGACCGAGGAAATGCTGAAAAGACACAAGGACAAGGGCTGATGCAGTCGTTTCAAGACGGTAATTACACATTACGAATTATGAATTAATACAGTGGAGGTTACATAGATGGCTAAAAAAACCGGTTTGGGTATGGGGCTGGACGCGCTTTTCGGCGACAACAGCGGCGAAAGTACAGGTGTGCAGACCCTAAGAATGTCCGAGATAGAGCCTAACCGCAAGCAGCCGAGACAGACCTTTGACGACGCTGCTATTGCTGAGCTTGCAGACAGTATCCGTCAGCACGGGCTTATTCAGCCTATTGTGGTGCGGCCTATCGGTGCAGGATATCAGATAGTTGCCGGTGAACGCCGCTGGAGAGCCTGCAGAATGCTGGGTATGAGCGAGGTTCCCGTTATTGTAAAGGATTTTGACGACGCACAGACGGCTCAGATAGCGCTTATCGAAAATGTTCAGCGTGAAGACCTTAATCCCGTGGAAGAAGCAATGGCATACCGTACACTTATGGAAGAGTACGATATGACTCAGGAGGCGCTTTCAAAGGCGGTAGGCAAGTCACGTTCGGCTATTGCAAATGCGGTGAGACTTCTTAATCTTCCCGATGAGATAGTGGAAATGCTGAAAAAACGGCAGCTTTCGGCAGGTCAGGCAAAGGCTATTGCAGGTGCGGATACCGAGGAGGAAATGCTGGAGCTTGCCAAGCTTGCGGCGGCAGGTAAAATTACCGTAAGAGGTATTGAAAAGGCGGTCGCAAAGATGTCCGAGACAGATGAAGAAGAGGCTGAGGAGGAAAAGCCCGATACTCCGCAGAAGCGCGCGAACCTCAGCTTTATTACCGAGATGGAGCTTAGTCTTGAAAAGCATCTGAGCCGCAAGGTAAAGATAAGCACCAAGGACGGCGAGAAGGGTACTATTACTATTGATTTTTATGAGCAGTCGGAGCTTTCCGAGATCGCGGACAAGCTGACTATGTATTGATACTAAAAACCAATTAAACTGTAGACAAAAAATCTTCGCATAATCCATATACGCAAGATCATGCTCAATTTTTTATACAGTTTTTAAATGGTTTTTAGTATGATATTAAATTAAAACAGCGGCACGGTATTTTCAAAACACCGTGCCGCTTTATCATATTTACTTTTCAAACGCCTGCTTTATCTTGTCGAAAAAGTTGTTGCGCTTTTTATAGTTTTTCTTCTCGTCAAGAGACTCGTCAAACGCTTTCAGCAGATCCTTCTGCTTTTTGGTAAGACTGCTTGGCACTTCTATCGTTACCTTTACATACTGGTTGCCGCGCTCATTTCGGTTAAGCTTCTTTACGCCGCTGCCCTTAAAGCGGAAAACTGTTCCCGGCTGAGTGCCTTCGGGTATCGTAT
The DNA here is from genome assembly GCA_945876755.1 of uncultured Clostridia bacterium. Classification (GTDB taxonomy): domain Bacteria; phylum Bacillota; class Clostridia; order Oscillospirales; family Ruminococcaceae; genus RGIG8773. The sequence continues at coordinate 10,125 of CAMCPM010000034.1, forward strand.
AGCTCATTGTACCGTCGATAGTCGGGATAAGTACCTCTCCGCCAAGTGCCGCCTGAACAAAGGTTATCGGCAGCTCGGTATGAATGTCATAGCCGTCACGCTCGAAAATAGCGTCGGGGCGTACCGTTACCGTAACAAGCAGGTCGCCGGAAGGTCCGCCGTTTATGCCGCCGTGACCCTGACCTGCTATGCGGATAGTCTGCTCATCGTCGATTCCGGCAGGTACGTTCACGCTGATAGTTTTTTCAATGCTGACTCTGCCGTTGCCGTGGCACTTGGGACAGGGATTCTTAATTGTAGAGCCTTTGCCGCCGCACTTTGGACAAGGCTTCTGTGAGGATATCATGCCGAAAGGCGTTCTCTGGGTGACCTTGACCTGACCTGTACCGTGACAGTCCGGACAGGTTTCGGGTGACGAGCCTGCCGCTGCGCCTGTGCCGTTACAATCGGAACACTTCTCCATACGTGAAATTTTTACGTCCACGTCAACGCCCTTGCAGGCATCCATGAAGCTGATAACAATGCTTTTCTGAATATCCTGACCTCTTCTCGGTGCGTTGGGGTTAGACCTTGCGGAGCTGCTGCCGAAGCCGCCGCCGAAAAAGCTGGAGAAGATGTCTCCGATATCGCCCATATCGCCGAAGCCGCCTGTAAATCCTCCGCCGCCGTAGCCGCCTCCGCCGTAGGACGGGTCAACGCCTGCGTGGCCGAACTGGTCGTAGCGCGAACGCTTGTCGGGGTCGGAAAGCACCTCGTAAGCCTCGTTGACTTCCTTGAATTTTTCCTCGGCTTCCTTGTCGCCGGGGTTGAAGTCGGGGTGATATTTTCTCGATAATTTTCTGTACGCCTGTTTCAGCTCGTCCTCGGACGCACCTTTCTGCAAGCCCAGAACTTCGTAATAATCTCTTTTATCAGCCATACGGAACAAATCCTTTCCTATTCTTGCTGAATTAATCTACTTAATGTATAATTGCAATAAAATATTTCTTAATGTATATAAACAACACACGGGCGGATAATATCCGCCCGTCAGATTTCAGTTGAAATGTCAGTTTTTCTCTGTGAAGTCAGCGTCTACGAAACCGTCGTCATTTCCGCCGTTTGAGGAAGCATCTGCACCGCCCATATCAGCGCCCTGCTGTTCCTGAGCTGCTGCGCCTGCTGCCTGATATATCTTGCTTGAAACCTCATAGAATGCCTTCTGAAGCTCCTCGGTCTTAGCCTTGATATCGTCTGTATTGTCTGTTGCGTTTGCAGCCTTGAGAGCATCGATCTTAGCCTGGATATCAGCCTTTTCGGACTCGGAAACCTTGTCGCCGAACTCGCCCAGAGCCTTTTCGCACTGGAATACCATATTCTCGCCTGCGTTCTTTGCATCAACGGCTTCCTTGCGCTTCTTGTCCTCTTCAGCGTACTGTGCAGCCTCGTCAACAGCCTTCTGAATGTCCTCCTTGGACATATTTGTAGAAGCTGTGATGGAAATCTTCTGCTCCTTGCCTGTACCAAGGTCCTTAGCGGAAACATTTACGATACCGTTTGCATCAATATCGAATGTTACTTCAATCTGAGGGATTCCTCTGGGAGCGGGAGCGATACCGTCAAGACGGAATACGCCAAGCTGCTTGTTGTCCTTAGCGAACTCACGCTCGCCCTGGAGAACGTTGATATCAACAGCGGTCTGGTTGTCGGCATATGTGGAGAACACCTGTGATTTCTTTGTAGGGATAGTGGTGTTTCTTTCGATCATCTTTGTGCATACGCCGCCTGCTGTTTCGATACCGAGAGAAAGCGGTGTAACGTCAAGAAGAAGAACTGCGTTTTCCTTATCAACGTCGCCGGAGAGGATACCGCCCTGATATGCAGCACCGAGAGCAACACACTCGTCGGGGTTGATGCCCTTGAACGGCTCCTGACCCATAAAGCTCTTAACAGCCTCCTGAACGGCAGGGATTCTTGAAGAACCGCCGACCATGAGAACCTTCTTGATATCGGAGGGCTTGAGGTTTGCATCGGAAAGCGCCTGCTTAACGGGTCCCATTGTAGCCTGTACAAGGTCGCTTGTCAGCTCATTGAACTTAGCCTGTGTGAGTGTCATGTTAAGGTGCTTAGGACCTGTTGCGTCGGCTGTGATATAAGGAATAGAAATTGTAGCGGAAGGAGTAGCGGAAAGTGTGATCTTTGCCTTTTCAGCCTCGTCCTTGAGTCTCTGCATTGCAAGCTTGTCGCCGGAAAGGTCGATTCCGTCGGACTTCTTGAACTCGTCTATCATCCAGTTGATGATCCTCTGGTCGAAGTCGTCGCCGCCGAGACGGTTGTTGCCGGCAGTTGCAAGAACCTCTGTTACGCCGTCGCCCATTTCGATGATGGACACATCGAAGGTACCGCCGCCAAGGTCGTAAACCATGATGGTCTGATCCTCTTCCTTGTCGATACCGTAGGAAAGAGCAGCTGCTGTAGGCTCGTTGATGATACGCTTAACGGTAAGTCCTGCGATCTGACCTGCGTCCTTTGTAGCCTGTCTCTGGGAGTCGGTGAAGTAAGCAGGAACGGTGATAACAGCTTCGGTTACAGGCTCGTGGAGAAAAGCTTCCGCATCTGCTTTAAGCTTCTGGAGTATCATAGCGGAGATCTGCTGCGGAGTGTACTTCTTGTCGTCGATCTCTACCTTGTAATCTGTACCCATATGTCTCTTGATGGAGGCAATCGTTCTGCCTGCGTTTGTAACAGCCTGGTTCTTAGCTACCTGACCTACAAGACGCTCGCCTGCTTTTGTGAAGCCTACAACTGACGGAGTTGTTCTGCCGCCCTCGGCGTTTGTGATAACGGTCGCGCTGCCGCCCTCAACGACTGCAACGCAGGAGTTTGTAGTACCAAGGTCAATACCGATAATTTTTGCCATAATGATCAAATCCTTTCAAATGTTTTTATCTATACAGTTTTAATTGTATAATTTTAATTTACGGGTTTGCAACTACTACCATTGCACAGCGGATGACTTTGTCGCCTATTTTGTAGCCTTTCTGATAAACCTGAGCCACAACATTTTCGCCGAGGTTTTCGTCCTCTATCTGGCTTACCGCATTGTGGTAGTTGGGGTTGAACTCAACTCCTGTGGCTTCGATCTCTTCAACGCCCAGCTTCTTTATGACCTCATTGAACTGGCCGTATATCATCTCGACGCCCTTTTTGTAATTTTCATCTGTACATTCGGCTGCAACGGCACGTTCAAAGTTGTCGATAACCGAAATTACCTCCAGAGCCGCCCTTGCTGTCGCTTCGGAAGAAGCGTTTAGCTTTTCCTGAATTGAACGCTTGCGGAAGTTGTCGTACTCTGCAAGAAGCCTCAGGTATTTGTCCTTATCTGCGGCAGCGGCGGCTTCAAGAGCCTTTACCTTTTCTTCAAGCTCTGCAACGGGGTCTTTTTCCTCCGGCTGCTCTGCGGAAGTCTCCTCGGCTGTTTCTTCGGCTGTCTCTGCCGCTTCTGTTGTATCCGCCGTTTCGTTTGTCTCTTCTGTATTTAAGCTGTCCTTTTCTATTTCACTCATTTTTCGGGAAAGCTCCTTTCTGTTGCCTCTATTTTTCATCATCTTCGTTATTGTCCGAAATAAGATTTGTTATCCTGTCGGTAAGATACTCGATATAGGGGATAACCTTTGCGTAGTCAAGGCGCATCGGACCGATAACTCCCAAAGAACCGGCTGTTCTGCCGTCCTTCTTGATCTTGGAGACTATCATGCTGGAATTTTCGATAATGAAGCCGCCGTCTTCGCCGAACAGAACCTGCAGGTCGCCGAAGCTGTCGTCAAGCATATTTTTTACAACTTCGTTTTTGTTCTCGAAAAAGCGCACTATCTGTTCCGTATTGATGTCCTGCCTTGCCAGCAGATTTTTCTCGCCCTCGACCCTTATCTCGTTTTCGCGGAAGCCCTCCGCAAGCTCGCACACGCCCTGAAGAAGCGGCGCAAGCGTTACCATATAAGTTCCCATTGCCGCCACAAGCTGTTCGATGGTGTTTTCGTCCAGCTCGTCGATGGAAACGCCTTGAAGATTTTCTGCCATATACTTGCTGAAAAACTCCATCTGCTCGTTGGTAAGGTCGAACTCCAAACGGCAAACCTTATTTTTGATATTGCCCGACGAAGTGACCATCAGCAGCACATACATCCTTCTGCCGGTAGGGATGACCTCGACCTTTGTTATTACCGAGAATTTCGGCGCAACGTTTTTCACGACCGTTGCACAATTGGTAAGCTCTGCAAGTGCCTTTGACGCACTTTCTATAAGGGCGTCTGCGGTAGGCACGTCAACGTCGAGGTAGCTGTCAAGCAATCGCTTATCCTCGTCGCTGAGGGTCTTGGCATTCATCAGCTCGTCAATATAAAGGCGGTATCCGCTGTATGTGGGTATCCTTCCTGCCGAAGTATGGGGCTGTTCAAGGTAGCCAAGCTGTTCAAGCATTGCCATATCGTTTCTTATCGTGGCAGGAGAAACTCTTATATCCGGCAGAGCGGCAATAGCTTTTGAACCTACCGGCTCGCCCGTCACAATATATGAATCGACGACTGCCGCCAAAATACGGCGTTTTCTATCGTCCAGCAGTTCAATCACTTCCTTTGCGTTCTGTCGGGGGAAGCACTCGTCCGTGCCGTGTGTTAGCACTTGGATAAGCACTGTGTTAGCACTCTTTTTCTTTGAGTGCTAATTATATTATACACCCCTTTTTTAGTTTGTCAAGTGTTTTTGCAAAAATTCTTGAAATTTTCGCAAAACTGCTTTGCTTTTGCGGCTCGGTGACATTAATGTATGTTAAATTAAAGTTTAGCGTACTATTTTTTTGTGTTTCACAGCGAAGCGACTAAAGCTGGTCCAGCGCAGCCGCGCTGGTCAGGTGTCCAGAGGGCGGAAGCCCTTTGGTCGCGCTCCGCAGAGCGCGAAACTCCTTCCTCGCCCGCAGGCGTCAAAAAAACGGAGCAAGGGGTGAGAAATGTGACAACATTTCGAGGGGAGGCGAACAAGACCGCCTCCCCTTGTTGCAGGTTTAAGATAAC
>CAMCPM010000035.1 GCA_945876755.1 uncultured Clostridia bacterium
TAAAAACTCGCCCTGCAGGAGAGGTTTAAACCAATCCCACAGGGCAAATTTTTGTTGTGCAATAAAACAAAAAGAGCCGGGCAAGCGCCCGACTCTCTGATTTACTTATCCTTATTTTTTAAAACGTCAATCGCTTTAGTGAGTACCTTTTGCACACCCTCGGGGAGTATACCCATAAGCCCAGCAGTCTCACATATGCTTATTACCTCGGCAACGCAAAACGCTATAATGACCGCATTGCGGATAAAATCAACGTCCGCAAGCACGTCTATGTAATGCGACATCACCACTATAAGCAGGGTACAAACCTTTTTGACAAGTCCTCGCCAGCAGGCAGCGGACGACAACGCTCCGTTTGGAGACTTGTTTGACTTGCCAAATACCATGGCACAAAGCAGACCCATCACAAAATCAATTGCCATAAATACAATAAGCGTAATGATGGCATCATCCCAACCGCCGAGAGCCTCGGCAATCGCCGCACCTACAATACCAAAGGCACCGCATACAGCTATCATTTTATCGTGCATAGTCAAACCTCCTAAAGCTTTACAACATATTTATCACCGAGCGATATCCACCCAGCACCCGATTTGAGCCTGCCCCACTGGACCTTGCCTACCATAGCGGTCTCGACTATGGTGTAAATGCCGCCGTCAGTGATTACACCTACGATTTTTGACTGCGTTCCCGGCGCGCTGCGGATATTAAGCGCCACGTCAAGCACACGCACCATAAACAGACCATCGGCAGGCTTGTACTTATCGGCAGGCTTGTCCTGTACAGTACCCATAGCTGCCTTGACATCACGTCTAAATCCATCCATGGTATAAGGCATTTTAAGCCCAAGCCATAAATGCTCTGGATCGCCGTGATTTGATGCGATACCCAGTGTATGTCCCTCACGATGACTGACTATCACGCCGTCTGCAAGAGGGTCAAAGCTAAACTGCTTGCAGAGCTGCGCAAACAGCTCCACAGCCGATTTATAAGCGGTCTCACAGTTTTTTTGAGCAGTCGGCAGGTCTGAGCAAGTAAACGTCGAGCCGCCTGTGTACTTAATGCAGGCAGGTTCGCACATCTCTATGCCGATATGCGTGTCGTTGGACTTTCCGCCTCCATGCCAGCCGCGCATAGTCCACGGCAGAGTCTGATGTACGTCGCCGTTATTGGCGTCTATAAAGCCGTGTACGCAAATCTGCCTGCCGCCCGGCTGATACTCGTTAAAACTCCGGGAAAACACCGCCGCCGAAGGCTGATTGCAGCCCACCGAATGGAGCATAAGACCTTTCGGGGTAAACGCTTTGCCTACGATATAACACTGATTTTTCGTGCAGTATTTTTTTATGATGTTCATAATATCCTCCTTTTTATCTTTTGGGGTTGTGGTCTGCCAATATAAAACCCCTCCTAAAACAGTTTGTATCGTGGCTTATCCTCGCCCCATATCCAATACCTAAGATGATCGTCGAGGATAATCGCCACACCGGACAGCAGTATCCAAAACAGCGAGTATTTAGGACAAATCTGCCCGAGGACGTTAAACTGCTCTTGCGAGTAGTCCCATACCGCCCAACCGAGCTGTATGTTGACAATACAGCCCGTAATAAACTCCATAGCGGTTATGATGATTCCGCCGCAAAGCATCTGTACTGCAAGCGGTATCTCCCACGGCAGTATCTCATTGAGCATACCCACCGCAACAAAGCATATGCCGCCCAGTATCACCATGCTCCAGTGTGTGTAACCACGTCCAAAAAACTCAATCAAGCCGTAAATGATGCCGCCGATGAGCGCAAGCACACCAAGCTCACGCACCTTACTCGCCATAGTCAATAACCACCTTGTCAAGCTGTTCGGCGGTCTCGCAGGCGTTTATCTCGATTTCGAGTGCCTGTTGTAACGCCACCTTAGGAGCAACATATGCGGCTATTGCCAAAGACAGACCAACAAGAGCCTCATATGTCCATTCGGTACATTCCTCACCATGGGCATTCCACCGCAGGGGGTATGGTATGCCTGCCTGAGTCGCCCTCTCATAACTCGCCAAATTACTATTAAGGAGCGCCTGTTTTTCGGCGGTCACGCTATACAGCTTGCCGTCCGTGTACTGCATAGGATTATCCGTAAGCCACTCCGCAAGCTTTGTCTTGCTCTCTTCGACCTTGGCTGCCTTTAAGCTGTTTAAATTCACCGTATTTACAGCATTTTCGTAATCGGGGTTGGAAATAAAATCCCCGTCCACATATTTGTATTTCAGCGGAGCAATGTCGTCGGGCGCATTGGTGACATCAATAGCGCCGTCTGCCGTGCCTGCCTTGATTACAGTTGTTATAACCCCGTCATCGTTTACTATAATCTGCATATCATTTCCTCCTTAAAGCTTGATTCCACGTATAGATATATAACGTACATTATACAGTTCTGTTAATTTTGAAATAAGAATGTCTGGTGGTGTTACTCTCACTTCCGACGGCAAAACACCTCCAGCAGCCTTTTATGATTTGTCCGATAGTCGTTGAAGGACGTCAAATTTCTGTAAAAATGTCATTTGAGCCCCATATTGTGCAGCTTGTGACATTTGCGCCGATTGTAATATTTCCGTTTGCAAGGAACGTAATGTAATAATAGCATTGCTTGGCAGTTTCGTCATAAACAAAAGGAAACGTCTTGGACTGTCCAACAGTAAAAGCTGTGCGCTCAAAAATCATCATTCCGGTAGTTGTATTTTTATTATTGTTGTCGATTTTTATTATCAGATATTTGTAGTTAGTGTACGGACTGTTAGGCGTATATGCTATAGATTCAGTCTGAGTTTTTGTTATCGAGAGCAGCTTTGTGATTTTCGGACTTCCTCCGGAAGCGACAGCAGAAATTACGCCGTCTGCGTTTGCTGTAATAGTTGTACCGTCAACCTTTACACCGCCGAGGATATCGGTCGTAGCAACAGGTAGGGTATACTTATCACCTCCTCCCTGCGCCGCCTTAAAAGGGCAGTGAGCGGAGTATGTACCGACCACCTGCACCTTGCCACTGCCAAGCAGATAAAACCTGTCAAGGTCATACCCGTGCATGGTGCATCCGGTTCCGCCGCCTCCGAGGATAGTCATTACACCATCCTTGCCCTCGGCGATACCGCTGTTAATGCTTATCAGTACATCGGAGTCGCCCTGATTTTGTACCCAAAAGTATGGGTAATTGCGGTTAAAGCGCACCTCCTGCTCCGAGCCGTCAAGGGTGACCGTCTGCGTGTTTGTTTTTAAAATCTCCATAAAAAGACCTCCTTGTTAATTTAAATCAGGATGTGACATTCCTGGATTGTCATAATATTTGTAACAGCTATTAAACGGGTCATTTCCTAATACCCAATTTTCAGCATGGGAAATATATGAAAGATTGTAGCAACTGTTAAACGCATAATTGCCAACGATTGAAAGGCGAGGTGTTTCAACCATTTCCAGGGCATAGCAATCTGAAAATGCACGTTGATCTACTGTTTCAATCAACGGCGCAGAAAATTTTTTCAAAGAAAAGCAACTTGCAAACGCACTTTCTCCTATTTTGGTAAGTTTATTTGAAATTATTTTATTTAACCCATAACAAGCGTTAAAACTAAGATTCTGTATTTCAACACATTCTGACAAATCAATTTGATTTAAACTATGACAGCCTTGAAACATTCTCGATTTGATAATCGGAAACGGTATTGTAGTTTCAACAGATTGCAAAACCTGGTTATAGCTAAACAGTCCATCCGTGGCAAAACCACAATTTTTGTCGTTTGGCACCCAGCCAAAAAATTTTATGTGTTCAAGCGTATGAATACTGCTTATGCTATTGTTAAATAAAATATTTGCCCCGATGTGTATATCTAACGAATCGCAATAATCGCCCCAACTAACGTATACATCATCCGGAAGCGTGATTGTGACTTTAAAAACGTGTGCTCCATTTTTGAGAATTGGACCGGGATTCCATACTTTGGTATCGTAATTATAAAAATAATGTCCTATTCTTACACTCATTTTATCGGACGGAAGTTCAATATTTTCTATATTACCGTCACCCCAGTCTACCGTTACGTATGTACCGCCGCTAAAGTATTTTGATGTCCCGTCTTGATTTTTTGCAATAACATTAAATGATTCCCACGGACTTATGTTCCATTGTGTTGTGGTCAATATAATAATCTGATTATCCGACGGATCCGGAAGCACAGGCCAGTCCGCAGGACGTACCCATTTATCGCTATCACCCCCTCCACCGCTAAATTTCTTTTTCCCCACGGCAAGTCCTGCCGCAAATCCTGCTGCAAAGCCCATCAGGTAGCCGCCTCCTTTTGCTTTATTGATACATCGTCACCGTTCCACGCAAGCTGCAGCTCGTATTTCTTGCCCTCATATTCGAGGTTTACAGCGGATAAGTCGCTGCTTACAGCTACTGACGGCAAAACACTGTCTACCATTGCGCCGTCAAACTGTACCACACCGTCAGCCGTTGCCTCGGAATAACCGTACCTGTTCTGTACCTTGTTTCCCTTCTCGTCGGTTGTTTCTTTTCCAAGATGTACAACGCCCTGATACCTGGTTATCATAGTACCGTTCCCAAGCTTTTCACCATCAGCAATACGTTTCTGTATCTCACGGGACAAAGCTCCTGTATAATCGAATTCGCTTTCGGTAACGTCATTCCTGCCGCACCTGCAAAAGATACCGGCAGCTGTTGGTATTTTTTCAATGTAGTTCGCTATCCTTGTATTTCCGTCCGCAAAATTGATTTCCGCGTCAATTTCCACATCACCTAAACCATAATCAATAATGCACTTGCTGCAGCTCCACGCCTCATAGGTATAATTCTTGATACGTTTTAATATCTGCCCTGCCAGTTCCTGAGAGGCAAAATCGGACGAAAGCTTAATTGTCTTAAACATATCCGTATTTTCGCTTCCGGAAATAAACGTTTCTGTTCCGTTGGACATTATAACGCACTCTATCGGGCCTTTGCTTCCGCCCTCAACAACAGCCGCATGGTTTAGCGCTTGACTTCCAAGATAATACTTGCTTCCAAAGGGTATAAACATAAGCGTATTATCATTTGAAGTTTTAAAATATCCGCACCATGCCGCCGAAACAGCTTCAAGCAAGCTTCTACACGACTTTCCGCTTATGTATTCTTTTGCAATATATACATTTGGAACTTCAGTTATCGTTCCGCCAATTCCCCAGCTGTTAAAACCGCATTGAGATGCTATCGACTGTACAAGCCATTGGCTTTCAATTTTTCCGTCGGTATATTTGCCATCATCAATAACAGCTGTCTGATCTGTAAAAATCATTCTGTCACCGCATTTGAACGATACACAGCCGCCTTTTTTCGATCTGCTCATTATATAAAAAGCAGGTGTGAAGGTGTAACCGTAACCGCAGGAAAGCACAACCTTGGCATTGGGCGGAATATACCACGACTCATATTCCCAAGTCGGTATAGTTACCATGAGTTCCGATGTGCAGACTCCCGATGTGCCGTAACCGTCAGCAGACTGTGTTATTTTAAGCCCTCCGAAATTGATTATCTCATTATCGGCAATAGTTAAAGCGTAGCTAAAGACCGCCTCCGTCGGTCGTTAATTCCTTTGCCACAAGTTTAAACGGTATCTTGTAGTAGACCCCGATAAAATTTGCCTGATCAAGATTTCCGGGAATGTTCTCACAATAACAGTCGCCCGTAAAATCGGGACATTCCACAGCAATAGTGTCCGATTTTAATACCTCCACAAGAGATCTATAATCTTCGGGTGTCAGCCTTCCCGTAGAAATTTCAAGAGAAAATCGCCTTCCCTTTAATATTTTCTGCTGATTTCCGAGATAATCGACAAAGCTGTTTTCGGAATCATATTCATTCGACCATAACGGCGAGTATTTTCCAATATTACGGAGCGTAAAATCACCTATCTTGACCGTATATCCGCCGTTGAGTTTCTCGTTGTCCTTTAATGTGTAATCCATAAAATCACCCTTTACAGTTTAAAATTGTTTCCGCCAGTAACTTCGCCCATGTTTATAAGCTCTTCAAGCGTCGTGGAGATATACTCCTTGTCATTGAGGTTGATCGTAATAGGCGTGCTGAGCATGACCGCCCTCTGCTCGTTGGACATTCCCGATAAACTGCCTTCCTTTTTATATGCCGAAGATAAAATTCCAGAGATAGCCGAAACATCATTCAGATCACCCATGCCGTCTATGATTCCCTGCAAATAGTTCTGTGCCATTTCAGTGCCTTTTGCATATGCCGCTTCGGGAATATCAAAAATATCCATGACTGCTTCTGTCGTTTTCTTGTTAAGTTCCTCCTGCTTGTCAGTGATCATATCCTGCGAAACACTTTCCGACTTTTCCTGAAGCCTTTCCCAGTCGGAATAATATAAGTTTCGTTTTTCCTCTGAAAGTCCAAGAAGCGTGTTTATAAACCGCTGACGGCTGCCGTCCTCATAATTCATACCATTGATCTTTTCAAGCAGACTGTCGCTTATTCCTGTACTTTTCAGCCTTTTCATCGAAGAATTGTACTTGTCTATCTTCTTTATTTCCTCGTCAAGGTCCGTGAGAACTTCAACAGGCTTTCCGTCCTTTCCGGTAACAGTCTCGGAGAGGTCGATGTTAAGAAGCTCCTGTCTGACCTGCTCCTTCTGCTTAACAAGGTCACCGTACTTGTCAGCAAGCTTATCAGAAAGCGCCTTCGAGCTTTTCTCCCATGCCGAAAGCTGTTCCTCGGAAATATCCTTTTCTTTTTCGGAAACATAGTCATATAACCATTTGTAATAGCTGTCCCATGTGTCCTCATTTTCATTGCAGTATTGCTTCACAAGCTGCGATTTTAGCTTATATTCTTTCTCCTCGTCAATATTGCCGCGATTTCTTTCAGCGGTTATCTTGTCCCATGAGGACTTGACAGCTTCAACGCGGAGCTTCTCAGCTTCCTCCAGCTCTTTTTTCGAGGCGTCAGACTGCTTTTTAAGGTAATCCTCATACCTTTTAAGCTGATCGTAATAAGCTTCTGATTCGGTGTTTGCATTTTCGTCAAGGTAATTTTTCAAATCGGAATAATACTTTTCTTCGCTTATTTTTCTCAGCTTAAGGCTCTTGTCAAGGTCTGCGACCTTTTCATTCAGCGCCGTTTCATATTCCGTAACCTCTTCCTGCAAGGCTTTTTTTGCATCCTCCGAAGCACGGATAGCCGCCTTTCCGCCGGCTTCGTAATATTCCGCCATCTGAGAGCCTGACTGCATATTTGGGTTGTTTTCCTGACCGCCTCCCATTTCGTCATATATCTTGTTAGCCTGTTCAATAGCCTGCGTTTCTTCTTCTATTTTCTTATTATACTTGTCTTTAGCCGCCGTCAGATCGTTCATAGCAGCTTCGTACTCGTTGTACTTCTGCATTATTTCATGGTAATCTTCAAGCACCCATTCATTTTCGGGATTAAAATATTCGGCATATCTGCCATTCAAGCCCTTCTGAAATTCAGCAAGCATATCCCCGTCGATCATGTCGGCGGTCATTTCATCGTAAAATTCTTTTTCGGCTTTGTATATTTCTTCACGGTATTTTGCGATATTTTCCATGTATCCGCTGACCGTGCTGGAGCGAGCTTCTTCAATACCTTTTCTGCGGATACTGTCTATAACGTCATTGATACTGTCATCAAGCTCTCTGTAAGCCTTTGCTTCTTCGTCAATAAGGTCAATAGTACCGGGGGATAGAGCCTGCAGCTCCTCCGCAAGCGTTTTTAATTCACTGCTTGCTTCTCCCGTGTTTTTATATTGCTCGTATAAAAGACGATAGCGATTTGCCTTGTATTCCACCATCTGCGCTTCCGTTTCGGCGGAAGCGATTATCTTGTTCGACTCTGCTTCCAGTTCAGCCGCAGAATTAACTGCCGAATCCACCTGCGCCGCATATATGCCAACAGCGCTCACAACGCCCAGAATTGCCGATGCAATGAGCACATAGGGGTTTGCATTTGTGGCAATATTAAGCGCCTGCTGCGCCGTTTCAGCGGTTTTCAGCGCAGTAGTCAGCGATTTAAACGCATTTACTCCCGTCATTATAGCGTTTCCTGCCGCCATAGCGCCCTTAAATGTAAGATAAGCAGCAACAAGCCTTGTGATAGCCTCATGATTTTCAATAGCAAATGAAGTTACATCGCCGATTATATTTCCAATCGTTTCAATGCTTTTTCCTATCTGAGGGATCTCACTGTTAAATTTGCTTGTAAGCTCGTTTATCTGGGGCAGAAGCTTTTCACCGAGAGCCGCCGCCATGTTTTCCATGTTCAGCTGTGCAATTCTCTGCTGATTCGCATAGCTGTCCGAGGTTTTGGCAAAGTCGCCCTGTGCGTCCGCAGTAACAGACATAAGGTAATTGTACCGAAGCGTAGCCTTTTCCGCTTCCGTCATGTTTTTATATGCCTTTTCAATACCCTCCGAAAGCGCATAAGCTTCAAGGTTTGCCACAGACATATTTATACCGAGCTGTTTCAAAGGCTCAGTCTCGCCCGAAATACCTGAACGAATCTTTTCAAATGCTCGTTCAACATCAAGGTTATAAAATGAAGCCATATCGCCGGCAAGTCCAACCATAGCAGTGGACATAGAAGCGACCTCGCTCTGAGTAAGCCCCATTGATTTTAGCATAGCACCCATGGTTCCCGTATACTGCTGCGCCGCAAGGGTAGAAATGCCGAAACTTTCGGCAGCAGCGTCCGCCCAGATGTATATCTGAGCCGCACCGTCCCCGAATGTAGTGTCAACAACGTTTTGTACTTCCGTAAGGTCGGAAGCAAGCTCTATGCCTTTTGAAATAAAGTCTTTTACTTCTCCGGCCGCCATTCGGAGACCATCCGCAATAAGGTCTCCTGCAATGTTGCTTTTAAGCAGGTCACCAAAATTAATAACACCGCTTCCTGCATTTTCGAGAGTATCTTCAAGCTGTTTTGTTTCGGAAGAAACATCTTCCGTGTCATTTGCAGCAGCTTTGAGCCTTGCCGCCGTGGTAGCAAGCTCCGTCTGATACTGCCTGAGTCTGCTCTCCGTATTGGCAATTTCACGTTGATATGCCTTCTGCTCCTTTTCCGATATATCCCCGTTTGAAGCAGCTTCGTTTACCTTTTCTTCTACCAACCGAAGATTTTCAAGCTTTTTCTTGGTGTTTTCAATCGCATCCGATGTGAGGTCAAACTTGTTTTGCAGATTTTCTACATTGGTACCATCAAACCTTAAAGCGTCATTTACAGCCTTAAGCTCTGCGGAGATATTTCGCGTGTCTGCTTCAACATCTTTCAGTGCTTCGGTCAGTCCCGACGTGTCAGCGCCGATTTTCGCCATATATCCGTACTTGCTTGCCATGCTCTCATTCCTTTTCGAGAATTTCTTTTATCCTTTTGTCCAACTCGGCACGGGCATCGTCCTGCCCTTTTCTGATATGCTCTATTGCCGCAACAGGACGCCCATTACGTGCCTTGTGACCCAGCTCAAGCAGATGTGCTATCTGATAATTGGTCTTGTTTCGTACATAACCCTGCGTCCTGTTTTCATAATTTCTGACAACCGTTATCCAACCTTTTTTGTATGCTCCCGGCTGTAAATTTTCTTTTGCAGGTACCTTTACACCGCCGCGCTTCACCATTATAACGCCCGATTTCGGCACTCTCTTTCTTACGGGGGAAAGCTCCGTTATATTCTCGTGTGCCTTATTTGTGCATTCCTTTACCGCCTTGCTTATCTCATCGCTGATCTGCTCTGTATAGGTACTTAGACCGTCAATAATAGCCTCGCCCAGCTTTTCAACATCAACATCCATATCCTCACTCCTTGCATTCAACTGCAAACATGAAAATACCGTCCGAAAAGGTGTAACCCTCGGGCGGCATTTTCACATCTCCAAATCCTCATCGGCGTCCTCACAGGTAAGCCGATATGCGTTATTAAGATATTTACGCCCGTCCTTTGTTTTGGAAAGCGCCGAAATAAAAGCGTCACGCTCTAAAAGCCAGTAATCAAGTATTGGGATACCGTCCACAGCATAAATATCAAGCCCCGAATAGTCCGCAACCATCTTGTCAACAGAGGTGTAAACCGTGTATTTTATATCATCGGCTTCCTTTTTCACCGGATAGTATGGGACTTCAAGGCCCGTTTCCTCACGTATCTTTTTAAGGCTCTCTATGTACGCCATACAAAGAAGCTGCTGCTCCGATATGTCAAGCGGCACGCCCTCAAGGAGCATACCGCCAACCGTGTCATAATTGCCCGTACGCTCGCATTCCCGGAGCATATCCCAGACCGATTTACTGCAAACAGGCACCATGTACATACCGGAAATAAGCTGTATCGGTATCTTTTCTATACCCAGCCTTATCATGCAGAAGCCTTAGTTACTTTAACAGTATAGGTAAATACCTTCTTGTCGGAATCGGTAACCGAAACAGTAATTACGTTGCTGCCGTTTTCAAGAGAAGCAGGCTTACCATTTTCAACCTTAGTTTCGCCGTTCTTGATCTCTACCGTGTTTCCGTCTGCCTTGGCAGAAGCACTAATAACAGCAGTCGCCTCAGTAGCAGAAGCAGTGTAGCTCTTTACATACGGGTTAAACGCAGGAGTAAGAGTCAGACCGCCAACCGAAAGCGAAGAAAGCACGGGTGCTGTTCTCATATCGTCAATAAGGATAAGTGTACCCTCATCATCGGAAGCCTCCGAACGGAACAGGCAGTCAATAACGGTCGCACTGTCCTGCTTGAAATCGAAGGTAAAGCCCTCGTTGTTCTTACCCACGATAATAACGCGGAGATTTTTGTTCTTATGCTCGAAGCCAATAACCCAACGGCTGTTCTTCTGATTGCCCAGACCGCCTATCTTGATACGTGTAGTACCATCGTTAAGCTTGTCGATACGAGCAGTAGAGCAAAGCTTTTCAAGCGTTTCGCCGTCCCAGGTCATCATACCCGACTTCATTGTTACCTTTTCCTTGGTGATCTCCTCGATAACAACATAACCAAGGTCGTCCTGATCCTCATATTTTTCCGTTGTGTACTCAAAGGACGCACCGCCCTTTACACGGCCGAGAATGTTCTCGGTGCTTGCAAAAAACTCGTCCCAGTTTGTAGGAAGCGTGCCCGTGTACTCCTGAATGTGAATGTGACCGCTTCCAAGGGTGTATTCCTTTTCCATTTATAAATCCTCCTCAAAATCTGTTGTGACCTCGAACGTGTATGTGGTCGTGTCGGCTTCCATGTCTGAATCGTACTGCCTCTTGCGGCTGAACCGTCCGCAATCTCTGAGGATACCCTCAGCCTCTTTTTCAAGCCTTCTATCCTCTGCCGTGCGGCGCTCCTTAAAGTTAAAGCGGAATACTATCGTGTGGTCCCAGAATAAGCTGAAATCGTCCGCCCCGTCCGCAGCGCTTTCTGTGTTGCTCCATACCGCAAAGCAATGTTCTTTTGGAATGGAAGCGAAACCGTCCTCTTTGACGGGAATACTCCGTTCTTTCAGAAAGTCAAGAAGCCTTTCCAGCTCGTTCATATTATCTGACGCCTTCCTCTCATGCGAATTTCTGCGTGCCTGAATCCCACGTCCTCAGGCGGAGAAATAATGCTGTATGTGCTTTCAGAGTCACCGGAAATATGCACCATTCTGCACCGCTGGGGAAGAAACTTTATGATTTCTTTGTTATAACGAACGGAAATGTTGACATACTCGTCCGCATTTCCGCCCATCATATTTACCCAGTATTCTGAGTTCCTGAGTCCCTTCATTTCGGCGTATACAGTGTCATTTCCGCTTTCAAAAATAAAGTCCTTCCATTCCTCGTTTTCGTCAAGAAGCTGAAATTTTACCTTTTCTCTAAGCGTTCCTGCGTTCATATCGCACCGCCTTAAACAAGATTCCTGGAATGCATATCCAGAATAAGCTTGACCGTGGGATTTGTCCTTTCCGACTGTACAGCCATGGAGCGGACATCGTACATATCGGAGCAAATGCAGTAAAACGCAATTGACAAGTCTTCAAAGTCGTCAAGTTCTTCTTTCGGTATGCCCGTGTAGCTGATTATAAGCTTTTCAGCGGCAGCCATAACAGCCACGATAAACTTATCATCGTTTTTATCGTAGACTCGAAGATAATCCTTAACGCCGTCAAGCGTTATCTCGCTTATTTTCATCGGACTTCACACCTTTTTTTGTTGAAGGCTTCGCTTCTTCAACCGCTTCCGCATATCCGCAGGAAATGAGAGCGGCGGCATTGCTGTCGTCGATCTCTTTAACCTCTCCGATATGCATAGATACAGCCCCTGCAAAGCTTGTAAGCGCTTTTATCTTCATAGCTTACCCCCCGCAGCACACTCAACAGTAACATATGCCTCGTTGTTTACAGGCTTGCCGTCAAGCCAGAGAATTCCGATAATGCCCTTTGCACCAACAGGAGCATAAAGCTCGTTAAGCACCTGAATAGACATTTCGGGATTTACATTTGCCTTGTAAGCTCTGCCGTAATCGCCAAAAAGAATAGGGTGCTTACCTGCTCCGAGGTTGTCCATGGCTTCCGAGGTGTAAACAGGCTTGCCGAGGATAGTACCAGCAAAGCCGCTTGTAAGGTCAGACTGATGGAAGATATACTGACCGTCAGCGTCCTTGATAAGTCTGATAGCACAGAGAGTATCGTTCGACATTATCCATGCAGCATTGTTTCTGTACATCGTCTTGAGCGCATGATAGATCTTCACTATTTCGTCAGCCGTAATAACGTTCTGAGCGACAAGAGTATACTTTGTACCGCCTTTTACAAGACCTGTTGCTTCGTTTGTACCATTTCCGCCGATGATAGTTGTTTCCGCCTGAAGCGTGAACGCTTCGGTAAACTGGGAAACAACCTCTGAAACAATGTCAAACTCTGTCTGAGCAATAACTTCAAGGGACATTACAGCTTCCGCCATGTACTTGTGATGACCGATCTCAATGGTTTCAAAATCCGTTGCAGAACGTGTCGCCTGAGAAAGCTCGACAGCACCTGCAGAAGTGATTTTTTTCTTGCGGACGATCTGCTTGTAAACACCCTTGCTGTTTACCTTGCCAACAAGATTGAAAATGCCGGAAAGCTCGTTTACGCTCTTGATGATATCGCTTGAAAATTCGGTGGGGATAATTCCGCCTGTGCTTGAAACGCTCATTTCACCTGCTCTGACTTCTGTTCCGCGGATAAATGCGTTAAGCGCAGCAACTGCATTTTTCTTCTTGTCCTCGGACTTGACGGAAGTACCGCTGTCCGAATCCTTAAAAAGTGCTCTCGCACGTTCTTCCGCCGCAAGGGTAGCCTTAATTGAGTTTATTTCCTTTTCAAGATCGCTAAACTCCTTGTCCTCGTCCTCAGACATAGCACGGGTCTCAGCCTTGGCGCCGTCGAGAATTTCCTTCATTCTCTTTTTCTTTTCGGCAAGCTGCTCCGTGAGAAGCTTGGGGTTGACGTCTTCCGCCCTGTACTCGGGCACTCTGATTTTGCTCATGATTTTGTTTCCTCCTTTAATCTAATGCTTTAAGCCTTTTTTCATATCCGCTATAATCAGCGGAAGCCGTTTCGTAGTCATCGTTCGTGAAATCCATTGCACGGAATTCAATGAAATCACCATCGGCACGGCATTCAACCGATGTCCCTGCATAGCACGGCGACTTGCGGCTGTCAATAAGCGATACCTCAAAAATGTCAATATCGGTAAGATGCCGCCTCGGAATGTCGTTCGCACGGCTTTCAAGTCTGCTTTTGTTAACATACATACCGAAAGACCAGCCGCGGAACTCCTTGTTTCTCGCCTTGTCTATCATTTTGGGATCTGTCAACGTACATTCCGCACGCAAACCGATATTGTCTTCCACAAGCTTCATAGTTCCGCTCTTTGTGGAAGCATAACCGCCGCCCTGTTCATGGTTAAGCAGGAGCTTCACATCTTCCGCACGCTCCAAGGCTTTCCGAAAAGTCCCCGGCTCGACCATTTCAACGCACCGCCCGTCACCCGTGATGATCGGCTTGCTGTCCCTGCCAACGGCATTCACATAGCCCGATATAACCGCACTGTCGCTTCTGACTTCAATTTTCATCTTGGCACTCCTTCCCGATGTTTTCTTAATAATACCATAAGAAAAACGGACAAAACGGACAACTTTTTCAAAATGGCAAAAAAATAACGCCTTGCAGTCGACTGCAAAGCGGTAAAATTTATTAATCTACAACCAGCCAATCTTCCGAAAAAAGT
>CAMCPM010000036.1 GCA_945876755.1 uncultured Clostridia bacterium
AGCGGACAAAAATAATATACTCCTGAAATTAAGACCGACCGGACTTTTGAAAATCCGGTCGGTCAATTTTTTTTTGTAAAGCAAATTTCATCTATTTGTGTCAGATAACATTATACTCCTTCAGCAGCTTCTCAATATCCGTTCCCTCGATTTTTTTCAGAACAGCCTTGAATGCGATCTTTTCAAGAAGTGTGGGGTTCATTTCGGTTATCTTTTTGCCGTCACGAAGCTGAACTGTAGCGTTAAGCAGATCGCGGACATCGTATACGCTTCCCCATACCTCGGGAACGCCTCTGTCAATGTCAAGCAACGTATATACAGCTTCCATGCCTGTTCTCATAGAATATTCGGTGGTGAAAATGGTATCACGCTTTGTTTCGGCAAACTGACCGAGGAATGCGAAGTTTACAGCTCCCTTAGGTACAACGTCGGGACGATCGCCTGCGGCACGGGGCATAAAGAATGCGGTGATATACGGCATCATGCAGGGTACCGTATTTGCGCTGTGCTCTGCAAGCACCTCAATCTCATTTTCCGGCACACCAATATGATAGAGCCATTCCATGCATATCTCCTTACCCGTACATTCGCGCATGGGCTTCTTTACAAAGTTGCCCGGCTTGTCGCTGAAAAGACCGTATATCCAGCCAACAAGCTGTCCCTTGGGCTGTGTGCGGAACTGTGGCTGACGGTTAAATGTCCAGCTGAGGAGCCAGTTGGAGTCCTTAACGGTAACTATTCCGCCTGTTACTACCTTGCCGGAGAACGGGTCACGCTGACAGATATTCTTGATATATGGTACTATTTTATCGTCCAGCGTTGTAACTGTGGCGCTCATCCAGTTGCTCTGTTCGGGAGCAGAGCAGAACTTGTCGGGGTGACCGAAGGAGGGATCCTGTGCGGCTATCTTACGCCACATATCCCAGCCGCCGCCCGGCTTGATTTCGGTGTTGAAATCAGCGGGAGTATTCTGGGAGCCGAGAGAAGAATTTTCAACGCAACCTCCGTTGGTGATAAATACAAGGTCATTTTCGGTAAGGTCTACTGAATCCTCCTTGCCGTCATGAAGCAGGATTATCTTTTTTGCCTGCTTTTTCTCGGGAGTAATATCAAACTCAACATTTACAACTTTGGTATTATAATGGAACTGCACTCCGAAGCCTTCCAGATATTTTATCATGGGGAGTATCATGGATTCATACTGATTGTACCTTGTAAATCTCAGCGCCTTGAAATCGGGCAGACCGCCTACATGATGAATATAACGCTTGATATACAGCTTCATTTCAAGTGCGCTGTGCCAGTTTTCAAAGGCGAACATTGTGCGCCAGTAGAGCCAAAAGTTTGAATTCAGCACTTCATCGTCAAAAAAGTCTGTTATTTTCTTATCGTAAAGCTGTTCATCGGGTGTGAAGAACAGTTTCATTATCTCCATAGCGCCCTTGTCGGAAAGACCGAATTTACCGTCAGTGTGAGCGTCCTGTCCTCTTTTTTCTGTTGCACGCATAAGTGAATAGTTGGGGTCATGCTTGTTGAGCCAGTAGTATTCGTCCAGCACGCTTACACCCTCTGTTTCAATGGACGGTATCGAACGGAACAGATCCCACATTACCTCAAAATGGTTATCCATTTCACGTCCACCGCGCATTACATATCCAATGCCGGGATACTCGTATCCGTCGCAGGCACCGCCGGGAATAGGGTCTTTCTCGAAGATATGAACGTGCTCGCCCTTCATCTGACCGTCCCTTACAAGATAGCACGCAGCAGTAAGGGCAGCCAGTCCCGTACCGATGATATATGCTGATTTTCTGTCAACACCCTCGGGCTTTTCGGGTCTTGCAAATGCTTCGTAATTTCCGCTTGAATAATACATAATAACAGCCTCCTTAAAGCTTTGTTGTTTTTGGTTTACAGCTATATTATATACCGCAGAAACACAGCTTACAATAAATAAAATCACCCCTGTGATAAAAGCTTTATCACGGGGGCGAAGCTGTATATTTTTTTATCATTCGAAGTGATTTGATGTAACGGGTCTGTCGGTGCGGCAGTTTTCCACTGCACGGGTAATATCGCCGTGAATAAGATTGCTTATTCTGTCGACTATCTGCTTTGGGTCGGCTTTCATATCGTTTTTTATCCATTCCAGTATTATGCCGACAAATGCAAACTTGTAAAAATCAGCAATGAATTTTTTGTCGTCCTCGCTGACCGACATATTGGCGGAGCGCTCGTTTACAACGCCGATGAGCAGATCGTATGTGACCCTATAAAGATAGATTTCCACCTGCTCACGGCTTACTGAGCGGTACACGTTCATAATAAACGGCTTGTTTTCCAGCACGGCATAAAAAATATTCAGAAAACCCTGCTGCCATGTATCGTAGGTCTTTTTGCCCTCCAGAGCCTTTGCAGCGTCCTCCTCACAGGTCCATTCCACAAGGTCGTAAATATCCTTGAAATGATAGTAAAAGGTCATGCGGTTGATGCCGCAGTCCTCGGCAATATCGTTTATGGTTATCTTATTCAGCGGCTTTTTCAGCAGCATATTTTTCAGTGATGCCGCCAATGCACGTTTTGTTATCTGTGACATTTTTTCCTCCGATGAAAGTATTTATATTTATATTTTATCATATAAATATAATTTTTGCAATAAAAATTATAATATGGCGGTTGAATTTTACTTTATATTATGCTACAATTGTAAAAAACATTTTTATCGGAGGGACTTCTTTTGCCGAATTTTACCCGTGAAGCTATAATAAGATCATTTCTTAAACTGCTTAACAATAAACCTGTAAGTCATATTACAGTAAAAGATATTGTCGAGGACTGCGGCATAAATCGCAACTCCTTCTATTATCATTTTCAGGATCTTCCCGCGCTTATCGAGGCGGTGCTTCAAACCGAGGCGGACAGAATAATCAGCGAAAATGCAAGCCTTGAATCCTTTGAGGATTGTCTTTTGGCTGCCGTAAGTCTTGCACAGAATAATAAAAATGCGGTACTGCACCTGTATCAGGCAGACCGCGGTCTATACGGTCAGTATCTTGACCGTATCGCAGAGTATGCTGTGGGAAAATACATAACCGCCGCTTTAAATGACATTGTTATACCCGAGGAGGACAGAAAGATAATCGTTCATTATTACAAGTGCCTTTTGGTGGGAATGGTGCTGGACTGGATGAATTCGGGTATGCAGTATGATATTCGCAGCAGAGTTGCAAGGGTATGCGAGCTTTTTGAAGGCAGTATGCAGCAGGCTGTAAACCGTGCGGCAGAAAAATTCAGACAAAAACCCTCCAATGCCTAAAATTTATACATTTTTATCCCTGTGACTGAAATTCGGTCACAGGGATTTTTTTGTCTGTTTATCTTTTTGAACGAAAGTGTTATACTTTAGCCATGAGATAAAAACAAGGAAGGAAGTGTAAAGAATGAAAAAAGTAAATCCGGTGCTTACGGTGAAAATAGGTTATATCACGGTGTCAGCGTTTACAGTTCTGCTGGGAATATTTCTGATAATACGCCCGGAAATATCGCTGAATGTTATCTGCCGCATCTTGGGCGCGGTCATAGCGGTATGCGGTGCGGTAAAGCTGGCGGGATATTTCTCCAAGGACTTGTACCGTCTGGCGTTTGAGCATGACCTTATCTTCGGCACGCTTTTGTGTGTTATCGGCATAGCGGCGCTTGTGCGTCCGGTAAAAATTATATCGGCAATGCACATTGTGGCAGGAATTATTATCCTTGAAGAAGGTATCTTCAAGATGAGAACAGCCGTCGAAGCAAAGCGTTTCGGACTTAACAAATGGCACATTATCACCGTGCTTGCAGTGCTGACGATTACAGCCGGTATTTTGCTCTTGCTGAATCCCTTTGAAGCGGCGCAGACAATGACGGTCATTCTGGGTGCGGCTATGATAGCCGACGGAATACTGAATTTGTGCGTGGCGGTGTATGCCATAAAGGTCACCAAAAATCAGTTTATTGAAGCTGAATATCATATTGAAGAAAGGAACGATGAACAATGAAATTTTCTGAAGCCGTTGTCAAGCGGCGCATACTTATCCTTATAATTGCGGCGGTGCTTATGATACCGTCGGTGCTGGGAATGGCGGCAACAAGGATAAATTACGATATGCTGAACTATCTCCCTGAAGATATGGACACTGTAAAAGGTCAGGATCTACTGACGGAAGAATTCGGCAAGGGTGCATTTTCCTTTATCGTGGCGGAAAATATGCCCGACAAGGAGGTTTCCGCACTACGGGATAAAATTGCGGCGGTGGAGCACGTTGACTCGGTGATATGGTATGACAGCCTAATGGATATATCCGTACCGAAGGAGCTGTTGCCCGACAAGATATACTCTGCGTTCAACACGGATAATTCCACTATGCTGGCGGTGTTTTTCGATACGTCCACGTCCTCCGACGAAACTATCGACGCTATTCACGAGATACGAAATATTGCGGGAAAGCAGTGCTTTGTATCGGGAATGTCGGCGCTTGTCACCGACTTAAAGGACCTTTGCGAGCAGGAAGAACCTGTTTATGTTGCCATAGCGGTGCTGCTTGCCTGCGCGGCAATGATGCTTTTCCTGGATAACTGGCTTGTGCCCTTTGTTTTTCTTGCAAGCATCGGTGTTTCTATACTGTTCAACATGGGTACAAACTATTTTCTCGGCGAAATTTCCTACATCACAAAGGCGCTTTCGGCGGTGCTTCAGCTTGCGGTAACAATGGACTACTCCATTTTCCTCTGGCACAGCTACAATGAGTGCAAGCAGAAATATCCTGACAAGGAAAGTGCCATGGCAAAGGCAATATCAAGTACGCTCACCTCCGTAACGGGCAGCTCCGTCACTACTATTGCAGGCTTTATTGCTCTGTGCTTTATGAGCTTTACTCTTGGCAAGGATCTTGGCATTGTAATGGCAAAGGGTGTACTTCTGGGCGTTATCGGCTGCGTTACTATCCTTCCGTCGCTGATACTTGTTCTGGATAAACCACTTGCAAAGCTGCACCACAAGCCGCTTATTCCCGATATGAGCAGGTTCTCGGCAGGAGTGGTAAAAATATTCCCCGCATTTATTGCGGTATTTGTAATTGTCGCTGTACCTGCATTTATGGGATACAAAAGCACAAACAGCGAGGTATATTACGACTTGGGAGAATGTCTGCCCGATACCATTGAATATGTAACGGCAAACGAAAAGCTCCGGGATAATTATGATATTGCGTCCACTCACATGGCGCTTGTAAGCTCGGGACTTTCCGCCAAGGACACAAAGCAGATGATTGCCGAGATAGAAAGCGCCGACGGCGTAAAATATGCGCTGGGACTTGAGTCCGTTGTAGGCTCCCGAATACCCGATGAATTTATACCCAACGAGATAAAGAAAACTCTTGACAACGGCGAACATAAGCTTTTGCTAATTAATTCCGAATACAAGCCTGCTTCCGACGAGGTAAACGTTCAGATCGACAAGCTTGCAGCCATACTGAAAAAATACGATGACAGCGCAATGCTTATCGGTGAGGCTTCCTGCACAAAGGATATGATAGAAACTACCGATACCGACTTTAAAATTGTAAATGCCATTTCTATTGCGGCAATATTTATCATAATTGCAATAGTGGAAAAGAGCATTTCCCTGCCTATTATCCTTGTGGCGCTTATTGAGCTGTCCATTTTTATAAATCTGGGACTTCCTCATTATCTTGGACAGTCGCTGCCGTTTATCGCACCTATCTGCATAAGCACCATACAGCTTGGCGCAACGGTGGACTACGCTATACTTATGACCACACGCTACAAAGCGGAGCGCCGCGGCGGAAAGGATAAGCGCGAAGCTGTTATCACGGCGCTTTCCACTTCTATACCGTCCGTTATTGTAAGTGCAATGGGACTTTTTGCAGCGACATTTGGCGTTGCTATGTACTCCGATATTGATATTATAAGCTCAATGTGTATGCTTATGGCAAGGGGCGCGGTCATCAGCATGGTATGCGTTATATTCATACTCCCTGCCCTGTTTATGCTTTGCGACAAGCTTATAGGCGTAACCACCATAGGATTTAAAAATAAGGAAAACAAAAGAAATAATCACAATAGTGTAGATGGAGGTATTCGTATATGAAAACAAAAAGAATTTGTGCCGCGGTTGTATCTGTAATTCTGGCGGCGGGAATATGCACTGGCGCAATATATGCGGCGGATAATAAAAGCTCAGAAGTTCCACAGACAGCGGTCAGCGACAATGTAAAGACAGGTAATGCAGTTGCTGCCGAAAAGGATGAAACGGTGTACATTATTGCAGATGCGGACGGCGCAGCAAATAAGATAATCGTCAGCGACCATTTGAAGAACACCGAGGGCGGCTCCGCTCTTACCGATAATACAACTCTCTCGGACATTGAAAATGTTAAGGGATATGAGGATTTTTCCCGTGACGGCGACAGTATCGTATGGGCTGCTGACGGAAAAGATATATACTATCAGGGCGTAAGTACGGCTAAGGCTCCCGTAGAGATGAAAATTACATACACTCTTGACGGCAAGGAAATTTTCCCTGCGGAGCTGGCAGGAAAAAGCGGCAAAATAAAGATACGTGTTGACTACACCAATGACCTTACGGTTTCCACAGAAATAAACGGCGCGGCGGAAGATGTATGTGTACCCTTTGCGGTCGTTACGGGCACTGTACTTGACAATGACAAATTCCGCAACATTGAGGTATCAAGCGGTAAAGTGCTTGACGACGGCGACAGGACAATTATTGCTGCACTTGCATTTCCGTCCTTGCAGGAAAGTCTTGATATCGACAATGAAAAGCTTGATATTCCCGATCATCTTGAAATCACCGCAGACGTTACGGATTTTGAATTCAGCGGATTTTATGCTGCAGCAGAAAACAGTATTTTTGCCGACATAAGTCTTGACGGAGAAAACACTATCGATGACCTGAAAAATGCTGCCGCAGAAATGGATTCTGCTATGATACAGCTAATGGAAGGTTCTTCTCAGCTTTATAATGGACTCTCCGAGCTTAACGGCAAAACGGGAGAACTTATTAACGGCATTTCCGCATTAAGTGATGGTGCGGCGCAGCTTTCCTCGGGAGCGGTTGCTCTTGACGAGGGAACTCTCGGACTTTGTGACGGTATCGCACAGCTTGACGCAGGCAGCAATCAGCTTTCCGCAGGACTGGCAGAGCTTGATAAAAACAGCGCGGCGCTCAACCAAGGAGCAGCGCAGATATTCGCATCTTTGCTTGCACAAGCGGACAGTCAGCTTGCAGCACAAGGACTTGAACTGCCAAAGCTTACTGTCGAAAATTATGCCGCCGTACTTGACGGTGCTGCTGCACAAGTCGAACAGGCAATGGGCAGGGATGCAGCTGCAAAAATCATCGCTGTAAAAGCTCAGCTTGATGAAGTAAAGGGCTTCTGCGACGGACTTAACGCTTATACGTCGGGAGTGTCATCGGCTTCTGCAGGTGCACAGAATGTTTACAACGGAACCGTACAGCTTTCACAAGGCGCAGATAAGCTGAAAGACGGAGCATCTGCTCTGAGAAGCGGCACAGCCTCCCTATCTGACGGCATAATATCCCTTTCCAACGGCAGTACCCAAATGGCTGAGGGCATATCCGCATTAACGGAGGGTGCAGGAGCACTCAACGATGGTCTTATATTGTTCAACGAGGAAGCCGTACAAAAGCTTGTTGAGGCTGCAAACAGCGATCTTGGCTGGCTTGCGGAACGTCTTAACGCGATATCCGACGCCGCCGAAAGCTACCGCAGCTATTCCGGCATTTCTGACGGAACAAAGGGCAGCGTTAAGTTTATTTTCCGCACTGATGAAATAACGAAAGCAGAGTAATAACGTCATAATATTGCAAGGCAGACGATCTCGTAACACAGGTCGGCTGCTTTGCATTTAATGATAATCACTTGTTTATTGTATAAGGAGAAGGATAAATGTTTTGTTGCTTTGTTTTTAGGGGGTGCAGGGGGAACGCCTGCCCCTCGGATGAGCGCAGCATTTCTGCGAAATGCGTACTTATGATATAGCCGCTTGCGGCGGTGCTGACAGCTCCTTGCAGAGCTGTCGGCAATGTCATAAGTACTATGGCGTTAGTTGTGGCGCAGCCACGACTAATTCGGCAGCAGAGCTGCCGTTTTCGCTTTGCGGCAGCAAAGCGTATAGCTCCCGACAGGGAGCAAAAAAAGCAGCCCCCGATACCGCATATAAAAATGTGGTGTCGGGGGCTGCTGTCGTTATCTGCGCCACTTGCGCTCAGGCTCGGATTTTCCGCAATTATCCGAGGTGGCAGGAAAGTTAAACATCCATTCATCGTATTCCTCTTTAGTAATGGTACCGTTCCGCAGCTCTATCCTGCGAAGCTGCCACTCAAGAAGAAACTCCTCAAGCAGATGATTATGAAACTGTATAGCAGGGTGCGTCTGCTCCTTGAAGGTGTCATCGGGAACGGATACTATAGAAAAATTGTTCGTGTGTCGCTTGTCTGCTTCCATTTCAAGGTTGAAAAGCAGATGCAGGAAAGACGTGGTGTCCTCAAGGGTGGGTTCACGATCGTGTTCGTGAACATACCCCAGCAGGAGATGTACGAAAAGCTGTTCAGCGGTGCTGTCAGCGAGTATAACGCAAATCAGAAACGAAATGACCGAAAGATCACTGTAAGCTACTATGAGCATCAGTTCGGCAGGGGATATTTCCCGAATGTGGTCACATCTGCGGATAAGCGCAAGAGCTTTTACGAGGACGTTGTGCAGATCGGCGATATGAAGGACACGGGCGTTGGCACTGTTGATGCGGAAACGGCAAAGGCCGTGCTGACCGAGTATATGAACGGCTTTGAACAGAGGAATCCGAATTTCAAGGTGTTCTGTGCTGTGCTTCATATGGACGAAGCCACGCCGCATCTGCACATTGATTATGTTCCCATCGGTCACTATTCAAGAGGTATTCCCATTCAGAATGGCATTGCCCAGGCATTGTCCGAAATGGGCTTCGGTGTCGGGAAAAATGCTATTGCCCGTTGGCGGCAGTCGGAATATGAAGTCCTGAAAAGTATCTGTGAAAGATACGATATTGAGCTTGCCCCGCCGAAGAAGTCGGTGGGGAGCAAGTCCGTTGAGCTGTATAAGGAAGAAAAACGGCTTGAAGAAAAGATTGAAAAGCTCCGTGAAATGGAGCTTGCGGCTGACAGTACCGAGGTTCCTTACAAGAAGCGGTTAATCGGCGGCGGGTATATTCTGACCAAACAGGAATATGCGGAGTTTACCGCTGAAAAGAAGGCAGTATCTGTGCAGAAAGTTGATGCTGAACTCAAGGTTATGGAAGCAGAAGAAATCGTAAGGCAAATCGAATCCAGAAGGCTTGTGCTGTCCGATCGTGAAGATGCTTTTGAGAAAACAAAAGCGTCCGAGGAGAAAAAGATACAGGAAAAGATGAAGCAGACAAACCTTGACTTGTTGGACGCAATAGTGGCAAAGGAAAAAGCAGAGGAGCTTGCTGCGGAACAGCAGGATATAAATGAAGTCCTGCAGAGAACTAAGGCTGAGCTTCGCAAGGCCGAGGAGGAAAAGCATAGATACAGAGAATATGCTTTTGAAAATGCTCATCTGAAAAGGGAAATAGCAGCTTACGACCAAAAGCACAGCGAAGAGGTCGAAAGGCTTACTGCGGATTATTCCGAAAAGATAAAAAATCTCACCGAAGAAATTGCAGACAAGGAAAAGGTCATTTCCGAACAGGCATCGGGAATTGCTCGGCTTGAGCTTGAAATACAGACAAAGGAAGAAGCAATTCAAAAGAGCGAAGCTGATGTCGAACTCTGGAAAAGCATATACAGTGATGCTTATGATGTGGGCGAATATGCCTGCAGAAAGCTCGGACAGGATTTTGAACGCTGTCTGCATATGAGAAACGATAATTACCGCTTATCATATATTTTTGATGATGAACGGAGCAGATAAAGAGAGAAAAGAGAGGATAAAGTATGACAACATTTGAGATCATTAAAGAAAGGGTGACAGTACCGAGGGCAGCCGCATACTACGGGATAACCTCCCGAAACGGTATGTGCTGTTGTTTTGAACACAATGACAAGCACCCGTCTATGAAGCTGTATGAGAAAAATTATCATTGCTTCGGCTGCGGTGCACACGGAGATGTTATTGCTCTTGTTGCAAGCATTTTAGGCGTTTCAATGATAGAAGCTGCAAAGCGTATCAATGCGGATTTCGGGCTTGGGCTTGATATGGACAAGCCCATAAGTCGCAGCGATATTATTATGATTCATCGCAAAAGGCAGGAAGAGCAGGACTATATCGAGTGGGAAAACCACGCATTTAATGTGCTTTCGGAATATCACAAGCTGCTGCTTGAATGGCGGAGCAATGCTCCCGAATCGGCTGATGATATTCCCGACAAGCATTTTGTCGAGAGCATAAATACGCTTGATTACTGTGAATACATATTTGATAGCTTTCTTAACGGGAACAAGGAAGAAAGACTGCTGATGAAAAGGGAGGTGGAGTGCTTTGAGCAGAGAATTTACGCATACAGACGAGAGTGCATTACCTGTGTGGCTGGGGGAAAAGGAAAAGATAAACGAACCGCTGTTTTTTTATAACTAAGCGTTTATTTGTTTTCCGTTAAAGTCAATAATGTAATAATTATTTTCCCAATCATACAGTTCAATAGAATCCTCGCGAAGAGTAAAGGGGGCATTTGTCGTTTGGGTAACAAAAATATCTCTTCCGCTAAAAGACCAAACAGTATCAAAATTCAGATCTAATTTCAGAATTTCAATTTCGCCATAGATGATATAGCCATTTTTTATTGAGTATATTCCAAAGGTGCATCCAAAACAGTCAAATTCTTTGTGAAGTATCATTTCTTCTGCCTGTACATCTATTTGAGTGATTGAATTGCCTTGCATAACAGTCAAAATATTTTCATTCAAAATGGCACAATCAGCATCATATGAATGATAATTTCCAATCAACGCAATGTCATATTCCTTATAAAACAAATTAACATGAATAGAAAAAGTTTTATAAAAAGAGCCGTGAGAATACCCACTCGGATTAAGTTCCAATTTATAATACTTATTATCCGAAGATTGAACAGTATACTGAGAATCTATTGTTATTTCAACGTTACATAATTTATTTTCTAACTTCAAAAGATCACCTTAATATTTATAGAAAAAATGTTGAACAGTATAGCAACTCGATTTATTTCATTATACTCCAAAGAAAAAATATCGTCAAGGGACAATAAGGAATAATCACGTCCGAGGCTTCAAGGGCATTCGGACAAGTTACGTTCCATTCGTTGCGTAAATACACGCCAAACACACGGCATTTACACACCTTGAATGACGTATTGTAGCCGTTTACACGCCTACACGCCACTTTTTTGATTCTATACACGGAGGTGAGATTTATCGTGATAGAGCTTAACAGAAAAAGCAAAAACAGTATTCCCGAGGAGCAGCTTAACGCTCTTGCAATGAGCTTTTACTATGCAATGCTTGAGTATTTTCAGTCCGAAAAGGGACAGGCTGAGTTTGCGGAGTTCCTTGAAATGCAGAACGAAAAGCAGGTCGCATAATTTCCCGTTTTCATATATTATATATGAAAATTGTTTTTTGGTGTGTAGGCGTGTAATCCTTTATTTATAGGCGTTTGAGGTGTGTAAAATGGTGTGTATCGGGAGTGTGAAATGTGTAGAAATAATATTGAATTTACCGCTTTAAAGCGTTGACAAGCGAATAAAAATATGATATACTACTGTTGACAAGAGGTATTTCGGAAAAGGAGGAGTTTTAATGAATGCAGTAATTTATGCCCGATATTCCTGCGACAATCAGCGTGAGGAGAGTATCGAAGGACAGCTTCGTGAGTGCAAGGAATTTGCAGAGCATAAGGGTATCAAACTGGTCGGCACATATATCGACAGGGCAATGTCTGCCAAGACCGATAATCGTCCGCAGTTTCAGAAAATGATAAAGGACAGCGAGAAAGGTCTTTTCGATACGGTCATTGTCTGGAAACTCGACCGATTTGCCCGCAACCGTTATGACAGCGCTCATTACAAGGCTATGCTTCGCAAGAATGGCGTCAAGGTCGTATCTGCGACTGAGGTCATTTCTGAGGGTGCAGAGGGAATTATTCTTGAATCTGTTTTGGAAGGATATGCGGAATACTATTCGGCAGAGCTTTCGGAAAAAGTTATCCGAGGAATGACGGAGAATGCTCTGAAATGTCAGTATAACGGTGGCTTTGTTCCCGTTGGCTTCAAGATCGACGAGAACAAGCATTATCAGCTTGATGAGCTTGTGGCTCCTTTGGTTCGTGAAGCATTTATGATGTATGTGAATGGAAAGCCTATAAAGGATATTGTGGAGTTTCTGAACAGTCACGGAGTTGTGTCCTCACAGGGCAAGCCGCTTACAAAGACTTCGGTTTCAACGATTTTGCAGAATCGCAAGTACATAGGGGAGTATCAGTATCGTGATGTGGTTGTTCCGAATGGTATTCCTGCAGTGATCTCCGACGAGCTTTTCAGTCTTGCACAGCAGAGGTTGGAGAAGAACAGGCACGCACCTGCGACTATGAAGGCGGATATCAAGTATATTCTTTCGACAAAGCTCCGCTGCGGTGATTGCGGTGGAATGATGGTAGGTGAATCGGGAACGAGCAGTACGAACAACAAGGTTTATCACTATTACAAGTGTGCGAACGCTAAGAAGCGGAAGTGCAGCAGGAAGGCTCTTCGCAAGGCAGATATAGAGGATATTGTTATTGAGCGTACTGTTAAAACCGTTATGAATGATGTTATCCTTGACAGCATTGCAGAGCGTGTATTTGAGTTTCAGCAGAGAGAAAACACGG
>CAMCPM010000037.1 GCA_945876755.1 uncultured Clostridia bacterium
CAATTTCATATAGGATTTTCAAAAGAGGAGTGGGAGATTGTTTGCAGGAAAGCGAGGGCAGCGAGATTGAGGAACGGGACTTACGTCCGAAGAATTGCTGTCAAGGGAGAAATCAAATATTACGAACTCAAAGAGCTTGTAACTTTGAAAAGAGCTTTCCTCTCCATCGGCAACAATCTCAATCAGATCGCAAAGGTTGCAAATGAGTCAGGTTCGGTTTATCAAAAAGACATCGAGGACTTGCAGGAGGAATTCAAATATTTTCGGACTGCTATGCAGAGCTATCTGTTCCCTATCTCTCCGACTTACATTTCGTGAGGTGAGGACTTGCCGATCATCAAACACATTCCAATTTATGCGGCTCCGAAAAGAATGCTTGCGTATGTCACCAACGAGGAGAAAACGGAGGATACTCTTGTGACAGGACTTAACTGCTCCACGAAATACAACGATGCTTATGAGGATATGAAATTCAATTTTGAAATGTACAGCGGTGAGAGATTTTTCAAAAGGTCAATAAAGTCAGACACCGCCAAACGTGAAAGACAGAAAATTCGTCTGCATCATTACATTCAGTCCTTTAAGCCTGGAGAGGTAACACCCGAAGAGGCTCACCAAATCGGAGTGGAGTGGGCGGAGAAGGTTTTCGGGAAAAAGCATATGGTGCTTTGTGCTACTCATACCGACCGAGGACATATCCACAACCATTTTGCGGTATGCCCTTACGATATGTACGGGAAGCACTGGTACGCCAACAAAAAATCAATGCGAATGTGCAGAGCTATCTCCGATGAAATTGCTCTTGCACACGGACTTGAAATCATCGAACACCCGAAGAAAAGCTACTGCCACAAATACGGCGAGTACAAAGCAAGGAAAGAGGGCAGATCGTGGAAACAGAAATTGTGTGACGATATTGACAATGCGATTATGAAAGATAACGTCAGGAGCATTGACGATCTGCTCAAAGAACTGATGAAGCAAGGCTATGGAATTAAGCGAGGGAAATATATTTCCATAAAGGTCAAGCAGAACAGAACTCTCGGCTTTGTCAGCTGCTCGATAAACACCTTTATATCTCTTTTCTTTTCCATAAAATGTTCCTCCATTCTTATGCCACATTATACAGTCCCGTACAATGTTCAAGCAATTTCTGTATTTCTGCCGGTATATCCGACATTATGCTTTCTGTTTGTTCTATTTCAGCACCGTTATCATCGGCAGTCACGAAGCGAAGTCGGGGATTTTTCCGACGTTTGCGAACTCGTCAAGGATAAATCTGACGTGAACGGGCAATCTTCCGTGAAAATGATTGATAGCCCTGTCATACAAAGTGTCAAATAATTGTGTGTACATCATAGCTGCCAGAAAGTTGTATGTAGTGTCGGTAGAGGGAATAACGATAAACAAAGCGACCTTTTTATCTCCCATAGTTTCAAGGCTGATATTATCCGTAAATGTAAGGTTACGGACATTCTCCAGCTTGAAATATTGGAGCTTTGTTGTGGTGGAAATGAGGATAGACTGCATCGTCTTTCCTGCCGCCTGCTTAAATTCTTCGTAATACTGCACGGACAATGCTTTCGGAGCTGCTTCCTTTCGCTTGTCAAACATAAGGTCAAGCTCGGATTTTTCTTCTTCCTTGCCCTCTACTACTTTTGCCTTGTGTATAAGGTCAAGGACTCCTGCAAAATTCTGTTCTTCTTCCGTTCCCGTTTCTATGAGCAGGAAACATAGTGATGATAACAGAAGCCTTGTAGCATCGTCCCAGAACTGATCGCCACCTGACATTCCCTCAACCTTTGTATTGGTCATAAACACGTTTATCATCTTGATTACGTTATTGCTGTTAATCTCTCCAGAGCTGTCCTTTAGGTAGTGGAACGGATTGTAGTTTGAGCTGTGCTTCATATCGTTGAGATTGAACACTCTTATTTCATATCCGTGCTGTTCAAGCATCTTTCCGCAAGATTCCACAAGCTCGCCGGACGGGTCTGTGACTACAAATGAGGTGTTGCATTGCAGTAGATTTGGCTTTACGAAGAAACGGGATTTACCGGTACCGGAGCCACCCAGAATAATCATATTCAGATTAAGCATCGGCTTTATCTTTTCCGCTTCCCTGCTTGCACTTGTAACGTCCTTTATGGATATTTCCGTACCCGTAAGATTGCTTGGCTTGCTGTTTTTCGGCTTGCCTTTGGGCTTTTTCTTCTTGCTTTTGGCTTCTTCCGCCGCTTCGTTCTGCTCCCTGACCTTTCGGTCAAGCACAAGGAATGTCCGAACGTTTAAAGAGTTCAAAAGTTTCGTCCTCACGTTCCTTGGTGCGGACTCTGACTTGTTTATGCTTATATTTATTATCACGATATAACGTGATAAGTTCTGCTGCCGTCATGGAGCCTTTATCCTTGCGTTCTTTAGCTTTTTTACGGTCATTCTCAGATACATTCTTCATCAGCTTTTTAAATTCTCTGAGCTTTTGCTCGGCAAGCGTTTGAGTTTTAACAGTTGTGGACTTTCCCTTATATGAAACCACATAAGCGTTTTTAGCTTTGTTAAACCTTATGCTGCCGCCGCCATACTTTGCACGTTGCTTCTTTGCCGCACTTTGGTTTTCGGTTTTTTTATTAGATTTTACAGCCATTACAATCACCCTTTCTATATTTTATGTAATTATAATACTGCATTTTTTTACCGTCGTCTGCTTCTTAAATCAACAAATTTTTACACGTATTTTTCGGCAATTTACTCTCAAAATCATTTCAAAATTCTGTGGCAGTTGTTTTGCTTATGTTTCCGTATTTGTATAAATTATATAACATAGATTTTTAAAAATAGAAGTGTGTCAGAATGTGTGTCCGGTCAATTTGTTGCATGAAATGGCTATTTTACAGTGTTTGCGCGTCGTTGCAGAAACCACTCCAAAACCGCGTGTCGTGAGTTCGATTCTTACTGCCCCTGCCACATCAGAAGTCCGCAAACGCCGTAGATACGTCGTTTGCGGACATTTTGTTATATTGTGTTTTCTCGTGCTAAATGCGTTTTAAGACGGTATTTTTGTACGATTTTGTCCCATTTTCGCTGAAAAGTGTCGTATTTTTGTAATATGTTTACACACCTGAACTGAATATTTATTGATAAATACTTTTATTCGCAAAACAAAAAGTAAAACATCTGAAATTATTATACTCAAGTATAAAAACTTCTTGTTTTGCATAATGGCTGCGTTTGGATATACGCTCTTGGAATATCCGGTGAAGAAAGAGAAAAGCAGCAAAATTCCTGTCACTGCTCTTCACCGTTTTATTCCGCAGCCTGCGTTAGGTCGCTCCTCAGAACTCAGCTTGCTGAGTTTTTGCCCATGTTTGGCTGCAATATAGTATTGTACTGATTATGCAATTCGATTTTTATTACAGCAATTTTTTGGACAAATCCTGATTTTTGAAAATGTTAACAATATCTTCACTACTCAGCAAGGTCAATGCAATACTCATTTTTATCTGTTTAAATATAGCACGATCTGTGGTAAAAACCTTGATTTTTCTTGCAAAATATGCTATGGTAATTAAAAAGATTATATTATCTATATACCGCAACACATTTCATAGAAAAGGAAAAACATTTTCGCTTTTATATTAATCGATAAAGGTCACCTATGAAAGCTTATAGTTAAAGCTTTAGAACCTTATATGGCAGCATGTTATACCATAATGTTGTGTATAATAGGCATTATGTTTTTGGCTGCTATAAACATAATAATTTGAGGAAGGCAGCAACTTGCCAAACAGAAAGGGTAAAGCAGGAATATGCAGGTGAAAAGATGATTAAAAATAACACAAAAATCGAATATACCCAGGTGGTCTGGGAGATCACTTCATTGCTTCAGAAAGCAGAATCGCTGGAAGATGCATTGCGTACCAGTCTTGGGGAAGTGGTGAAGGCAGTTTGCGCCGAGGCGGGCACGATTTGGTTTTACAACGTAAACAGTGATAAAAGAATTTATCCCTCCTTTACTATTGGCGGAGCAGATCTGACAGGCCTTAGCTTGGAGCTTGGAGAAGGAATTGCAGGTATGGTAGTAAAAGAGGGGAAGTCCACCGTAGTAAAGGATTGCCGGAATGATGAGCGCTGGGCAGGCCGTTTTGATGAGACTACGGGTTTTGTGACAAAAAGTATGGTCTGTGTACCTCTCGTGAATAAATATGAGGTGATCGGCTGTATTCAAATCATCAATAAAAAAGACGGTTCTCTGTTCAATGATGAAGATATCAGTCTGTGTGAAAACCTTGCTATGCTGACTGCTATTGCCGTGGACGGCAGGGGTTTGAATCTTGGCTTTTCAGAGAGCAAGAAGTCGATCATTTCTTTGAAGAATGTAACAAAAACCTTTGGCACGGGAGATACTAAGCTCCAGGTGCTGAAAGGAGTAAATCTTGATATCAGAGAGGGTGAGTTCCTTGTAATTCTGGGTGAATCGGGCTGCGGCAAATCCACTATGCTCAATATCATAGGCGGTATGGATCAGCTTACCACGGGAACATTCCTTTTCGACGGCAAAGACTATTCCAAGGCGGATGAAAAGACTTTGACGGAATACCGCAGACATTCTGTGGGATTTATTTTTCAGGCTTATAATCTGATGCCTACTCTGACCGCAGAGGAAAATCTGGATTTTATCGGGGAATTATGTGATAACTCCATGGACGCAGCAGAGGCTCTTGAACGGGTTGGTCTTTCCCAGCGAAAGGATAACTATCCCGCACAGATGTCCGGCGGTCAGCAGCAGCGAGTATCCATAGCCAGAGCACTTGTGAAGAAGCCGAGGATCATTCTTGCCGACGAACCTACTGCAGCACTTGACTATGAAACAAGCATCGAGGTACTGACAGTCCTTGAAGAGGTTATCAAATCAGGTACAACTCTTTTGATGGTAACGCATAATGAAGAGATAGCCAAAATGGCAAATCGTGTTATACGCATGAAGGGTGGAGTAGTTGCGGAGGTTATCGTAAACAGACATCCTGCAAGTGCAAAGGAGTTAGTATGGTAAAAAGGAAGGCAAGGACAAAACATCTTTTAAGAACTATAAAGAAAAACGGAGTGTCCTTTTTTGCTGTTGCATTTATCGCGGCAACGAGTATTGCTATTTTTCTTGGACTGCAATCCTCCGCAACCGCTATACTGAAGGAAACAAACCGCTATTTCATTACAAATCATATGGAATCACTGGAGATCACCTGTGCAAACGGTATTACCCAAGAAGATATAGATGCAATAGCAGGTTGGGATGAAGTGGATGCCGCAGAGGGCGGATATTCTGCTATAGCGCTGATGAACAGCGAGAATGAGAAAATTACGATACAAGCACATTCGCTTTGCAACGAAATGAACGATCCCGTTATTATCGATGGTGTTCTTCCATCCGCACCAAGTGAAGCTGCTATTGAGGAGAAGTTCGCCAATGAGCATGAAATAAAGCTTGGAGACGAAATCTCATTAGAACATGACGGGATGTTTGTTTCGGATACATTCAACGTAACAGCGATCGTAAATGAACCGCTTTTCTGCTGTGCTACGGTTCGTGATGCGCGAGGAAAAAGCACGGAGGGACTTGGCTCTGCTTCCTACTACATAATGCTTGATAAAACTGCCTTTGATCCCTCTTATTACAGCGGCTGCTATACAACTGCTTTTGTAAAGAATAATGCATTGGATAACTATTTTTATTTTTCCGATGAATATAAAAAGCAGGAAGAAGCATTCAGAGATAAGCTGGATATACTCGCACAGGAACGTGCAGAACTTCGTTACGATTCCCTCACGGGGGACGCAGAAGCTGAGATAGAGGACGCAAAGCTCAAAATATCCGACAGCGAAAAAGAGCTGTCCGATGCAGAGTGCGGCATCAAAGAAAACAAGGAAAAGCTTGATAAGGCACTTGAAGAGATCGAAGCAAATCTCACACTTATGGGTCTTGATACCGATCTTGACGCTGCATTGACTCAACTGGATATGCTCGGAGAAGCGGCACTTCCATTAAAGAATTCTATTCTTGACTATAAGGAGGGTATTGCGCAGATAGATGAAGCCGAAGCCGAGCTGAATGAATATCGTGAGGAGCTGGAGAGTGCAAAGTCAGAGCTTGCCGATGCAGAGGAGAAGGCGGCTGACATTCAGCAAAAGGACTGGATAATTTCTGTTAGAAATGATGTGGGAGATATCCGAGGTGTAAAAACTATTGTAGACGGGATTTACGGTTTGAGCTATTCCATGTCAATTATTTTTCTTCTGGTGGCAGTCGTTGTCTGCCATGCGGCAATATCAAGAATGATAGACGAGCAGAGAACACTTATTGGCGCACAAAAGGCATTGGGCTTCAATTCCACAGAAATACTTAACCACTATATGCTTTATAACGTGCTGTGTGCCGTTCTCGGCATTTTTATCGGCTGGCTTGCAAGTGTTGTTATTGTAGAGAATTTGGTTATACATATTTTCAAGCCGAACTTCCTGCTCCAAAGCATTTCGATCACTTTTGCATTGAAGGAAGCTCTGATAACAGCGGGAATATGTCTGGGTGTATTTTTAATATCCACTTATGCAGCCTGCGCAAAGCTGGTTCGTATGCCTGCAACTGAATTGCTGCGCGGTGAAGTTCCCGTTCGCGGAAAAGGATTTTTCTTCGAGAAATGGCAGAGCTTTAAAAAGCTGAACCTATATTCCCGAACCATGATAAAAAATGTATTGAGCGATAAAGGCCGTATGATGACAACTATCATGGGCGTTGTAGGATGTATTGCTCTTCTGGTAATATGTTTTTCATTAAAGCTTGCAATTGAGGATTCTCCTGTGATTCAGTTTGATAAATATTTTCTATATGATAACCGATTGGTTATCGACAGCAGTGCCGGCACAAGGGAGGATTTTGAAAATGTGCTGAAAGAGGAAGAAATAAGCTATACGGTTATTCAGGACAAGCTGAAGAATTTCAGGGTAAACGGCGGAAGCTGGGAGAATGCTCATATTGTAGCAGCCTCGGATTTTGATAAGCTTGGGGATTTCATGGTTGTTTGGGATATTAATACAAAAAGCAAAGCCGCCGTTCCGGAGAATGGTGTGCTGGTTTCACGCAAGTGCGCAGAACTCAATGATATCTCCGAAGGCAGCACGGTAGAATTCATGGATTCGGAAGGAAACTCCAAAGAGTTTAATGTTGTGGGAGTTATCGAGCATTACCTTCCGTATCATCTCTTTGTCACAACCGACAGCTATTATGAGTCTGCCATGGGCGAAGAAACAGACGAAAGTGTATTTTTGCTGAATGGTGATATCAGCGGACTGTACGAAAGAGTTCGGGATATGGACGGTTATTTGTCGCTGAAGGATAACAGTGAATATGAAAGAAGTGCAGACGGCGTAAATCTGGTCATCTTGATATGCCTTGCTTTATCGGCGGTAATGGCTTTGCTTGTGCTTTTGAACCAGATCTCTATGCATATTAACAGAAAGGCAAGAGAGCTTGCGGTAATGCGTATCAACGGTTACACTATGAGCGAAACAAAGGCATATGTTTACAAGGATAATATTATCCTTACATTAATGGGACTTGTCCTGGGCAGTGGTTTTGGTATTGTGCTTTCTTATGTGGTAGTGAGGATAATCGAAACGGGAGCAAATCGCTATGTGCGTACACCGAACATTCCTGCCTGCCTTTATGCCTGCGCAGTCGGTGCTTTGTTTGCTTTGATAGTGAATCTCATCGCATTGCGAAAGATAAAGCATCTGAATCTTACAAATGTAAGCAGCAATTAAGGAAACGCTGGAAAAATCGTTTCTGCCGCCTTATGAAAATTATAAAGATTACTTATGGAAAGCGGTTGTGATCGTATGATTATGACCGCTTTTTTGAGTGATTATGTTAGTTTTTTTATCTTGAAAAAAAGGTTTTGCTGTGCTATAATGTAGAAAAATCATCACCAAACAAGTTCATTCGCCGCAGCGGGATATTTGTTTATAGTCACTTCGGAAACAACGCCGTCCTGAATATGGATAACCCGGTTGGCCATTCGTGCGATCTCTTCGTTATGTGTTACCATAATTAGCGTTGTTCCGTTCTGTACTGCCTTCTGGAGCAGTCCGAGGACATCTATGCTTGTTGTATAATCGAGAGCAGCTGTCGGTTCATCAGCAAGAATAAGCCTTGGCTTTTTTGACAGAGCGCAGGCTATGGTCACACGCTGCTGCTGACCGCCTGAAAGCTGTGTGGGATATTTATTGGCTTTATCGGCAAGTCCTACCATTTCAAGTGCTTCCGCAATCGGTATGGGGTCATTGGCAAGACCGTCGATGAAATCAAGGTTTTCCTTGACTGTGA
>CAMCPM010000038.1 GCA_945876755.1 uncultured Clostridia bacterium
TGAATTCCGCGCAAAGCGCGGAAGAGGGGACGCCCTGCGATAGAGGGCGTCCCCTCTGTTTTAAGCTTAGATGGACTGAATCTCAAAAACGTGCCGGTGGCACGTTTTTGACGATATAAATTTGTTTTGAAATGATAGAACAGCAACGGCTTACGCCGTTGTTAAGGACGCTCTCTCTTGCAGAGCGTCCTTCTTTTGCGGCGTGCCGCCGCAAAATTCAACCTTGCAGAGCGCTTTTAAGGCGGCGCTGCGGCGCCAAGCTAAGAGTTTCGCCGTCTGCGGACGGCGACCAAAGGCTCTGCCTTTGGAAACCGCAAGCTGGGCTCAGCTTGACCAGCTATGCAAAACAAATGCGTTAGCATTTGTTTTTGAATGGCTGGCGAACTTTTTTGAGTCGCTTCGCTGAAAAACACAGAAAAATGTACGCTAAACTATAATTTATTTTATCATACAAAAACTATTCGCTTTTCACTCTCAGGATAGGGTAACCGTCCTCATAGGGCTTTACAATTTCGGGGTGCTTTTCCGCATGAGCGAATATCTTGTCGGCAAGACCGTTTTTATCAAGCTCGGCACAAAGCTCCTCCAAGGGCTTTTTGTACATAGTCGGGCAAATCGAAGCAATTGAAATGACCTGCCTGCCGCCAAGCTCCATTATGCGGTAAGGCCAGATACGGCAGTCAAAGGGCTTCTCGTCACCCAGCATACAGCCTGTGTTACTGTCAAGCACGGGACAGTAATAAAGTCCGTCCGGAGCCTCCTCCATTCTGAAGAGCCATCCGCCGTCCTTTCCCACAAATTTAACTTCGGGGAAACGTTCACTGACAAGCGCTTTCAGATCGTCGTCCAACACGGGAGTTTCCCAGATATCATATTTATCAAAGATACAGCAGATCTTGCAGGATGCACAGTCGCTTCCCGATAAAATATTTTTCAGCATTGCAAAAATTTCCTTTCAGAATTTTAATGTATAATCTCCCGTTTCCGCAGGATACTATTGAAAAAAGGAGAGATCATATGAGTATTTCAAAACAGCAGTATGACAGCATGGTAAAGAAAATGTCGCCTAATTCAAAAAGCTGGATAGATATTCCCAAAGCATTTCTGATAGGCGGACTCATTTGCTGCATAGGTCAGGGTCTTAACGACATTTTTTCATATTACGGCTTTGACGAAAAATCAGCCGCTGCATGGACATCCGTATCACTCGTGTTTATCAGCGTACTTCTCACAGGTCTGGGACTTTACGAAAAGATCGCCAAGCACGGCGGCGCAGGTACGCTTGTACCGATAACAGGCTTTGCAAATGCGGTATCATCGCCTGCACTTGAATTCAAAGCAGAGGGTTTTGTTTTAGGCGTAGGCGCAAAAATTTTTGCTATTGCAGGTCCGGTAATTTTATACGGAACAGCCGCCTCGGTAGTATACGGTCTGATATACTACTTTTTTCTGAGATAGAAGCTGTTTGTCATAACATATATTTTAGCACAATCTGTTTTGCAAGTCAACAATACCGATAATAGTATGGCGTTATAGGGACGGATATTATCCGTCCCTTAAAATTTTACATATATAAGTTAAAATTACAATTTATCGCACTATTTTTCCGTAGTAAACAGCGAAGCGACTCAAGCTGGTTACTACAAAAAATAGTCCGCTAAACTGCAAAAAAACTTACGATTGCTTGACATATCATTAAAAAAGGTGTATTATTATAAGGTATAAGTATCTCTGTAAACAGGAATC
The DNA here is from genome assembly GCA_945876755.1 of uncultured Clostridia bacterium. Taxonomy (GTDB): domain Bacteria; phylum Bacillota; class Clostridia; order Oscillospirales; family Ruminococcaceae; genus RGIG8773. The sequence continues at coordinate 1,747 of CAMCPM010000038.1, forward strand.
GACAAGTTTGAAAGGAAAAAATACTTTTATTTTCAAAAGTATGGTCAGCCGCTATGTATTTCGGAAGCGTTAAATTCTTTAAACACCTTATTTATGTGGTATTCTTTACCTGGTTAACCGCTGCAACCTTTTTGGCGGTTTTCTTCGGTATCAAATATTTCTCCTCAAGGAACAGCAGCGACGGTCAGACTCCGTCCATCAGCGAATCTGCAGAGGACGGTCAGAATGCCGGACAAATCGTTATCCCCGATGGGACAAGCCTTGAACAGCTTTTTCTCGTGATGACCACCAAGGGCTATTCTTCGGAAGAAATACTCATGTTCATCGAAAATAACGAGGAAGAGATCTTCAGAAGCTTTGTTGAGGGCTACCTCTCTGCAAATCCCGATGTCACTCCTGCCGACCCGGAAAAAGTCGGCGGCGAAGCAGGCCTCGATACCTCCGAGGACTATACCAAGCTTTATCCCGACCTTTACGCCGAAAATCCTCCAACCGAATTCCGCGAGGATAAAGGCACTATCTATCTTACCTTTGACGACGGACCCTCCGACAGAACTCTTGAGGTACTTGATATACTTAAAGGCTATGATATAAAGGCAACATTCTTTGTCTGCGGCGGCAACGACGAAAAATCGCAGGAAATTATGAAGCGTGCTGCCGACGAAGGCCACACCATAGCCATCCACTCTATCTCCCACGATTACCCCAAGATATATGAGAGCGTCGAAAGCTACCTCGACGACTTTTATGCGACCTATATGTCAGTCTATAACGCAACAGGCGTTAAGCCGCAGATATTCAGATTCCCGGGCGGCTCGATAAATAACTACAACAGACTTACATATATGAAAATTATCGCCGAAATGACCAGACGTGGCTTTGTCTACTACGACTGGAACGTCAGCGGCGAGGACGCTGCCAAGGGCGCAAGCTGGGAAAGCATCTATAACAATATTATAAACTACATTCCAAAGGACGGCTCCGGAAGAGCGATAGTTCTTCTCCATGACAGCCAGAACAAGCATGATACTGTCAATGTGCTTACGGATGTTATTGATGAGCTTCTTGAAGACGGCTACACCTTTGACAGGCTTGACAATACTGTGAAGCCGACCACTTTTACTTACAGGGATTAAGATTACGATAAGTATTTTTGAAGTTAAATTTTACGGATAGGAGTATTTAAAATGAGTCTTAAAGACAATTTTAATCAGGCGGTTAAAGAGATCCTTAAAAAGGACGGCCTCGTTGGAGACGACCTTTCAAAGGAATCAAAGAAGAAATCCGAGCTTGACAGGTATATCGACCCTCCCGGACCTGCAGAACAGCCTGCACCGGCAGTATCAGAGCCTGAGCCTGCCCAGACGATATCGACATCATTGGCAGCACAGGAACTGCTCAACAGCGCCGCCGAAACAGCCACACCGGAGCAGGAACCCGTAAAGCCTGCTGAGTCCGTAAAAATGCCGGAACCGGAACCGACCCGTGACTATACCCAGGACTATAACAGAAATCCCTATGTAAGAACAGCTCAGTCTGCAGCAGATTTCGGAACAAGACCCCAGCAAAGCGCAGACCCATTCGGAACAGGAAGAAGCGCAGGTTCTCCCAAGCCGGCAAACGGCTTTGGCGGCGGAAGCGTACCTCCAAGAAATCCGAATACCCCTCCTCCGTACAGAACAGGCGGTTCGGATACGCCTTACTATGAGACCGAGGAAACGACCGTTATTTCACGAAACACAATAATCGACGGAAATATCCGTTCCTTTGCAAATATCAATATTGACGGCAGCGTAAAGGGCGACGTTAAGATAACCAAGAATATAAGCGTTACCGGCAAGGTCGTAGGCGATATCGAGTGCAACAATTCCATAATGACAGGTGCGTCAATGCAGGGAAATATTGCTTCAAAGGGTCAGGTGCAGCTTGACCGTGACAGCATCCTGCTGGGTGATATAGCAGCTCAGTATCTTGACCTTAACGGAAAGATAAAGGGCAATATCGACGTAGGTGGAAAAGCCGAGTTCAAGACCGACGCAGTTGTATTGGGAAATATCACAGCTTCGACAATAACCGTTCTTGATGGAGCGACCATTCAGGGCTATGTAAATACAACGTTCTTACAGGAAAGCTCTTCAAGCATTTTCCCCGAAACTATCGCGGTAACGGAATAATATTGCATTGCTAATGTATATTATCTGCCGCTGCACCTCATGATGCGGCGGCATTTTATCTTGAAAGGACTGAACATATTAATGTCAATAGATGAAAACGATTTTATAAACGACGATATTCTCGGTGACGGTGACGGACAGCGCAAACCGTACGTACCGAAATTTGAGCAGGATCTGCAAAAAGCAGGAGGAAACCTCTCAGCACTTGCCGAGAAAAAAGAAGCCGAAAAAAATAATAACCTTGACGAGTTAAGCTCTGACGTAGACCTTAGTTCGCTCCGTTCGGAGAAGGTTATGTCGGGACCGTCAGATGTTCTTCCGGAATTTGAGATAGAAGTGGAAGATCTGCCTGAGCCCGACCCGGAACCTGTGCAGAACGAACCCGATGAAGCGGATATCGACTTTATTTATGACGACGACGGCAGCAGCTATTCGGGAAGTCTCGATGAAATTTCCGCAGACAGCATCGTCCTTGACGATATGGACGTAAAGCTTGAGGAAATGCGTACCGATAAAAGCTCCATGATAAGCTCTCTGAAAAGCCAGATGATGGCGGACGACCTTGCAATGTCCGTTGAAGAGCGCCCCCAGCTTGACGATATGTCTGACGAATATGCACCCTCCAAGAAAAAGGAGGAGGATATCATCGCCAAGGATAAGCTTGACCGGGACGAAAAGGAGCTTATCAAGACCCGCCTTAAAAACGAGATAGAAGCCAAACCGGAAGGCTATAACAAGAAAAAGAGCCTTGAAATGTATAAAAAGCTTATGGCGGAGCAAAAAGAAAAAGCAGCAAAGCACGGCTTCCTTATGCTGATGATAACAGCAGCTTTGGGCTTTGTTTCAGCGCTGCTTATTTACATACTCAACAGCATCGCTCCAGAAGCAAAAGGGCTGATACCATCACTTTATATGCTGGCAGCAGGAAGCTTCCTGTTCTCATTGGCAATGATAATCAAGTCGAAATTCTTCAAGATACTTTCAGTGCTTTATTTTATACTCAATACCATTGCACTTATCGGTCCGGGACTTGTCGTATACGCCATGACTCCCGAAAACCAGCAGGGCGAAAGCTTTATCATAAATACAGCACTCTATGCGGCTGCAATAATTTTCAGCGCAGTGACCTGCTTCCGTCTTGCATCAAACAAGGATATTGAAGCGTACTATGAGTACAAGCCTGAAAAATCGGGAAAAAGAAGATAAATTTCTTCATTATAATAATTATGAAATACCTCTTCGGATTAGATATTCGGAGGGGTATTCTTTTATTTTCTTAGGAATAATATTCCCATTTTTCAGCATACTATTAATAATGATACGGAAGGCTGTGGCAAATTAGAATGTATTCAATTCGTAATGCGTAATGCGTAATGCGTAATTAAAACGAACGCAAAGCGTTCGTTTCCGAGTTTTTTCGCTTTGCGAAAAAACGTCGGGCATAGCTGGTCCAGCGCAGCCGCGCTGGCGAGGATTTTTAAGGGCGAGTAGCCCTTAAATCGCCGTCCGCAGACGGCGAAACTCCTGCTTGCGCCCCGTGGGCGCGCCTGAGAAGCGCTCCGCAAAGTGTGAATAAAACAAACGCAAGCGTTTGTTTCCGAGTTTCTGCTACGCAGAAACATCGGACGAGGAACGCCCTGAGACAACTGCTTGCAGTTGTTTTAGGGAGCGGCGTTCCTAAAAGCAGCGAAGCTGCTTAGAGAAATATAAACTTGCATTTTTCGTTCAAAACAGTCCACCGGACTGTTTTGAAGATAAATTCTCTTTGTAACTGCAACAGAGGGGACGCCCTCTATCGCAGGGCGTCCCCTCTTCCGCGCTTTGCACGGAATTCACCCCTTGCGGAGCTCTTCTAAGGCAAGGCTTTCGCCGTCTGCGGACGGCGACCAAAGGCTCTGCCTTTGGAAACCGCAGCCTTGAAAGGCTGGCGAACTTTTTTGAGTCGCTTCGCTGTTTACTACGGAAAAATAGTGCGCTAATTAATTTGCGCTGGTTTTCGGGACGGGAAACCCGTCCCCTACAATAATTACGCATTACGCATTACGAATTACGCATTATATTAACTTTACCGAGCTGCAAAACTAAATTACGGAAAGGGTGATTTTTATGCGTACACGGAACAGACAAAGCAGCCGTAAAAAAAGTGCAAGAGCCGTAACTGCCGCAGCAGCAGGAGTTTTCGTTTTAATGCTTCCGCTGATGTGCGCCGCCGTAGCTTCCGCCGCACCCTCTGCGGAAAAGGCAGCGTTTTTTGCCGCCAGTGCTTCGGCAATGCTTTCTTCGGGAGAAATTTTCCCCGTAAAAAAACCTGCCGAAAATTCCGCCGCCGCTTCCCCAGAAGAGCCTGCCGCCGCTGCGGACAAGCATTTCCCCGATGAAAAAACAGCAGAAAGCTCTCCGCTGTTTACCATAGACGACAGCATGATGCTTTCTTTCGGCGAGCTTGAAATACCCAACAGTACCAACGAGGAAAGGTTCGTGCCGAATGAAAGCGTTGATGCCGGCCCCAAGCCCTACCCGGAGAGTATCGAAAGCCGTGACGGAGTAATTACCGCCATGAGCTACGGACATTTTGAGGGCGATGATTATATCGACCTTGATATTGCAGGACAGGTGAGAAACCTGACAAATGTTTCCGGCGAAAGACTTCTTGAAGAAAGTCGCCTCGCTCCCGATTTTACCGTTGAAAAAAACGGCGAACCGCAGGTACTTATCATGCATACCCACGCTACCGAAAGCTTCGAGCCTTATGAACGTGATTTTTACGATTCAAGCTTTAATTCTCGAACTACCGACCGAAGCATGAACATGGCTGCTGTGGGCAACGCTATTGCCGAGCAGCTTGAAGCGGCAGGTATCGGGGTAATTCACGACACTACTCTGCATGATTACCCGTCATACAACGGCAGTTATGATTTAAGCCGGGAAACGGTACAGAAGTATCTTGAAGAATATCCCTCGATAAAGATCGTGCTGGACGTTCACCGCGACGCAATTGAACGGGAAAGCGGCGAAAGGATAGCTCCCGTAGCTGAAATAAACGGCAAAAACGCCGCTCAGGTAATGATTATAAGCGGCTGTGACGACGGCACAATGGATATGCCAAATTATATGAAAAATTTCCGTTTTGCGGCACTGCTGCAAAGTCAGCTTGAAAGCGACTGGGAGGGCTTGACCCGACCCGTGCTGTTTGATTACCGCAAATATAATCAAGATCTGACCACAGGCTCGCTGCTTATAGAGGTAGGCGGACACGCCAACAGCATTGAGCAGGCGGTTTACAGCGGAGAACTTATCGGCAAATCGCTTGTTAAATGTCTTACATAGAAGTGTTTTGGAAAAGAGGAATAAAAAAATGCAGTCTCCCATCAATTTTAAAATAGAAATAAGCGAAACCGAGCGCACCCGCCGCAGGGTACTGTATGCAGTCACAGCAGTGGTTCTGATGCTGGCATTTGTCATAGGGTTTATTATCGTGTATGTCAACTCATACAATATCATCCATGCCGAACCCATGGAGGTATTCGGATTTTATCAGACTGGGGACGGAATAGGTGTTGTGATCTTCAACAAATTTTTCAGAATTATATAGAAAATTAAAGTTTAGCGGCGAGCCGCCGCAGGTATTCCGTAATTTACTTTGCGAATATTTTTAGTTTTGTGGCTCGGTAACGTTAATATATGTTAAATTAAAGTTTAGCGTACTATTTTTTTGTGTTTCACAGCGAAGCGACTCAAAAAAGTTCGCCAGCCTTTCAAGGCTGCGGATTCCAAAGGCAGAGCCTTTGGTCGCCGTCCGCAGACGGCGAAACGCCTGCTTCGCCCGCAGGCGTCAAAAAAAACGGGGCAGGAGGTGAGAAATGCGACAGCATTTCGAGGAGGGGCGGACA
>CAMCPM010000039.1 GCA_945876755.1 uncultured Clostridia bacterium
CGGACAAAACGGACAAGTTTACTTACGGCTTGAAACGTTCGTACATCTTGCGGACGCTGTCAGCTGTATTTCCTCCGCCGATTCGGTAGGCAACCGCGTCCCATTTCAAACCTTTGACACAACGCAGATACAACAGCTGTCGAGTGACAGGGTCAGGATATTCAAGAATATACTTTGTGACTTCCTGCTCGGCTTTGACGATTTCGGAGAGATGATTTTCAATAGCCTTTGCAGTTTTTTCGTCCGTGCTATTTTTCAAAGCCTCTTGCCACATCGGTATTTCTTTTTTTAGCTCGCGAAGATTATCAAGAATTTCTTTTGTCATGCTGCTCCCTCCTAATCCGTGTCTAAAATTGTTACTGCTCGTCCATTTTTGCACCGCAACGAGGACAATAATTTGAATACACATAATCATAACTTGTTTCTTCTTTTGTTAATGCCGTTTCGCCACATTCAGAACAATGTGGAGTTATGTAACCACAATCATATTCTTTAATCCAATGCCCGTGATGAATAGGTACAACATCGGCAGTAGCCAATCTGCTTACATAAATACTAAATCCTAACGCAGCCTTTTTGAAATCGGCATCGCAAAATTCATTGTTCATAACTTCATCAAAATGTTTCAATACTGTTTCTTTATCTATGTATTCTTTTTCAGCCATTGTCAGTCCTCCATAAGTTCAAAATTTTCCGTAGCAGGCGCAACTCCACTCTGAGCGATATTCTTATCAGCAGGCTTTGCGGCGGTTTCAATCAATTCGGGGTTGTCGTGAATGTTACCGATAACTTCGTTATAATCACCCTTCCAACGATTTAAAACATAACATTTTGAAAAGCCTGCAACGTTTATACCAAACTGGCAAAACTTTTTGTCATATATAACCGTTCCAATGCGTGTAATTCGTTCTTTCTTGTTTTCACCGTGATATAAATCGCATTCTGCTTTTACAATATCTCCCTCGAAAATTTTCATACCGTTCTTGTCGGTCAAGCCTGTGTACTGTCCGACAGTTTCGGGGATAACTTCGTGAAACAATGCAACAAAACTTACTATGTTTCCGTTTTCATTAATTTTTAAGCCTGATGGAGCGGAATTGTTTGGAATATATTTCTGACCATCTCTGAGTTCAACAACAGTATGATTTTCAATCCATTCGCCGTTATCCGTCCGCTTGCCTCGGAATAATATTTCACGCATTTTTACCATCCTTTTATAATTCCTTAACATTTAAGCGTATGTACGGTTAAAACAACGTCATCTGATTTGCGTTGTCATCTTCGGGGTAATCCTCCCACGGCACCCCGATATAATCCAGCACACGCCCCCAACCGTATTCCGTTCCGTCGCTGTCCTTGCAGACGTGATACATCCAATACTCCCACGCCTTGGGGTTTTCTTCGCGCAGGCGGTCAAACCTATGCGGACGCTTTTCGATATGTATTCCAAATCCGCACATACTGCACCCCGTACGCTGTGCCTTCGTGGTATACAGCGTGCCGTCGGGTTTGCGTTCGATAGTGCCGTAAATTTCGGGAATAGGCACATCCAAATCAAGGGCAAGCTGCAACAAATCCTGCCGAGAGAATATTGCAAACGGAGCGGAACGGACCGTTTCTTTGCCGTAATAATTGCAGCCGTGCATTTTCAGCGATTTCTCACGCCTGCCGCCCTCGGAAGCCATTAAGCCGAGATAAGGATAGCTGTTATGCTCCTTTGCCCAATCGTCGCACGGCTTTTCTTTCAGCCAATAGCAGCACTGCGACGATACCTTGAACGGCGGTATCTGATAATTAACGTTCTCGTTTTCGTTCTCATATCCGCCGAACAGTTCAAGCCACTTTTGCGGAAGCTTCATTCTGCTGTTTTTCTGCCAACCGCCATACTCTCCCGTTTCGCCCGTGATTATCGCATGACGGATAGTCGCATTGTTGGGTGTAGGGTTTTGTAGGTGTTCGATTTTCGCCGCCTTTTCCTTTGAAATAACGGGGAAACCGTACTCCTGCAAAATGCGGTGTTTAGTCCATGTCTTGCCGTCCTTATCCTTTGCGGACTTCAAGCGGATAACGCCAAGCTGTTTGTGTATCCGCTGTATGCTGATATCCTCCAGACCCGATACCGATATGGCAGGTACGTCAATATCAATGCTCCGCAGGAAGCAAAGCAGCGTTATGCTGTCCAATCCGCCCACCGATACATGGCAATTTGCGTACATATTAACGCCTGTTACGTTGTTAAAAAAATCCTTCGCTACAAAACGTGCGTGTTTGATTTTCATTTCATAAGGCATATTTTGCAGCTGCTGAAATTGCTCGATTTTGTACTTAACGTTCTCACGTTCAGACCGTTCAAGGCAGTTTTCCTTGTATTTCTTTGAAGAACGGGGCTGTATTTGCGGCTCTTGTTCATCAATTAATGACAATTGTTCAGCTTCCATTATGCTTCATACCTCCTGATTTTCATTCGGTTAATGATTCCGTAAATGCTGACAGTTGTGCGGTTGTACTTGCGTGCTATTTCTGACACATCAACGCCTCTGGTGTACAGCTTGGCAATGTCTTTGATTTCCGCTGTACTATACGCTCTGTTTGTTCGGTCAACATTTCCTGCCAAACCTGCAGCCGAAGCTAAGTAATAAACCGAATGTACACTTCTGCCGAATTTTTCGGAAATTTCCTTAACCGGCACGCCGTCCCGATAATCGGAAAGAATTTTTTCTACCTCATCGGGTGTGTATTTTCTACATTTCATTTTATCATTCCTTTTTAGCCGATTTAAAGAATACACCGCCGTCATTTATCATCACGGAAATGCACTCCAAAGCCAAATCAAGCTTTTTATTTTTGTCGGCCGTCTTAATAATCTCCGTGCGCAATGCCTCGGAACGCTTTATAAATTCCGCCTGCTGCATGTATTCCATCAGCTTGTTCAAACGCTCGTCGGTGTACTCCTTATATTCGGCATAATACTGTGCTTTCCGCTTGTTCAGCAATTTCTTGTCGGCTTCGGTCTGAGCGCCCTGCCTGTATTCGTGGCAGATCTCGCGGAGCTTATCAAAATATTTATATTCCGCAGGCGCAAAATCCGAAATGTCAATGGTGTTATAATACGCCTGCCTTTCCAACTCGCGGAACTGCTCCGAGTCCCTTGTCTGACCGATTTTTATTATCTCACTCATGGTGTTAATCCTCCCACGGCAGCTTGTCCGTCATCTTACCGTAATCGGCAGCAAAACAGCTGTATACCTTTTCGTCCGTTTCTTCGAATGCCATAACGCGCTTGCAGCATTCAACATAACGCATGGGAATAGCATCTTTTTTGAACAGCAGCTTGCCGGTATTTCGGTTTTTGGTAATCAAAATTTCGCTGTCATATTCGCGGTCGATAACGCGCTGATAGCATAAAACATTGTCAACCAAATTCGTAATATCAGCCGAACCGCTGACCGTGTCATTGTCAAAATCCTGGTTTGATTTCTTCGGGTGCGCTACCAAAATAACCGCAACATTGTATTTCTTCGCGATACGCAGCGACAGCCCTTTTAAAAATTCAGACTGCGCGCGGTAAATGTCCGAATTAACATCGCAGCTGATAGCCGTCATTAGATTATCGATAAAAACCAACCGAATACCGTACTGACAAATCGCCTTTTCGATGATATCCAGCAACCCCGAATATTCGTCGCCGCCTATGTAGGTGTTATCGAAAATATACGCCTTGTCGTAATACCACGCGTTAATTTTTTTGGCTGCACCGTCCGCAAGCCGATATGTATTCACGCCGTAGCTGTTTGTAATACATTCCACATTTGCGCTGCCTGCAATCTGCAAATCCAGCCAGTTCTTGAAATAATAATCAGGAAGTTCCCCCGAATAGATGAAAACGGGGTATTTTTGTTCAATGGCGTTGGCTATTATCTGGGATCCGAATGTTGACTTGCCTTCGCCGCGCTTGCCCGATATAAGCGTGACCTGCCCGAAATACAAACCGCCCAGCACCTTGTCAATGGGGAATATGCCTGTTTTGATTTTCGGCATGGACGATACATCGACCGTTTCAACGTCCGCAAGCCGCTTGACTGCCGCAATCTCGGAAATTTTTGCATTGCTCACCGCGTCAATAATTGCCGACCGTCCGTATTTCGTCATAATGTCGTTTGCGTCCTTTTCGCCCAGATAATACGACTTGTCTATCTCCTTAACAGGCTTTCCCACAAGCGCGCGTATCTTGTCAACCAAGGTAATATGCCCGTGTTCATAATCGCCAAATATGATTATTTCGGGGAAACGCTGTATCCATTCCGCACAATGCCCGTACCAATTGAAATTGGTGCAGCCGCCCGGAACGCTGACCGCATTGGGTATGCCGCACTCGGCAAGCGTCAAGCTGTCTATCTGCCCCTCGGTAATGACCAGCGGCTTATCATATTCTGTTGCCTGTAACATACCGAACAGGATAGGCTTGCAGTCTTTCTCAAACCATTCTTTGCTGCCATGTTGTCCGCGCAGATATTTTGTATTGCGGTATTTTATTACCACCAAATTTTTGTTATGGTCATAAAATGGAAAAACAATAACGTTGGGCTTATCCTTCGCCGCTGTGATAAAAAATCTTTCGGCTGTTTCTTTCGATATGCCGCGGCTTGCCAGATAATCAACAGCCGTATTGTCAATTTTCTTCGGGAAGCTGCCCTTGGGGAACTGCCGATATTTTTTAATCTCGCCGAAGTCCAACTGATAGGCAAAATCCCGTGCTAATTGAACGAAATGACCCTTTGCGCCGCAGGATGACCGCAAGCAACAATACGCGCCGTTTTCGACGTTGATAGAGAACGTGTCCTTGTCGCCGTGTGAGCCTCCGTGACAGTACGGGCAATATTTAAACACCAACTCATTGCCCTTTTGGTGATAACCTCTGTCGGCATGCTCGGACGCAAAGCCGAATATATCCTCTGCCTTCAACTCATAACTCATATCTCCATGACCTCCTCTTCGACAAAAATCGGGGTCTCGGAATTTTCGCCGGAAGGCGGTATATTTCTTTCTTTCTTTATATTCTTTATATTCTTTATATTCTTATTATTCTTATATATAGTATCCGTTCCGCTATCGTTCCGTTTGCGTTCCACTTCCGTTCCATTTGCGTTCCGTTTGCGTTCCATTTTTGTTCCGCTTCCTTGATACTCTATATAATTTTTTACGGTAAATACGGTGTATTTGCTGTTCCGCTGGCGTTCCGTTTTTATCTCTCCGCTGTCTTCAAGTTGTCGCAAACTTCTGTACAAAGTTGTTTTCGGCATTCCTAATTCAACCGCCATTTTTGAGTAACTTGACACAAAAGAACCGCGGGGAATTTTTTCACCTTCAAACTCTTCATCGGCAAAATTTGCGCTGATAAGACAATGTATAAAAACCGATTTTATGTTGTTGTTTTGATACCAACCCCATGATTTGAATTTGCGGTACAGTTTAATCCAGCCGTCGTTATCATTCATCGAAATCACCTCTTTCCAACCGTTCTTTCAGTTCACGATACAAAATATCATGTATCAGCCGTGCCGATGTTTCGGATTTGCAGAAAATTATCTGGCAATCATAGCGTGCAAGCCATGCCAGAACGGAAGCGGCGAAAGCATTGCTGCCGAATTTGCTGCGGTATTTGCCATTGAACAAATTTTCCCACGTTGCATTTTCAATCAGCAGGTATATTTTTGTGCCGCAATCTTGCGCCCGTTCAAACTCACGCGTAAAACGCGCTCTATCGTGCGTGTAGCACGCCGCAAGCTCGTCCAATGACATCTTACGTTCAATAGCAAAAAGCCGCTCACAATTGATTTCTGTGCCGTTCTCGCGCATTGTCTTAATTGAATAATCTCCTGCGTTGAGTTTGTACCGTTCGTAAGGCAGACCGACCTTTTCCATGCGGCTCTTAAATGCCGCTGTGGGCTGTTCACGGGTATCGACCAACAGCACAGCGGCTTCAAGCGCCTTTTTTATTTCAAACGGTGTCATATATCAAACGGCAGGTCATTGTCGGATATTACTTCCTCAAATCCCGACAAATCCGTGGAGTATGATGCAGGAGCAGCAGAGCCGCCGCTTTTCGCCTTGTCGTCGGGTATCTTAAAATCGCCCGAGCGTATCTTTGCGGCATCAATAAACTTGTACGGCTGCGCTTTCCAGCCGCTTCTGCCGTCAATCAGCCATTCCTCGTTGCGGAAGATACAGCCTACGGTCTTGCCTTTCAGCTTCTTTTCATCCCAATCCCAATGGTAACCACCGTTGCTGTCCTCAACAGCTTCGATGTTGCCTTTGAAAATGCGCTTTGTAAGGTCGTCCTTCTCCGAGCCGTCATCGGTGGGAACGGAGAGGCGGAGCACACCTTTCCACTTTTTATCCTCGGCTCTCTGGGCGCGGTAATCGGCAGCATAGAAATCCTTGTATTCGCCTTCGATGATGTCAATGCTCACCTCAAGGCGCTGACCCCATGAATATTCTTTGACCTCCGCGCCCATTATCTTGCATACATAGCCGCCCTTGGGAAGCTTGCGTGTTTCGGTCAATGCCTGTGTTTCTGCATAATTGTTAAATGGTTTCATGTTTTATTCCTCCGTAAAATAGTATTTTCTTATGGTTTCATCGACAAATTTCAAGTCGTTGTCGATTTCCAACGGGAACATCTCCATCGGCGATTTTGCCGTTGTTGTTCCGTCTGACTGTGTAATGAATTTGTGATTTGTGCCGTCAGTCTGGCAGAGCAGGACGATTGAAAACAACCCCTCAACGGTCAACTTCTCGTCCAGCATTTTGCCGATGGTCTTGGCTTTCATTTTGCCTTCTGTCGTTGTTTCAACGTGGTGTAGAAAATACACGATAACAT
>CAMCPM010000040.1 GCA_945876755.1 uncultured Clostridia bacterium
AGCCGGGTTTTGTCGTGTGCGGAAATCTATCTGGGCGAATCGTCGCCGAAACGCTCAAGCCGTCTTTGCAATGCGCCTGCCGAGCAGACAATAACGCATTGTTCCAAAATGACGTTGCATCGGGTAGGGTTTACATGGCAGTACGGTCTCCCGTACTCCGGTGAGCTCTTACCTCGCCTTTCCACCCTTGCTGAAAAAATCAGCGGTATATCTCTGTTGCACTTTCCCTAAGGTCGCCCTCGGCTGCCGTTAGCAGCTACCCTGCTCTGTGATGCCCGGACTTTCCTAACGCGTCAGCGTTCAACCGCATAGCTTACTCGCGGTACTTATTATACCATATGGCAGGGGAGATGTCAAGAAAAAAACCGACACTTAAAAGCATCGGTTTTATAATTTATTTAAATTGTGGCTATACAGCACATTAAATGTTCTGGCGGACTCACTCCAATACTTCAGATTTTAAGTTTACTCAGATACATTTTTTTCATAGACACCGCTTCCTTTCAGAATATTGCGGAACGTCTCTGCTTATGCCATCGGACTCACTCCCTAAAATTCATATTCCTTTCGAGACAATGTGAAGCACCACATATAACGTTCATCTCCTATGGAATTATTTATCAAGAGAATGGACTTATGCCATCGGACTCACTCCTTAAAAATCATATTCCTTACGGTACAGCCATGAATTTATCCTCATATGAAGCCATCTCCAGTCGGAATTATTTTAACGGTGAAGGGCATACGCCTCATCTTATGCCATTGGACTCACTCCTGCTTTCTTAGAATTTTTGAGAAAAAGTCTTTCTGATTACCATATTGATCACTCTTATTCTTACGGGAAACCCCGTTGATTGTTCCAAAACCGGCTAACGCCGTCTAACCTGTCCTGTCGGACTCACTCCCTTGCATTATTAATCAGATATTCAGATCGTGATATGTATATTTCATATACATCCCTTCATTCTGCATAATTTTGTTCAAGGTAAAGCTAACGTCTTAGGTGGTCTCACTCCAATCATATTAAATAAGCAGATTTTTAATACCTTTCATAGATCTTGCTGTCATAAGACATCACTTCCTTCTGAAAGTCTATCCTTGACGCTTTAGTGCATTGGTCTCACCTTTTTAATCAGAATTATCGCAGCCCTTTATGTAAAACCCTTTCATTGGGTGTTTGCATATCAGACAGACCACATTGTTTATAATCCGTGCCGAGGGTATAAAAATACCGCACCTCAGCAATTCGTTCTGCTAAGTCATGCGGCTCGTTATAATACTTTAAGTTCAAATTTACTAATCGTAAAAATTTGGAGTGAAGCGATAACGCTTTGCATTTAGACTCCCGTTCAAACTTTTCTTAAAGTATAGCTGCAAACGAGTCGCTGCGGACTGTCTGTGAAATCATCTGCTCTGTATTCTCCATCGGACTCGCCAACCTTTCCAAGAAAAATTTTGAATTCCCGTTCTCTGCAATTCTCCTGCTGTGAAGCTGTGTACCGAATGAGTACCGCAGGATTTTTCGGGTTCAATTCTTTAGTGAAAGAGTGTCTTTGCTTTTGATTATCTGTTATTCTCTTTCCTTGAATATAATATACCACAACATTTATGCAAAGTCAATAGTTTTCCACATAAAATACTCAACAGTGTTTGTGCATTATTTTTGTTAAATTTACATCTTGACTTTTGTATTTAAAAGTTGTACAATTAAATAGTTAGGTGTCGCGGTCATGCACTTCCGACCTGACGTTATCATAATTTTTAGGAGGTTTTTATTATGCCGGAAAAATTTGACGATATGGAAATGGCTGCTGACCTTTATACACTTGTGGACGAGGACGGCGTTGAACAGCAGTTTGAAATGCTTGATGCTATGGACGTTGGCGAAGACCGTTACTATGCGCTTGTTCCTTACTATGACGACCCTACCAAGGAGCTTGAAGCAGATACCGAGCTGGTCGTTCTGAAATCCGAGTTTGATGAAAATAACGACGAGACTCTTGTTTCCATCGACGATGACGAGGAATACGAAAGAATCGGAAATATGTTCCTTGAGCGCCTTAACGAAATGTACGAGGGCGAGTAAGAAAATATTTGATTTTGCAGGACTTTGCATGAGCGTTTCTGCGCTCTGCAAAGTCTTTTTGTTTTGAAGTAAAACTTTTTAAAAAGTTTTACGCTGCTCTTTACCTTTTTAAAGAAATGTGCTATACTTTATTAAATATTATTTTTATCGGAGGCATACGGTTTGATTTGTGTAACAGGCGATATGCACGGCGATTACAGCCGCTTTAAGGACAGTAAAATAAGAAAGCTGAAAAAAGGCGATTTCCTGATAGTCTGCGGCGATTTCGGCTTTGTGTGGGACGGCTCAAAGCGTGAAAAGCGCATACTTAAAAAAATCGGCAGGAAACGTTTCTATACCTTATTTGTAGAGGGCTGCCACGAAAATTACGACCTGCTTGACGAGTACCCCGAGGAGGAATTCTGCGGCGGTACGGTAAGCGTGATATCGGGACGGCTCATGCGTGTAAAAAGAGGAAGCCTGCTTGATTTGCAGGGCAATAAATTCTTTGCCTTCGGAGGCGGACAAACCAAGGAGATAGACATTCGCCGCGAGTCAAAAACATGGTGGGAGCAGGAGCTGCCAACTCCCGAAGAAGTCAAGCACGGCGTAAAAGTCCTGACCGACTGCGGCAAGGAGGTCGACTATATCATAACCCACGAGCCGCCTGCGTCAATGAAAGAATTCCTCGGCTTCGAGGTGCGGCAGATAAGCCATATGCACACATTTTTCGACGCTGTAAAAAACGACTGCAAATTTAAAATGTGGTTCTTCGGCAAGGCGCATAAGAATAAAGTCATTCCGCCAAGATACCGCTGCCTATTCGACGAAGTAGTGCAGATCGAAAGTAAGCTGCCCGAGAAAAAGAAAATAAAATAAATTTTTATAAAGGAGAGATTTTTATGCCGCATATTTCGGTAAAAATGTTAAAAGGACGTACAGAGGAACAGAAGCAGGCTGCCGCAGATAAGCTTACAGCTGCCCTTTGCGAGGCTATCGGCTGCGGAGACAGCCACGTTACAGTAACGGTTGAGGACTATACCGCCGAGGAATGGCAGGACGTTTTCGCTGAGGACATCGCAGGCAAGCCGGACAAGCTTTACAGAAAGCCTAAATACGACCCCAAGGATCTGCTCTGATGGAATACATAAAACAGGGCAGTGACATACTGCTGAAAACTCCCGACCTGAACCTTGACGAGACTCTCGACTGCGGACAGGCGTTCCGCTGGGAAAAGACAGGGGAGAATACCTATCACGGTGCTATGCTTAATACGACCCTGACCGTATCTGCGGAAAAGGATTATTTCCGCTTTTCGGATACCAACGAGGAAACATTTCTGAACGTTTGGGTACCATATTTTGATTTGGAAACCGACTACACCGCCATCAAGGAGCAGCTTTCACAGGACAGTACCCTTGAAAAAGCCTGCGCCTATGCAGGAGGAATAAGACTTCTGCGGCAGGACAGCTGGGAGGCGCTCTGCTCGTTCATCATCTCACAGAATAACAATATACCAAGGATAAAAGGTATAATCGGGCGGCTGTGCGAAATGTACGGCGGCTTTCCAAGCTATGCCGGAATGAAAAATGTTACGCCCGATGACCTTGCACCGCTGAGAGCAGGTTTCCGCGTAAAGTATATTGCCGACTGCGTGCAGAAGCTCAATGACGGCGAGATACGTCTTGACGAGGTGAAAAAGCTTCCCGTTGACGAGGCAAGAAAAACTCTTATGACAATAAAAGGCGTCGGTCCGAAGGTCGCAGATTGTGCCCTGCTGTACGGTATGTATAAGATCGACTGCGTGCCTATGGATGTTTGGATGAAACGCGTTATGGAACAGTTCTATCCGAATGGCTTCCCCGATTTTGTGCAGGAGTATGCAGGTATCGCCCAGCAGTATCTTTTCCATTATATGAGGACGAAAATCAATTGAGAGGAGCATAGCAATGCGTGAAAGCATCTTAACAATACCGATAAGCGAAATTCTCGAGCCGAAAGAGGGCTGCCCCATCTGCCGCATGAGGGATATGCTGGAGCAGCGTACAGTTGAGTACATAATGGGTGCTGCAATGATGGAGCCCGATGTTCGTATCGAAACCAACCGTGCAGGCTTCTGCCACGTTCATTTTCAGCAGATGCTGAAGCAGAAGAATCGCCTTTCCCTTGCGCTTATGCTGCAAACTCATCTTGAGGAAGTCGACCGCCAGCTTTTCTCACGGAAAAAGCTTTTTGAACCGAAAAATGCCCGTAAAGCCAAGCTTTCCGAAATAAATGAGACCTGCTTCGTCTGCGAAAAGGTCGAGTGGGGCATGGAGCGCCTTATGCGGACGTTTTTTGAAATGTACTCACAAGCAGATTTCAGACAGCTTCTCTCGGAGCAGGAGTATGTCTGCCTGCACCACTACGACCTGCTGCTTTCACTTGCACCTGCGTATCTGCAAAAAGCTGACCTTGACAGCTTCAACAAGCTTGTAGGCGGACTTACCGAAAAGCATATCAATGCCCTTTATGAGGACGTCTCCCACTATTGCAGTATGTACGATTACCGCAATACGGGCAAGGACGCCGACTGGGGAAATTCACGCGACAGCATCGAGCGTGCAATAAAATTTCTTGTTTCAAGGAACTGATATCAGCTTTGCAAAAAACACCCTGAGCTCTCTCAGGGTGTTTTTCTTATTGCTGATCCTCATATTCCGAACTTTTTTTACCTGAAATAAAATCCATAGTGTATGGCAGACTCCAGTAACCTGTTGACGGAGAAAGCAGCTTATGCTCCTTATGCCAGAGTTGAAACTGTTCCTCCACCCAGTCACAGGCGGCGTGATAACCGTCACGAGTAATGTCAAATTCCGCTTCGGAAACAAGCTCAGATTTTTCAAAACAGTTTATGCCGTACCACACCTGCGCAAGCAGCTTTTCCTTGGGCGTAAATCGGAAATTGAAATCATCCTGCTTGTCGCCCCTCTTGTTGCCGCTGTATTTTCCGCCCATGTCGAAATATTCAAATTCGGGTATTTTAAACGCTCTTTCTTCCATAAAATCAGTCCTTTTAAGGTAATGGTACAATTATACCACATTTTTCGGTATCATTCAAGCTTTCTTGCAAGAAGCAGCGCAGAAATCAAAAGTGACTTTGCATTTTTATTGACTTTTACTTATGATTTTGTTATAATAAACCAAGCGACAAACCGGAATTTGTGAGGTGATATAATGAATAAAATTAAGCTGACTGCACTTCCTTGTATATGTGTAGATGTTTTTTACGGTACTGAAATAATCAGACCTGGAGGAGAAGCATTGAATTTTGCTGCTCATGCCTCGCACTTTAAGGATATAGATG
>CAMCPM010000041.1 GCA_945876755.1 uncultured Clostridia bacterium
AAATGGTTCTCCTCTAATTTGCTTTTTCCTGCAAAATGACATCGGTAGCCGGAGGAGGTTAGGGTTTAGGGAAAGAGATGTGCACAAGTCAAACGCAAGCGTTTGGCTGAGAAAACCGCAAGGGGAAGGGGGAGACGGCAACGGCGCTGACATTCAATGAGTGCTCCCCCTTCCCCTGAAGGTTGTCCCTTTGCATAATACGATTAATTCTTGTTTATCTCATGCTAACGTTACCGAGCCACGAAAGTAAATATTTGCGCAAAGTAAATTACGGAATGCCTGCGGCGGCTCGCCGCTAAATTATAATTTATTGTGCTGTTTCAAGTATAGCCATAAACTTAAAAAGTGCAGTTAATATAAAAACAAAAGCTCCCTTTCTGCAGGTATCACAGAAGAGGAGCTGTGCTTTATTATTTACGCTTTATTTAAGCTTTTTCCTGAGTAAGTACGAATATCTCGTAGATAGCCTTTACCGCAGCTTCAAAATCCTCAGTCGCAACGCCGATGATAATGTTAAGCTCGGAGGAACCCTGGTCGATCATCTTGACGTTTATCTTTGCATGGGCAAGTGCGGAGAAGATCCTGCCTGCCGTACCGCGTGCTTTTCTCATGCTGCGTCCAACAACTGCGATAAGCGCAAGGTCGTCCTCAACATCCATGTGGTCGGGGTGAACTCGGAAGGTTATCTCATCAAGAACCTTCTGCTGTACGGGCTTGAGAGCCTCAGTACCTACAATAACGCTCATGGTGTCGATACCGGACGGCATATGCTCAAAGTTCAGACCGTTCTTTTCAAGAGCACGAAGCACGTTTCTGCCGAAGCCAAGCTCGCTGTTCATCATATCCTTTTCGATATTGATGGCGGAAAGTCCCTTTTTGCCGGCAATGCCCGTGATAACGTAATCGCTGACTTCGCTTGACTCGGCAACGATCATTGTTCCTCTGTCTTCGGGACGGTTGGTATTTCTTATATTAATAGGTATTCCTGCGGTTCTTACCGGGAAGATAGCGTCTTCGTGAAGAACGGTAGCACCCATGTAAGCAAGCTCACGAAGCTCACGATAGGTAATTGTTGTGATAGGAGCAGGATTTTCAACTATCCTCGGGTCGCAGATAAGGAAACCCGAAACGTCCGTCCAGTTTTCGTATATTTTTGCGTGTACAGCTCTTGCCACGATAGAGCCTGTTACGTCGGAGCCGCCTCGTGAGAAGGTACGGATAGTATCATTAGGCATTGAGCCGTAAAATCCCGGAATAACTGCGTGTTCGCATTTTTCAAGACGGGGACGGAGCAGGGAGATAGTCTTTTCAAGGTCGAAAACGCCGTTTTCACCGAACTTGATATATCCTGCCGGGTCGATGAAATCAAATTTCAGGAAAGCCGCAAGCACTATGCTGTTAAGGTATTCGCCCCTTGAAGCGGCGTAGTCACGTCCTGCCATATGAGCAAATGCACTTTTGATGCGCTCGAATTCCTTTGCAAGAGAAAGCTCCAGACCAAGCTCGGAAATGATATCGTTATAACGCTTTTCGATAGCGGCAAAATCAGCGGAAAAGTCCTCGCCTTTAGCAGCCTTGTCGTAGCAGGCATAGAGCATATCGGTAATTTTTATATCATCTTTAAAGCGCTTTCCGGGAGCCGAAGCAACCACAAAACGTCTGTCGGGGTCGGAGAGAACAATGTCGGCGACCTTTCTGAACTGATTTGAATCGGCAAGTGAGCTTCCGCCGAATTTTACAACTTTGAAATTACTCATGGGAAAATTCCTTTCAATATATAATTATTTTAACGTTCCTGATTAAAAACTGACATACACTATTATAAGTAATTCTCGCAATTAAATCAATAGGTATATAAAACAAAAATATGTCCTGTTTTTGTGTCCGTTTGTGAAAAACTACTGTATTTACACCGCGGACAAGACGTGCGAAGCGCCGTCCTTGTCTTTCACAACGCTTATTCCGCAGGGGATAACGTTTTTCAGTTCTTCTACATGAGAAATTATACCAATAGTATTTCTCCTTGAAGTAAGTCCGCAAAGTATAGCTACTGCTTCCCGAAGCGATGCAGGGTCAAGGGAGCCGAAGCCCTCGTCAATGAACATAGCTTCTATCTCAATACCTCCGCTGCGGCTTCTTGCGACTGAGGAAAGCCCCAGAGAAAGCGCAAGGGAAATGAGAAATTTTTCTCCGCCCGACAGGTTTTTTACCCCGTATCTGACGGAAGCGTCGGCGGTAAGGTTTTCCACTTCAAGGTCAAGCCCCTGCTTTGAGTTTGCCGCCAGTTCGGACTTTATGCACAGACGGAATTTTCCCCCGTGAATATCCGCAAGTATGCGGTTTGCTTCGGCGGTCACAAGATTCAGCATTATGCTTAAAACATATCGTGTAAAGGAAATTCCCTTGTCGCCGTGCATAAATTTAGCAAAGGCGGTAAGCTTGTCGCACTGCTCACGCCTTTTTTCTCCTGCCGCAAAACGGCGGCTGTATTCCTCCGTGACCTTTTGCAGACGTTCAAGCCGTTCGGCGATAACGGCGCTGCGCCCCGAAAGTTCAGCAAGCTTTTTTTCCGCTTCTGCGGCGGCTGAGCGTATCTCATTCACCGCAGGGAGAGTGTGCCCGTCAAGTTCTTTTTTCAGCGATTTTAGCTGTTCGCACACGGAATGTCTTTCAAGAGCATACTTCTCTGTTTCGGCGGTATACTTTGCCGCAGTTTCACCGTTGAGCAGAGAGTTTTTGTACTCCTCTTCCGATGGGATATTTAGCTCTGCAAGCTTTTGGGAGAAGGCTATTTCGGCGGCTGTTTTTTCGTTCAAAGCAGCGGAAAGTTCCGATTTTGCCTGTTCCATAGCGGCGGAAGCACCGATTTTTTTCCTTTCGGCAAGCCGTACTGCCTGCTCGACGGCTTGCTTTTCACGTTCAAAAGCGGAGGTCTCTTCGGTAAGCTTTTTTATCCCTGCATTGTAGGATATCACATCGGGGAAACGGCTGTCAAGCTGACCTCTAAGGGCAGCGCATTCCGTTTCGGCACGGGTCTCGGCGGTTTTCAGCGATGCAAGTTTTTCGCCGTCCGATTTTGCTTTTGCTTCAAGTTCTGTTTTTTGCACAGCAAGAATTTCAAGCTGTCTGTCGATTTCGGGAAGTCTGCCGTTTTCACGTTCGGCTTCCGCAAGGTCTTCGCTGACTTTTTTCAGCTCGGCAGCAGAATATCCGCACTCTGCAATAATTTTTTTCTCGCCTGAAATATATTCCTCAGCCGCAGGGATGCGGGCTTCTTCGGCGGCGGCTTCGGAAAGCTTATCCGCAAGTGCGGCGGCGTTCTTTTCAAATTCCGTGCGTGCGTTTTTCACGTCCGCAGAGGTGACTGCGTTTCCACTTTTTTCGGCAGGAAACGGATGTGAAAGGCTTCCGCAGACAGGGCAGGGCTGCCCCTCTTTAAGCTTTGAGGAAAGCTCTGATGCAGTATTTAAAAGGTACTCGCCGTAAAGCTTGTCATACTTTTTTTCGGCAGTATTTTTTTCGGCTTTGAGCTGTTCCGCTTCGATTTTCAGTGTGGAAACTTTCTTTTTTATACCCTCAAGGGCGGCGGTAAATTTGGTAAGCCGCTTTTCAGCTGCCGCACCGTTTTCAAGGGCGGTTTTGCGCGCAGAAAGAGACGGTATACGCCGCGAAAATTCGCAGGTGATTTTTTCTCTCAGCGCCGAAAGCCGTACAATTTCCGCAGATGTCTTTTCAAGGGAATCCGCAGTAAGTCCGCAGGATCTCTCGGCGGCAAGCCGTTCTGCGGCAAGCTTTTTAATTGTGCTTTCCGCAAGAGCAATTTTCTCGTAAACTGGGGCAAGACGGGTCAGAACCGCAAACTCCTCCGTTTTTTTTGCGTGTTCGGCTTCTTTCCTTTTTATGCTTTCGGACTTTTTCAAAATATCGGCAAGTTCCGATTCTGCGGCAGCCAGATTTTTTTCTGCCGCAGAAAGCTGCTCCGAACGCTTTTTAAAGGCTTCCGCCGCTGAGACCGCTGCCGTAAATTCCGGCTTGGCTTTCAGTGCAGTATCATTAATGGACAAAAGGCGGCGCATTTCTTCGATTTTTTCACGGTTTGAATCAAGTACCGAAAGCCGATTTTCAGCTTCGGCAAGAGAGTTGAACTTCGCTGCAAGAAGCTCCGCTGCCGTGAGTTTTTCACGGGTTTCTGCAAGAGCTTTTTTTGAGTCTGCAAGCTGAGGCATAAGGACATCCGATTCGACTTTAAGTCTGTCTGCTTCCTCGGAAAGCTGTTCGGGAGATTCGGCATTTTCGGCTGCAAGCATTGCTTTCATAGCAGCGTTTTCTGCGGCAATATCTTTCCTGTAAGCCTCTGCCTTTTCGGATAGTTTGTCGGAAAGCTTAGTGTACTTTTCTGCGCCGAACAGGGTAGAAAGTATAGCTTCTTTTTCAGCGCTGCCCGAAGTGAGCAGGCGCTCAAAACGTCCTTGGGGAAGGATTATCACCTGCCGGAACTGTTCTGCGGTAAGACCCGTCAGCTCCTCGGCTTTCTGCCGCACGAAAGCCTGCTTGGGGTTCTCAAAAAAAGAACGGTACTGACCCGATTCGCTGTCGAGATAAAAGCAGTCCTGCCGCTGTTCAAGCTTTTTGCTTCGTGGGGTAATAATTATCGAACGGGTAAATTTGTACAGCCTTCCTCTTGCACGGAAAACAAATTCCACCTCGGTGGGGATGTTATCCGCAGATGGCAGGGCACAGCGCATTTCGGTACGTTCGCCGCCGCTTGACTCGCCGTAGAGGGCATACATCATGCCGTCAAGCACGGCAGTTTTACCTGCGCCCGTTTCGCCGTGGATAAGGAACAGGCTGTCCAGATTTTCAAAATCTATTTCGGCGGCGTTCACATATGAAGCGAAAGCCTGCATTTTAAGTTTTACGGGCAGCATGGCGTTTTTCCTTTCTTAGCGGCGAGCCGCCGCATTTTATAATCAGATAAATAAAGTTTAGCGGACTATTTTAATTAGTGGACAGCGAAGCGACTCAAGCTGGTCCAGCGCAAAACGAACGCTTTGCGTTCGTTTCCGAGTTTTTTCGCTTTGCGAAAAAACATCGGAGAATAAAAAGTTCGCCAGCCTTTCAAGGCTGCGGATTCCAAAGGCAGAGCCTTTGGTCG
>CAMCPM010000042.1 GCA_945876755.1 uncultured Clostridia bacterium
TGGACCAGCTTGAGTCGCTTCGCTGGTTACTACAAAAATAGTAAGCTAAATTCCCATTTATCTCACACTAACCTAAACAAGTCAAAAAAGCCTGTTTTTGATAAAAATGTGTTGAAATCGGGAAAAAATTATAACATTTTTTTAAATCACTCGCTTTTAAAAAATTTATGTGGTATAATAAAAACATAAAAACTGAAAGGAACTTTTCATTATGACATCAGATATGATCACAGCTCTTGAACAGCTTTATTCGGCGTCCGGAGTGCCTGCCGCTATCGCAGACAGCGATTTGAATATCATATGGAGAAACTCCTCTGCGGATTCGGGAAGAAGTCCGCTGAAAAACGAAAATGCCGCTTTTATTTTTAAAGGATGCGGAGGTTCGCCTTCGGAGGGTACAGTTTCCACTGCAGACGAAAACGGCGTTATTTTGCGCTTTAACGTTATGAAAACCGTACTTCCAGGCAAAAAAGACTGTATCTATGTCATCGAGCATATCGGCAGCGATGATTTCAAAGACCTTATCTGCTCTCCCGATATAAAAAATTATATGACCTACCTCTGCGCAAGAATACGCGATTCGGCAGGAAAGATAGCAATTTCTGCGGATGAGATAGATTCTATCGTTTCTTCGTTCGGCACAGGCAATGAGGATATCTCAAATTGCCTTAACGACATCTATCAGGGACTTCTGCTTATTCTCAGAGAAGTAGTAAACCCTGAGCAGCTTTATTATATTCTTGACCCATATTGCGATGATTCGACCGTATCAGTTGAGGACGAGCTTAAGCTTGCCGTATCCGATGCGGAAAAAGCACTGGGAAGCTCCTGCAGTGTCAGTCTGAAAACGGAAGGTAATATTTATACCCGCATGAACCGCAGCGTGTTTGAAACTATTACGGCAGATATGGCTTCCGAATGCTGCAGCGGAAGAACATATCCGGACAAGCTTGTTTTCTCGGCAAAGAAAACAGCTCCCGACAGAGCACTGATATCGGTCAGAAGCTTTAATTCCGAAAATCAGAAAAATATTGCGCCGGAATTTGAAACGGCAAACGGCAGAAAACTTTATTTCGACTATCTCTGCAATGTAATGTGTGAAAAATACGGAGCTGTTTTTACCAAAAAAGAACTTCCGGACGGATTTTGCGTCGAGATGGAAATAAATGTCTTAAGGTCGGAAATGGAAATAGTCAAAAATGCTTCAAAGTATGCACTGCGCAACGAGCGGTTCTGCGCTATGGCACTGTGCCTTGCAGAGAACTGCTTTGAAAAGCGATACAAGAATATTGATATTGACAGTCTGCAGGACTTTGAAACAGATGTTATCCGTCCGATAATGATCAACGGCGGCGAAGTTATGCCGTTTATCGAAAACCACTGAAAAAGAAAGGACAATGAAAATGAAAAAAATAAAATTTACTGCCGCACTGTGCGCGGCGCTGCTTTCGGCAGCAATTTTCACAGGCTGCGGAACTGACGGAGAAAATAAGACCTCCGATACCGAAGCAATGTCACAGACCTCAGAAACAACAGCAGCTACCGCAGTTGAAATAGGCGGCGACGACCTTAACAATGCCGAGCTCACTACCCGTCCCCTTGAGGAAGGCGACGACTATGCTATCAACAAGATCAATCCAAAATCTGCCGAAGATTCTCTCCAAGGCGGATATACCCTTGTGAATTACAGCGAGGAAAATCAGGGAAAGCTTTATACAAATGGTAAGTCAAAGGCAGTTATTTACGCATATAATTATAAGGAGGACCTTCAGGAACTTGCAGTATGGGCTGACAACGCCTGCGCACTGACCGTCATTCAGAACATCACAAGAGCCTGCGATACAAACTACGGCGAGCCCGAAAATGCAAAGGTCTGCGGCTTTGACGCGGTCAAATACGACTATGAAATGATACAGTACGAGTTTGACGAAAATAACGAGAAAAAAGAAGCCGGACGCTATAAAGCAAGAGTATACTATTTCTACTCAGAGCAGGACGCTTATATTATCCAGTTTGATACCGCTGAGGCTGACTGGGAGGAACAGAGCGCAAACTTTGAAGCTTTCGTTGCCGACCTTGAAGTAACCAAAACAGAGTATTAATAATTCATAATGCGGTATTATTTGACTGAAGGTACAAAAAACGTTATTTTCCGCTTGCAATATAAAAAAATGTGTGCTATAATGTTTTTAATATTTTAAAGATTTTTATACGGTCAGAGTAGCTTTTGCAGAGACTTTCAGAGAGCGTCGGGAAGGTGTGACGGCGCAGTCAGCTTCAGTGAAGTGCGGCCGTCAGTCCGGGCAGGGAAGGGGCGCTTAACATGGTGCCTTGCGTATCTGCCTGCGGTTAGCTTCCGTTATAAAGCCGAGAGAACCAAGTGAAGTGGGACCGCGGTGAATGTTTTGCCGCCTTCACGGGAAAATTTTCCCGTGGGGGCGGTTTTTGATTATATAAATGCGAGATTTATTATACAATAAGTATTTTGAAGGGAGAATTATACAATATGTTTGAGCAAATGGCGGAACACATACGATCCGATATTGAATCAGTAAAAAGGCGTGACCCTGCCGCAAGAAGCACCCTTGAAATATTGCTGACTTATTCGGGACTTCATGCAGTGCTGATGTATCGTGCTGCGCACTGGTTTTATGACAAAAAGCTTTTTACCGTTGCACGCTGCATTTCACAGTTTGCAAGATTTCTGACGGGAATAGAGATACACCCGGGAGCAAAGATCGGCAAAGGCTTTTTCATTGACCACGGTTCGGGAGTGGTTATCGGCGAGACGACAGAGATCGGCGACAACTGCCTGATATATCAGGGAGTTACTCTTGGAGGTACAGGCAAGGACAAGGGCAAGCGTCACCCTACTCTCGGAAACAACGTCATGGTGGGAGCAGGTGCAAGAGTCCTCGGACCTATAAAGGTCGGCGACAATTCAAAGATAGCCGCAGGCGCAGTGGTGCTGAACGATGTTCCCCCCAACTGTACGGCAGTAGGCGTCCCCGCAAGGATAGCCAAGCGCAACGGCAAAAAGGTCAATGTAAACTGCGACCTTGACCAGATACACATTCCCGACCCTGTTGCACAGGAGCTTTGCGCACATCTTATGCGTATCGAGAAGCTTGAAAAGCAGATGAACAAGCTGGAGATCGCCGAGCTTGGAAAAAAGCTGAACAATAAATAAAACGAACGCGCTGCGTTCGTTTCCGAGTTTTTCGTTTTGCGAAAAAACATCGGAGATTGTTTGGATTTAAAACAAAAGCTAATGCAAAACCGTAAAATATCGGGAGCTTGTCGGGATTAAAAACAAAAATGAATACAGAGCGTAAAACAATCACCTGCATTATTTTCTTCCAGTAAGCAAGATTATATACAGAAAGGAATATTAATATGAAATTATACAACACATTGACCCGTACAAAGGACGATTTCAAGCCGAGATTTGACGGAAAGGTAAGTATGTATACCTGCGGACCTACAGTTTATCACTATGCACATATCGGCAACCTGCGCAGCTATATAATGGAGGACGTGCTGGAAAAATATTTCCGCTATGTTGGCTATGATGTAAAGCGTGTAATGAATATTACCGACGTGGGACACCTTTCCAGCGACGGCGATACCGGCGATGACAAAATGCTCAAGGGTGCAAAGCGTGAGCATAAGACTGTTATGGAGATAGCAAAGTTCTACACCGACGCATTTTTCTCCGACTGCAAAAAGCTTAACATCAAGACTCCCGACGTTGTAGAGCCTGCAACAAGCTGTATTGACGAGTTTATCCGCGTTATCTCTTCGCTTATCAAAAAAGGCTACGCATATGAAGCAGGCGGAAACATTTACTTCGACACCTCAAAGCTGAAAAAATACTATGTTTTCAATGATTTTACCGAAGAGGACTTGGCAGTAGGCGTTCGTGAGGGCGTTGAGGAGGACTCCAACAAGCGCAATAAGGCGGACTTTGTGCTGTGGTTTACAAAATCCAAATTCGACGATCAGGAGCTGAAATGGGAAAGCCCCTGGGGACTTGGTTACCCCGGCTGGCATATTGAATGTTCCTGCATAAGCATGAAAAATCTGGGCGAGTACCTCGATATCCACTGCGGCGGAATCGACAACGCATTCCCTCATCATACCAACGAAATCGCCCAGAGCGAGGCGTATCTCGGTCATGAGTGGTGCAATTACTGGTTCCATGTTCATCATCTGAACACCGACAGCGGCAAGATGAGCAAGTCAAAGGGTGAGTTCCTGACAGTTTCCCTGCTTGAAGAAAAGGGGTACGACCCTCTTGTGTACCGCTTTTTCTGCTTGCAGTCACACTACCGCAAATCACTTGTTTTCAGCTATGAAAATCTTGATAATGCGGCTGTGGCTTACGGAAAGCTTGTTGCTAAGATAGCGGCGCTTCTCGGCGAAGGCGGCGAGGTCGACAAGGCTGCCTTTGACGAGCTTAAAAAGCGCTTTACCGACGCTATGGACAACGACCTGAATACTGCGCTTGCTGTAACAGCAGTTTATGACGTGCTTAAAGCCGATACAAACGGAGCAACAAAGCTTGCGCTTATAAAGGATTTTGACAGAGTTCTTTCTCTGGGACTTATTGAAGCAGCAGAAAAGCTTGCGAAAAACGCTTCTCCTGCGGAAGAGGAGCTTCCCGAAGAGATACGCATACTTGCGGAAGAACGCAAGGAAGCAAGAAAGGCGAAGAATTTTGCTCTTGCGGACGAGATAAGGGATAAAATAACCGCAATGGGATATGTTATCACCGAGACCCGTGAGGGAACGAAAATAACGAGGAAATAATAAACAAAGGGGCGGAAATTTTCCGCCCTTTTATAATTAATATGTATAATATAAATTAAAGTTTAGCTTACAAAATACGAGGGGGAAACCTATGAGGGGACAAGG
>CAMCPM010000043.1 GCA_945876755.1 uncultured Clostridia bacterium
CAAACGGTATTTTGCGCTGTTATACGAGCCTGACGACGACATAAAATCGGGCGACCAATGGCAGGATAACGATTTGGTCATATATCAGTCTAATCCCGTTGCCTATGCGTACCCGTACATTTTCGATGACCTGAAAAAGAAGCGTGCGCTTGCTGTTCTGTATGAAAACAAGCGTGAAAACTTCCTTTGCAAGCATTGTAATATCCAATACAAGTCGCTTGGCGTGGAGGGGTACATAGACATTGCACGGCTGAGGGAATGCAGGATAGAAAGCGACCCCGAATTCTGGCGCGGCCGCCGTGTATGGGTAGGCTTTGACCTGTCAATGACTGAAGATAACACGGCTGTTGCTATGGTGACCGAGGCAGACGGGTACATATACGCCAAAGTATGGGGCTTTATTCCTGCGGACGCTGTCGAGCGAAAAACCGAGAAAGAAAAGTTTGATTACAATGCAAGTATCAGAGCAGGTGAATGCTTTGAAAGCGGCGATGATGTTATTGACTACTCGGACATAGAGCGGTTTATTCTCGAAATGGAAGAAAAGTTCGGCGTAACTATCGTACAGATAGGCTACGACCGCTACAACGCGCTTTCTACGGTGCAGAAGCTTGAGGCGGAAGGATATGAATGTGTTGAGATAAAGCAGCACTCCAGCGTTCTTCATGCGCCTACGAAGCTAATCAAGGAGTATGTTCTTCACGGTACGTTCCGATATGAAAACAGCCTGCTTCTTGAGGTAAATTTCCAAAATGCGCGGTGTACGTTCGATACGAACATGAACCGATATGTGAACAAAAAGAAATCCGCAGGAAAGGTTGACTGCGTGGTTGCGGTCATAAATGCGGTATATTTATTGCAGCAGGATATGCTTAGTCCTACGGGCTGGGGCGGTCAGGTTGCATAAGCGAGAGGAGAATTAAAATGCCCTTTTGGAGAAAAAAAGAAAATCGTGCCGAAGTTGTTATAAATACCGAAAATATGATTACGACGGAAAATATCGGTGCAAGTGTGCTTCGGGCGCTTATTGGTGGAAATGCTCCGTTATCCAAGTCCCAGGCTTCGGAGTTGTCGTCGGTAAGCAGCTGCATTAAGCTTATTGCCGATAAGATAGCCTCGCTGCCGTTGAAGATGTACGAAAAAGACGGCGAAAAGGTCACGGAGATAACGGACGATATTCGGGTACGGCTGCTGAACGGTGACACGGGGGACACGCTGAACGCTACGGAAATGCGCCGTGAATGGGTGCAGGATTATTTTCTCGGGAAGGGTGCGTACACCTACATAGAGCGTGATATTTTCGGCGATGTGAAGTCTTTGCGGTATGTCCGCGAGGAAAATATCAGCATTACGACCAATGCAGACCCGATTTTCAAGGCATATGACATTTATGTAAACGGTCAGAAGTATTATCCCCATGATTTTTTGAAGATACTGCGCCGAAATGACGGTTACGGAAAGGGAAAGAGCATTGCCGAGGAAAATAATCTTCTGCTTTCCGTGGCATATAACACGATGAAGTTTGAAAATGCCCTTGTAAAAAAGGGTGGAAACAAGAGGGGCTTTCTGAAATCCAAAAGCAGACTTGACAAGACGGTGCTCGACTCGCTCAAGGCTTCTTTCCGTGAAATTTACACAAACAATGCGGACAACGACAATGTTGTTGTACTTAACGATGGCATTGATTTTACCGAAAGCTCCAGCACTTCCGTTGAAATGCAGCTGAACGAAAACAAGCGTACAAATCGTGATGAAATATGCTCGATTTTTGAAATGCCGCCCGAAATACTCAACGGAAAGGCTTCGGAGCAGGTACAGGCGTTATGGGTGAAAAACTGCATTATGCCTCTGCTGAACGTTATCGAGGCGGCTTGTGACAGCGACCTTCTTCTTGAAAGCGAAAAAGAAAAGCGGTATTTTGCTTTTGACACGGTAGAGCTGACGAGGGGCGATTTTACGTCCCGTATGAACGGTTATGCTATTGCGCTGGATAAAAACGTTATGCAGCTTGACGAAGTTCGTGAACGTGAGGACCTGCCGCCCTTAGGCTTCAATTTCATAAAGCTTGGCTTGCAGGACGTTCTTCTTGATGTAAAATCCAACAGGATCTACACGCCTAACACGAACAAGTTTCAAGACCTTGGGGATATGACGCCCAATACGGAAGTTGACGCTGTTCCCGATATGAGAGCGGAGGAACTGCGTTATAACCCTTATCACGGTGAGAACGGGAGATTTACAAACAAAAAATTTTCTTCCAATGCTGTAAGATATTCAAACGGTGGGGCAAAAACTGTTGACAAATCTTCAAAAAGTGATATAATAAAGCCAAAGGCAGAAAATAATGATAAAGTCATTGGAAGTGATAGTATAAAGGATAATATTGAGATTGGGAAAAGCGTGGGTGCTTCCGGAAAAAACTATCCTGTAAAACTTCCGGACGGAAATCATTCTAAATTTGCCGAAGGAACTGAAATTATTGATATAAAAACTTTTGCTGGAAAAGGTACCGATGTCCCCATACGTGAAGCAATATTTCTTGAACAGAGTTACAACATAAAAGCTGATGAATGGGAAAAGGTCAGGGGAACCGGATATGTACTTGATAAGAATATTCCCAGAAAAGCCGAAGTGCATTGGTATGAAGCAGATGGTCTAAAAGTAAGAATGAAAGTCAAGAGGTGGTATGATGAAAGTTAAATACATTGGCAAAAGTGATCCGTTAGAATTACTTAATGGTAAAGTTTACAATGTTATTTCTGTTGAAAAAGGATGGTACAGAATAATTGATGAAA
Organism: uncultured Clostridia bacterium; assembly: GCA_945876755.1. Lineage (GTDB taxonomy): Bacteria > Bacillota > Clostridia > Oscillospirales > Ruminococcaceae > RGIG8773. The sequence continues at coordinate 2,796 of CAMCPM010000043.1, forward strand.
CATCAGAAGATTATCTATATCCGCCCGATGTTTTTGAGATAGTTGAATAATTTTAACCCCTCGAATTCGAGGGGTTTTATTTTTACCGCCTTGCAGTCGACTGCAAAGCGGTATTTTTTTGCCATTTTGAAAAAGTTGTCCGTTTTGTCCGCTTTTCTTGTGTTATCATAAAGAAAACATCGGGAGGAAT